>JAZUHF010000001.1:0-6217 GCA_045641585.1 Acutalibacteraceae bacterium
GCAAGATTTGAGCACAGCCGTGCCTACAAAGGCAAAATTTCCGCCGGAACTTGTCTCGTCATTTGAAATACGCCGGTATATCTGCATTCCTCGACTTCGCCCGAACAAAAATTCTGCTCTTTGTAGGTGCTTCGCAGTTTCTGCCGTAAGATTTTTTCGTCTGCAAAGCGTAAGATTGCAGACAGGCTAACGCCTGTCAAAAGCGAACACAAAGCAGGCGGGGAAATATTGCGAGCGAAACCACGACCGTGCCCAAACCTTGCCGACCCCTTGCCGGGTTCAACCTTGCTCGTGCGGTCTTTGTCGGTAAACTTGTGGCGATTGTTCGTCATCCAGTTTTTGAGCGATTCGATTTCTTTCTGAACGCCGTACTTTTTGTTCTGTGCAATGGCATATTCACTCGGATGAAGCCCGAATTTCTTTGCCTTGTAGTTGATGCGTTTCAGAAGTTCCATCTGCTCTTTGGTTTCGACCGGGATAGAACGGTATTGACCGCCTTTGCCTTTGACATTCAGTTCGTTGTAGTCCAATGCATCTGTAATGTCTTTGACACGGATTTTTGCGATTTCGTGAATACGAAGTCCGAACCGGTATCCGAGGTCAATGGAATCGACTACATCAAATCTGCCCATTTCTTTGCCGACAACTCTTGCACTCTCGATTTCGTGCGGTAACCACGCACGGTCAATTACACCGCTGATGCGTTGTTCAAGACCTAATGCACGGTTGTCTGGCAATCTGTTCTTACTACCGGAAAGATTGTGTACGAATCGAATGCCCGACAGTTCGCAACGAATGGTAGACGGTGAATAATGCTTGATTTCTTTCATATATTCGGCGTAGCCGTATATATGCTTTGCAGAAATGTTTGCAATCTTCTGACCGTGCCACTCATCTGCGTAATACTGTGCGAAGTGGTCAAAGCATTCAAGATAGCGTACCCGTGTTTTGATGCCTTTGATCCGTGCGTTCTTCACAAGTGCATTTGCCTGATCCATCAGATTGTCTTTGGCTGTCCTCTGGGTTTTTGAGGATAAATTATACATCGCTTTTCTCCTTTCTCGCATAACATGGATTTGATTAGTACCCGCTAATCAGAGTTATGTATTAAGGACAGCCACAATTTAAAATATGTCGTATTTGGTTTTCAAGAAAAGATGAACAATTTTCCGATTATTGCAATACGAGTTTCTGCATGATATAATATATTTGGAAATATTTAGTAAAGGGAGATTAAAATGGGGACGATAAATACATATATGAAAAAATCAATTACAGTATTACTGACAATGGCAATATTTATTTCTTCAATAAATATTTCAGCAATTGCATTGCCTGCTTATGATGAAAATATACAGAATGAAAATGAAGACAGTACATTTGTGCTTTCTTCTTCAAATGTTCAGTCAGGCGATGATGAATATTATCCTGAAACAGCCAATCCTGAATCAGAATATTCAGCAAACAATAATACAAATCAAGCAAAGATGTTAACATCAACCGTTGGCGATCCAATGGTTTATTTAACACAAAAGTGGTTAAATCAAAATTACGGTAATGTGTCTGGTTTCAAAACTGTCACCGAAAATGGTAAAACCGGTTGGAATGTTATTTATGGTCTTACTCGTGCATTACAACATGAACTTGGAATAACAAGTTTAGCTGATAATTTTGGACCTTCAACACAAAGTTTATACAGTCAAGCCCCTTTGCACAAACAAAGCGGACATGACAATAAATATGCCATATTACAAGGAGCGTTATGGTGTAAAGGATATAATCCAGGTTATAAGTTGTCAGAAGATGCTAACGGTATTGTTCACTTTGACGATGTATTTGATGACGATGTTGAAGATGCAGTTATCCAATTAAAAGAAGATGCCGGACTTATTAATCCAAACGGAATTGTTACAACTAACTTTATGAAAGCGTTGCTTTCTATGGATAGTTTCAAGCTGCTTGGTTCATATTACGGTGGCAGAACCGAAGTCCGTGAAATGCAACAACGGTTTAATAGAAACTATGAAAACTATACCGGAATAAATCCCTGTGACGGTGTTTACGGTCGTAATACAAATAAAGCATTAATTAAAGTCTTTCAGGCAAATGAGGGACTTTCTGTAAGTGATGCAACCGGAAACTTTGGCCCGACAACTAAATCACTTGCCCCAGACATCCCATATTCTGCAACCGGAAACGCTAAAAGAAACTATCAAGGACAATATTATACAACCTCAAATATACGAGAGTTTATTGAAATTTTGCAATTCGCTTTATTTATTAATGGCTTTGGTGACGGAAACTTTAATGGTGTATTTTCATCAAGAACACAAAAGGATGTAAGGGATTTTCAACAGCATTATGCACTTCCGGTTACTGGAAAAGTAGATATCACCACATGGATGTCTTTGCTTATCAGTAGCGGTAATCCGGACAGAAGTGCAAAAGCAGCCGACTGTGCAACAATACTCAACGCTGCAAAAGCACAAACTCTTTATAATAACGGATATCGTTACATTGGTCGTTATTTAACCGGAACTTACGGTGGTGGAATCAGCAAAGCGCTTACGGTTGAAGAAGCAAATATAATTTTGAATGCTGGACTTAGGTTATTCCCGATATATCAGACAAGTGCGAATTCTGAATCCTATTTTACACCGTCAAAAGGCACAAGCGATGCGATAGCAGCGATAACGGCGGCAAATAATTTAGGATTGCCCAAAGATACAATTATTTATTTTGCTGTTGACTTTGATGCGATGGATTATCAAATCACTGACTATGTAATTCCTTATTTTGAAAATGTGTATGAAGAAGTAAGAACTAGCGGGTTTAAGGTTGGTATTTACGGCGCAAGAAATGTTTGTAGCCGTGTATCCGATGCAGGTTATGCTTGCAGTAGTTTTGTCGGTGATATGTCAACCGGTTTCAGTGGTAACTTAGGATTTAAAATTCCGGATAACTGGGCATTTTCACAGTTTGCCAACTTAGAGGGCAGCAATGCATTAGGTACGGGTGACGGCAGAATTGAAATTGATAAAGATGCTTTTTCCGGTCGTGATCAAGGCGTAGGAAAACTTAATAAAGTTGTAAAGAAAGCCATTTATGTTTTGCCGGGATATATGGGTTCAAAGCTATATACTTCTGACGGAAATGAATATTGGGCCGATCAAGACAAGTTGAGTGATGACATATTCAATTATGTTCTTCTTGAAGAATTGAGCAAAAATAAAGACATTTTACGATTAGATGCTAATGGTGAAAATCCAAAAGTTCATGCAGATGCAACAAAGGATTTTTATGGGACTTCCTTTGAAACAGGAGGAGATGGAATTTATAAAAATCTCATTGACCAACTTGAAGACGAGTGTGACGGTTATGATGTAGTATTTTTCCCATATAACTGGCTTGGCGATTTAAATGATGCAGAAAGAAAGCTTGAAAAAAGCATAAATGATAATGAATACAACAAAGTTGTTTTTGTAACTCACAGCACAGGAGGACTTCTTGCCGCCTCATACATCGCTAAAAATCGTGCAAATAAATTGAGAGTAGAAAAGGCTATATTAATTGCTCCACCATTATACGGTACATATGATGCTCTTAATCCTTTGGAAACCGGAAAAGTCGAAATGATAACCGATGAAATTTCCAATTATTTAAGCGGCGAATGGTACGAGAGTATTGCAAAACCGTTTGCATATTCTCGAACATATAAATTTATTCGAAAAGCAGTTAAAAATTCTCCGACTACCTATCAATTGTTACCAAGCGTTGAATACTTAAAACTAATACCACAATTATATAAGAACCAAATGCAAAATGGAAAGGCAGTAACAAGCATTAATGAATATTATAATGTCTTAAACGGTAGTGCAAATATTAACCCAAATCTAACTAACGGAAACAGCCATAGTCATCAAGCTTTTCGTAATAGCATTGGAGATATTGTATCAGTACTTCAAAGCGTGGATACAACAATAGTTGGAACAAGCAAAGGTCATGAAACATTTGCTATTGCAAAATATGAAGTTGACATATTTGGAAACACAAAACTAATCAATATAGTTAAAACAAAAGATGGTGACGACACCGTTCTCGGAATGAGTGCGTTTGCATTGAACGCTGATAAAAAGCATTCATTAAAGTATAAAGATTTTGCCGGTGATGGTAATTACAGTCATATGGAATTAGCTATGAGTTACAGACCGATAAAATATGTATGTGATACTATAAACGGTAAAGCAAGTGCTTCTATGCCTGAAAAATCAAAAATGTTAACTACCGATTCAGATTATGGCATGTCTGATAAAATTAAAATCGTTTATGATTGCAATAGTTTTGTTGATGTTAATATTTTTGATAGCGATAATAATAATGTTGCTCAAATTTCCGAAAACAATTATTTTGGATTTGATAGAAGTGATGAATCATTTGATTTTACACCGTTGGATTTTTCTGAAGAGCATGCAAGAGGTGTTATTTATATGCCAAATACCGGATATAAAATAGCATTCTCTTCGGGGGATGATTCAGGAACACCCATAAATTTTTCATCTAATATTTCTACACTTGATGAATACGGTTGGGATAAAATAACCGTGACTGATTCAAAATCTCAAACTACAACAGACGGTCTTATAGCATCTTATGATAGCACAACAAATGCAATAACTGATACTAATATTTCGAGTATTATTTCCGGTACTGTAACAACACATTTTACTGATTGGAGTTTGCCTGATTCAATAGAATTAGACATTGAAGAATCTTCTAACATTATACTTTTGGGCAGTGACGCTTCGCAAGTGGCTTCTATGCTGACTTGGAATTCAAACAATGAAAGCATTGCCACCGTTTCTTCAAATGGTCAAATAAATGCAATTGGTTACGGAAAAACTACGATAGTAGCAACCGACGGCAATAAAACGGAATCTTGCGAAATAACCGTAACGCAAAATGCGACTTCAGTATCATTTACCGACCTGTCATTAAGGATAGGTGAAAAATATGTATTGAATCCGACTTTTTCCCCCGTAACAACTACACAAACCAATATCACTTATACTTATGATACAAGCGGAATAATAAGTATTGATGAAAATGGCGTAGTAACTGCACTATCTGACGGAACTGTAACGGTAACCGGCACAACAGATAACGGTGTTTCATCAGCCTTTACAATTTCCGTTTCCGATTCTGATTTTGAAAGAAAAATCGGTGATGCCAATGGAGATGATTGTGTTGATATTCGGGATTTGGTACGAGCGAAAAAACATCTTGCGGGAATAATAACTCTTACCGGACCATCCCTAAATGCAATAAACATTGATAATAACAATACTGTTAATGCCAGCGATTTAATTTTATTGCGACAAATCCTTTTAGGCATATTATCTTTTTAAAGATTCATCAAAAGGAGTATAACATGAGAATAACTAAAACAAAAATTATTATAATCTGTTCTGTTGCCTTGTCTGTTCTAATTGCTTTGACTGCCATATTTGTCATTAAATATACCGAAAAGCAAAGAGTAGCGACAAGGAAGCCAATACTAAAGGTTGTTTCTGTAGCCAAGGGTTTGTTTGCTTTGCCGTCAAAGGATATTTATTATATTGTTTATGATAATGGCGATTATGAAGAAACAAAACCATTTGATTTAAAAGAAATAGAAGAGTATCCTCTTTATGATTTTGATGAAACAAAAATGCAAAATGATAAAACTGTTAAATATATCGAAAAAATAGTTAACTATGCAAATAAAATTCCAAATTCATTATTAAACAATCTTTATGTGATAGATAATAGGTATTTTTTTGATATTCACGATGAAAGAAGTCAAGGCTACAAATATCAAAGCGTATTATATGAGTATTTTCCCGATGACGATACAATCAAAAAAGTCGTTGAATTCAAAGATTATTCTACCAAACATGTTGAATTATATTAATGGCGGTTATTAAACGAAAAATCTGTAGATTAAAATTTTTACTCAAAAAATTTTCGGCTCCGGCACTCTAATTCGCAGACTGCCGGAGCCGGAGTCATATCAAAGTGAAAGTCATATTTTGTTCCCCTCATTTGAAAATGACAGTCATATATCATATCGAAAAGAGGTCAAATATCAAATTGTAGATTTCGAAACGATAGTTATATATCATTTCAAACTGAAAATTCATTTGTTTTTTCTGCTTATGTTATAGGTGAAAAAATAACG
>JAZUHF010000002.1:0-35650 GCA_045641585.1 Acutalibacteraceae bacterium
GTATTACATTTTGAGCATTATCTGAATTTATTATTTCAAAAAGTTCCTTTTCTGTATCGCTTGCGGTATATGAGTCTATCCTACCAACTAAGGTTACGGTAAGTATTCCGTTTTCAAAAGTGCTTTTCATAAAATCTCTCCCAATAAATCAATAGTGTTTTAAAATGTTATTCTATCAAAAACTTTTTTGCCGATTATGCAACAGGAAACCGAGTCCAACAAACGCAACACTTATGAGCATAATCAAGACAGTAAAATTGCCTGAATCTTCGGTTTTGGGAGATTTTTGTTCGGGCTCCTTTTCAAATACCGCAGTGACAATAATATTCTGTTTAGGCATAGTTAATATATATTTCCCCTGCGCATCTGCCTTAATTTCACTGCTTGCTTCGGCTGTGGGTTTCTGAGTGCCGACAAGCGTATTTTCGGGAGTTGTTGCGGACATCAAAAGCATCTTTGGTGCTTCGACAGCCTTTAGTGTCACTTGACAAGGTAAAGAATCGTAAATATCGTTAGCCGCACAATAATCACTCAATGCTTCTATCCATTTAAGCGTAATTAAACCCTTACCCATCGCAACATCAAGATATTGCAAATTATAGTCATAATAGTCTGCTTCGTTAAATCCTTTAAACTTAAGGACTTTTTCGAGTGAAGTCAAACCGTAATGCTCTATATCTTTTTCCTTTAGGTCTGCATTGAATCTCATTTTACTGTCATACTCAAAGATATTTGCAATCTTTTTAAATGTTCCGTCACACATAGAAAGCATACCGTTTGACAGATGATTGAGATGTTTGCTCGTTGCGACCGCATAGGCATCAAAACAATTATGCAATATTTCGATGTTTTTTAAAACAAGCCAACTGTCCGTATCGGCATTATAGAAATGATGTCCGATATATTTTTTCGCATTTTGGGCATTGATAAATACATACTTGTTCTGCTCATACTCATAGAAACCGTGTTCTTCGATTACAGTAACCTTTATACCGCCTTCAAAGGTCAAGGAAAAAGCATTTGCGGCATTTTTACTTTCCCAAATAAAACAAACACGCGCTGAGGACACTTCGCCTTTTTCATGGTCAAAGGTGCGGATAACATCATTTATTTCCAAATCTTCAACTTTCTTTTGTTCGCCGTTATACATAGTAATCATAGTTCCGGCGGCAACACAAGCAGACTCTTGATATGTGCCGTCCCAAGTCGTATTTTCAGTATTTGAAAATGTAATGAGATTTAATGTTCCGCCTTCTCCTGCCATAGAGAAAGTCACCGTAACGGTGCTTCCGTTTGTGTAAACATAATTTCCGTCTTGATTGACCGACACAACCGAATCTGTGCCGATGGCAAAACTCTTGTCCGGATTTCCGGAATCATTATAGAAGAAAAGCTTTGTTCCGTCATAAGAAATATAGCATAACTGAAAAAGTGTAGCCGATTTCCAGGCGCTTCCCGGTGCTCCCGACACATCCGACTCGGCAGTCGGAAATTCTTCTGGCAAAATGTCAGCGACGGTCATTTGTGCCGGTGTATATGAAAGACTTTTGAGTTGATATTCCTTATTCGGAACAACTGTCACTTCAACCTTTTCTCCTTCCGCAGCACTTGCGGCAACGGTAATATATCCGCCGTTTTTGTCCTTTTCTGCAGCAGGAGAAGCATTGGCAATATCATAGGTTGTTCCCGTAGCCACCGCCGAAATCGGCAAAAGCGACAACACCATAACAGCCGTCAAAACAAGACCGATTATTCTTCTTTTCATAACAAAACTCCCTTTAAAGAAATGATTACTTACATTTGTTGACAGCATTATACCATAAGCCCAATGACGGAGTCATTGAAAAGCGGCATAGCCGCTTGCCGCAATGCGTTGCGGCGGTTTAGCCATTCAATATACACAAACGAAAACATTAGTTTTCAAATGCCCATAGGCATTTCGGCGGTGTTCCATCGCCACCGGTTTGTGGATATTATACCATATAATTACATTATTTACAATGCATTAAATAAGCATTTCCCATTAAATAATTTAGGATTCCCATTTTTTCAAGCACGGACGAACAAACCGTTTAATACTTCTTCATCTTCACTGATAAAATCGGCTTATTCTCTTGAATATATTAAGCTCGCTCACTTTGTTGTAGCTTCGCTCGTTTACCCCTTGATAGAACTATGGCGTTTATTTCCGCACCTAATGGCATCAAATAGTCCGAGACCTACCGTTTCCGGTAAGTCTCGATTTTTTCGGGCAGTTTTTTACAGCCCATTTTGCCATCGTATGATTTTAAGCGGGAGAGTGTAGGGTTGAAATTCTTTCAAGCCAACTCTTTCCGTTAGGCGATACCACATCTAAGGGGTTTAAGGTAACACTGTTAATATTGGCTGTTTTCGGATTTTCTTTACCATTTTCACTGTTTGGTGCGAAATAGCCGCAGGAACTTATGCAGAAGGGCCTGTCCTCTTTAGTTCCGAGATAAATCATAACATGACCTCTGAATGCCATAAGGCTTCCGGCTTTTAAGGTTCTTATGGCGTCTATGCGTTCTTTTTCGGTGGCTTTTTCGTCAAGAGTTGTTGTTTTAAAGCCTTCCATGGCTATTATATCGCCCGAGTTTCTCGGGGTGTTTATTCCGAAACAGCGATAAATCTGCCTTGCTATGCCCGAGCAGTCGTTAAGCTCGGAAGTTCCTCCCCAACCGTAGGTGTGGCCTAAAAATTTAAAGGCTTGATTAAGTATATTTTTAGAGGTACAGGGCAGAAAGCCTACCGTAACATCCTGCGAAACGGCAATAGTTGCATCTATAAACTGAAGATTTCCGTAACTGTCTTTTGCGGGCAGTTTGACACAGTAAGCGCCAAAGGTTGTTCTTCCGTTAATTTCGGTTTGTTTGCTTTCGGTAAGGGCTAATTTCATACCCATATAGGCGGTTTCGCAAAATGTGTTCGGTGCATCTATTACGGCATCAATCTGCATTCTTTCAGCGGTAACCGTAAGGAATTTTTCGGGTTTTAAAGCCTTTTCCCATTCTTCGCGGTTAGCACAAAATGCAACCGATTGAACCGGCACCCAACCCACATAACTGTCGGCAAGCGCAAAATACCAATTTCCGTCTGCCGAAGTATGAAGAATTATCAGACCGTCGCCCGGCATAGCCTCCGCGGAAATATTGCAGTCATAGTAGTTGGTTTCGGTGGTATCGTAAAAAGGCTCATTTATGGGTGAACAAAGCAAAACATCACGCTTTATACAAACGCCGTATTTTACAATAACAGTTTCGGCTACCGCGGCAACATTTCGGTTGTCATCAAATTTCTTTACAAATTCTTCATTAACGGAAAAACCGAATTTATCAAAATATTCTCCCACAGTCGGCATATCGCAGGAATTAATCATACCCACTACCATTTCCCCTGGAATGTTATCGCCGATATCTTTAAGATATACCGTTTCTTCCTTTTTTTCGGAATCAGTAAAGGTATAATGCGGTGCGTTTTTTTCGTTTATGGCTTTTATTTGCTCCTTATCTAAAAGCACCTTATCGTCCTTTGTCCAATAATCAACCTCTGCCATCTCCTGCGTTACGCCTTCGGCATAGGTGATGTAGGGATTTTGAACAACCTTAACCGTTTCTTCCTTTTTCTTTTTTGGGGGATTTTCGCTCGCGCAGGATGTGAGCAAAAGCGAAATAAGCAACAGCAGAGGTATAAGTTTTTTCATAATTTTACTTCCTTAAATTTGAATACAAATCGTAATTTAATACCTTAATTATAAACGGTTTCGCTTAAAAATCAACAAACAATTGCAAATAAATCGAAAACTCGGTTTCTTACAAAAAGCGTAGGACGAAAAGTTTTAAAACATAATAAAAAAGTTGATGCAATTTTATTGATAAATGCACAGGGAGGGCTTTCACGCCCTCCCGTTTGTTTATGATATATCTTTCGGTTTATCTTCGTTTGCAATAAATATCTATGGCTTTGGCTACGAAAACCGCTATTCCCTCGCCTGCCGAGTTATCTATATTTTGTGTGAACTCTCCGCCGCTTGCATACATTTCTCCGAGTGATTTGAGCACCGTATCCGAGCAGTTATAAAAGTTTTCACTTATGTAATCCTGCAGTTTTTTGACCGTTTTCTGAGCCTCGGGAGAATCGGGAGTTTTATCTTTAACTTCTGCAAATTGCGAAAAGATTTTCATAAGGTCTTGTCCTGCTTTTGCTCGGTCGGAGTCAGACTTATCCGCCGTCTTTTCTTCAAATTCTTTATATTCGGCAGTGTTTCCCCATTTTGCCTTTGCTTTTTCCTCATATTCCCTTAATTTTTCATTTTTAAAAACTTCAAATTTCATTTCGTTTACTCCTGTTTCCTTTATTTTAAGTGCGAAATCAATAAGGCTTTCAAAATGCTCTTTTTTCAGTCTTAACAACTCAATTTGAGCATTTAATGCCGATTCTTTGTCAAAATCGGGTGAATCTATTATTCTTTTGATTTCTTTGAGAGGAAATTCAAGTTCTTTAAAAAACAAGATTTGCTGCAACCTTTCGAGCGATTCTTTATCGTAAATTCTGTATCCCGATTGGGTATACCTTGACGGCGGCAAAAGTCCGATAGTATCATAATACCTGAGTGTCCGAATACTTACACCCGTCAGTTTGCTTAAATCTTTTACTGTCATACTCCATTCTCCTCTCACCACGATTATATACCCTTACGCAGCGTAAGAGTCAAGGAATATTTTATATTTTATGAAATTTTAAAAAATCCAAAGAAAATATTGTGACAACCTTTGTTATTTATATTTATAAATAAACATTGCAGTTAAAAAATATATATGTTATAATAACTATTAAATTATTTTTGCTGTAAGATTTTAGGAGGTTTCGGTTATGAAAATTGAAACAAAATGTGTGCAGGGCGGTTACACCCCTAAAAACGGCGAACCCCGTCAAATTCCGATAATTCAAAGCACCACTTTTAAATATGACACAAGCGAGGCTATGGCAAAACTTTTCGACCTCGAAGAAAACGGATATTTTTACAGCCGTTTGCAAAATCCGACCTGTGATACCGTTGCCGCCAAAATATGTGAACTTGAAGGCGGAACTGCCGCTATGCTTACCTCTTCGGGACAAGCCGCAAACTTTTATGCGGTATTTAATATTGCCGAATGCGGAGACCATGTAGTTGCAAGTTCTGCAATTTACGGCGGAACATACAATCTTTTTGCGGTTACAATGAAGAAAATGGGAATTGATTTTACATTCCTTTCCCCCGACTGCACCGCAGAAGAATTAAACAATGCTTTCCGCCCGAACACAAAGGCTGTTTTCGGCGAAACCATTGCAAACCCGGCACTTACAGTGCTTGATATAGAAAAATTTGCAAAGGCGGCTCACTCGCACGGCGTTCCCCTTATAGTTGATAACACATTTGCCACCCCTATAAACTGCAGACCTTTTGAATGGGGTGCAGATATTGTTACGCACTCAACTACAAAGTATATGGACGGACACGCGTCTGCCATTGGCGGATGCATAGTTGATTCAGGCAATTTTGATTGGATGGCTCACGCCGAAAAATATCCCGGACTTTGCACTCCCGACAACAGTTATCACGGTGTTGTATATGCCGAGCGTTTCGGAAACGGCGGTGCATTTATTACCAAAGCCACCGCACAGTTGATGCGTGATTTCGGCTCGGTGCAGTCTCCGCAGAGTGCATTTATGCTTAATTTAGGACTTGAAAGTTTACATGTCCGTGTTGCCCGCCACTGCGAAACCGCACAAAAGGTCGCAGAGTTTTTGGAAAACGATGAGCGAATTGCCTGGGTTAAATACTGCGGTCTTAAAAACGATAAATACTATTCTCTTGCACAAAAATATTTGCCGAACGGCTCTTGCGGTGTTGTAAGTTTCGGTGTTAAGGGCGGAAGAACTGCCGCCGAAAAGTTTATGAAGATGCTCAAGGTTGCCGCTATTGAAACTCATGTTGCAGATGCAAGGACATGTTGTTTACATCCTGCAAGTGCAACCCACCGTCAGATGAATGACAGCGAACTTGAAGCGGCAGGTGTATCACCCGACCTCATTCGTTTATCCTGCGGACTCGAAAGTGCCGACGACCTTATTGAAGATATTAAATCGGCTTTAAGCAAACTATAAAAGGAGTAAAACTTAACTTATGCCTATTAAAATTCCAAACGGACTTCCTGCTTACAAGACCATAACAAACGAAAACATTTTCGTAATGGACGAAACCCGTGCTATCACGCAGGACATTCGTCCTTTAAAGATAGTGCTTGTAAATCTTATGCCCAATAAGGTTGAATCGGAAACACAGTTTATGCGTCTTTTGGGCAACACTCCGTTGCAGGTTGAAGTGGAACTTTTACATATGAAAAGTTACCGTTCAAAGAATACTGCCGAAAGTCATTTAGCAGAGTTTTACAAAACATTCGACCAAATAAAAGAAAACACCTACGACGGTATGATTATCACTGGTGCACCCGTTGAAAAAATACCGTTCGAAGAGGTTAAATATTGGGACGAACTATGCAAAATTATGGAATGGTCCAAAACCCATATTCACAGCACTTTCCATATTTGTTGGGGTGCTCAGGCAGGTCTTTATTACCATTACGGCATTGAAAAACTCCCGCTTGAAGAAAAGATGTTCGGTATTTTTGAACACAAGGTAGACCATAAGAACTCTATTTTATTCCGCGGTTTTGACGATGTGTTTATGGTGCCTCATTCAAGACACACCACCTTTTCCCGTGAGGATATTATGAATCACCCCGAACTTAAAATTTTGTCTTCGTCTGACGAAGCAGGCGTTTATGCAGTTTCTACCGATGAGGGCAGACAAATATTTATAAGCGGACATTCGGAATACGATGCGCTTACCCTCCAAAATGAGTATTTAAGGGATAAAAATGCAGGTCTGCCGATTTCGGTGCCTAAAAATTACTATCCAAACGACGATGACACCAAAGCGCCGATTGTGAAATGGCGTTCCTGCGCTCATTTAATGTTTGCAAATTGGCTCAATTATTTCGTTTATCAGACCACTCCATACAATATCAAAGATATTCACTGATGAGGTGATAAGAATGACAGTTAGAGAATGTATTAACAGTAATAAGTTTACCATATCTTTTGAAGTGTTCCCTCCGAAAGCACAGACAAATTTTGATACTGTTAAATCGGCGACCGAGGCCATTGCCGAACTCGGTCCCTCATTTATAAGCGTTACCTACGGTGCAGGAGGCGGAACAAGCGATTATACACTCAGGATTGCCAAGGATATAACCGAAAAATACGGTATCCCGAACATTGCACACTTAACCTGCGTTTCTTCAAGCAAGGAAACCGTAAAGAATAAGATTAAAGCAATATCCGATGCAGGTATCAAAAACATAATGGCGCTTCGCGGAGATATACCGAAAGAACTTTCCGACTGCGACCGTTCAAATTGGGACTATAATTACGCAACACAACTCATAGAAGACCTTAAAAGTTATGATAATGACTTTTTTATAGGCGGTGCCTGTTATCCGGAAATTCACCCCGAAAGCAAAAATCAGCGTGAAGATATAATTCATCTAAAAGAAAAGGTTACGGCAGGTTGTGATTTCTTAACAACGCAGATGTTTTTCGATAACAACTTATTTTATAATTTCCTTTATAAAATTCGTGAAGCCGGTATAAATGTGCCTATACTTCCCGGTATTATGCCGATAGTAAAGGCAAATCAGGTTGAAAGAGCAATAAAACTTTCAGGCTCGTTTGTTCCTCAAAGGTTTAAGTCGATTGTTGACCGCTTCGGTTCTGATGCTTCGTCTATGCAGCAGGCGGGTATTGCCTATGCTACCGACCAGATAATTGACCTTTTTGCCAACGGAATAACCCATGTTCATATTTATACTATGAATAATCCGACCGTTGCAAGTAAAATAATGGATAATCTTTCTTCAATTTTAGGTAAAGAACTGTGATTAAGTCGGAAGATGTTTTAACCGTAAATGTTCCTGCGCCCAACATTAAGGAAATCAAGCGTTATGCAGGTTGCAAAGACGGTGCGGACGAACTTATAAATTCCCTTTTGAGTGAAATTTCCGATTTCACATACAAGGTGAGATATAAGGTTTTTGATATAAAGAAAGACGGAGATTTACTCGATTTATCGTTTGCCAAAGTAAAATCAAATGACCTATCGAAAAATCTTGAGAACTCTGCAAAAATCGTCTTGTTTGCCGCAACTTTAGGGGTTTGCCCTGATAGGTTGATTGCAAAATACAGTCGTCTTTCCCCCTCGAAAGCACTGTTTTTGCAGGCAATTTCAACCGAAAGAATTGAGGCTCTTTGCGATTCGTTTTGTTTGTTTTTAAAAACCGAATTTGAAAAATCAGGCTTTTATGTTTGTCCGAGATTCAGTGCAGGTTACGGTGATTTACCGCTTATAATACAAAAAGATATTTTTAAAGCCCTTGACTGCGAGCGCAAATTAGGTATTACATTAAACGAAAAACTGCTTATGTTGCCCACAAAATCGGTAACCGCAATTGTGGGGTTAAAGAAAAATATCTGAAGGAGAAATTATGGATTTTCTTAAGTTTTTGAGCGAAAATATTGTCTTTTTCGACGGCGGCACGGGAACTCTCTTGCAAAATGCAGGACTTTTATCAGGTGAGCCTACCGAAAACTTTAACATTCATAATCCCGATGAACTTGTAAAAATTCATCGGGCATATTTTGATGCCGGAAGCAATGTCGTTGTAACAAACACATTCGGCGTTAACGGTCTTAAATACTCCGATTCCGAAGTGCAAACGCTTGTTTCCTCAGCAGTTTCCAACATAAAAAAAGCAATTTCGCTCTCAAACGGAAAGCAGGAAAAGTTCACGGCACTCGATATAGGCCCGTTAGGCAGATTATTAAAGCCGTTAGGCGACCTTGAGTTTGAGGATGCGGTAAATGCATTCGCCTCTGCCGTTAGGGCGGGTGTAACGGCAGGCGTTGACCTTATATATATAGAAACCATGAACGACCTATACGAAACCAAAGCGGCAGTTTTGGCGGCTAAAGAAAATTCGGATTTACCGATAGTTGTTTCAAACGCTTACGGTGAAGATTGCCGTCTTATGAGCGGTGCAACACCCGAAACTACCGTTGCACTTTTGGAAAGTTTAGGTGTCGATGTTATCGGTGTAAACTGTTCTTTCGGTCCGAAAATGCTTACCCCTATTGTGAAAAAATATCTCGAAATTGCTTCCGTACCCGTCCTTTTCAAACCAAATGCAGGTCTCCCCGAAGTTAAGGACGGCAAAACCGTATACAGCGAAACTCCCAAACAGTTTGCAGAAGATATATTGCCGTCAGTCGATATGGGTGTGCGTTGTGTGGGCGGCTGTTGCGGAACTACACCCGAATATATTAAAGAACTGAAATGTGCCTTATCGGGCAAAAAACCGAAAAATATAACTTTTAATGATAAGACGGTAATAACTTCAGGAATAAAGTGTGTTGAATTCGGCGAAACTCCCGTTTTAATCGGTGAGCGCATAAACCCGACGGGCAAAAAGCGTCTTAAAGAGGCTCTAAAATCAAATGACATAAACTATATATTAAATGAGGGCATTGCACAGGCGGAAAAAGGTGCAGATGTGCTTGATGTAAATGTCGGAGCACCTGAAATTGACGAGCCCTGCCTTTTACCTGCAACGGTAAAAGAACTTCAAGCCGTATGCGACCTGCCTTTGCAAATAGACACATCCGATTTTTCCGCTATGGAAAATGCAATGCGTGTATATAACGGAAAGCCGCTTGTAAACTCAGTAAACGGTAAAAAAGAAAGTATGGAAAGAGTATTTCCGCTTGTTAAAAAATACGGTGGTGCGGTTATTGCCTTAACGCTTGACGAAAACGGCATTCCGAACACCGCAGAGGAAAGACTTGAAATCGCAAAGCGAATTTTGAAGCGTGCAAACGATTTTAATATTGATAAAAAAGATATTATTTTCGACCCGCTTACCCTTACTGTAAGTGCAGATACTTCTGCCGCAAATACCACTATAAAATCGGTAGAACTTATAAACAAAGAGTTAAACTGTAAAACTTCGCTCGGCGTTTCAAATGTATCTTTCGGTCTCCCTAACAGGTCGAATATCAATTCGGTGTTCTTTGCCGCCGCATTGGAGCACGGACTTTCCGCCGCAATTATCAATCCTTTTTCGGATGAAATAATGCGGACATATCATACTTGGGCTTTAATTCACGGAAAGGATAAAAATTGTCTTTCCTATATAAATTTTGAAGAAAACCACACCGTTTTACAAAAAACGAGCGCAAGCGAGGAAATTTGCGACCTTAAAACCGCAATCTTAAAAGGTCTTAAAGAACGCTCATTCAAGATAACCGAGCAACTGCTGAAATCAAAAAGTCCGCTTGAAATAATCAATGATGAAATTATACCGGCGCTAAATACGGTAGGTGAACTTTTTGAAAGCAAAAAGGTATTCCTGCCGCAACTCTTGATGAGTGCCGAGGCGGCTTCAAGTGCATTTGAGGTTATAAAATACAACAGCACAAACGAAACCCCGCAAAATGCATATCCCATAAAAATAATTTTAGCCACGGTAAAAGGCGACATTCACGATATCGGAAAAAACATTGTAAAACTATTACTTGAAAATTACGGTTTTAATGTTTCAGACCTCGGAAAAGATGTTGAGCCTCAAAAAATAGTAAACACCGCAAAAGAACTAAACGCAGATTTAGTGGGACTTTCAGCACTTATGACTACCACCGTTCCGGCAATGGAAGAAACAATAAAACTTTTAAAACTCAATTTGCCGAAATGCAAAGTCGTTGTAGGCGGCGCCGTGCTCACAAAGGAATTCGCCGATAGAATCGGTGCCGACAGATACGCAAAGGACGCCCTCGAAACCGTCCGCTACGCACAAGAAATTTCAAAATGAATAAAGCACAAAATACAAACGGGTGTTCCTTTTGGGAACACCCGTTTGTATTTATTATTTGCTTTTTTACATATTTTTTACTTCTTCAAAAGTATCGGTAATTTCGCTATCCGGTGCCTTGGTAAGAAGACTTACAACAACTATTGCAACAAGTCCTATAATGAATGCAGGGAGAAGTTCATAGATATTAAGAATTGTATCGGCAAACTGAACTCTTACAATGAATTTCCAAATAAATACGGTAAGTCCGCCTGCAATCATACCTGCAAGTGCGCCCTGCTTGTTTGTGCGTTTCCAGAAAAGTGCACAGAGAACAACCGGTCCGAATGCTCCTCCGAAGCCTGCCCACGCGAACGATACTATTCTGAATACCGAGCTATTGGGATTTCTGGCAAGGAAAATCGCAACAATCGAAATCACTATAACCGAAACACGAGCCAAAATCATTGAAGCCTTTGCCGAAAGTTTAACGCCGAATGTTTCTTTAACAAGGTTTTCGGAAACACTTGAAGCGGCGGCAAGAAGCTGTGAATCGGCAGTAGACATTGTTGATGCCAAAATTCCGGCAAGAACTATACCGCCCACAAATGCAGGAACAAACCCCAACTTACTTATTACTCTCGATATATCAACTATAATGGTTTCAGCGGCAGAAGCATCTGCATAAGTCGGAACAATTCCCTTTTTCATAAGGCTATATCCAATAACACCGATAAGAACCGATATTCCCATTGAAATTGTAACCCAGATTGATGCTACTCTTCTTGAAAGTTTTAATTTCTTTTCGTCCTCAATAGCCATAAAACGAAGAAGAATATGCGGCATACCGAAATATCCGAGTCCCCAAGCAAGAGTAGAGGCTACCGGCAATGCGCCGTAACTTCCCGTCTTTCCGCCTGCAACATCAAAACCTTTAAATACATCAAGATAGCCGTTTAAGCCGCGGACATTCTCAAACACCTTGTCAAAGCCGTGAACTGCACCCTCACCGAAACCAATAACAACAAACAAAGCAATCGTCATTACTATACTTTGAATGAAGTCGGTGGTAGATGCGGCAAAGAAACCGCCCAAAGTGCAGTATATAATAATTACTGCGGCACTGATAATCATAGCAGTCATATAATCAATTCCGAAAAGCGAATTGAAAAGTTTTCCGCAAGCCGAAAAACCCGATGCGGTATAAGGGATAAAGAATATAATGATAAAGAGAGCCGCAATGGTGGTTAAAATCTTCTTTTCATCGCCAAAACGCTTTGAAAAAAAGTGCGGAAGAGTAAATGCATCTATCTTTTCACTGTAAACGCGAAGACGTTTTGCAACAACAAGCCAGTTTATGTATGTGCCTATCGCAAGACCTAACGCTGTCCAAAAAGCCTCAGCCAAACCGCCCATAAGAGCGACTGCCGGAAGTCCCATCAAAAGCCAACCGCTCATATCCGATGCCTCAGCACTCATAGCTGTAACGAGCGGACCTAACTTTCTTCCTCCCAAATAATAGTCGCGTGAAGTTTTGTTTCTGCCTGAAACGGCAAAACCTATTGCCACCATAAACACCATATAAAGTGCTATGGCAACAAGTATGATGATTTCATTAACCGTCATAATTCTACTCCTTTTAATTTATGTGAACTTTTAAATACAAACAAAGCAGAGATGTATTATAAAAACACATCTCTGCAATTATACTATATTTTGGTTTAAAAGGCAAGTATTAAAAATTGACCTTTAATATGCAATACCCTGCGCAAGCATAGCATCTGCAACCTTTTCAAAACCTGCTATATTGGCACCGGCAATAAGGTCGCCCTCCATACCGTATTTCTTAGCGGCTTCGTAAGAGTTCTTATAAATATTAGCCATAATCTGATAAAGTTTTGCGTCTACTTCTTCGGCAGTCCATGAATAACGCATTGAGTTCTGGCACATTTCAAGTCCCGAAGTAGCAACACCGCCTGCGTTAACCGCCTTTGACGGAGCAATAACAAGCTTATTTGCTTTAAGATATGCAACCGCTTCTTCGGTAGTAGGCATATTTGCAACCTCTACATAATACTTAACGCCGTTTGCAACGATATTCTTTGCATCTTCAATGCCGACTTCATTTTGAGTAGCACAAGGCATAACAATATCAACCTTCTGCTCCCAAGGACGCTTACCTGCAAAGAACGGAACACCGAACTTATCGGCATAGTCCTGAACTTTGTCATGTCCCGAAGCACGCATTTCGAGCATAAAGTTAATCTTTTCTTCGGTGCAAATACCGTCTTTATCATAAATATAACCGTCGGGTCCCGAAATGGTAACAACCTTACCGCCGAGTTCGTTTACCTTTTTAACAGTTCCCCAAGCAACATTGCCGAAGCCCGAAACTGCAAAAGTTTTGCCCTTAACTGTTTCACCGAATGTCTTAAGCATTTCAACTACATAGTAAACTGCGCCGAATCCGGTTGCCTCGGGACGAATGAGCGAACCGCCGTAAGAAAGTCCCTTACCCGTCAACACGCCTGTAAATTCATTGCGAAGGCGCTTATACTGACCAAACAAGAAACCGATTTCACGGGCACCTACGCCTATATCGCCTGCGGGCACATCGGTATCAGGACCGATGTGCTTTGAAAGTTCGGTCATAAAACTCTGGCAGAAACGCATAATCTCTGCATCGCTCTTACCGCGGGGGTCAAAGTCGGAACCGCCCTTTGCACCGCCCATAGGAAGACTCGTAAGACTGTTTTTAAAGGTCTGCTCAAATCCCAAGAACTTCATAATGGAAGCATTAACGGTGGGATGGAAACGGAGACCGCCTTTATAAGGACCGATAGCCGAGTTAAACTGAACTCTGTATCCGCGGTTTACCTGAACTTTGCCGTTATCGTCAACCCACGAAACTCTGAAAGAAATCATACGCTCAGGCTCAACCATACGCTCGATGATACCGTTTTTCTCATATGCAGAGTTAGCCTCAATAACCGGCTCTAAAGATTCAAGAACCTCTTTTACTGCCTGCAAGAATTCCGGCTCGCCTGAATTACGCTTTTCAAGCGTTTCAAAAACTCTACTTAAATACTCCGATTTAAACATATAAAACCACTCCTTTTGAATAAAAAAATTTTACCACCATATTTTTTTCTTGTCAATAAAAAATTGCAGTTTTTTATCGGAAAAATCATAAAAATACCGCCGTGCTTTCGCACGGCGGACAGTTAGGCAAAAATATGGCTTAAATTGAAGTTTCGTAGGAAACCTCTACCATATCAAAATCTAAAGTCTTTTCCATATTGAGTGCTTCAAAAATATCATAATTTACAAGTTCACCGTTTTTGTATCCCACAACTCTGTTGCCGATACCCTTATTTAAAAGATGAACTGCCGCATTGCCGAGTTCGGTAGCACAAACACGGTCTCTCACCGTCGGTGAGCCGCCGCGCTGAACATGTCCCAAAATCGTTGCACGGGACTCAATGCCTGTTGCTTCTTTGATTCTCTTTGCAATTTCTTCGACTCCGCCGACACCCTCTGCAACAAGGACAATGAAATGCTTTTTACCCGTATTATAAGAATTTTTGATTTTTTCTATTATACCGTCAACATCAGCCTCTATTTCCGGAACCAAAACCGCAGTCGCACCTACGGCTATTCCCGTTTGAAGTGCAATATATCCTGCATGTCTGCCCATAACTTCAACAACACTGCAACGGTCATGCGACTGTGATGTATCACGGATTTTATCTACCATTTCCATTGCGGTATTCATCGCAGTATCAAAGCCTATTGTATAATCGGTAGAAGTGATATCGTTATCAATCGTGCCGGGGATACCTATGCAGGGTATTCCGTGATTTGAAAGGTCTCTTGCGCCTCTGTATGAACCGTCGCCTCCGATAACAACTATACCGTCTATTCCGAACTTTTTACAGTTCTGAACTCCTTCCATTATACCCTCTTCGGTTTTGAATTTCGGACTTCTTGCGGTGTAAAGAAATGTTCCGCCTCTATGGATAATATCCGAAACCGAACGCAAATCAAGGTCAATTATATCTCCCTCGATAAGTCCGTTATAGCCTCTTCTTATTCCTTTAACATTCATTCCGAGAGAAATTGCAGTCCGGACAACAGCACGAATTGCCGCATTCATTCCGGGAGCATCTCCCCCGCTCGTTAATACTCCTATGGTTTTCATAAACTAATCACATCTCCAAACTTCCATTAAAAACCAATATATCATTATATACCGTATTTACAGTTTTTTCAAGTTTATTATTCAACAAATTTGATGTTTTTTTCATCAATTATATCTGAAATTTCGGATACGAGACGGTTATCAAACGAAACATTCATATTTTCAGGCGCCGAAAAACGCTTATTTGTTGATGTTTCAACTATAATTACCGGGTAATCGCCCGAATATTTTTTAATTATTGATTTTATCTTTTTAAATTCTTCGGAATTTATACTTTTTACCTTTATATAAAGTCCCGATTTCACGGTTTTTTCTTTTATCTTTCGCTGTGCGCTCTCGGGAATAGGCTCAATACTTTCAAGTATAAGTTCCGCTTCGCGTTCTTCCATTTCGTTTACTTTACCCTTTATTATGACAGGTTTGTTTTCCGCAAAAAACTCTCTGTATTTAGCATAGGCGGAAGAAAATGCGGTTATGCTTACCGTTCCCGAAACATCTTCGAGCAGTGCCGAAACAATAACGGTTTTAGATTTTAACTGCTTAACACGGATATCAGACAAAATACCGCCCGCAAGCACAAAATCACCGTCTTTATACCTTGATGACAAAACCGTTTTAATGGGTACCGTGCCTTTTAACTTTAAATAATCTTCGTAAAAACGCATCGGGTGTCCCGTTAAATAAAGTCCCGTTGCTTCCCTCTCCATAATAAGCCTTTGCATTTCGGGCATTTCTTCAATTTCGGGAAGTTCAAAATCGGGTTTGCTTTCGGAACTGCCGAACAAATCAAGCTGATTTTCACCCGAAAACCGCTTTTCCTCGTTCACCGCCGAAATTATACTTTCAACACCCAAAAGCATTCTTCTGCGGTTATTGTAAAAACAGTCAAGCGCACCGCTTTTAATCAGACTTTCGGTAGCACGGGAATTAAGTTCCCTGCCTGCATTTCTCTTGCAAAAATCATAAAAAGATGTATAATCACCGTTTTTCTTTCGCTCGGTTATAATCTTTTCAATCGCCGATATACCCAAGTTTTTAACCGCCAGCAGTCCAAAACGGATATTTTTGTTTTTTGCCGTAAAATTTTTCTCGCTCTCGTTAACATCGGGCGGTAAAAGTTTTATTCCCATTCGCTTACATTCATTGCTATACTGCAAAATCTTCGAGGAACTGTAAAGAACACTTGTAAGAAGCGAAGCAAAATAAGCATCGGGGTATTTGCATTTTAAATATGCCGTTTGATAGGCAACCACGGCATACGAGGCGGCGTGCGATTTATTAAAAGCGTATGAAGAAAATGCCGACATCTCATCGAAAATCTTTTGTGCCGCATCTTTTTTAACCCCTCTCTCAACGGCGCCCGAAATGAAGGTATCCCTTTCTTTAAGCATAACATCGTGCTTTTTCTTTGCCATTGCACGACGCACTATATCCGCTCTTCCGAAAGAATAACCGCCCAATTCCCTGAATATCTGCATAACCTGCTCTTGATAAACTATACAACCGTATGTCACCTTTAAAATAGGTTCCAAAAGCGGAGTATCATACTTAATGTCCGACGGGTTATGACGGTTGTGAATATACTTCGGTATCGAGTCCATAGGTCCCGGTCTGTATAAAGATATAATTGCGATTAAATCTTCTATCGTTTCGGGAACAAATTTGCGAAGCACCGATTTCATACCGTCCGACTCAAACTGAAAAACACCGTCGGTATAGCCTTTTGCCATCATATCAAGTGTTTGCTTATCGTCAAGCGGAATATTCTCTATTTTAAAATCGGGAACGGTTTTTCTTATCTCCTTTACGGTATCATCAATAACCGTAAGATTGCGAAGTCCCAAAAAATCCATCTTCAAAAGACCTAATTCATCAAGCGCAGTCATAGTATACTGCGTAACGGCAGAGCCGTCATTAGTGCTTAACGGAACATACTCGCTTACCGGCTTGTCCGAAATAACCACGCCTGCCGCATGGGTAGAAGCATGGCGCGGCATTCCCTCAAGTTTTATTGCCATATCGTAAAGTTCTTTTACCTTTTCGTCATTATCGTAAAGTCTTTGAAGTTCCGAATTTGAATTAAGCGCACCGCCGAGTGTTACACCCATAGCCTGCGGAATAAGTTTTGCAACCCTGTCGCAGGTGGCATAAGGAATATCAAGCGCTCTGCCGACATCTCTTATTGCCGCCCTTGCCGCCATAGTTCCGAAAGTAACTATTTGCGCTACACGGTCAGCACCGTATTTTTCTATAACATAATCTATTACTTCGCTTCTTCTGATATAGCAAAAATCTATATCAAAATCGGGCATTGATACACGCTCGGGATTTAAAAAGCGTTCAAAAATAAGGTCGTATTTAATGGGGTCTATACCCGTAATACCTATACAGTATGCCGCAAGACTTCCGGCACCCGAGCCTCTGCCGGGGCCTACCGGTATTCCGCTTTTTTTGGCAAATTCCACAAAGTCCCAAACTATCAGATAATAATCGGTATAGCCCATTTTGCTTATTACCGAAAGTTCGTAATCAAGGCGCTCTTTTAAAGAAACACTTGCATCTTGACCGTATTTTTCGTAAAGACCTTTATAGCATTTTTCTTTGAAAAATTCAAAATGGTCTACGCCGTTTGTATCAAAAAACGGAAGTTTGATTTTGCCGAATTCAATCTCCACATTACATCTTTCGGCGATTTTTACGGTGTTTTCAATTGCTTCGGGAACATAAGAAAACAAGTTTTCCATTTCCTCAGACGATTTTAAAAAGAATTCTTCCGTTTTAAATTCAATCGGGTTTTTGTCGGTTATCTTACTGCCCGTCTGAATACACAAAAGGACCTTATGCATAAACGAGTCCTCTTTATTTATATAATGGACATCATTTGTGGCAACAAGTCCTATTCCGAATTTTTTTGAAATGTTTATAAGCAAAGGATTTATGCGTTTTTGTTCTTCAAGTCCGTGGTCTTGAAGTTCTATGAAAAAATTACCCCTGCCGAAAATATCCGCATACTTTAATACCGCTTCTTCGGCTCCCGAAATATCGTTGTTTAAAAGTTTTTTAGGCACTTCGCCCGCAAGACATGCTGAAAGTGCGATAAGACCTTTACTGTGCTTTTTTAAAATATCATAATCTACACGGGGTTTTGAATAAAAACCCTCGGTAAAGGAAAGCGACACAAGTTTCAAAAGGTTTTGATAACCCTCGTTATTCTCGCAAAGCAAAACAAGATGGCTATATTCGGAATCGAGCGCCTTTTCTTTATCAAAACGGCTTCTCGGCGCAACATACACTTCGCACCCGATGATAGGTTTAATGCCGTTTGCTTTGGCTGCCTTATAAAAATTTATCACGCCATACATAACGCCGTGGTCGGTAATCGCAACACTCTTTTGACCGTTTTCCTTTAACTTTCCGAAAAGTTTGTCAATTCGGCAGCAACCGTCAAGAAGACTGTATTCGGTATGCAAATGCAAATGTGTAAACTCCATACACAGCCTCCTATTTCTTTGTGTTTTCGTAAATTTCCATTATCTTTTTAAGACGGTGGTTAAGTCCCGAAACGGTTAAAGGCTCTTTGCTTACCGCCGCCAACTGCTTTAAAGACAGCGACGGGTTTTCGGTTCTTAAAACCGCAACTCTTTTAAGTTCTTCAGGCATTGAATCAAATCTTTCGTGCTTTATAAGGTATTCTATCGCCTTTCTTTGCTTAGAAGATGCGGCAACCGTCCTGTCAATATTTGCATTATCGCAATTGCTTGCACGGTTTGATTTATTGTTAATACTTTTTAAAACCGAAGCCTCGATATACTGAAGGCTAACTGCACTTGCCCCCATAAACGCAAGAAGATTTACTATCATTTCGTTTTTTTTGATATAAACCCTGAACCCGTTGGCGCATTTTGAAAGATGCGACTCAATAAGGTGTTCCTCCAAAAGCGAAGAAAACTCTCTTGCCAAATCTTCGTTTTTTATATAAAAATCAACACGGTAACTTTTATCGGGGTCGGTCAAATGACCGCAGGCAAGAAAAGCACCGCGTACAAAACTCTGTATGCAACACTCCTTATAAAAGTTATCCTTGTAAATATTACCGTCGTAAATACCAAAGTCAACCGATGCGAGAATGCGAAGTCGGTCAAACTCACTGTTGACCTCCGCAATATAGGTAGGGCATTTTCCCGTACTTGCCCTTACATTTACATCTACTCCGTAAACGCCCGACAAAAGCATTGCATAAGACTTTGCCGTTTTTTCGTTTTCGGTTTGAAGACATATTCTTTTTGCATTAAATGAGCGGCCGAAAAGAGCAAAACCGTAGATAAGTGCGGTTTTGCAACAGTGTTTAATCTTAATTTCTGCAAGTTCATTTTTAATTTCACTGCAAAAAGACATTTAATTCACCTATTTTTCAATATCTCTGTGTATTTTCCTTACTTTATATCCTTTTTCTGCCAAATAATCGCCAACCGTTTCCGCAAAAGTTATCGAGCGGTGTTTTCCGCCCGTGCAGCCGAATGAAACAACCAGACGGCTCTTGCCCTCTTTAATGTAAAGCGGAACAGAATATTCGATAAATTCAATGAGTTTTTTCAAAAATTCTCTGCTTTCTTCAAAAGAAAAAATATAATCTCTGATTTCTTTGTCGAGTCCCGTTTTCTTTTTCAGTTCCTCAACATAAAACGGGTTTGGCAGACATCTCACATCAAAAGACAAATCAGCCTCGCTGTCAACACCGTATTTAAAACCGAACGACTTGCAAAGAATTGAAAATCCTTCAAATGTGTTGCCGAAAATCATTTTTGAGATATGCGACTTTAATTCGTGAATGGAAAAATCACTCGAATCAAGTATATAGTCAGATTTTTCTCTTAACGCCGAAAGCATCTCACGCTCACGGGACACCGCCTTATCAAGCGACATTTTTTTACCCTCGCAAAGAGGATGCGTGCGCCTGTTTTCACGGTAACGGTTCACCAAAACTTCATTGCTTGCATCAAGAAACAGTATCTTGTAATCAGTGCCGCTTTGAGCGAGTTTATCAAGAATTTCAGGCATTTCGTAAATCATTTCGCCGCCTCTGATATCTGTTACAACGGCTATTTGATTAAGTTCTTCATTACCCATTTCAGATAAAGAAACAAACGCAGGTATTATCGCAGGAGGAATATTATCAACGCAATAATACCCCATATCTTCAAGATAATTTGCAACTAAAGATTTTCCTGCACCGGACATACCGGTAATAATCAGCAATTTCATTTTTTACTTCCTACCGACAAAAATCACTTCGGGTTCAAGCATTATTTTATCGCCCGAATAAACCCTTTCCTTTACTTTTTCTATTAGTTTTAACACATCATCTGCCGACGCATTATCACAGTTAACCACAAAGCCTGCGTGTTTTTCGCTTACCATTGCTCCGCCGACCTTTTCGCCTTTAAGACCGTTTTTCTCTATAAGCGTTCCGGCAAAATTATCCTTCGGACGCTTAAATGTGCTTCCTGCACTCGGCATTTCAAGCGGTTGCTTTAATTTGCGTTTATTTAAAAGTTCCTGCATTTTGGCATTTATATCATCATAATTTCCGCTTTCAAGTTCCAAAAGAACCTCGGTTATTACATAACCGTTCTCCTTGAACGCACTGCTTCGGTATGACAAATTCATATCGCTTTTTTCAATATAAATTTGATTTCCGTCGGCATCAATACAGTAAGCGCCTTTGATTATATCTTTCATTTCACCGCCGTAAGCACCTGCGTTCATAAAGAGCGCACCGCCTACACTTCCCGGTATACCGAAAGCAAATTCAAGCCCCGAAAGGTTATTTTTAAGTGCCGAAATGCAAACGGCAGACAGATTTGCCCCTGCCCCGCATATAACCGTTTTATCTTTAACTTTTACACCGTCAAGACAGTTTAAAGAAATAACAGCACCCTCTATTCCGCCATCGCTGACAAGAAGATTTGAGCCTTTCCCCAGAATAAAACAAGGCACACCGTTTTGCTTTGCCGATTTCAGCGCAATTAACAGTTGCTCTTTATTTTTGGGTATAACGAAAACATCTGCATTTCCTCCGATTTTAAAAGTGGTATGCTGTTTCATACTTTCGTTTTCATTAAATTCAATGGTGTTTTCTTTAAGTTCAGACAAAAACAAAGACAAATTCAATTAAGTCAACTCCGAAAATTAAATGTTACCCAAATATGCCGCACCTATTATTCCTGCATCGTTGCCGAGTTCCGCCGCTTTGACAACAGTGTTTTCCGCCATATTTCTTGCGTAATTTTCGCCCTTTACAAACTCTCTTACCGGATTTAAAAGGAAGTCGCCCTCGTGGGAAATTCCTCCGCCTACGCATAAAACATCGGGTTGGAAAATATTTATCATATTTGCAACGCCTATTGATAAATACTTGGTATACTCTTCAACAACATAAGTTCCTGCTTTATCGCCTTTTCTTGCCGCAATAAAAGCCGTTTTCCCGCTTGCTTTGTTTATATCGTTTTCGCAGATTTCCCACATTACACTATCGTTAAACCTTATCATAGCCTGTTTTGTCTGCCTTATCAAAGCGGTTGCCGAAGCATACGCCTCAAAACATCCGTTTCTTCCGCAGGTGCATACTTCACCGTTCATCTGCACTATGGTATGACCTAATTCGCCGCCTGCAAAGTTAGAGCCGGAATAGATTTTTCCGTCTATGATTATTCCTCCGCCGACACCCGTTCCTAATGTTATTGCAACGAAATTTTTTGTATTCTTGCCGGCACCTGCTATATACTCGCCGTATGCCGCCGCATTTGCATCGTTTTCAACATATACTTTTTTGCCGAGTCTTTTTTCGAGTTCACTGCTTAACGGAACATTGAAAAATCCGAGATTATTCGCATATGCAACAACGCCCGTATCGTAAACAACCGTTCCCGGCGTGCCTACTCCGATACTTGCGATATCTTCCATTTTAAGTCCTGCATCCTCTACCGCCATTAAAGCAGATTTCGCCATATCGTCTATTATTTCGTTTGCAGGACGGGGAGCGTTTGTTTTAATCTTTCCCACACCCACAACCTTATAATTCTCATCTACTACTCCGGAAGCAATATTTGTTCCGCCCAAATCAATTCCAAGTCTATACATTTTTTGTTCTCCTTTGCTTAAAACGGTTTTACACTTATTTCATCGTCGGCATTTACTTTTTCCGCATCTGCCATACCGAGACGGTTTAATAAGTCCTGCGCCGCATTATATCCAAGTTTTTTCTGTCGGCTGTTCATAGCCGCTACCTCAATAATGACCGCCAAGTTTCTTCCGGGTGTTACAGGTATCGTAATTGACGGAATGTTAAGACCTAATATTTCGGTGGTCTGGTCATCAAGTCCCATACGGTCATAACTTTTATTCGAGTCCCAATGCTCCATTTTTATTACAAGGTCGATTTTTTCGGTCAGTTTAACTGCACCTACACCGAAAATTCTGCTTGCGTTAATTATACCTATTCCGCGAAGTTCTATAAAATGCCTTATATTATCCGGAGCACTTCCGACAAGCGATTTATTCGATACACGGCGAATTTCAACCGCATCGTCCGCTATAAGTCGGTGACCTCTCTTTACAAGTTCTATGGCAGTTTCGCTCTTGCCGACTCCGCTTTCGCCCAACAGCAAAATACCTTCGCCGTAAACCTCAACCAAAACACCGTGTCTTGTTATTCTCGGTGCAAGCTGAATATTCAAAAGAGCAATAAGCGCAGATGCAAATTCCGAAGTGGTATCGTTTGTTCTCAAAAGCGGAACACCATACTTTTCGGCTATTTCAAGATAATAGTCTTCAATTTCAAGACTTCGTGCAATTACGAGTGCCGCAGGCTTTTTTGAAAGATATGCATCAAATATATTTTTTGCCTTTTCTTTTTCAAAACTTTCAATAAAACTTATTTCGCTTAAACCGAAAATCTGAATACGCTTTGCATCGAAATATTCAAAGTATCCGGCAAGTTGAAGTCCCGGTCGGTTTATTTCGTTTGAAGTGATTAGAATTTCGTCTGCACTTTTCGGAATATATATTACTTCAAGCGCCAATTCTTCAATAATTCTCGAAAGCGAAACACTGTAATCATTATTCAAGACACTATCCCCCAAATTACATTAAAATTTAATTTAACCATATTATACTATATATTTCATAATTTTGGAATATTTTTTTAAAAGTTTTTGATTTTTTCTTGATAAAGACGCAAAAAAAATATATAATTAACTGTAAATGCAAATTTGCAGGAGGCAAAACATTATGAAACTCGGAATGGTAGGACTGCCGAACGTCGGCAAGTCTACACTTTTTAACGCTATAACAAACGCAGGGGCGCAGTCGGCAAATTATCCTTTTTGCACGATAGAGCCCAATGTGGGAATGGTGAGCGTTCCCGACCCAAGACTTGAAAAATTAGCCGAAATATACAGTCCCGATAAATTCACCCCCGCCGTTATCGAATTTGTTGACATTGCAGGACTTGTTAAGGGCGCATCAAAGGGCGAAGGACTCGGCAACAAGTTTTTATCAAATATCCGTGAGGTTGATGCAATCGTTCATGTTGTCCGTTGTTTTGAAAGCACGGATATTATCCATGTTGAAGGCTCGGTTGACCCTGTGCGCGATATTGAAACCATAAATCTCGAACTGATTTTTTCCGATTTGGAAATTGTTGCCCGTCGTCTTGACAAAGCACAAAAGGCCTACAAAGGAGATAAGTCGTTCGGCGTTGAGGTTGAGTTTTTAAAGCGCCTTACGGCACACCTTGAAAGCGGACTCCCCGCCCGTTCTATCGAAACCGAAAACGATACAGAAGTTGAGGTTTTAAATACCACAGCACTTTTATCGGCAAAACCGGTTATTTATGCCTGCAATATGAGTGAAGAAGATTTTTCGTCGGGTATAGAAGAAAACGCAAACTATAATGCGGTAAAAGAAATCGCCAAGAACGAAAAAGCCGAAATCCTGCCGATTTGCGCTGCTATGGAGGCTGAAATTTCCACCCTTACAGACGAAGAAAAACTTATGTTTTTGGAAGAACTCGGTCTTGAGCGTTCGGGACTTGACCGAATGATAAGAACCTGCTATTCTCTGTTGGGACTCATTTCATACTTAACCGCAGGCAAACCGGAAGTTCGTGCATGGACTATAACAAAAGGCACCAAGGCACCTCAGGCGGCAGGTAAAATTCACAGTGATTTTGAAAGAGGTTTTATTCGTGCGGAAGTAATCTCTTTTGACGATTTTATTAACAAATGTGACGGTAATATGGTAACCGCAAAAGAAAAAGGACTCGTAAGAAGCGAAGGCAAAGAATATATTATGAATGACGGCGATATTGTCCTATTCAGATTTAATGTTTAAAGAAGGCGAAAAGATGAATTTTTTGCGAAGAACTTGGGCGGAAATTGATACCGATGCATTAAAGCATAATTTTGGTATAATAAAGTCCTCGGCGAACGGTGCAAAGGTTATGGCGGTTGTAAAAGCCAATGCCTACGGTCACGATTATTCGATAGTCGCTCCCATTCTGCAAAACCAAGGGGCGGACTCTTTTGCCGTATCAAATATTGAAGAAGCCATTGAACTTCGTGATTGCGGTATAACGAAACCTATTCTTATTTTAGGCTACACACCCGAAAGTTATGTTAAAGAATTAAACAAATACGATATTATACAGGCAGTATTTTCAAAAGAATATGCCCTTTCCCTTTCCGCTTCAGCAGTCAAAGAAAATGTAAATGTTAAAATACATATTAAACTTGATACGGGTATGGGAAGAATAGGCTTTGACTGCCGAACTGATAAATTATCGGGCATTGAAGATGCCGTTTCTTCGGCAAAACTCGAAAATTTCATTTTTGACGGAATTTTTACCCATTTTGCCGTTTCCGACCGTAACGAAACGCAGGAGGACGGTTTTACAGACGAACAGTATTCACATTTTACAGACGGTGTAGAAGCCTTCAAAAAAGCAGGTCTTAACCCGAATTTATGCCATTGCTGTAACTCTGCGGCACTTTGTCTTGATAATGACAAACACCTCCAAATGTGCAGGGCGGGAATTATTCTTTACGGTCTTACCCCCTCCTCCGATTTAGACCTTAAAAAAGATTTTATCCCCGTAATGACCTTTAAAACGGTAATTTCCATGATTAAAACGATAGAAAAGGGCGAAACCGTGAGTTACGGCAAAACCTACAAAGCAAGCGAAAGAAGAAAAATCGCAACCCTGACGGTCGGATATGCCGACGGTTATAACCGCCTTTTGTCAAACAAAGGATATGTGCTTATAAACGGCAAAAAAGCACCGATTGTCGGCAGAATTTGTATGGACCAGATGTCTGTTGATATAACCGGTATTGATAATGTATCGGTCGGCGACGAGGTTGAACTTTTCGGTAAAAACTTAAAAATCGAAGAGTTATCCCAAATTTGCAATACCATAAATTATGAAACGGTTTGCGCCGTTTCATCAAGAGTAATGAGAATTCCTGTCTGACGGCAGGAATTTTTGTTATTTTTTTGTCGAAATAGGTATTGTTTTTTGGATACTGTTTTGATATAATGTTTTAGTAAACCAAATTTTTATAAGGAGTATGTGTTTATGACAATTTCAGAAGAAGTTAAAAACATGTGTCCGGTTGCCAAGGGTCCGCACCACGGTCCCGCTCCGATTCCGGAAGAAGGCAAATGGATAGAAGCAAAAGAAATTAAAGACATTTCTGCTTACACACACGGCGTTGGTTGGTGTGCTCCGCAGCAAGGTGCCTGCAAACTTTCCCTTAATGTTAAGGGCGGTATTATCGAGGAGGCGCTTGTTGAAACAATCGGTTGTTCGGGTATGACTCATTCGGCTGCTATGGCGGCTGAAATTCTCCCCGGAAAAACTGTTTTGGAAGCACTTAATACCGATCTCGTTTGCGATGCTATCAACACCGCTATGCGTGAGCTTTTCTTGCAGATAGTTTACGGCAGAAGCCAGTCTGCTTTCTCTGACGACGGTCTTGTAATCGGCGCAGGTATGGAAGATTTGGGTAAGGGACATCGCTCAATGGTCGGCACAATGTATGGCACCAAGGAAAAGGGTGTTCGTTATCTTGAAATGACCGAAGGTTACTGCACAAAGATGGCTCATGACGAAAACAACGAAGTTATCGGCTATGAATTTGTATCACTCGGCAAGATGACCGACTTTATCAAGAACGGTATGGAGCCTAACGAGGCATACAAGAAGTCTACCGGTCATTACGGCAGATTTGAAAAGGCTGACGGTGCGGTCAAGTATATTGACCCGCGCAAAGAATAAGGAGGAGTGAAGATTATGGCACAGTTTGAAGGTTATGAAAGACGAGAGGCAAAAATCCTCGCTACTCTTAAAGAATACGGAATTTCCTCTATTGACGAGTGTAAAGAAATCTGCGATAAAGCAGGAATCGACCCTTATACAATAGTTCAGGAAACACAGCCTATTTGTTTTGAAAATGCAAAGTGGGCTTACACCGTAGGCTCTGCTATTGCAATTAAAGCAGCCGAAAAGACCGGTGATAAGACCGCAGCTACCGCTGCTGCAAATATAGGTATCGGTTTGCAGTCATTCTGCATTCCCGGTTCTGTTGCCGAAAACCGCAAAGTAGGTTTGGGTCACGGTAATTTAGGTAAAATGCTCCTTTCCGAAGAAACAGATTGCTTCTGCTTCCTCGCAGGTCACGAGTCATTCGCAGCCGCTGAGGGTGCTATCAAAATTGCCCTTAACGCAAACAAAGTTCGTGTTAAACCCTTGCGCGTTATATTAAACGGTCTCGGCAAGGATGCAGCTTATATCATTTCAAGAATCAACGGTTTTACATATGTTGAAACAAAATTTGACCCCTATTCAGAAGAAGTTTCGGTTGTTTCCACAAAGGCGTTTTCAAACGGCGCCCGTGCAGATGTTAAGTGCTACGGTGCCGACAATGTTCCCGAAGGCGTTGCTATTATGAGACTTGAGAATGTAGGAGTTTCCATTACCGGTAACTCTACTAACCCCACCCGTTTCCAGCACCCCGTTGCAGGAACATATAAGAAATGGTGCATCGAAAACGGCATTAACTACTTCTCGGTTGCATCAGGCGGCGGCACAGGAAGAACACTCCACCCCGATAATATGGCAGCAGGTCCGTCAAGTTACGGTATGACAGATACAATGGGAAGAATGCACTCTGACGCTCAGTTTGCAGGCTCATCTTCCGTTCCTGCCCATGTTGAGATGATGGGACTTATAGGTGCAGGCAACAACCCGATGGTCGGTATGACCGTTGCTTGTGCAGTTGCCGTTCAAGAAGCACTTAATAAGTAAGGGTTCAAAGTTTATAAGATTTGATAATTAAAAAGTCTGCAATCCTATCTGTTTTCGGATAAGGTTGCAGACTTTTCGTATTTCTTTACGGTTTATTTGTTGTAAAAAGATAAATTTCGTATAATATCAGATATGGCGGCTTATAAGCCATTTTCTTGTTTGCTATCTGCCGTATTTCCGTGCCAAAAACAAAAAATATCAATTTTTCCAAATACAGTTCGGAAATACTAAAGTTGTTAAATTATGTTTTTGTTTATTATAACATAAATATCCTATGTTTAACAAATGATGCTATACTGCGTGGTTTTTCCTTAATAAACAATAGAATAAGCCGACAAAAACTTAAGCTATTAGTCTTATATGTAACCTTATCAAGACGATAAACTTCCCGTTGATAACAAAACGATTCTGTAAAAAGATTTCCAAAATGAAACAAACAAACATTTTTCAAATGTTCTCCGTTTATGTAAAAATCAAGTTGTTGCTTTAATATATTACATTTGTATTTTCTTTTTAATTTAACAGAGCATGGATAAATGCAAATGTATTTATTTATATATGTTGAATTCACATCTTGCGGAACAACCGTTTTGCAATCATTAAGAGCCATTGCCAAAGAAATAATAGTTTCATCATTTGGGGGAATAACACCAAATCCCCACGGAGCATTATTATCTTCACTTATTTTACCCCAAAATTGTAAATCATTATTATTTTCCACTACTTCCCAAGTTGTTTTATAAAATTTATCTAATGTTTCTCTTTTATTATTATCAACATAATAGACACCACCGTGAAAACCTACCGTGAATGATATTTTATCAGAGTATTTACCTACGGTCGACTTGTTAAACCAGCCTCTATTCTCGCTTAAATCAAATGTATCGCCTATAACAGAAAAAGCATCTGCATTATCAAAAACATCAAAAAATACATTAGCATCACCGTATACTAATATATCCGGTTCAATAAAAACATTTTTTAAATAAGGTGAATATTTTGCAATTTCAATTTTATCAAGGGTATTATGTCTGCTTTCAGACAAAATAACAATATCATCAAAAAGACTATTATATTCATATTCTGCATCTGTAATAAGACAAAAAGGCAACTGATTTTTGGTGTTAAGTCTGTATGATTTAACCATATTAACAGCCATTTTAACATATCGTTCCCCCGTAGCAACAGTAACAAATCCTTTTTCAACTTTATAATCCATTTGAACTCTCCTGTAAAAATCCCGATTTTTTCTTCAGCAGTGTATCAATACACAAGAATTATATAACAACCGTTAGTTGTTGTCAATAACAAATAAAAGGATTTTTATTTAAAAACTAAAAGTTGTTAAAATATAATGGGAGGCCGATATAAAATGCTGAAAAATCTAAAAAAAATAAGATTGCTGAATAATATTAGCCAACAACAACTTGCAGGTGTTATAGGTGTTACCCAACAATCAGTTAATAAATATGAAAATCATTCGGTTGAGCCCGATATTGAAGTAATAATAAAAATCGCAGATTACTTTTCAGTTTCAATTGACTACCTCGTAGGCAGAACGGATATTAAAAACATACCTGAGAATTTCACCGAATATTTTTTGTCAGATGAAGAAAAATCCGTTATGAACGGTTATAGAAAAGCAGATAAAAAAGAAAAAGACCTTATCAAATATATATTAAAATAAAATCATTTTTACCGTTTCTATGCTAAAAAATGCAAATTTTATTACAGTTGCATACTTAATGACCGTTGCTTGTGCAGTTGCCGTTCAAGAAGCACTTAATAAGTAAAGATTTAAGTTTAAACCGTTAAACTATAAATTAAAAGTCAGGTGTATTTATGTTTGATATGATATGCCTGACTTTTTTTAATTGTGATTTTAAATTCTTTTATTTAATTGACTTTTTGAAAATAATAAAGTATAATTGATTATCGTAACGCGGGTATGGTGGAATTGGCAGACACGTATGCTTCAGGCGCATATGTCGCAAGACTTGCAAGTTCAAATCTTGTTACCCGCACCAAAAAATCACTTGCTTATGCAAGTGATTTTTTTATCCAATCCCGCAGGCTTGGTATATCATCAAAGGCATATACAAACATTTACAAGTGGCTTTTGTTGACATATTTATATATTTGTTTTATAATGTATATGTGATATTTTACACTGTAAAGGAGAGAGTTTATGAGGTTAAAGCAGATTATAAGCATTGTCTTGCTTATATCTATTTTAGTGTCTTTGGCAACCGTAAATGTTACTGCCGAAACAGTTACCACCTATACCGTAAACGGCACCGGCATAAATGTCCGCTCTGCTCCTAATACATCGGGAACAAAAGTCTGTCAGGTAAATTCCCCTCAAACCGTGACCTGTTTAGGCGAAGTAACGGGAAGTGAAGCCGAACCAGGTCAAGGAACAAAATGGTATCACATAAAAACATCGGACGGCAAAGAGGGTTACATATATGCTCCCTACATAACCGTTTCAACCGTCATTATAAGCAGTGATTTTGAAAAAAACCTTCTTAATTTTCCCGAATCTTACAGAGAATCTTTAAAGCAGTTACACATTACCCACCCAAACTGGATATTCAAACCCGATAATCTTCCTATGACCTTTGAAGAAGCGGTCAATGCAGAATACGGCGGCGATGACGGTATAAGTAAAAAGGCGGTTCCCACAAATTTCGGTGATATTGACATTTCAAAACAGCCGAAAACTCTCAATGCGGACGGCAGTCACAAACTTGTGGAAAGCGGCTGGTATTATGCTTCAAAATTCGCCATAGAGTTTTATTCAAAGCCGGAAAATTACTTAAACGAAACATATATTTTTTCCTTTGCAGACCAAAAATACGATGAGAAAACCCAAACAAAAGACGGTCTTAATTCCATTATAAAAAACACATTTCTCGCAAACGGTTACGAAGGCAACACAAACGCTTACATTGACGATATTTTCGAGGCGGCAAAGCAGTCGGGCTTAAACCCTTATGTTATTGCGGCAACCATTATTTCAGAGCAAGGTGTAAACGGCACAAGCGGTCTTATATCCGGAACATATACGGGTTATGAAGGTTTATATAACTTCTTTAACATAGGCGTAAGCGGAGACCCAAAAGAAAAATTAGGACTTGAATATGCCAAAAAGCAGAATCCGCAATGGAATTCAAGGCGTGCGGCGATAATAGGCGGTGCTATGTATTATTCAAACAACTATGTATCGCGCGGTCAGTCAACCTACTACTATAAGGATTGGAATTACAAAGTTACTCCTTATTACCAGCATCAGTATGCGACCAATGTCAAAGATGCTATGAATAACGGTAACCGGCTTTCAAAAGGTTTCGGTCCCGCAAGCGCAATTACATTTTTAATTCCCATATTTAAGAACAGTTCAACTAATCCGACAACGCCGACCAATCCCACAAATCCGACATCAACAGTGGTAAAGGGCGATGTAAACGGTGACGGTAAAGTCAATTCGATTGATGCGGCAAGTATAAGAAAACACATTTTGGGACTCGGCTCAATCAACATTACTGCTCATCCGGGTGCCGATACAAACGGCGATAATAAAATAAACTCGATAGATGCCGCCTATGTCCGCAAATGTATATTAGGTGTTAAATAAGAGGTAATCAGATGAAAAAGTTTTCAATTAAATTTATATCCTTTCTTACGGTTTTAACGGTTTTGCTTTCTTTGTTGTTTGCTTTGCCTGCAAGTGCCGATTCTGCATCGGTTTCATTGAGCGCAAGAAATGTTACGGTGGGCGGCACGGTAAAGGTTACTGTTCGGTATAATTCAAACCTATCGCTTTACAATGCAAACGGCACGCTTTCATACAACCCCGCTGTTTTACAGTATATTTCAGGAGGTCAGGGCGCTTCGGGTTCGAGTGTTAAATTGTTTGCCGATTTAGACGGTCAGAAATCTACATCGTTTTCGGTGAACTTCAGAGCACTGAAGGAAGGCTCAAGTAATTTAAGCGTAAGTCTTGAAGGCTCTGACGGTATTACAATGGGAACTGCTTCGGGCGGTGCAACCGTTACCGTTTCAAAACCTGCCCCCTCCTCTAACGCCAACCTTTCTTCGCTTTCTGTTACTGACGCATCTTTAACACCTGCATTTTCGCCGAGTGTTACGGCATATTCCGCTTCGGTTGCAAACAGCGTTGAAAAAACAACACTTAAAGCATCGGTTGCCGACGGTGATGCAACACTCGTCGGTATAGGCGAAAAGTCATTAAAAGAGGGCGATAACAGTTTTGTTATAACCGTTACCGCTTCTTCGGGCGTTAAAAAATCATATACGGTAAATATCCGCAGAAGGCTCAAAGGCGAACTTACCCTTGAAGAAATTTTAAGTGTTTCGGTTAAAGGCGAAAAGAAAAAAATAGTGCAGGATATTTCCGCATTACCCGTCATAAACGGTTTTTCACAAAGCACTTCCGCAGATTACAAGGGCACGAAAATCGGAATTTTAACCGATAAAGACGGGAAATACAAGTTTTATTATCTGACAAATGAAGACGGCTCCGACCCTAAACTTTATGAGTTAAGCGGTGAAACTTTCAAACCGATTTCCGCAATAAATTCAAACGGTAAGACCTATATTGTGGAAAGCGCGCCCGAATCGTTCCACGCACCCGACGGTTATATTCAAAAAATCTTCGAGTTTAACGGTAAAAAGTTCAATGCTTTCGGTTTTGAAAACAAAAGAATGAAAGACTTTTATATACTTTACTGTTTTAACGGCGAGGAAAGGCAATTTTATAATTATGACAGTAAAGAAACCGTGCTTGAGCGTTTCCCGATGTTCTCTTTTGAAAGAGAAGAAGTGAACACCGATAAAACCGTCGGAATACTCGAAAAGTTCAATTCCTTAAACACTGTTTCAAAAGCACTGATAATAGCAGGTGCGGTTGCAGTAATTGTAATTATTGTTTTGATAATAATACTTAAGAAAACTCCAAAGACTGACGGAACTCACAGCAGTCCCACACCGCATATGCTCTATCAGGATAAGAATTTCAACTCATCTTCGGGCTTTAAAATAGACACTTCTCATAAGTTTGATGACTAACAGACACACAAAAACGGCATCTGCCATGGCTTTGGCAGATGCCGTTTTATTGGTTTATAATATCACTTTTTGTTTATGAAGAAAAGGCCTATAAGACAAATAACAACGCCTAATATCTTGTTGAGCGATAAATCTTCTTTATAAAGAATAAATCCTACGAAAATCAGCGCCACCGATAAAAATGAAGACTGAACTATTGAGGCTGTGCTTACCTGCCAACCTGCCTTGTAGGCAAAAATGAAGCCTGCTTCAAGACCTATAATTACAATACCGAGCACAAACGGCGCCCAGTTAAGTTTTGTATATTCTTTAAAGAGGTTTTCTCCGCTTCCCACGGTGAAATATAAAATTACCGAAGCAATCATACCGACGGCATATGTAACCGTAAGCGAAGCAAACGGGTCTATGCCGTTTGGAGTTGATTTTGAGCACACCTGATAAACAATATTTGAAAGCACCACAAGCCCAATAGGCCAAATATAACTAAACATACCCGTCCCCCTGCAAATACATAAATTAACAAGAATTATATATAAAATTTTTCCACTAAACCGTTGAGCAAAGAATAATCGTTTAAGTTTTCAATATCACCGTAATGCCGCTTTATTGTTTCTTTGCTGAAAGCAGTTTTTACAATTCCGCAGTTGTTATATGCATAAGCAACAAGCAATTTTTTTATTGCTTTATCGTTTACAGATTCCGTATAAAACGGCGAAAAATTACCGTAAATATACTTATATTTCGGAGGATTAAAATTATTCTTCAAAAAAAACAGCCAGGCATATTCATATAGATTTTCTATATTAACATCTATTCCGTTTGAGATAGGACCCGTCACAAAACCTATGTTACGAAACAAAGAATTCATATCTCTTTGGGTATAAAACTGTATTTTACAGTTGCTGTTTTTGGTGGGATATTTTTTTATTCGTCCGTCAATAGTTTCAAAATCATCTATGCAAAAAGAGTTTGCTTCGCCGAAAATTTCAAACCTAAAATGCTTGATATAATCAAAATCCATACCGTTTTGACACCTTTTATACAGTGCGCAAACCACAGGAAAATCTGCGGCAGATTTCTTTATCGTTTCAAACTCTTTGCTCGAAAAAACAGTAGCATCTAACAATGTATAATTGTTTTTGAAATCTCCGAGATATTTAAAGTTTTGTTTTTTTATCAGATACGACAAAGGATGAAGAATACACAGAAAATCTGCTTTTAGTTTATCATAAGCCTTTAAAAAAGATATTCCCAAATCTCTTGAAAAGAGGTCTGTATCGCAAACAACAGAGCCTTTTTCACCTTTTTTATAACGGCTTGTTGTATCGTTATACGGCGGATTACCTATGATAAAAAGTTTTTCGCTATCCGAAATATCATACTTTTCCCTTGAGACATTCAAAAGAGAATTTTCAAAATAAAATTCCCAATTTTCAAAATTTTCTCTGAAAAGTTCTGCTGAAAATATATCGTTTTCTGTTGCAATATGCCTTCCGCCGACAGAAGAAAACATTTCGGCAAAAGCACCGTATCCGGTTCCGATGTCGAGCAAAGTAGTATTAGAATCAATATATTGTTCCGATTTTTCAAAAACAAGTTCGGTCAAATGTTCAGGAGTAAAAAAACTTCCGTTTTTTATAATATCTTCTCTTGAAAGATGGTGATTTACAGAAAATTCGCTCATAACAACTCACAAATTATTGCATCTATAATGCTGATAACATCTCTTTTATGTCTGCTTGATAAAGTGCCGAAAATTTTAAGCATTTCAAAAAATACACTTATATTATCTTCGGTGATTTCTAAAAATGCTTCTTCTTTTTTGTTTGCAGTTCTTCCGATATAATTTGCACCGTCTTTAAGTTCGGTTAAAGGAAAACAAAAATACAGCATGGGTTGAATGCCTATTGCTTTTTGCTTCTCTTTTATCAGAATTTCGGCAATCATATTCTGCCCCTCAAATCGGTGAACCAAAAGAGGATATTTGACCTTTGTAAAAGAAAAATCGAAATCATTTATCGTTTTACCGTTAAAATCATCTCTGCCTACACAAAGTTCTCTGTTAACATCAAGGCACTCCGAATCATCCAAGTCGGATAAATAGTTTTTCAGTTCCTCAAGCTCATGCCTTTCTATCGTGCCCCACTTAAAGAAATAATAAATGTATTCGGAAAGCTCGTATAAGTATTTTTCATGACCGTTTGCACCGATAAAACTTATATTCTTTAATGTTGTAAATTGTGACTTGTCAGTTTCGGAAATTGTTACATCGTATCCTATTTGCCATTCAACATAACATTTTTCATCAAACATTACCGTTCTTGTTGGCACGGAGATTCCGTATTCATTTAAAGTGTTTCTTTTCTTAATTCTCGTCTTACCCGCAGTAGATGTCAAAGGTATTGCAACATCTAAAGTTTTAGATGCTTCGTCAATTCTCTTTATATACATTGTTTCCCCTCCGCTGCTATATTTCAATATGCTTCATTGCATGGTGGTTTTCCGGCGTTTAACATATATAATATTTTACCACGAAAGCACCCGTTTTTCAAGTGCGGAAACAAAGCCTTTTATATTAACATCTTCGATTCACTCGAAAATGTCGACTTTTTTATTTTGTTATTCATAGATTAAAAAGATATTTGTGCAAATCGGCGGATGGAGTTGAATCCTCGGGAAAATGATGCCGCCGTTTCGCTGCGAAATGATGTTGCGTCAATTCGTGCCGCAATGATGCGATGTTTGCTCATGTGCCGTAAGGCACACATCATTGCCGAAGGCAACATCATTACCGTAGGTAACATCATTTGCCCGATAGGGCAAACATCATTCAAAAAAGTCCCTTTTGTCGGTAGACAAAAGAGACTTTTTTGTTGTGATTCATAGACGAAAAAGATGCATTCGACAAATTACTGTATGGAGTTGAACCCTCAAATATAATTATTGTCAATAAAACAGTATAATCTTTTCAAACAACTATACCGGAAGTTTTAGGAAACTTCGGATTGCTTTTTGTAATTGAAAGCATTC
>JAZUHF010000003.1:0-4922 GCA_045641585.1 Acutalibacteraceae bacterium
TATGGCGCAGGGTGGTACCCATGGGGATCTCGACCAGACCGGTATGCTGAATTTTTCCGCCCAGGGCGAATACCTTGGTTCCCTTGCTGCGCTCGGTTCCCATGGAAGCGAACCATTCGGCACCCTTCAGAATGATCTGAGGAATGTTCGCAAAGGTTTCAACGTTATTTTCAACCGTGGGGCTGTTGTACAGACCCTTTACTGCCGGATAAGGCGGACGGGGTCTGGGTTCACCGCGGTTGCCTTCGATAGAGGTCATAAGAGCAGTTTCCTCACCGCAAACGAATGCGCCTGCACCAAGACGGATATAAAGTTCGAATTCAAAATCAGAGCCGAAAATGTTTTTACCCAAAAGACCGTATTCATGAGCCTGGTCTATTGCGTTTTGTAATCTCTTAACGGCAACAGGATACTCAGCACGGACATATACATAACCTTTGGTAGCACCAATAGCATAACCGGCAATAGTCATAGCCTCGATTATGCTGTGTGGGTCGCCTTCCAAAACGGAACGGTCCATGAAAGCACCCGGATCGCCTTCGTCGGCATTACATACAACATACTTCTGAGGAGCCTTGTTGGGTGCGCACAAAGACCACTTTCTGCCGGTTGGGAATCCGCCGCCGCCACGACCGCGAAGACCTGAATCGGTAACACATTTAATTACATCGTCAGGAGACATCTTTGTGAGAACTTTTGCAAGTGCGGCATAACCGTCTCTTGCAATATATTCATCAATGCTTTCGGGGTTAATAACACCGCAGTTACGAAGAACTACACGGTTTTGTGCCTTGTAGAAATCTGTTTCTGCAAGTGCAACCTTACCCGCATTGTTTTGAGTATAAGCACCGATAGTATATTCTTCAACTACCTTGCCGCCGATAAGATGTTTTTCAATAATCTCTGCGGCTTTCTCGGCAGTCATTTTAACATATGTAGTCTTTTCTTTGCCTGCTTCAAAAACTTCAACAACAGGTTCATATTGACAAATACCGATACAACCGGTCTGTGTAACGGAAACTTTATCAAGATTATTTGCCTTAACGCCATCTATAAAAGCGTTAAGAACCGGAGTAGCACCTGCAGCGATACCGCAAGTAGCCATACCTACCAATACACGCACATCGCCGGAACCGACTTGAGGAATAACCTTACCTTCAAACTGTTCCTTGATGGCTTGTAATTCTGTAATGGAATTCATATATATCGTCCTTTCATCAGTCTTGATATTTTGCTAAAATATCGTCAATGTCGTCTACCGTAACACGACCGTAAACTTCGTCGTTAACCGTAAGCACCGGAGCTAAACCGCAAGCGCCTATACAACGGCATGCAGCAAGAGAAAACTTACCGTCCGCAGTGCATTCATCTGCACCGATTCCGAGTTTCTCGGAAAGCTTATCGAATATGGGACCAGAGCCTTTAACATAGCAAGCAGTTCCCAAGCAAACTGAAATATTATATTTGCCTTTAGGTGAAAGAGCAAACTGAGCATAGAAAGTAGAAACACCGTAAACCTTTTCAAGCGGAACTTCCATACCCTCTGCTATCATATTTTGAACTTCGATGGGGAGATATCCGTAAATATCCTGAGCGTGTTGCATAACAACCATAAGGTTGGTCTTGTCGCTCTTAAGCTCATCGATGACCTTTTTCAGCTGTGCTTCCTGTTCGGGTGTGCCCTTAAACGGAAGTTTGCTAATTGCTTTCTTCATTGACAAAATCCTCCTGTAATTTTTTGTTCACCGCAAAAAGTATCAAATATCGACACAATTCACGACCATACTCAAATAGTATAACATAATTTTTTTATTTTGCAAACATTATTTAATAAAAATTGATATTTTTTTATCAAATAAATTATTTTATATATTAAATTACATTTATAATTGACATAAAAACGCTGATATGTTATTATATTTTTTTAGAAAGAAGGCGATTTTCGGTATGAATTTTAAATATAATTCCGGATCACCCGATGAAACCGAAAAAATTGCCGAAAAAATTGCCAGAGATTTAAAAGGCGGAGAAATAATCGCATTTACCGGCGGACTCGGTATGGGTAAAACCTGTTTTATGCGAGGTCTTATGAGAGGTCTTGATTTTACCGGTGATGTCACCTCTCCCACCTTCTCCATTGTAAATGAATACCGCGGCGGAAGATTGCCGGTCTTTCATTTTGATATGTATCGTATTTCAAATTTTGATGACCTCTACACAACGGGTTTTTTTGAATATCTTGACGAAAACGGCATTATTGCTGTTGAGTGGAGTGAAAATATCGCTTCCGTGCTTAATTATGATAACATAATTTTCGTAGATTTTAAACTTGTAAATGATACCAGCAGACTTATAACAATAGATAACGAAAGGCAGGAAAAACAATGAAATTACTCGCATTAGAGTGCTCTGCTTCTCCTGCAAGTGTTGCCGTAATTGAAGGCGGTAAGATAATATCAAGCAGTTTTGTGAATGTTAAACTTACACACTCGCAAACTTTACTTCCGATGATTGAAAATGCTTTGAAAGCTGCATTGCTTAAAATAAACGATGTCGGCGGTATAGCAGTAACCGTAGGTCCCGGCTCTTTCACGGGAATAAGGATAGGTATTAGCGTCGCGAAGGGTTTGGCGGCTCCTTTCAATCTACCGTGCGCTGGCGTTTCAACTCTTGAAGCTATGTCATATATGTTTTTAAACGAGAATGTGACTGTTTGTGCCGTTATGGATGCAAGGTGTAATCAACTTTATAATGCGCTATTTAAGGTCGAAAACGGTATTGTTACAAGGCTTTGCGATGATAGAGCAATTATTTCCGATCACTTAGCCGATGAAATTAAAAATATGAATGAAAATATTGTCATATGCGGTGACGGTGCCGATTTGTTTTACAAAAAAGTAAGTGAATACAATAATGTTAAATTAGCATCGCCAAACTTAAAATTTCAATCTGCTGTCGGAGTCGGTCTTTTGGCAGAGAAAGAATTTAATAAGTGCAACACAATTATGCAAGATTCTCTGCTTCCGGTTTATCTCAGAATGCCACAAGCGGAAAGAGAGTTAAAATCTAAATTAAATCAGAGGAAGTGAATCTAATGAAAATAGCAATCGGTTGTGACCACGGCGGTTTGGAACATAAAAATGCAGTGGTTGAGCATTTGAAGGAGCGTGGATTTGAAGTATGCGACTTCGGCATTTATGAGCAGGTTTCGGTTGATTATCCCGATATTGCGGTAAAAGTCACTTCGGCAGTAAAAGATAACAAATGTGAACTTGGTATTCTTATTTGCGGAACGGGTATAGGAATGTCTATTTCGGCTAATAAGGTCAAAGGCATTCGCGCCGCTGCGTGCAGTGAACATTTTTCCGCAAAATACACGCGAATGCACAACAACTCAAATATCCTGTGTTTAGGCGGCAGAGTTATCGGTGTAGGCACTGCTGTTGAGCTTGTCGATTTGTTTGTTGATACTCCTTTTGAGGGCGGTCGCCACCAACGGAGAATTGATAAAATAACAGAAATTGAAATGAATCAGTAAGGAGATTAAAAAAATGACTGAAAATGTATTTATAATGGACCATCCCCTCATTCAGCACAAACTTTCCATACTTCGTGACGAAAGAACGGGCACCAAGCAATTCCGTGAACTTATAAACGAAATTGCAATGCTTATGTGCTATGAATCAACAAGAGATTTACCCCTCAAAGATGTTGATGTTAAAACTCCGGTTGACATTGCTCATTCAAAGCAATTATGCGGCAGGAAAATGGCTATTGTGCCGATTCTCCGTGCCGGACTCGGTATGGTAGACGGAATAACAAGCCTTATTCCCTCTTGCCGAATAGGTCATATCGGTATGTATCGTGACCCCAAAACACATAAGCCTGTTGATTATTATTGCAAATTGCCCTCTGATTTAAACGAGCGCGATGTATTTCTTCTCGACCCGATGCTTGCAACCGGCGGAAGCGCAATAGATGCCGTATCAAGAATAAAAGAATTCAATCCAAAGAGAATTAAATTTATGTGCATTATAGCGGCTCCTGAAGGTTTAAAAGCATTCACAGAGGCACACCCCGATGTTGAAGTTTACTGTGCCGGTCTTGACGACCATCTTAACGAAAATTGTTACATCGTTCCCGGTCTCGGCGATGCAGGCGACAGAATTTTCGGAACTAAATAATTTAATAATATTTTTTATATGCTAAAAGCGGCGCCTGAATCGGCACCGCTTTTAAGTTTACCCAAAAACAAATTCGTTATCGTAATTACAGTTAATCACACTGTTTTTCAAAATACTTCCGTCAAGTATTTTTTCACTTAATTTATCTTCAATTTCGGTTTGAATTACTCTGCGGAGAGGTCTTGCACCATATATTGGGTCAAAACCGGCTTCAGCAAGTCTTTCAATAGCCGATTCATCAAAGTTGACTTTAATATTCATTGAAGAAAGTCTGTCATTTAATGCATCGAGCATATTTAATGCAATTTTTTTAATTTCTTCTTTAGAAAGTTTGTTGAATACAATTATATCATCAACACGGTTTAAAAATTCAGGACGGAAAGTTTCTTTAAGTTCGGCAATAACATTATCTTTTATGTTAACTTCGCCGTTTTCTTCTGAACTATTGAAGCCGAAATTAACCTTCTTTTCTGTAATAGCCCTTGCACCGATATTTGATGTCATAATAACAACAGTGTTTTTAAAATTGACTTTTCTGCCCTGTGAATCGGTCAGAATACCATCTTCAAGAATTTGAAGCAGAATATTGAAAACATCAGGGTGTGCTTTTTCAATCTCATCAAAAAGCACGACGGAATAGGGCTTTCTGCGGACGGCTTCGGTAAGCTGACCGCCCTCGTCATAGCCGACGTATCCCGGAGGTGCACCGATGAGGCGGGAAACGGAGAATTTCTCCAT
>JAZUHF010000004.1:0-2474 GCA_045641585.1 Acutalibacteraceae bacterium
CAATTATTCTGTTGGCAACTGCATCTTTTGTATTCACAATTTTATCCTCCACCTGCGATTTATCGTAACCTAATTGTATAAAAATATACGACAAATCGTGTGGGACATATCGCAAATTTGTAGAAACTGTGATATAATGGCGATATATCCCACAAAGGAGAATAGATTATGGAATATTCAGTATGTTTTATCGGACATAGGAAAATCAATGATACACCGGAACTGCGGGAACGGTTGCAGAACATTTTACAAGAACTGATTAACAATGGCACAACTAATTTCATTTTCGGAGACCATTCGGCATTTGACAGTTTGTGCTATGAATTGGTGACGGAAGTAAAAGAAAAGCACCCCGAAATCAAACGGATAAATTTCCGTAAAGATTACGAGGACACCAACGATTACACAATGCAGTTTTTAATTAAAGGATACGAAGAAAGCATCTGCCCGAAAGGGGTGGGCAACGCCGGCAGAGCAAGTTATGTCGAACGCAATCAGGCGATGATTCGTGAAAGTGATGTCTGTATCTTTTACTATGACGAAAACTACCTCCCCACCCGCCGAAGAAATAACCGCCACGACCTCACCGACTACCAACCCAAAAGCGGCACCGCCCTTGCCTACCATTACGCCGAAAGCAAAAAGAAAATCATCATAAATTGCTTTTATCCCGACACCAATAATACTAAGCCATAAAGCGAAAATATATGCGGGGTTTCGACCTCGCTATTTTTCGCAATTTTTCTTGAATTTCGGTATATTTCGGCATAAAACATCTTGCAAAAACCGACAATATATAATATACTTATTGTGTGTATTTTAATCCTTCCGTAAAGAAGTGTTTTTCAATGGGTAACGATAAAATTGAACGCTGGTATTCCATGAATGAAATAGCTGAGTATTTAGGAATTACTCGTGACACCGCTTTAACTTGGATTGAAAAGCGTGGTATGCCCGGTGTTAAAGTTGGCCGCATTTGGAAATTCAAAGTTAGTGAAGTTGATGCTTGAATGAGATCAGGTAAAACAGATGAGAAATAACAGTAGGTTTACTATATAAAACTGTTTTTGTTCTATTATTTAAGGGGATGAATAAATGCTACTTGAGTATTTTAAACAATACATAAAAATAATCCGTGGGGTAACTGATAAATCAGTTGACCATTATATCACGGGAATTAATACAATTAATACTTTGCTTGTCAAATACGATTGCTCGATTAAGAATGTCTTTGAAGTAAAGAGTATCGAAGATTTAGATGAAATTCTGATGTTTTTGACTAAAAACGAAGAATTTCAAAAGAAGATCTCCCTTGGGCACAACATGTACAGCGTTGCATTTAAGCATTTTTACAATTTTGCAAGAGATGATAAAACATTTTTTGCAGGTAGTATTAAAACAATGGATATAACGGTACCCAAACCACAAAAGATTGTTACAACATCAACAGGATGGAAACGAAATCAAATATTAATTGCCCAAGCAATTGATGGTGCTCATCATCTTTGCGAACATAATAATGATCATATCACCTTTACAGCAAAATCTACCGGCAAAGAATATATGGAAGGTCATCATCTTATACCGTTGAAATATCAAAATGAATTCAACTGCGGCATTGATGTTTATGCCAATATTGTGTGTTTATGCCCTATATGTCATCGCTTGCTTCACTTCGGAACAGACATTGAAAAAACATATGCTGCAGAAAAGTTATTTGATGAAAGAAAAGAACGGCTGATTAACAGTGGTATTGATATTTCAAAAAGAGAGTTTCTCGAACTTGTGATATAAGAAACTCTATCATAAAGGAGAACAACCATGGCAAACAGTACCCGCCTGTAGGAGTATTATGATGGTACATATCAGTATTTAAAGAATTTAGGCATTCAAGAGATATAATATTTTTTATTGGAGGTTATTATGGAAAAAGCACAATTAGTCGAGCGTGCAAAAATGTATATGCAAATGCTTATTAAAGGCGTGTATCCTATTACAGGAGAAGAAATTTCAATAAATTCTCCGCTATTGGATGATAAGATTAAAAGTTGTTTTTCTTTCATCGTTCAAACGCTTGATGAGTACTTAGAATTGACGGAAAAAGTAAAATATTTGGAAGAGAAAAAAGAGGAAAATACAGTAGTAGTTCTTAAAAAGCAAATGTTTTCTATCACTCGAGAACAATGCGAAAGCATTGCTTTGTCCAAAAATCCTATTCCGATTCTTTCCTTCATGAAGAATATAAATTCAGTGATTAACACAGATGAAATGGAAAAATTATCTTCAACAAGAATAACGAAATGGTTAACAAGTCGAGGCCTGTTTGAATCGAGCAAAGTTCAAACGGTTATAAACAAAACAGTTTATAAACCATCGGAGGCGGCCAATAAAATTGGCATTATTGAAGAACAAGTAATTGATAAAAAAAGCGGCGAAGTTAAAACAAAGATTAAACTTGAAGAAAGTGCGCAGTT
>JAZUHF010000005.1:0-6484 GCA_045641585.1 Acutalibacteraceae bacterium
ATTAGATAAAAATACAACATTATTATTTTTATCAAAAGATACAAATAAACTTAATTGGAAAAATTATACTGTTGAGTCGGAAGTAATATTGACCGATAAGTATATTTCGGATACTCCGACTAAGGTTGCAGCAATTATTGCAGGTGTAGATAGTGAAAGTAAGGGATATGAGTTTGGCCTTTGCTATAATACAGAAACAGGTAATTTCTATGTTCGGTTGTTTAACAGAAAAACAGGAAAGCAAATCGGTAAAAACATTGCGTGCACTTATTCTTTTGGTGATGTTGCATATCTTAAAATTTCTTTATTGAATAATGTTATTAAGTGCTATCTTGACGATAATCTTATTATTGCTCAAACGATTGGAACCGAGCCGATAAGCGGAACAATAGGTATGCGAATTGCCGGAACAGAAGCATATTTTGATAACATTAAAGTATCTCAAACGGTTGAAGATTCTTCCGGTCTTCTTCCTGATATAAGAAACAATAATCTGTGGTTCTTTGATGATTTCAGCAAATTCAATTCTCTCAATGACCGTGGATGGTTAAATGAATCCGATATATTAAGAGAAAGAATGTTGCTTGGCGGTAAATCAAATAATAATTATTTGTCTAACATTGAAAAAGCAAATGAATGGACTGATTATTGTGCATCTGCCGATGTTCGGGTTTGCTTTTCTGATGAGAAAATATCAAATGCTGTTTCTTCAGCCGCTTTGGTTGTCCGTTCTTCAGGTCCGAAAGACGGTTATGAATTTTCCGAATTGATTAGTAATAAAACCGGCGTAGGCGGGTATAGATTATATGACCGAAAAACGGGAACGGTTTTGGCAGAAAACAGTGATGTGGTTTCAAATGCGGACGAAATTTCAAATTTGAAAGTTTCGGTTAAGGGAAATAACATAAAATGCTATGTTAATGATTCAATTTTGTTCGATGTTGTTGATACAAACAATAGTAATCCAACAGGCACCATAGGACTTAGAAACACGGGATATTCTGCCGATTTTGATAATGTTGCTGTAGGAAATAGTTTTATTGCATCTCCAAAAACTTCAACTTATTGCGATTATCCCAAATTGATAATAGGAATTGTCGGAATTGTATTGTCTCTTGGGCTTTTTGGCTTTTTTGCGTATAAAATATTAAGAAAACGCGATTGATAATTTTGGCAGGCAATTTTCTTGCCTGCCGATTTCATATAACCAGACTATATTATAAATTAACTTTTGAATGTGCTACTTTGAGGGAATGATTTTTTGAAAAAATTTGATTTTTATACAACAAAACAAATAAAACCGATGGGTTGGCTGAAAAAACAACTTGAAATCCAAGCTGACGGCTTAAACGGTAATCTTGATAAAGTGTGGCCATCGGTCAAAGACAGCGCTTGGATTGGCGGAACAGACGAAGGATGGGAGCGGGTTCCTTATTGGTTGGACGGTTTTATTCCGCTTGCATATTTGCTTGACGATAAAGATTTAATCGGAAGAGCGAAAAAGTATATAAACGCTATTATTGCAAAGCAAAATAAAGACGGATGGATTTGCCCTTGTAAAGCAGAGGATATACCTACTTACGATACTTGGGCTGTATTGCTCATTTCAAAAGTTTTGGTTGTATATTATGAATGTTCGTCCGATGAGCGAATCCCCGATGTGTTATATAATGTTTTGAAAAATTATTATGATTTATTAAAGTCAGGTTCTATTAAATTATTTGCATGGGGTGAATTTCGTTGGTTTGAGGGCTTTATTGGTATTGATTTTTTGAAAAAGCATTTTAAAGACGAGTGGATTTCCGATTTGGCTCACATATTAAAAAGTCAAGGTAAAGATTTCTGCGAAGATTTTGAAATGTGGGAAAAGCCGCTAAACAAGTGGACTTATAATACACATGTTGTAAATTTGGCTATGATGTTAAGGTCAGAAGCCCTTTCGTGCGATGCATTGGGAGAAGATTATAAAGATTATGCAAAGCAGTATTTAGATATATTGTTTAAGTATAACGGAACTCCCGTCGGAACATTTACGGGTGACGAATGTTTATCCGGTTTAAGTCCGATACAGGGGACTGAACTGTGCGCAGTTGTGGAACTTATGTATTCTTATGAGTGTCTGTTTTCATATACTGGTGATTCAAAATGGCTTAGCTTATTGGAACTTGTGGCATTTAATGCTTTGCCGGCAGCCATCAGCGATGATATGTGGTCGCACCAATATGACCAAATGAGTAATCAAATTTCTTGCATAAAATTTACCGGAAATCCTATTTTCGGAACAAATAATGGAGAAGCACACCTATTTGGATTGGAACCGAATTTCGGCTGTTGCACCTCAAACTTCGGTCAGGGTTGGCCTAAATTTGCACTTTCTGCCTTTATGCATAATAATGACACCGTTGTTTGTGCAGTTCCGGTGCCTACCGAGTTGCATTCAAACGGAATAAACATATTGCTTGAAAGCAATTATCCGTTTGAAAATAAACTTGTTTTCAATGTTTCAACCGAAAAAGAATTTGTTTTGGAAGTTCCGATTAAATTATTTGCGGAAAATATAAGAATAAACGGAGTTAAAACACAAGAATATAATCTTAAATTCAAATTTGCTAAAAACGAAAAAAGAGCAATTACAATAGAATTTGATACTAAACCAGAAGTTTTGAAAAGGCCTCATAATCTGAATATTGTAAAATGTGGTTCTTTGGTATTTTCACTGCCGTTAAAATATGAAAAAAGAATAATTGAGTATACAAAAGACGGCGTTGAACGCAAATTTCCTTATTGTGATTATGAATATTACAGTAATGATAATTGGGAATTCGGTTTTTCGGGCAAAGAGTTTACTAAAATATTTAACGGTATAGGAAAAATTCCGTTTGATTCAAAAAATCCTCCGATTATTATAAAAACAAAAATGGCGGGAATAAATTGGGGTTATCAAAAACGATATGAAAATGTTTGTTCAAAAATTCCAAACAATATTAAAGCAACTGATAAATTAGTTGAAAAAGAACTGCACCCCTACGGATGTGCAAAACTCCGAGTTACCGAAATACCTTTTGTCAAAGAATAATGGTGATGTAAATGTCAAAAAATAAAATATTTTGGGGAGCAGCAACCGCTGCATATCAAATTGAAGGTGCCTATAATGAGGATGGAAGGGGAATATCCGTTTGGGATGATTATTCTAATGACGGCAGATGTGCAAATGGCGAGACCGGCAATGCTGCCTGCGACCATTATCATAGATTAGAGGAAGATGTCAAGTTAATGAAAAATCTCGGCATCAATGCGTATAGGTTTTCAATTTCTTGGACAAGAATTATTCCAAACGGAATTGGAGATACAAATGAAAAAGGAATTGAATTTTATAATAAACTTATTGATTTGTTGTTAGAAAACAACATAACTCCTTTTGTTACTTTGTTTCATTGGGATTATCCTCTTGAATTACAAAAGATGGGTGCTTGGTTGAATCCTGAAAGTTCAGATTGGTTTGAATATTATTCTAATGTTGTTTATGAAAATTTTGCGGATAGGGTTAAACATTTTATCACATTTAATGAGCCGCCTTGCTTTATCGGTCTTGGTTATGAAAGCGGAGAACACGCTCCCGGATATAAATTGCCCAAAAAAGATATTGTAGTAATGATACATAATGTTTTGTTATCTCACGGAAAATCGGTTCGTGCTTTGCGAAAAATATCTTCGGATGCTAAAGTAGGCTTTGCTCCTAATTCGTTTCCTGCACTTCCTGCTACAAACGAGTTATCTGATATATCAGCGGCAAAAAAATCATATTTTGACGCAACGGCAGATAGGGTTGCATGGAGCGTATCTTGGTGGACCGACCCAATTATTTTCGGAGAATATCCAAGAAATACTAAGGCATTTATTGAACTCGAAAAATATCTTCCTTCATCGTATAAGGATGATTTGAAACTTATTTCACAACCTATTGATTTTTATTGTCAAAATATTTACCGTGGGTTTTATTGGAAAGATGATAAAAAAGGCGGATTTGAAAAAGTAAACTATCCGATTAACACTCCAAGAACAACTATGGACTGGGCAGTCACTCCGCAAGCATTATATTGGGGACCGAAATTTTTATATGAGAGATATAATATTCCCATTGTTATATCGGAAAACGGAATGGCTTGTCCGGATATTTTGACTTTGGATAGGAAAATTCACGATAACGACAGAATTAACTTTATTGAGAGTTATTTATCCGAATTAGATAAAACGATAAATGATGGTGTTGATGTTTACGGATATTTTTATTGGAGCTTAATGGATAATTTTGAATGGACAAAGGGTTATTCACAGAGATTTGGTCTTGTTTATACTGATTATGAGACATTTGAAAGGATTCCTAAGGACTCATATTATTGGTACCAAAATTTCATTAAGAACAAACTATAAAATACATTACAAAGATTTGAAAATACATTTCTTTGTGGAGATATTTATTATTCGTTAAACTCATATCTATATTTAGTCGGTTGAATTCCTGTAGAATTTTTGAAAGCAGTAGAAAAATATTTTTCATCAATAAAACCACATTTTTCTGCTACCTGCTTTACGGAATAGTATCCGCTTGTAAGCAGAGAGGATGCACGCCTGATTCTCAAATCCTGCAAATATTTTTTGGGGGATATATTTTCGTTTTCCCTGAAAATCCTGCGTAGATATTCTTGGCTGATATTTAATCTTTCTGCGATTTGTTTAATTGATAAATAAGGGTTTGAATATTCGATTTGCATAATGTGTTTTGCGTCACTCACCGTGCGTATTTCGGATTTTTCGGTTAAGGTGCAATCCTTCATAATAAATGCAAAGATTTTGTAAAAAAGAGCAGAAGCGTTATAGTATCGCTCACGACCGTTCGTTGTCCAAACCTGATAAATTTCTTCAAAGAGAGTTTGCAGATCATTGAAATTTTCTGTTTTGTATGTTTCAATAATGTTTGAGTTATAATTATAAACTTCAAAGTGAATAACAATCATTTCGTCATAGTCTGCAATTCGTGTGTGCCGTGACCTTGATTGGTCAAAGGAGTACGATTTAGCTCGCAACGGCGACCCGAACGATACACAAACGGCACTTTGATATGAAACATATTTATATTTCTTCTTGTGATAAAATGGGCGGAATTTATCACTATATATTAAAAAACGGAAAACTTGAGTTTTCAGATAAAACACCGCTTGACCGCCCAATGTATACGGTGATTTATAATAATAAACTTTATGTAATACTGCGTGAAACAGACGAAAATACGCATTTCGGCGGTGTTATGAGCTTTGATATTGCAAATGACGGAAAACTTAAAAACCCGTCAAAAACAGTATCAACAAACGGTATTTGTCCCTGCCATCTTGCTGTTACCGAAAAATTTGATTTGAATGTTAAGTCGGTAGCAAAAGTAGAAAGTGGCGAGGGTGCAAGACATCTTGCATATTCGTCTGACGGTAAATGTGTTTATTGCGTAAACGAACTTGGCTCATCGTTAAGTGTATTTAAGTATGATAACGGAAATCTTAATCTATGTAATACTTATTCGTGTATACTTGAAAACACAAACGAAAATACTGCCGCCGCAATTAGATATAATAACGGTTTTGTTTATGTTTCAAACAGGGGAGAAGATACAATTGTAAGTTTTAAAGCAGATGCAGACAAACTTACGCTTGTAAGCAGAACTTCCGTTGAAGGCTCTTTTCCGAGAGATTTTGATTTTTGCGAGGACTATATTATTTGCGCTAACGAAAAAACAAATAATGTAACGGTTTTTAGTGTCCAAAAAGGTAAACTTATTAGAACGGATGAAGTGACAAATATAGCAAACCCGCTGTGTGTCACTGTGATAGGAGAAAATATATGAAAAAAGCATTTATAACAGGTTCTTCAAAAGGAATAGGAAAGGCTATTGCCGTATCACTTTCAAAGGACGGATATGAAGTATATATACACTGTGCAACAAATATTGAAAAAGCAAAGCAGGTAGTTGAAGAGATACAAAATAACGGAGAAACGGCACATTTTGTAAAGGCAAATTTCTGTGATACCGAAGAAACAAAACTGCTCTATGATATAGTAAAAGAGGTAGATGTTTTGGTGCTTAATGCATCAGTACAATACAGAAAAAAGTGGGAAGAAATATCGCTCAACGATTGTTATGACCAACTTAACTGTAATTTTGTGTCGTCACTTATCCTTATACAAAAGGCCGTACCTTATATGCGTAAAAACAAATATTGCAGCTTTTATAACTACTTAAATAAAAATCAGCCCCGAACCTGGATTTATGTATCAGATTGGAGGCTGATTATTTAGGCTCTTTGTCAATAGTTGGGGTAAAGAGTTAAAACAGAATATTTTTAGATAATGAGCAGTCGTCGTCAGGCGGCTGCTTGTTTGTTAAGGAGTTGATGAGAAAAAATATGTAAAATACGGTTTCTGAAACGTTTGAAAT
>JAZUHF010000006.1:0-79569 GCA_045641585.1 Acutalibacteraceae bacterium
AAGCCGACCGCAAGGGTCAACTTGGATTTTTGGTCGGAGTGTTCATAACGGACTTTATCATCGCGGTACAGGCTTAAAATAAAAACAAGGCTTAACCCGAATTGGGTCAAGCCCTGCTTGTGGTCGAGGTGACAAGACTTGAACTTGCGGCCTCTGCGTCCCGAACGCAGCGCTCTACCAAACTGAGCCACACCTCGAAAGTATTGAATTTTAAACTTAAAGCCTAACTATTATATATAAACGGACAAAAAAAGTCAAGAGATATTTTTATTATTTTAGTCTATTTACAAAACACCGAAGATTTATTATAATTAAAGTGTATTATGTTTTGAAAGGCGGTAGTTTTGTGCAATATTTGCTTTTGGCTTATATGGAAATTCCAACGCTGATTTTTACGGTATTTTTGTTTGCGGCATCGCTTTTAAAGCGTGAAAAGCACCGCCACCAAAAGATTTTGTCCTGTCTTATCGTGCTTATTGCGGCGGCGCTCGCCATTGACATTGTCATCAATTTGAATATTTCGGAAAACTCCGATTTTTCCTTTGCAAAGAGTCTTACACAGTCGGAATATGTGCTGATTTACGGCGTAATAATCGGCGCCCACTACTTTTTGCTTGAGGATATAGCACTGACTAAAAGGGTTGCGAAATGGCTTTATTTTATCCCGTTTGTAGATGTTGCGGTGCATCTTGTGATGATGCTCGTGTTTAACCGAAGCGACGTTTATACCTTTGACCGTTCGGGCGGTATGATAATAGGAAAATACGCATGGGTATTTATGATAATAAGGCTTTTTATACTGCTTGCCGACCTTTGTATAACCCTTGTTTATCTTGACAGACTTTCGCCTGTTTCGGCATTTTCGCATATATGTTATGAGGTTGTGCCGATAGCGGTTGCGTTTGTTGACCTTAAATTCAATTCAAGTTATACATATATAGCGGTGTCAATGCTTTTGTTTATTGACTATATTTCGGTATCTTACAGTCAGGATATAACGGTTGTAAAGCAGAAGCAGTATTTAGCCGAGCAGGAAAAGAGGATTGCGCTCGACCAAGCCAAAATCACGGTTTCGCAGATAGGGCCGCACTTTTTGTATAATTCGATTTCGTCAATAATGGCGCTTTGCAAAAAGGACGCCGACAAGGCGGTGGAGGGACTTGCCGACTTTTCGGACTATTTAAGGGAAAATATGCGGTTTATCACGGTTGATACACCCGTTGCTTTCGAGCGTGAACTGTCCCATGTAAAGACCTATGTCAGACTCGAAGAACTGCGTTTCGGCGAAAAACTCAAAATGGTTTACGATATAGAGGAAAGAGACTTTCTGCTCCCTGCACTTTCGGTGCAGCCGCTTGTTGAGAACGCCATAAAACACGGTGTCGGACAGCGTGAGGAGGGCGGAACGGTCTGCCTCGCAACAAGAAAAGTGCCGGGCGGAATTGTCGTGCAGGTGGTTGACGACGGCGTGGGAATTTACACCGTAGCGCCGTATAATGAGTCAATAAAACACGAGCATATCGGCATAGAAAATGTGCGTTCGCGGATAGAGGGAATGTGCTCGGGCAATTTGGAAATCGACTCAAAAAACGGCTTGGGCACTACCGCTACGATATTTTTGCCCGAAAAAGCCGAATGATAATTTTAATGATTTAATTATATAAGAGGAGGAAAATGTATGCGTGTTTTGGCAGTTGACGATGAGAAAGGCGCACTTGATTTGGTTGCCGATGCGGTGAAAACCGTTTTGCCCGAGGCGGAACTTAACCTTTTTGATTCTCCGTCAATGGCGGTGCTGTTTGCCGAAAAAAACACAGTGGATATTGCATTTTTGGATATTCATATGTTCGGAATGAGCGGTCTCGACATTGCAAGAAGACTCAAACAGTTTAACCCGAAAACAAACATAATTTTCGTAACAGGGTTTGATGAATTTGCGCTTGATGCCGTTCATCTTCATGCAAGCGGGTATATCACAAAGCCCGTAACACCCGAAAAAATCAAGGCGGAAATGCAAAACCTTTTGCACCCGATAGATTTTTCGAGCGAACGCTTTTTTGCCAACACATTCGGCAGGTTTGATTTTTTTGTAGACGGCAAACCGCTTTCGTTCAAGCGTGAAAAATCAAAGGAACTTCTTGCGCTTTTAATCGACCACGAGGGCGCATCTCTCACAACCGAGCAAATAGCATCATATTTATATGAGGAGCGCAACTATGACCGCAAACTCAAAAATACCCTTATGCCGATTATCCGTTCAATGCAGGAAACCCTTGAAAGCGCAGGCGCAGGGGAAATACTCGTAAAAAGCTGGGGGCATTTGGCGGTAGACACCAAAAAATTCCACTGCGACTCATACGATTATATGGCGGGCGAAATTTATGCGATAAACAGATTCAGAGGGGAATATATGTCTAACTATTCCTGGGCGGAGGAGCGTTCCGCAAGTTTTTATTGGGACAGAATCGAACGCACAAACTGATTTTTATCTGCCGAAAAACCGCATAAATAAAGGGTTTTTGAAAAATTTTCAAATTTTTTTAAAATTTTTTTAAATATTGTCTACCTTTTGACTACCTTTGCGTGATATGATAGTGGCAACGGATACGAAATTCCGTAAAAAAACAATTTTTTTTGGAGGAAAAAACAATGTTAAAAAGCAAAAAAGGTTTTACAATCGTTGAACTCGTAATCGTAATTGCAGTTATCGCAATTCTCGCTGCAGTTCTCATCCCGACATTCTCAAATGTTATCGAGAAGGCAAATCAGTCAGCATGCTTACAGGCTGCTAAATCAAAGTTTGAAGAAACATATGCTGAAGATATGGCAGACGGTAAGGTTGATACTAAGACTTCAGGTTTAACAGAAGGAACTGCAAAGGGAATCCAGGCTTATACTGCTAACGCTGACGGCACAGAAGTTGCAACATTTACTTATTGTGATGGTAAATATGTTGTTACTTATACTTCCGGAGCTTGGGGAACACCTGCAAAGGCTACTGCTAATTAGTAATCAATATCTGTTAAAATCAAAACCGCTCGATTTCGGGCGGTTTTATTTTTTGAGTGTTTTTAAAAATGTTTGTTTACCTTTTGACTACCTTTAGGGAGTATAATGTGAAAAAACTGTGAAACGGTGATATATATGAAATCAAAAAAAGGTTTTACAATCGTTGAACTTGTAATAGTAATTGCCGTAATTGCGATTTTGGCGGCGGTGCTTATCCCTACATTTTCAAATGTTATAAGTAAGGCCAATGAATCAGCCTGCCTGCAGTCTGCAAAGAGCAAGTTTAATGAACTTTACGCAATAGATTATTCGGACGGTTATTTGGATGCCAAAGAGAGCGGAACTGCTCTTACAGACGGTAACGGAAATGTTCTGTTAGACGGTTACGATACCTGCAAATATTCAATTTCCGATGAGGGCGGAACTTTCTCGTATCATAACGATAGCTATAAATCGACCTTGACCATAACGGCAACGGGCAATACATGGACATTTGATAAATGGGAAACCACACCCAAGTAAGCAAATTAAGGACGGGTAACCGTTCTTTTTTGTTAATTGTGTAATAAATTTTATGCGAATTAAAACGGGAAAAATCAAATTTAATTTGGTTAAAATTTACGGGTTTAAATTGTTGATTTTTTATTTTATATATGATATAATATTTTTATTATTAAAGGTTTAATGGGGTATTATCACCCGAAATTACATTTAAGAGGTTTTTTTATGACCGATAAAACAGCAAAGGCAAGGAAAAACCAAAAGAAAGAACTTGCCCGAATAGAAAAGGCAAAGCAGATGATAAAGCGTGAGGAAGAAAGAAAAGATATGCTTGCATTTCTTACATTTGCAGGTATATTGATTCTTGCGGTTTGCTCTTGTTTGCTCATATACGATGCCGCCACCTATAACGGCGAATATTATAAATTCGCTTTCACGGGCGAGGGCGGTCACTTTAAATACCGTAACTACAATGTAGGGCCGATAGGTCTTTCGCTTATTTGTCAGCTTACGGGTTTTGTTTTCACCTTTGTTTCGTCCTTCCTGCGCGGGCGGAGATACCTTCTTAATTTGTTGAGTGCGATATTTCTTCCGATACTTTCTTATGCCGAGGCAATATTAGGCGCAAAAATCCTTTTTGCGATAGAGGGCGCTATCGGTAAAGGCAGTTTTGATAATCTTGACTTTACGGGTTTTTCGCTTTTCGGCTCGCTTTATTTCACCGTTATATCAATTCCGATTATGGCGCTGATTTTTAAGCGCAATATAAGAGATACCTTTGATTTATGTGCGGTCTTCGGTCTTATACTTCTTGCGTTTACAAGGCTTTCGTGTTTTGTATCGGGCTGCTGCGGCTCAAGGGAATTTTTCATAAACGGCAGGCTTGTTTTCCTGCCCGTTCAGTTTTTTGATTCGATGTGCGCTCTTTTGCTTATGTTTTTGTGCTTAAGAGCCGAAAAGAGAGAAAATCATATGTTATGGCGGTTTAAACCCTATGTGATTTTGATGATGGGTTATCCGATTTGCAGATTTTTCCTCGAATTTATAAGAACAAACAAGCCTATACTTTTAGGTCTTACGATAGCGCAGATTCACGCAATTCTGATATTTATTATCGGGCTTTCGTTCTTTGTTTACGATAATGTGAAACTTGTAAGAGAAACAAAAACGGCACCCGATACACAAACGCTTTAAGGAGAAAAATTATGGCATTTAAGCAAAAACCATCGGCACAAAAGAGTGCAAAATCGGATTTTTACACCGTAATCACGATAGAGCCCGAAGATTCGGCAATAAAATTCTTTTCCATGACCGAGGGGCAGAAAGCCTCGCTTAAAATGGAAACCAAGAAGTGCAAGACGAGGCTTTTTGACGAGGAATTTTTCACGGTGTTTGAAAAATTTGTGAACGAATATGCAATGCAGCACCCGTCGTCGCAGGCGGCAGGCGTTACGCTTGTTTTGCCCGACCGCAGTGTTGCCACCGATGTTTTGAGTATTCCTACGCTCAAGCGCAAAAAGACCGACGAGTCTTTGACCGTTGCGCTCAACGATTTATACCGTAATTCCGCGGAACTTAAAATCAACCGTGCAATGCTTTCGCAGAATAAGCAATATACATCGTTTTATGTTTCGCTTATGCAGAATGTGCTGCTCACGAATTTCTATACCGTTCTTGCGACAAGTAAAATGATACCGCAGGCGGTGACATTTGCGTCGAGTTCGGCGGCAAATGCCGTTCAGAGTCTTAACCCGAAACTAAAGGGCGGAACATATATGATTATGGATATAAAGTCGGAGTGGACGAGAATTTCCTTTGTTGCAAAGGGACTCACCTGCGGTTTTTATACACTGCCTTTCGGCTATTCGATTTTAGAACATAATACTCTTGCCGCGGAGGACATTCTTTTAAGCAGGCCCGAAGCGGAACTAGTGGTGCTTAATGCCAAGGAAAAGGCAAAGGCTAAACAGCTTACCATGATGAACTATGAAAACGCACAGGCTATGGCGCAGTCGCTTGCCGAGGAAGAGGAGGAAGCGACGGCTTTAAACGAGAAAGCCAATGCCGAGGCGGAAATCGAGGAGCAAGAGGAAGACGGGGAAGAAAAAGACGAGGAAGATGTTTTCACAAGCGGTGCGGCATCTATGGCGCAGTCGCAGTCGAATACGATTATAAAAACACTGCCCAAAAAACAGCCGAGGCGTCTGCCGAAGTTTATGCTCAGAGAGGCACCTCACGGCGAGGAAGAATATGCTTACGAAAACTTCCGTCTTTTTGTTAAGTGGGCGCTCAATCTTATAGTGGCGAACAAAACAAAACTCTGGCACGATAAGCCCGAGGCGGTTTTTGTAAATATGCCTGAGCAGTATAGTTACCTTTTTGATAAGGTAAACGAGGAAAAGGAAGAAAACGGAATAGAGTTTGTGTCGCTCGGCATTTCGGGCGCAGGCGAAAAGATTTACAACAATCTTGAGTCTTATGGCGGTTTCTTCACCTCGGAATTTAATCTTGAGAATAACTTTTAGGGTGATTTTTTGGATACTACCGAATTTTACCGTTTGATGACGGTCGTTTTAACTGCGGTTTTCGGACTGTGCGTAGGCAGTTTTTTAAATGTTGTGATTTACCGGCTGCCGAATAAGATGTCGCTTGCGTTTCCCGCGTCGCACTGTCCCGACTGCAACTATGAACTTAAATGGTATGATAACATACCCGTTTTGTCATACTTGATGCTGGGCGGAAAATGCCGGAACTGCAAACAAAAGATTTCACCGCGTTACATAACGGTCGAACTGCTTAACTGTATTTTGTGGCTTTTTTGTCTTTTCAGATTTGAATTTTTCGATTTGAATTCCGCCGTTATGACCGTTACTTCTGCGGTTGCGTGTTCGGTGTGTATCGTAGTTGCGCTTATAGACCTTGAAACGCAGATAATATTTGACAGATTTCATATCATTTTAATAACGGCAGGTCTTATATTTGCGCTTTTTGAAAGCGGTTTTTCGGTATTTGCCGTTTTGGCAAACATCATAACGGGAGCAGTCGGCTTCGGAGTGTTCCTGCTTATCGGCTTTGCTGTCGGCAAGATGGCTGATGCCGAGGCTTTAGGCGGAGGGGACATAAAGTTTGCCTTTGCAAGCGGTGTATTTTTGGGAGTCAAGAGGTTTATCCTCTTTATGCTTGTTTCTTCGCTCACCGCTTCGGTTGTTATGATAATAAACAATCAAAAACTTAAAAAAAGCGGAGAGGAAGTCAAAACAAAGCAGTATCCTTTCGGGCCGTTTCTGGCGTTCGGATTTGTAATTGCACTTATCTTCGGCGATGCGGTTATAAATGCATATTTCGGTTTATTGGGAGTGTATTAAGGTATGCAACAGTATAGATATACTGCCGTAAATCTGCAAAAGCAGAAATTTACGGGAACTTTTATTGCGAAAGACGAAAAAGATTTGGCAGTTCAGCTTGCAAAACAAAATCTGTTTTTGGTCTCAAGCGCACCGTATACGGGTAAAACCCCCTCGGCATTCTTTACCACCGGCACAGGCAAGGTGAAAATGCAGGAGTTAACCCTCTTTTGCAATCAGTTTTCAATTATGCTTACGGCAGGTATCCCTGTTCTTGAGGTTTTGGAGGCTTTAAAGGCTCAGCCCTTCTCAACCTACTTTAAAAGCATTCTTGCCGTTATATATGACGATGTCAAAAGCGGAATTATGCTCTCAAAGGCAATAGATAAGCACAAAAAAGTTTTCCCCGATTTCTTTTGCAGTATGATTCATGTAGGCGAGGCAAGCGGTAACTTGGAGCAGGTGTTCAAGGCGCTTTCCAACTACTACGAAAAGGATGCAAACATAAAAAGAAAGGTAAAAAGCGCATTTTCCTATCCGATAATGCTCGGAATAATGACGGTGGGCATCGTAATTTTAATGCTTTTGTTCATTGTCCCCACATTCAAGGATACCCTTTCGGGACTCGATGTTAAGCCGAACGGTCTTACAAGTTTTATTTTCGGTTTTTCGGAATTTCTTATAAACGACTGGATGTATGTTTTGCTCGGAATGGTTGTGATAGTCGGTGGTGTGGTCGGTTTTGCGAAATCAAAGGTCGGCAAGTATTATATAGACCTTTTCAAGTTCAAGATACCGGGTATCAACAAAATTGAGATTGACACTACCACCGCAAGATTTTGCCGAGGATTTTCGCTTCTTATTTCAAGCGGTATGGATATAGTAAAGGCGTTAAACGCAATATCGGTTGTAATAGGCAACCAGTGTTTGCTCGAAAAGTTCAATAAGGCTACCGAAGAAGTCAAGCACGGAACATCGCTTTCAAAGGCTTTTGAAAAATACGCATTTTTCCCTCAGCTTATGGTGCAGATGATTTCGGTCGGCGAACGCACGGCAACACTCAATCAGGTGCTTAACGACTCCTGCGATTACTTTGACGATGAGGTTGATAACACTCTTGCCTCGGTCACGGCAAAAATTCAGCCTATAATGCTTATCGTTATGGGACTTGTTATCGGCTCGATGTTCATAGCGGTTTATTCGCCGATGATTTCGATTATGACCGAAATGCTTTAATTTTTAAATTTAACAATTCTTCTTTTAAGGAAACGGAGTTTTGATATGAATATAAACGCAGACCTCTTGCAATTTTATGTTTACAAGAAAATAATCAAGAGAAAAGATGTAGAGCAGATTTTGGAGGAGAGCAACCGTCTTCATACCACGGTGCGCGATTATCTTTTGCTTAAAGAAATCACCACCGAGGCGACCGAACTCGAAGCACTCGCCGAATATTACTGTATGCCTTATATCGAACTCGATATGCTTGATATTGATAAGAATTTGATAGATAAACTTTCGTTCAGTCTTATAAAAAAGCACAAGTTTATCCCTGTTTCGATAGAAAAAAGCGGAACGCTGATTGTAGCGGTGGGAAGTCCGCTTGACTGCAACGCAATGTCGGCTATTGCCACCTGCTTTGCGGCACCTGTTGACTGTATTTTGACACCGCCTACGCAGATTGAGAGGTATATTGACTCAATCGCCGCCGTTATTTCCACATCCAAAGCGCTTTATGACCTCAACTCCGAAAAAGACGAGCGTATGTTTGCCGACCGCAACAAAGGAGAAGTTGAAATAATCAAGCAGGGCGAAGATGTTATAAATAACCCTGCCGTGCGTCTTGTTGACTCGATTATCAAAGAGGCAATTCCGTATAGAGCGAGTGATATTCATATCGAGCCTTTTGAAAAAAAGGTTAATGTGCGTTACAGAATCGACGGTGATTTGCAGGAGCGTGCCGATTTCCCGATAGAGTCTTACACCGCTATCTGTGCCCGTCTTAAAATTATGGCGGGAATGGATATAGCCGAACACCGTATTCCGCAGGACGGCAGAATAAATATGACAATAGGCGGAAAGGAATACGATTTCCGTGTTTCCTCGCTTCCTACCGTTTTCGGTGAGAAGTTCGTTATCCGTATTCTTGATAAAACTTCGTTCCACTTCAGCCGTGAAGATTTGGGCTTTACAGATTCGGAGAATGTGCTTGTTGACCGTATGCTTGCCCGTCCGCACGGAATTATCCTGCTTACAGGCCCTACGGGCTGCGGTAAATCTACCACGCTTTATCTGTTCTTAAAGGAACTTAACAACCCGAAAGTAAATATTGTAACGGTTGAGGACCCTGTCGAATATACTATGGCGGGAATCAACCAGACTATGATAAACCCCAAAGCAAATATGACCTTTGCATCGGCACTCCGTGCTATTTTGCGTCAGGACCCCGATGTTGTAATGGTCGGAGAGATTCGTGATGAGGAGACTGCCGAAATTGCCGTCCGTGCCGCCATTACGGGACACTTGGTGTTCAGCACACTCCATACCAACGATGCGCCGGGTGCGGTTCTCCGTCTTGAAGATATGGGCGTTGAAGATTACCTTGTTTCCGATGCGCTTGTCGGTGTTATCGCACAGCGTCTTGTAAAAAGACTCTGTCCTGCCTGCAAAAAGAGGGGTAAAACAAACGCAAAGGAAATGGAAATTTTGGGTATCACTGAGCCTGTTTCGATATTCCGTCCGCAGGGCTGTCAGTTCTGCAACAACACGGGATATAAGGGCAGAACGGCAGTTCACGAAATTATGTATCTGAATGAAGATATGAAAAACTGTGTTGCAAGTGAGCAAAATATAGAAAATTTGCGTGCTCAGGCGTGCAAAAACGGTATGGTTTCCCTTTGGGACTCCTGCAAAAGCCTTGTTATCAAGGGAACTACAAGTATTCAGGAACTTATGACGCTTATAGACCAATAAAAGGAGAAAAAGTATGGCTTTACAGCATTTTTATTCACGGGTGCCGGCAAAGATGAGTTTGTTTAACCGCACTGACAGTTTTGATACCTTTGCGTATTCAAGCGGTCTCGAGCGTGAATTTATCGAGAAAGATTTGTCGGCGGTTTATGATAATAAGCCCTCGAAAAACGATGCCGCACTTATCAGAACGGGCAAGTTGAAACCCGTTTACTGCCAGTATTTTACCAAGTCGGATAAACTTGTTCAGGGAACTATAAGTTACCTTCCGCTTGACTATACGGGCGAGCGCAGTGCGTATCTTTCGCACATTCTTGTCCCCGATGAAGCAGAGGAAAAGGAAATACTTTCAAACCCCGATAATGCCGTTTTCAACCCGAAAATGTTTAAAAACGATATAGAAGGTTTTAAACTTACCGATGAAAATGCAAAACCCGATACAGATTATAAGCCTTTAAAGTATGAGCCTGCACCGGCAGAAAGCACGGAAATTCTGCTTTCTTATGACTCGGCAATGATGAAGCGCCTCATATTTGCAATGCTCAATATTGCCTGCGGAAAGGGTAAAAACATATTTGTTTCGATGCCCTATAAGATGAGTTCGTTTTCGGAAGAATCGCTTAAGTTTATGAATACTCTTTTGCAGATTTTCCCCTACCATCTCCGCCGTGCGTTTTCGTTTCTTACCTATACCGATGACGGCACAAGGTATAACGGTTTCAATATCCGTTTTGTGCCCGAGGGCGTTCCCGAAATACCGCTTGCAAAGGGTATGACCTTGCATTTCGGCTCAAAAATCGCCATCGGTCTTTCGGACGAAATGGTCATTAACAATAATCACATAGTTGAATTTTTCTATAATTTAATCAAAAACGATGCTGTCCGCCGTGAATTTTTAAGTTTTACGGAAAATGCGGTGGAGATTGACCCGACTCTTAAAAAGGTAAACCTGCGCACAATGACAGAACTTGTGTTTTTGTTTGAGCAGTGCAGCGGTCTTTTCGATGAAAAAGTAATTTTGCCGAACGATGTAAAGGTTTACGATTTTGTCTGCGCTTACGAAAAGCACAGAAACGCTTTAAGCGAAGAATACCGCGCAGATGCGCTTAAATGTCTTGAAAGGTATCCCGACAACCATATGCCGATACCGAAAGATGTGTTTGCAAAAATCACCCGTATTTATCCTGCCGAAATATATGCTTCAAAAAAGGTTATTATGGGTGTCGTGCTTGAACTTATCCATACCGACCTTATGCGGGATAAACTTTTTGCGTTTGTTAAGTCGAATTATGAGTCGGAGGAGCCTTCGTCTCGTTCGGAAATTTCACTCAACCTTTGCAGAGTTTATTACGGCGGATTTTTACAGCCTCAGATTCTTGCGTTTTTCGAGGAAATTTTCAAGAACGAGTCGGAAGAAACCAAAACAAGCATAGTCGATAAACTTTTGCTTACGGTGAGAACTCCCGCAATAAGACAGAAAATCATTGAATTTTTCGATAATAACTATGAGTCGCTTTCCGAAAATCAGAAAGAGAGTTTTTATAACACATTCTTTGAAATGGTGCCCGAGTGCGATGCGCTTACAAACGAACTTATATCGCTTGTAAATAAGCATATCGGAGCGGAAAACAGCGAGAGAAAAAATCTTGTTGCCGAAAAACTGCTTAATTTTGTTAAGGCGGACTTAAAGAAAAAAGAGCCTAAACTACTGAAAATACTGCTTTCATCGTCAGGCGAAAGCACAACTGCCGTTATAGCCGAAATTTTCAAGTCTCATTCAAATGACGAAGTTTTTTCAAGTTTGATAAAAGAACTTAAGAAGGTTTCAAACAGAAATAAGATAAAGATAATTGATAATATATGGTTTGCCGTTCCCGATATGGACTGGGAAGTCGCACAAAAGTGGGCGGAGGAGACCTGCAAACTCGAGGCGGAGGAGCCTGCTGAGTGGACTCTCTTTGAACTTATCGAGTTTGATAAGAGTCTGTCACTGCTTTTAAGCGAGGGCGGAGCAAAAGAGATTTTCGCCAAAAAGATGCTTGACGATAATGTAAGACCGCTTCTTTGTTCCAAACTCAGCGAGGCGTTTACCGCAAAAGCAAAGGGCGGACTTAAAAGCGTTATCGAATATGCGGAGGATAAGCCCTATATTACTTTTGCGCCCGAGTATAAGCCGATAGGTGATTTTGTAAAGTTCTGCGATGCTTTTCAGAAGCAGAAACATTCCGAGATGACCGAACTTGTTTCGTCGCTTTGCGAAACGCATATAAATAAGGGTGCGGCGGAACAACTTAAGAGCGCAACGGTAAATTCAAAGGACTTTGCCGACGAAAAGTATGACCTTACCAAAATGCTTGCGAGAGCACTTATTTCCTTTGTAAATTCAAAGGAATTCGGTTTTTACGATATTTATTCCGATTACTTTGCTTCGGCAGTTGAAAAGATGCTCGGCGCAAACGAGGGAATGAGTCAGGAGACGGCGGAGGGTGAGTGCGCCCGTAAGGCGATGGGCTATATGCTTAAAGCCGCCGAAGCGGTATTTGTTTCCCCCTCATTTGCCGAATACCGTTCGGTTGTCGTGGAAGCAGGCGGCGAAATTTCGGTTGCCCTTGCCGACTTTGCGGGAAGGCAGAAAAAGGCACAGCGCTGGACCGACGAATATCTGAGTTTCAATAAATTCGATAAGACCTTTTCCGATAGAGTTTTATCGCTCTTTGAAGGCATAAAGGTATCTTCGGGCGGTTTCTTAAAACGCTTGTTTAAAAAATAACAAAAAACAGCGAAAAAAGGTTTTAAAAAACATTGTCGGCGTGTCGTAAAAAGGCAGAATTTTGCACATTCGGTTATCTGTTTTAAATCTTTGTATAATATGCCGATTTTTTCTTTAAAAAAATTAACTTAATTTGGCAAAAAAAATTGTTAATTAAAGTAAAAAAGTCTTGACATTGTTCATATTATAGTGTATGATTGTTCATATATAACATCTGAGACTCGGTGCCTTAAAATAACACCGTTTCAAACCTATTTTTTTGAGGGATAAAAAGGCGTTTTGCTATGTATGAAAGAGACCTTAAAAAGTTAACACGGCAAGAACTGCTCGAGCTTTTATTGGAGCAGAGCAGACGCATTGACAGGCTCAATATAAAGATAGCCGATTTGGAGGAGCAGCTGTCGAAACAGAACACTGCTTTTAAAGAGTCGGGCAACCTTGCGGAAGCGGCGCTTAAGGTGAGCGGTTTCTTTGAGGCGGCTCAAAAGGCGGCAGATTATTATATCGAGCAGTCAAAGCGCAGCGCGCAGGAGGAATCGGGCGAATACCAAAACGAACTTTTCAATACCTATAAAGAGCAGGCTGAAGGTTTTACGGTAAATGCCGAGCAGGAATTCAAAGAGGAAGAAAAACCGCTTAATATTTCCGAGACGGTTGATGCCATGCCGAGTTTCGATTTTGAAGAGGATATTGATTCGGTAATATCCAAAATTGCGGGAAAGTTTTTCCGCAAGGATAAGTGATAAAAATGAAACGATTTTCATCAGCAAAACCGATAGAAAAACTAAAAAGTTTCATAAAACCCGAAAACAAGCACAAAGCAGGCAGTGTAAAGGGTATGTCGCCCTCCACTGCGGAACTTGAAGCCGAACTTTACAGAGAAAAATACAAAAACCGCTATTTAAAGGTTTTAAAAGGCACTCTCTCGGCGCTTGTAATCGTTGCGGCGGTGAGTATTCTGGTTGCAACGATACTTCTTCCCGTTTTTGAAATTTACGGAACTTCGATGAATCCGAATCTCGTTGAAAACGATATAGTTTTCTCGGTTAAAACAAATATATTCGAGCGCGGCGACATTATCGCCTTTTACTATAACAACAGAATACTCGTAAAAAGGATAGTCGCAATGCCCGGCGAAAATGTTTCAATTGATAAAAAGGGAAATGTTTTTGTTGACGGTCAGCAGCTCGATGAGCCGTATTTAAGCATAAGAGATTACGGCGAAACCGATTTGGAATTTCCTTACAGAGTCCCCGAAAACTCATTCTTTGTTTTGGGAGATAACCGGACAAACAGCGTAGATTCCCGTAATTCGGCAATCGGCTGTATAGATTCGCAGGAAATTGTGGGGAAAATACTTTTCACCGTCTGGCCCGTAAAGCGATTCGGTAAAGTAAAATAATTTGTGTTTTTTATGATATGTATATAGTATATATTTATTATAATTATTAAAACATTCATTTTTATATAGGAATTTGGAGGAAAGGGAAAGTTATGAGAAACATATTTGAAGTCAATCCCGAAAACTATTCAAAGCAGCGCAAATCTAAAATCGCATGGCACAAAGTGCTTTCGGTTTTATGTGCGATTATGGTATTTTGCACCACTTATGCTTTGATTCTCCCCGGTCTTACTGCCGATAAAGATCTTTTGGGAGAGGGCACACCCGAAAAGGAGGAGAAGGACACCGGAATAAGTATGCAAAAGCAGATTATTCCGAATGCTGACGGCAGTTATACTCTGCGTCTTGAGAGTTATGTTACAGGTCAGACTCAGATTGTCAAGAAAAATGAGCCTGTTGATATAGTATTGCTTCTTGATGCGTCGGGCTCAATGGACGAAAGTTTAACCTTATACAAATACACTCCCGTTTATTCCAATCAGCTTGACACAAACAGCAGATATTATGCCCGTGTAGATTCTTCATATAAAAGAATGTATTACTGCGGCGACTGCGTAGGCTGGTTTGACCAGGAACACGGCGGATGTGAAGGCCACGGCGGTAATAAGTATGTCCCCACGACCTCTGCAAGCGATACCAATAAAGACCATTACACTTTCTATACAAGAACTACTGCAGGCACCACCACAAAAGCAGCCGCTTTAAAGGATGCCGCTGCGCAGTTTGTTGAAGATATTGCAGGACTTTCTGCCGAAAGCAGAATTTCAATAGTTAAGTTTTCGGGTTACAGCAGTTCCAACTATATTAAGGATGAAACAAAAGAGGGCAATGTTTCCGAAAAAACACAGGTTGTAAAACAGCTTACCCCGCTTACCGGCACTAATGTTACTACACTGAACAATGCAATAAAAAATATGCCGATTAGCGGTGCTACCGCCGCTGACTACGGTATGACTCTTGCAAGCAAGGTTCTTGCCAACGCAAGAAAAGCAACCGACTATAACCGTAAGCAGTATATAATTATGTTTACCGACGGCGACCCGAACCACGGTAACAATTTTGATAAAGATGTTGCCAACAGCACAATAGCCTTGGCAAAGGACTTTAAAGCGTATGATAAAGCCAAACTTTATACAATAGGCTGTTTCAGCGGCGACCATATGACAGGTAACTATGATATAACCGAAGACGGCGACCCGTATACAAGCAGCGACAGTGATATGACCAATCTTGACCGTTATATGCACTTTACATCGTCTAACTTCAGATATGCCGAAAGTTTAACAAAGCACGGTGATAAGACCTACCGTGCGGACGGCACATCGTATTACCGTTTCGTTGACGATGTTGACTCGATGATGGATACATTTGAGACGATAAGCGAGGAAATTTGCGAGGCTACTGTTCAGCTTGACGAAAACGCAATGCTTACCGACTATATTTCCGAACAATACGAACTCAAAACACTTGATAAAGATGCAATCGGCGTCTTCACATCTGACTTTTTGGGAATGGATGCAAAGACGGGGTTACCCAAGTGGGATACACCCGTTCCGCTCACCGGTGTTACGGTTGAAATCAACTCTCCCGAAGCACTCACAAAGGATAACGTATCGGGCTTCGTAACCGTAAAGGGCTTTGATTTCTCGGAATACTATGTAGATGTAAATCTTCCCGAAGGCTCTGCCCATGTAGGTAAGAAGTTAATCGTTACCATTCCGATTAAGGCGGGCGAAGATGTTGACCCGGGTGTTAACCCGACCAATGCCGAGGGTTCTGGTATCTATACTCCCAACGAGGAGGGCGAATACGAAAAGACCGGCGAAGATTTGCCTCAGCCTAAGGTTGAATCACCGGCTCAGATTACCGCTTCGCTTTCCGCAATTCACGATGCAAAAATCAATGATAAGAATATTTCGTTTAAGGCAACAGGCGCTACGGCTTCTCCGATTTATGAAGAAGTTACCGAGTATGCCGATTTGATTCCGCTTGATGATGCTATGGATACGGGTGTAGCCGAGTTTGTTCTCGGTAAGGATACCACCAATAAGAAGATGCTTTACGCTATCGACCATACCACAAAGGGTGAATCCAATCCGCAAAAGACCAAGATTGAGGTTTCAAATATCCCGGCTGACTATATTCTTTATGCACAGATAGGCACGGGTGAAAAACAGCAGGTTACTGTTGACCCGTCAACCCATACGGGCACATTTGAGTTTGTTCCCACGGGCGTTATGAGTGTTAACTTCATTCTTGACTATGCTCCTACGGTTGAACTCAAAATCGTAAACGAAGCAGTTACCGCACCCTCAACCAAGACCTTTGATTATGAGGTTTCCTATACCGACTATGAGGGCGAAGCGCAGACTCTTAACTTCACACTTCCCGCAAATACAAGCACTGATGATTTGGCAACAAAGATTGAGGGCTTGAAGAAGATTCCGCTTAATGCAGATGTAAAGATTACCGAAATCAACACCGAGGGTTATGCCGTTCTCTACTTTGACGGTGCTACCGAACTCGGCGGAGGTAAGACCTATACTGCAAAGATGGATAATTCAAAGACCATTACAGTTCAGAATATCACAGCAGGCATTCTTCCCGCAACAGGAAGCAGAAGTGCGGTTATGTTCACTGTTATAGGCTCGGCGCTTATGCTTATCGCACTTGCAGGTGCAGGCGTATTCCTTGCAAAGCGCAAGATAAAGGATAATGCCCGTTAATCAGATTTTGCCACTCTGATAAACGGTAATTATAAATAAAAAATCTAAATTGAGAGGTAAAGAAAAATGAAAAACGCAAAGAAAATCATTGCAGTCATTTGTGCGCTTGTTTTGGTATTCTCTCTTGCAACCGTAGCATTTGCCGATGCAAAGCCGGGCAAGATTACCATTACAAACACAGCTACCGATGTAAGTTACAAGATTTACAAGGTATTTGACGCAACTTATGACGGCACCGGCGCAGTAGCATATACTACCGCCGACACAACAACAGACTGGAGCACACTTAAAATTGAAGGCACTTCTACGGCTGCTGCCAATATGGTAGGCACCTACTTCAAGAAGGACGATTTGGGCAATGTTACCATTCAGACTGCTGCTCTTACAAGCGGCAAACTCAATGAAAAAGGCTTAAAGGCATTAAAGAAGTTGCTTCCCGCAAGTGCTACCGACACAAAGACCGGCAACGGCGCTACTATCGTATTTGATAATCTTGATGCAGGTTATTACTATGTAGAAACCGCTGAAGCAAGTTCAGCAGTTACTCTTACAACCGCTGCTCCGACCACAACTATCATTGATAAGAATGAGAGAAGACCGGGCGGAGACCCTGATGACCAGTATAAGTATATTGTTGATGCAAGCGGCACAAAGGTAAAGAGTGCAGTTGCGGCAATCAACGATACCATTAAGTTCGACATTACATTCAATGCCGTTAACTTTGATACCGCTGAGGACGAAACCACAGGCGAAGTTGTTTCAAGACAGATTAGCCAGTATATCATCACCGATATTCCGACAGGAATCAAGATTTCTTGGGCTGACCTCGTAGTTAAGGTTGGTTCAAAGACCTTGACAAAGGGCAATGAGTATACATTAAGCGGTAATGTTATTACAATTCCGTGGGCTAATGCAACTACAAAGGCTACCATCTATAAGTCACCCTCTGTAATTACAATTACCTATTCAGGTGTTGTAACTGCCGCTTCGGGCGTAAACAACGATGCTTCTCTCCAGTTCAAGTGGTTTGATGATGATGATAACGACCAGAACGGTCCCGAGAGCTTCCCGCCTGCAGACCCCGAGAATCCTCCTTCAGGCGAGCCCAAGACCACCGTTACAAGCTACACCGCTAAGATTGAAAACATCGCTAAGAAGGCTAACCCCGCTGACCCGGCTGTTTATCTTTCAGGCGCGGTTTATGAGCTTTTAGATAAGGACGGCAACGCTCTTGCCCTCGTTAAGACTGCTGACGGTAAGTATCGTTTGGCTACCGACGAGGAGAAGGCTGCGCAGGGCTTTACTTCTGCTCCCATCGAGCTTAAGGACGGTAAGGCTGAAGTTGCAGGTCTCGGCAACTATAAGTATAAACTCCGTCAGACAACCAACACCCCCGGCTACAACAAGGCTGATGACGAAGAGTTCACTATTGCTAATGCTGATAAGACTATAACAGTTGAAAATGTTAAGGGAACTGCTCTTCCCGAAACCGGTGCCAAAGGCACAACCATTTTCCTTGCTATCGGCGCATTACTCGCTATTGTTGCAGGTGTATTCCTTGTAACAAATAAGAGAATGAGCAAAGAAGCAATTTAAGCTACCTTTCAAAATTTTATATAGTCTTGCGGAGAGAAAAACTCTCCGCAGGGCTTGGAAGGTTGCGGAAAAAATTCATTTACATAACGGCAGGGAGATATGTATGAAGTTTAATAAGCGTATTACGCTGATTTTATTGTCCATATTCTTCGTAGGTCTCTCCGTGCTGTTGTATCCTTCGTTTGCAAGTTATTGGAATTCACGAAATCAGACACGAATGGTTACGGCTTACGATAATATCGTTAAGGATATTAAGGGTAAAGATTATTCAAACTATTTCAAACAAGCCAAAGACTATAATAAACAACTTGCAAAACTTAAATTTCCCCTTCTTGACTATAAGCAGGTAAAGGGATACAGAGATGCGCTCAATATTGACGGCAGCGGTATGATAGGTTATGTATCGGTCGATAAACTGCAGCTTGAATTACCTATATACCACACCGTGAACGACAGTGTTTTGGTCCATGCGGCAGGGCATCTTGAAGGCTCAAGTCTGCCGGTCGGCGCAAAGGGCAACCATTCGGTAATTTCAGCACACAGAGGTCTTGCAGGTGCAAAACTCTTTACCAATCTTGATAGATTGGAAGTCGGTGATTTGTTCAAAATTACGGTGCTCGATAAGGTTTATATTTATGAGGTAGACCAAATCAAAACGGTGCTGCCGAATAATGTAAACGATTTGAAAATCGAGCCGGACAAGGACTACTGCACTTTGCTTACCTGCACGCCTTACGGTATAAATACCCATAGGTTGCTTGTGCGCGGTGTGAGGACCGATACTTTGCTTCACAAAACGCTTTTTGTTTCGTCCGAAGCACATAGGATAAACACGGTTATAGTAATGTCCTGCGTGGCACTCCCGATTTTGTTTGTTCTGATACTTTATGTAATGTTTAAACCGGCGAAAAAGAAAATCACGGTCGATACACTTCAAAACGATAAACCATAAAATTTGATTTTATGAAAGGTTGGTTCATTTATGAAAAAGATTATTTCGGCATTGCTTACGGTGATTGCGGCACTTTGCCTTTGTGTTCCTGCTTTTGCAGGCTCAACTACCACCGCAACCGAGAAGATTGATACCTTGAAAAAAGGCTCAATCGCTCTCACCTATAAAAAGGGAGATATTAAGTTTTCAGATAAGGATATAAGCATTTATAAGGTTGCTGATGTAAATGCCGATATGGTTTATACCGTTTCTTCCGCATTTGCTTCAAAGCCGATTGACTTTACCGCACTTAATACGGCAGACTACGGCGCACTCAGCGATACATTTTTCGGTTATGTTAATGCCGATAAAGTTTCTGCGGTTGCTTCAAAGAAAACCGATGCCGAGGGTAAGGTTTCATTTGCAGGTCTTTCGGTAGGTCTTTATCTTGTTTCACCGCTTACCTCTCAGGTTGAGGATACGGTTTATTCTTTCAAACCCTTGATGATTGCCGTTCCCGATATCACCGGTAACGGAACTTGGAACTATGATGTTTCGGTTAACCCGAAGTCGATGCTCCCCGATAAAAAGGAACGCAAAATCATCGTTAATTGGGATGACGGCGGTAACGAAAAAGAGCGCCCTGAGGAATTAAAGGTTGATATATTCAAGGACGGCAAACTTGTTGAAACCGTTACACTCAATAAGGATAACAACTGGTCGTATAATTGGCTTTCCGAGGACATCGCTTCCGATTGGAGCGTTGCCGTTAAGGGAAACAGTGCGAAATACACCTATGCGGTTAATTTGAAGGACAATGTTTTCACCGTTAACGCAAAGTTCATTCCGTCACCGAAAACAGGCGAGGAATTTAATCTTTCGCTCATTATTGCCGTTATGGCACTTTCGCTTTCATTCGCCGTTGTTTCTTTGAAAAAGGTTAAAAACTGATTTGAAAATCAAATCTTTAAAAGCGGTTGCCGTTCTTTGTGCCTTGATTGCTGTTTTGCTTGCAGTTTTTGCTGTGTTTGGCATAAACTATGTAAACGGGCATTACGAGGCAGAGGCAAAGGGCTTTCCGCAGACAGTTAAAAAGATTGAAAAATTACTCCCGAGCATTGACTCGGGAGTAATTGATAATAAGGCTTCGGTTTCGTCACCGTCGCTTAATATTGACGGCAAAGATTACATCGGAATTTTAAGGGAAGAAAAAACAAATTCGTCTTTTCCGGTTTTTGCCGTGTATGATGAGGGTTTGCTTGCAAACCGTCCTGCCTGTGCTTACGGTTCGGCGCAGTCGGGAACACTTGTGATAGGCGGTGCCGACCGCAAAGGACAGTTTGAGTTTTTGAACACAGCAAACCAAGGCGATGTATTTTATTTCACCGATGTTACGGGCAACCGCTTTGCTTACAGTTTAAGCAAAATATCCCACCTTAAGACAAACGATATAAGTCTTGTCTTTTCGCCCGACTATCAGTTGGCGGTTTTCTTCAAAACGGGCTTTAAAGAGTTGACCGTTATGTATTTTACATTCGGCAAAAACAGATAACAGACGGCAGATGTCAGATATCAGATAATAAAACAATGAAACAAAACGGGAGGGCACGGAGACCCTCCCCTACAAACAAAGCAATATTGATTTATCATTCCGTAGGGGAGGGCCTCCGTGCCCTCCCGCTTTGTTTCATTGTTTTTTTTAGAAGGCGAGGCAAGGCAGACGGCAGACAACAGACATCCGCCGTCCGACATCCACACCTGACATCCGAGTTCCGACCTCATCCACCGCAAGCGGTCCCCCTTCTCCCACCGGAGAAGGCAAGGCTGACATCCGGCATCCGACATCTGAATATTACATTAAATAATGCTTGACCTTTTGGGCGCAGTGTGGTATAATGGCACTACCTCTGAAGGTTCTTTTTTTTTCGCAAAGAAACCTGATTTGTGCGATATTAAAATATATTGTGCTGTGCTTTCCCGAAGTGCCGTATATATGGTAGTTCGAGGCATAATTTTATTTTTTGTCGGCAGAGGGAGGCGTTTACTTTAGCCGTGATGATTTACGGCAAAAAGCAAAAAATATTTCCGTAAAACGGGAGGTGCCGTTATGAGAGTAAAAGTTACCCTCGCTTGCTCTGAATGCAAGCAACGCAACTACAACACTATGAAAAACAAGAAAAATGACCCTGACAGGCTCGAAATGAACAAGTATTGCAGGTTCTGCAGAAAGCACACCTTGCATAAGGAAACGAAGTAAGGAGAAGAATTTATGAAGACATTAAATAAAATCTGTCAAATTCTTTGCATCGTTTTCGGTCTTGGTGCTTTGGTGCTCTTCTTCTTCAACTTTGCCACCATCACCTATAACGGAGAAAAGGTTAATTTTGTGGGTTCTGTTCTCGCTTTCGGCGGAAGCAAAACCGTTGCCGGTGTTGCGGCAAAAATCGCAAAGTCAGCCGATATTCTTCTCTGCCTTTTGCTTACTGCGTTCGGCTTTATAATGAGCATTTTCTCTTTCAAGAAAAAGGGACTTCGCTATGCGGTTCCGGCTTTTTCGCTTGCCGCCGCGATTTATATGCTCGTTGTTCGCCTTTCAAACGCCTGGAAGTTCGTTGATACCCAGTTCTATGCCAAGAACGGCTCTAAGGTATTTGTTGCAACCGATGTTAAGTATTCACCGCTTGTAACCTTTATCGTTATTGCTTTGTTCCTGTTTACTGCTTTCGCAGTTGCGTATCTGCTTATCGACGATAAACTTGAGGTTATGGCTTCTAAAGGCTCTAAAAAGACCATACTTACACGCCTTTCTCTTTTCTTCCGCGATTATAAGAGCGAAGTTAAGAAAATCGTTTGGCCGTCTCTTAAAGATGTTGTTAAGAATACGGTTATCGTGCTTATTATGTGTCTTTTGGTAGGAGCACTCATTTGGTTGCTTGACTGGGGACTCGGTAGTCTTATTAAGTTAATCTTAAATGTTAAGTAATCGGAGGTAATGAAATGCCCGATAATAATGAGGCTAAATGGTATGTAGTTCATACCTATTCAGGCTACGAAAACAAGGTTGCAAACGATTTGGCGACTATGGTTGAAAGCCGTGGTATGCAGGACTTGATTGTGGATATTAAAATCCCGACCGAGACCGTTACCGAGGTTAAGGACGATAAAACCCGTGAGGTTGAAAGAAAGATTTTTCCGGGATATGTCCTTATTAAAATGATTGTCACTAACGATAGTTGGTATCTTGTCCGCAATATAAGAGGATGCACCGGCTTCGTTGGTCCCGGGTCTAAACCCGTTCCGCTCAGCGAGAGGGAAGTTGTGGCATTAGGCGTTGAAAAGCACAGCGTTGAAGTAGGCTACAGCATCGGTGATAATGTTAAGATTATCAGCGGTCCGCTTGAGGGCTACGGCGGTAAGGTTAAGACCATCGACACTGCAAACAACAATGTTTGCGTTGTCCTTTCAATGTTCGGCAGGGAAACTCCGGTTGAACTCGAACTCGACCAGATTTCTTTGGACGAAAACTAACTGTTAATACGCATTTTTGCTTATTAACTTCCGGCACATAGGTTCTTACAGTTAGGTTGACCGGCTGTGAGGTGAGCGCTTATGTGTCCACGGTGGGAGGAACGGAATGTGACCGTTCCGCCAAGTGTTGGAAATTATTTTCCACAAAACACGGTTACCACGAATTTTGGAGGTGCTTTAAATGGCTCAGAAAATCACAGGTTACATTAAATTGCAGATTCCCGCAGGCAAAGCAACACCTGCTCCCCCTGTAGGTCCTGCACTCGGTCAGTATGGCGTTAACATTATGGAATTTACCAAAGCGTTTAACGAAAAGACCAAGAATGACGCCGGTCTTATTATTCCGGTTGTTATCACGGTTTATGCAGACCGTTCATTCACTTTCATTACCAAGACTCCGCCTGCTGCCGTTCTTATTAAGAAGGCTTGCGGAATCGAAACCGCTTCCGGCACACCTAACAAAACCAAGGTTGCCAAAATCACAAGCGAACAGGTAAGAAAAATCGCAGAAACAAAGATGCCCGACTTAAACGCAGCAACTATCGAATCGGCTATGAGTATGATAGCCGGAACTGCTCGTTCAATGGGTATAGAAGTAGTCGATTAATTCTCTCTTGTGGGAGGAAAATTCCGATTTGACCACTTATTGGGAGGTAAACTATGAAACACGGAAAAAAGTATAATGACAGCGCAAAAATTATCGAAAACGGTAAGTTTTACGATGTTGAGGAAGCAGTTGAGGTTGCAGTAAAGACCGGAACTGCAAAATTTGATGAAACGGTTGAAATTCATGTTCGTTTGGGTGTTGACTCCCGCCATGCAGACCAGCAGGTCCGCGGCGCGGTTGTTCTTCCGAACGGAACAGGTAAAACCGTAAGAACTTTGGTTCTTGCAAAAGGCGATAAGGCTGATGCCGCAAAAGAAGCAGGCGCAGATTTCGTCGGAGCAGAAGAAATGGTCGCCAAGATTCAGAACGAAAACTGGCTCGATTTCGATGTTGTTATCGCAACACCCGATATGATGGGTATGGTTGGCCGTTTGGGTAAGGTTTTAGGTCCCCGCGGCTTGATGCCGACTCCTAAAGCAGGAACGGTTACTCCTGATGTTGCCAAGGCTGTTACCGAGGCTAAAGCAGGTAAGATTGAATACCGTCTTGATAAGACCAACATTATCCACTGCCCGATAGGCAAGGTTTCTTTCGGTGCCGATAAGTTAAAAGAAAATTTTGATGCTCTTATGGGTGCTATCGTTAAGGCTAAACCTGCCGCTACAAAGGGACAGTATATTAAGTCCTGTGTTATCGCAACAACAATGGGCCCCGGAATTAAACTCAATGTTTCTAAATTCGGTGCTTAAAATTTAAAAAGATTATTTTTAAAGGACGGTTTTTGCCGTCCTTTTTTTATGTTTTTTAAGTGGCGGTTTTTACCGTCTTTTTTTATGTTTTTTAAGTGTTTCGGGAAAATGCATATATATTTAATATATATTAAGATATCTATATATATATTCACTAAAAATTATTGTGTATTTTTTACAGTTAAATTCTTGATTATTTATGGGTTTTGTGTTATAATGCATATTAGATTTATGATTGTGATACTATGCGCCGATTTCGGCTCGGTGTCATTTTCAGACAAAATATTATTTGAGGTATGATTTTTCGGAAATGGTTGATTTACATACGCATATTTTACCCGGAATTGACGATGGCGCACGGGTTATGGATGAGTCGCTCGATATGCTTAATATTGCCGCAAAAACCGGAACGGATAAACTTGCTGTTACTCCGCATCTGTTTAATCCGAGAATCGGAAATGTGGATATTCAAGAGGTGCGCAGCCGTTTCGGCGCACTTAAAAATGCCGCTGCCGAAAACGGCATAAAAACCGAAATTTTTTTGGGCAGTGAAGTATTTTGCTCCGATGAGTTTTTAAATACATTAAGCGATAAAAACTTTTTCACGCTTAACGGCACCGATTATCTTCTTGTTGAGTTTCCTTTTGAGGAAACGACCGACCAAATCATAAACGGTGCTTCGGCTGTGATAAATGCAGGTTACAGACCGATTATCGCCCACCCCGAAAGGTATAAATTTTTAAGGCACAATGAAATTTGCACGGCAAGACTTATAAGAAAAGGCTGTCTTTTTCAACTCAACACATCGAGTCTTGCGGGCGTTCACGGGCGCAGTGCAAAGGAGTTTTCAATGTGGATGCTTGAAAACAGGGTTGCCGATTTTGTTTCAAGCGATGCTCACGATACCGAGTTCCGTTCGCCCGATATTGAAGAAGCATTTATGTGGATATACAAGGTTTTCTCAAAAACCTATGCCGAAGATTTGTTTTTTAACAATCCGCAGGCGGTTTTGTCGGGAAAAGATATAAATAAGAGATAACGGAGAACAGGGTATGAGATATTTCAGAATAGCCATAATAATTGCCGCCATTGCGGTAACGGTTTTAAGAGCATTTTTATTTGTTACAAAGTCGGATATAGACATTGCACCGGTTATTGAGTGTGACAAAGAGGTTATAAGGGTAAAGTGCGGCGACCCCGATGAGAAGATACTCGAAGGTGTAAAGGCCTTTGACGAACAGGACGGCGACTTAACCGATAAGTTATTCATTGAGCGTCTTTACTATCTTATCGGACCTAAAAAATCGAGGGTTACTTTCGTTGCGATTGACAGCGACAACAACATAACCAAACTCGCAAAAGATGTAATTTACACCGACTATGTTAAGCCGAGAGTTTCGGTAAGCGATGACCTGATTTTCCAAAAAGGCTCAACACTGCAACTTAAATATTACTTCAAGGCAAACGATATTTTTGACGGTGATATAACCAACCGTTTAAGGCTTGTCTGTGATAATTTCAATATAAACACGGCGGGGACTTACAGTGTTGTTGCAAGGTTAAGCAACAGCCACGGCGATATGACAGAATTTCCGTTCACTGTTTATGTTTTAGATGAATTGCCCTCTGTCAAGATAAATCTTAAAGAACATATAACCTATGTTTCGGTGGGTGAGAAGCCGGACTTTGCTTCCTTTATTGACGATTCAACGCCTAATAAGGCAAGAATCGAGATTGACTCATCGAAGGTTGATACCGGTAAGGCAGGCGGATACGAGGTTTACTATAACATAAAGAATTCCGCAGGCGATACGATTGGATTTAACAGACTGATAGTTGTGGTAGAGGAGTAATTATGAGACAGTTAAGAGTAGAAAATTTCAGTTTATGGACTACTTGGCGTGATATCAAGAAAAACATTCTTTTCATATTACTCGCCGCATTTGTAGGTTTTTCGGGCTGCCGTGTTTATAATACATATCTTGAAACAAATTCGTATCAAAGCACGATGGTTTTGGCGGTCAATATCGGCGGATACTCCTCAACCGCAACCTACGGTTCGTTATCAAACACAATTCAGATTGCAACCGTTATGGATAATGTTTTCAGAAGCGATGTAATCAAAAAGGTTGTCGCCGAGAAAACGGGCAGACCGTTTACCTCAAGTATAAATGCTTCGCAGGTGCAAAACACCAACTTTGTTTATGTTTCCTGCAACAATTACGACCCGCATCAGTCCTATGTTTCGCTTATTGATTTGAAAGAGGGCTACGAAGAACTTACCAAAGGTCTTTTCGGAAATGTTGTGCTTACCGTTGTAAAGAGTCCTACCGTTTCGGTCTTAAAAGCAAACCGAAATACCGACTTTATTTACGAGGTTGAGTATTCGCTTATCTTTGCCGCCGCTTCGGTTGTTATCATTGTGCTTCTTTCCTATTTCAGAGATACCGTAAAGAACGAAAGCGACATTGAAAATCTGCTTGACAGCGAACTTTTTGAAACGGTATACAACGAACGCAGGAGAAATAAAGATAAAAGACCGCTTAAAATATCCGATAACAATGTGGGGTATTTGTTTAATTACAGTTACAACAAGGCGGCAATTAAACTTGAAAGTATAAAGCGTACGCGCAATATCTCCTCAATTCTCATAACGAGTGTGTTTGAAAACGAGGGCAAGACGACCGCTTCGGCAAACCTTGCCATTGCACTTGCGCAGGAGGGTAACAAGGTCTGCATAATTGATACCGACTTTAAAAACCCGTCTGTTCACAAGATGTTCCCCGAACTTGACGGAAAGGCGAGCAATCTTGTTGATTACATAAAGGGCGAGGCGACTTTTGAAGAAATCATCGCCCACGATGAGAGCAGTAAAACCGATATTGTGTGCAACTATAAAACACAGCGCAAATCTACCGAGCATTTAAGAAACGAGAACTTCAAAGACTTAATTTTCAAACTCGAAGACATTTACGATTTTGTAATTATCGACTCACCCCCTGTGGGACTTGTATCGGACACCGAGATACTCAAGGAATACGCTTCGGCGGTTTTGTTTATTGTTGCGCAGGACTATTCCGAGGTTGCCGCAATAACCGATGCTATGGACAACTTTGAAGAAGACAAGATTTTAGGCTGTATATTTAACAAGGTCGGTCAGTTTAAGCGTTTGCTTAAAGACAAATACATGGAAAATTCTTAAGGGAAGGAAATGAAACTTAAAAATGAGTGAGTATAATTCATCAAAAAATTCACGCCGTAAAAGCACCGTTAAGATGGATGAATTCGACCTTCTGAATTTTATGCGTCATTTCGCCGTAGGGTTTAAGAAATTCTTTGTATTGTTTGTTGTATTTATCCTTCTTTGCGTTACGGGTGTGTTTGTGTATTCAAAGGCTACCTTTGTGCCAGAATATCAAAGCACAATATCATTTTCGGCTGTTCCCCTTTCGGCTGACGGTCAGGGCGACGGTGTTTCGCTTTACAGATACCGCTATAATGTCGCTACGGGAACACAGTTATCGCTTACCTTTCCGCAGATTATTCAGTCGGGAATTTTCCTTGATATTGTCCGCAATGAAACGGGAAAATCCATAAACGGAAGTGTAGAAGTTCAGGCTATTACGGGAACCAACATCTTTGATGTAACGGTTAAAAGCCAGTCGCCCGACGATGCATACGATATAATTCAGTCGATTATGCGTAACTATCCGAAAATTTCCGAAAATGTGTTGGGCGATATTACAACAGAGGTTATCATTCCTCCCAAAAAGCCCACCTATCCCGTAAATGCAAACAACTATATTAAAAATATGGGTTTGACGGCGCTTATTTCGTTTATGGCGTGTCTTGCTTTTGTGTGCGTTTATGTATTCTCAAGAAAGACCGTTTGCAACAAGAGCGATGTTATCTATTCTCTTAACCAGAAGCATTTGGGTGAAATTCCGCTTATCAAGGGCAAAAATTCAAGCAGTAAATCAAAGAACAAACTCAAGCGTCTGCTTAAAAACCGTGCCTTTATTGAGGCAAACCGTTCAATAAAGAACAGAACACTCGGCGTTTTAAGCGAAAATAACTACCGTGTTATCGGAGTTACCGCCACCACCGACAACGAGGGCAAAACCTCCTGTGCGGCAGGTTATGCAAGAGCACTTTCGAGCGAAAAAGACAAGGTGCTTTTATGTGTTCTCGAAAACACAAGAGCCGATGTCCAAAATAAATACAAAAGGTCAAAGAATGCTATTAAAGACCTGAAAGATGCGGCAACCGAAAAGCGTCATCCCACACTCGAAAACATTCAGAAGTTGTTTGCCAATGTAGATGTTATTTTCCTTGACTATAAGGAGTTTTATAAAAATACCGAAGAAACCGAGAAAAGACTCGAAAAATACAAACAGCTTTATTCACATATTATTGTGGATATGCCTGCCTGCAATTCGCATGTTGAGTCGGTTTCAATCGCAAACTTATGTGATACCTACATTATGGTTGTCCGCTGTGACTATTCGTCGATTAAGCGCATAAATGCGGCACTCGGCTATTTGTCATACAGTTCTTCTAAGTGTTTAGGTGTTATATTAAACGAAATTTCAAGCGTCTACATCTCTTACGGAAGATATAATAACTACGGCAAATACGGCTACGGTGCTTACAGTAAATACGGCAAATACGGATACGGCTACGGTCATGGTTACGGTTACGGTTACGGATACGGCTACGGTTACGGCAACTACGGTAAGGGCGAAAAGGTTACCGATATTGATGTTGATGCCGATACCGATACCGCAAATGCAAACGATGGGACAAATTTTAATATAGACGAAAATCCGAAGTTTTAAATCAAGTAAAGTATAAGGGGAGCGTTTTATGAAAAATATTCCGTTTTCTCCTCCCGATATAACCGAGAGCGAGATACAAGAGGTTGTCGGCGTTTTAAAAAGCGGTTGGATAACTTCGGGACCTAAAAAGGCAGAATTTGAAAAAATGATTACCGAGAAATACGGCGTAGGCGGAACGATTTGTCTTTCATCCGCTACCGTTTGTATGGAACTTGTTTTGCGTGTTCTCGGCATAGGCGAGGGCGATGAGGTTATCACGAGCGCCTATACATACACGGCTTCAGCCTCGGTTATAAACCATGTCGGCGCAAAAATCGTTCTTGTTGACACGAAGAAAGACTCTTTCGAGATGGACTATCAAAAGCTTGAAGAAGCAATAACCGAAAAGACAAAGGCGATTATTCCGGTTGACCTCGGTGGCAGAATTTGCGACTATGCACAGATATTAAAGGCAATAGAAAACAAAAAGAGCCTCTTTAACGCAGGGGATAACAAGTATTTAAAGAAGTTGGGCAGAATTGCCGTTTTGGCTGACGGCGCACACAGTTTAGGCTCTATGCAAAACGGTAAATATGCCGGTCAGTTTGCCGATTTCACCTCGTTTTCGTTCCACGCGGTAAAAAATCTCACAACGGGTGAGGGCGGTGCAATAGTCTGGAATTGCGAAAACGGTTTTGACGGCGAAGAACTTTACAAAACATTTATGCTTTATTCACTCCACGGTCAGAACAAAGACGCCTTAAGCAAGACCAAGGCAGGTGCTTGGGAGTATGATATTTTGTTCCCCGGATATAAGTGCAATATGACCGATTTGCAGGCGGCACTCGGTGTTTCGGGACTTAAACGCTACGATGCCATGATAGAGCACAGGAAAAAACTTGTTGAAATTTACGACAGGGAATTAGGCGGTATTTTAAGCAGTTCGCTTATTCATTTTGACGGCGAAAATCAGTCCAACTGCCACCTCTATCTTGCCCGTTTCCCCATAACAACAGAGCAAAGAAATCAGATTATCAATGATTGCGGCAGTGAGGGTGTAAGCCTTAATGTTCACTATAAACCGCTTCCGCTTCTTACGGCGTATAAAAATTTGGGCTTCGATATAAAAGATTACGAGAACGCCTATGACCTTTATCATAACGAAATTACTTTCCCGCTTTATTCAACCCTTTCTTTTGAAGACCAGATGTTCGTAATTGATGTTTTCAAAAGAGTCTATGAAAAAAACACGAAGTAATTTTCAACTACCGTTAGGAGAGTATGTATGCGTTCTTTTGAATCGCTGCCGCGTCAAATGAGAAATGATGCAGTAAAAGAATACTACGATATTTTAAGCAAAAGGCAGATAAGCATCGCTTTAAAGCGTGTTTTCGACTTTTCGGCTGCACTTATTTTGCTTATTATTCTTTCGCCGATTATGATTTTAGTGTCACTCGCAATCGTTATTGATTCAAAGGGCGGAGTGATATTCAAGCAGGAGAGAGTTACCGCCTACTGCCGTCATTTTTACATATATAAATTCAGAACAATGGTCAAGAATGCCGAAAGTATAGGCACTCAGGTTACGGTTAAAGAAGATGCCCGTATAACAAAGGTCGGCAAAGTTTTAAGAAAATTCCATCTTGACGAAGTTCCGCAACTTATAAACATTCTTAAAGGCGATATGTCTTTTGTGGGAACACGCCCCGAAGTGCCTAAATATGTCGGTAAATACACCGATGAAATGTTTGCAACTCTGCTTTTGCCGGCAGGTGTTACCTCGATGGCAAGCATAAAATATAAAGACGAATATATGCTTATAAGCAACGCAAAGGACTGCGATGCCGTATATATAGGCGATGTTTTGCCCGACAAAATGAAATACAATTTAGAGGCGCTTAAAAAGTTTTCTTTTTTCTTCGATATCGGAGTTATGTTCAAAACATTCTTTTCGGTATTTATAAACGATGAGGGCACAAGAAAGCCCAAACAAAACCGTGCAATAGTCATTTGCGAGGACGCAAGAAGTCTCATTTTAACCCGCAAAGAACTGCTCGAAGAAATTATGAATTACGGCACAAAACTTGATGTTTTGGTGCCCTACGATAACCACTGCGAAACCTTAAAGCAGATGGGAATAAATGTTATAGATGTTCCGTTTGACCGAAGAAGCACTAATCCGATTAAAGATATAAAACTCTATAACACTTATAAAAAACTTATAGGTAAAAATTACGATTTCGGCATAACCTATTCGATAAAGCCGAACATTTACGGCGGAATGGCACTTAAAAGCAAGAAAATTCCCTACTATATAAATGTAACCGGCACGGGCTCGGTGTTTTATAAGGGCGGACTTCTTAAAATGATAATCGAAGTCCTCTATATGCCGTCCTCCAAAAAGGCTTCGGGACTTTTCTTTGAAAATTCAAACGACCGCGATGTATTTGTAAACGCGCATCTTTGCAAAAAGGAAAATACTTATGTTTTCAGCGGTGCCGGTATAAACACAAGCGAGTTTCCGCTTGAAGATTATCCGACCGCGCATCCAAAAAAAATACTCTATATCGGCAGACTTATGGAGGAAAAGGGCATAGAAGACCTTTATCCTGTTATAAGTGAATTAAACAGCAAAACAAGCGATGTTGTTTTTGAGTTTTTGGGCGAGTTTGAAGATACATACAAGGACAAGTTTGATAAATTCCTCAAACTTGACAATGTAAATTATTACGGTTACCAAAACAATGTTAAAGACTACATCAAAAATGCAAGTGCGCTTGTGCTTCCCTCGTATCATGAGGGTATGGCAAATGTTTTGCTCGAAGCAGGTGCTATGGGGCGTCCGCTTATAACCTCCGATATTCCCGGCTGCAGGGAAGCGGTTGACGATACTAAAAGCGGATATTTATTCAAGGTCGCCGACAGCGGCGATTTATCGGAAAAAATCAAACGGTTTTTATCTCTTTCAAACGAAGAAGCAAGAAAAATGGGTGTTTTGTCAAGAGAACACATCTGCAGTCATTTCGAGCGAAAGGATACCGTCGATAAAATTATTAACATTACGGGAGTGAAACGAGAACTTGCAAAGGACACTGTCAAGGCATAATTCGGATAATAATTCCGCAAACATATTAAAAGAGTTTAATGCTCCGAAAACGGTTCAGTTTTTATTCCTTTTATATATTTTCGTAAAACCGTTTTACATATTCGAATCGGGTTCGTTTCAGCCGGGCGATATGGTTTTCGTTTTGGCTTTTGCGGCTTTTCTCTATTACAATCCGAGAATAAAAATAGTAGAATGTCCCGTAGATTATATTCTGCTTGTCTTTTTACTGCTTGTTGCACTTATAAATTTTATTTACTTTTCGATTTATGTCAAAACCGAATTTATGAAGTCAACCCTTTATTACCTCTTTAACTTTATGTTCGTTATTGTGGCACGGTATTTGGTTTATGATATTAAATTTATAAGAAGGCTTTTCTGGGTTTGCAGAGCCGCAATATATTTGCAGGTGGTTGTTTATTTTGCAGGACTCGGAAGGTATTACGAAGATGCTTATTCGGGAGTTACCGGCAGATATATGGGCACCCTTAATGACCCTAACCAGCTTGCGTTCTTTGTCTTTTCGCTTCTTATGATAATGTTTGTCATAGAAAAGATATCAGATGTAAAAGAGCAAATGTGGATTACCGACTATGCCGCTTTCATATTAATTCTCTTCAATTCTTCTTCAACCGGAATGCTTTTGGCTTTTGTGGTTTTCGGTGTTTCTTATATTGCAATACTTCTTTTTTCACCCCTCCTCGAAAAAGACGAAAAGAGAAGAAGGTCGCTTATACGAGTTGGTGTTGTGGTTACTCTTGCACTGATTATATTTTTATACAAAAAAGATTATTTTATTGCCGAAATGCACAAAAGCGAACTTTTTGCAAGGCTTTTTGAAAAGGAAAACCTTACCGCTTCGGCAAACGGAAGCAAACTCGGAAAAATATCAATTTGGCAGGACCGAAACATTGATAAATTATATATTTATCCGATATATAATCTGTTCGGCGCAGGTCAGGGATATTTCGGGCGTTTTTGGAAGGCTACGTCTTCGGGCGAAGTCCATTCGACCATTTTAAGTATTTTGTTCTGTTACGGAATTATTCCAACTACAACATTTATATATTGGTGCTATAAAAATGTTCAAAACAGTTCTGTTTACTTTTTCCCGGCATTTGCCGCCATTATCGTAGAGAGTATAACGCTGCTTAATCAGCGTCAGCCGACATTCTGGCTTTTGTTCGTTTTGGCATATGCCTATAGGGTTATGGAGGATAAGAAAAATGAAGATGCTTTTTATACATGATAACCGATTTTGGGAAGAAGACGGCGTTTATTACAGTTACGGCCACTTTGCTTATGACCTCCTTTGGAAAAGGTATTTAAGGTATTTTGACGAAATTACGGTATGCGGCAGGATAGCAAAACTTACCGATTCCGATATGAAAAAAAGTTTCAGTGTTTCAAGCGGAGAAAATGTTTCGTTTTCGGGACTTCCGAATCTGATGTCATTTTCGGGACTCAAAGAGATAAACAAGGCAAAGAAAATCTTAACAGAGCAGTTAAGCAAAGCCGATGTTGCGGTAATAAGACTGCCGAGCAATTTAGGTTATCTTGCCTGCAGTATCGCAAACAAACTCGGCAAAAAATACATGATTGAGGTTGTGGGCTGCACTTGGGACGACCTTTGGAACATAGGCACTAAAACCGGAAAAATATATGCGCCGCTGTCTTTTGTTTTGCAAAAGCATTATGTAAAAAAAGCGCAGAATGTTTTATATGTTTCACGGCGTTTTCTTCAAAAAAGATATCCTAACAGGCATTTTAATATGGGTTGTTCGGATACCAATATAAATGTTACCGATATAAGTGTGCTTGAGCGCAGGATAGACAGAATAAGAGCAATAAATGACGAAAAAGAGATAAGGCTCGGTCTTATTGCCTCGCTTAATGTGGGATATAAGGGACACGACACGGCAATTTATGCCTTAAAAGAGATATTAAAACGGCATAAAAATGTTAAACTCTGCTTTTTGGGCGACGGCGACAAAACAAAATGGGAAACCTTGGCGCAAAAATGCGGTGTGCTCAGCAATGTAGAGTTTTCGGGAGCATTGCCCGGAGGAGACCCCGTCCTTAATTGGATAGATAACATTGATATTTTTGTTATGCCCTCTTTGCAGGAAACATTGGGGCGCGCGCTTATCGAGGCAATGAGCAGGGGCTGTCCCGCAATCGGCGGAGCGGGGACCGCAGTGCCCGAGCAGTTGCCGGACGACTGTATTCACGAAAGAAAGAATTATAAAGAACTTGCCGAAATGATTTGTTATATGATAGAAAACAAAAACTATACGGAACTTTGTGCCGTTGAAAATTATCAGCGTTCAAAGAAATACAGCGAAGACATTTTAACGGCAAGAAGAGATTATTTCTGGAGTAAAGTAATTTAAGATTAAAATTTGGGGATATTTAAGTGAAGACAAGAACACAAAATTCTTTTATAAACGCCTCGTTCGGTCTTGGGAGTCAGGCGGTTGAACTTATACTTAAAGTAATCGGCAGAACGGTATTCATTAAATACCTTGCCGTAGAATATTTAGGTGTAAACGGACTTTTCGGTGAAATACTTACCGTGCTTTCACTTGCGGAACTCGGTATAGGCTCTGCAATCGGATATGCACTTTATAAGCCGTTAAGGGAAAACAACACAAAGCACATTGCCGCCCTTATGGAACTCTACCGTAAGGCTTACACTATAATCGGCATAGGTGTGGGTGCTGTCGGTGCACTGCTTATCCCGTTTTTAAGGTTTATAGTAAAAGACCCGGGACCTGTTAAAAATGAACTTATACCTATTTACTGTTTTTATCTTTTTAACACAGTTATAACCTATTTTTATTCCTATAAGGGAACAATTCTGAACAGCGACCAAAAGTCTTATATTACCGTTACGGTAAAGGAAATATGTAATGTTGCACGAACGGTTTTTCAGGTTTTGGTTCTTGTTTTATGGCATAATTTTTATCTTTATTTAGCGGTCGAATCTTTCTTTATATTTGCGAATAATTTTGCCGTTTCAAAAATCACCGATAAAAAATACAAGTATTTAAAGACGCAGAAGAACGAAGAAAAGCTCGATAAAAAAGCGACAAAAGAAATATTTGTAAATATAAAGGCACTTTCAATTACCAAGGTATCCAATATTCTTGTAAACAGCAGCGATAATACCATAATGAGCGCAGTTTGCGGTATTGCCCAAACGGGACTTTACTCAAATTATGTTATGTTTACAACAATGATAAATACCGTGCTTTCGCAGTTTTTCAGCGCATTTATGCCGAGCATAGGCAACCTTAATGCCGAGGGCGATATAAAGCACAGCCACGATGTGTTTAACGGACTTAATATGTTTGGCTTTTGGCTTTACAGTTTTGCTTCAATAGGTGTTTTTACTCTTGTAAATGATGCTATTACTGTTTGGATAGGAGAAAAATATTTACTTTCAAATTCGGTAGTAATTATTATAGCTCTTAATCTATACATTTTTGGTATGCAGAAAAATGTATGGGTGTTTAAAGACAGTTACGGACTTTTTAAATACGGTCAGTATATGTCGATTGTGACGGCGGCTTTAAATATAGGACTTTCAATATGGCTCGGTAAACTTTGGGGCATTTTCGGAGTTCTTGTTGCCACTGCCGTTTCAAGACTTGCAACGGGCGTTTGGTATGACCCGTCGATGTTATTTAAACACGGATTTAAATTGCCTGTTTATAAATATTTTGCAGGATTCATAATGTATGCCGTAATAGCGGTATTTACGGCGGCACTCACATATTTTGCCGCAAGTTTTGTAACCGTTACCGGTGTTTTAACGCTTATAATTAAATTTATTATTGTTTGCATAGTTCCGAATTTTGTTTATCTTATTTTGTTCTTTAAAACAAAGAGCTTTAAATATGTGTTAGGCCGAGCTTTAAGTCTTATAAAAAGGAGTTAAAACAAATGGGGGAAAAGGTAAGGGTTTTAGAGGTTTTCGACAGCCTTGAAATTTCAGGCGGCGTGCAAAATGTTGTTATGAATGTTTTAAGGAATATTGATAGGAGTAAAATTCAGATTGACTTTGCGGTTTACGATGCTCCTAAGGTTGATACCTATGAGGCGGAAGCCTTAAGTTTGGGCGCAAAAATACATAAAATAGATAATGTTTCAACACTCGGTGTTTTTAAGTTTTATAAGCAGATGAAAAAACTTTTAAAAGAAAACACCTATGATATCGTTCACGCACACAATCTTTTCCATAACGGTATTATCCTTTTAGCCGCAAAGGTAAACGGCGTAAAGGTGCGTATCAGCCATTCCCATCAGCAGTTTGACGACAGAAACTGCAAATTTCCCCGCAATATTTATGTTAAATTTTTTAAGGTTTTAAACAATATTGTCGCAACAAAGCGTGTTGCCTGCAGTGATGTTGCCGCAGAGTTTTTGTTCGGTAAAAACAAAGAATATACCTTTATTCCGAATTCACTCGATTTATCAAGATTTATTATAAACAAAACCGACGATGAAATAAGAGAAAGTTTCGGAATAGGTGACAGCGCAGTAAGAATTTTAACCCATGTAGGAAGATTTACACCCCAAAAAAATCAAGGGTTTTTGCTTGATATAATGGATAAATTAAGAGACCAAAACTGCATTATGCTTGTCGCCGGTCAGGGAGAGGACAGAGAAGAATTTTTAAAAGCCGTTCGGGATAAAAACTTAGAGGAAAAGGTAAAATATGTGGGACTTATAAGAAATGTTCCCGAATTTTTAAAAATTTCCGAATGTCTTTTAGTGCCCTCAATTTATGAAGGACTGCCGGTTGTGTGTGTTGAGGCTCAGGCGGCAGGGTGCAGAGCACTGTTGTCCGATTCGCTTACAAGACAGGTTGATTTAGGATTTAATCTCGTTGAATATTTAAGTATTGAAAGCCCTGAGCCTTGGATAAACAGGGTTAAAGAAATTTTAAATACGGAAAAAATCAACATTCCGTTTGAGAAAATAGCGGAACACTTTAAAGAGCATAATTTTGAAAACGAAAGCAATATTTTGGTTTGGAACAAACTTTATAATATAGGATAAAAATATGAAAAAAATAAAATCATTTATAGGGCAGCTTCTTTATAATTTAATAGGCAAGCATATGCCGATATCTTACAGCCGATTCAGTTTCGGTGCAATACATGTGAGAAGACTTTGCGCTAATTTGATTTTTGAAAACTGCGGTAAAAAGGTAAATATCGAAAAGGGAGCAGAGTTTACTTCTTCTATAAAAATAGGAGACTATTCGGGTATAGGAGAACGCGCGTGGCTGTTGTCCGACGGCATTACGATAGGCAATTATGTTATGATGGGGCCCGAATGTATAATAATCACATCCGACCATAGAATAGATAACCCTGCATTACCCATGTGCGGACAGGGGTTTACCAAGGTTTTGCCCGTTACTATCGAAGATGATGTCTGGATAGGTGCGAGGGTTACTATTTTAAAGGGCGTAACGATTGGCAAGGGTGCTGTTGTGGGTGCCGGAAGCGTGGTTACAAAGGATGTTCCGCCGTATGCGGTAGTCGGCGGAAACCCCGCTAAAGTAATTAAGATGAGAAAGTAAATCTAAAATTTCGGAAAAAGGTGTTTTAATGAGCGAATTTTCACCGAAAATCAGTGTTATAGTCAATATCTACAATGCCGAAAAAACTTTGGAAAGGGCAGTTGATTCACTGCTTAACCAAACCTTAAAGGATATTGAAATTATCCTTGTTGATGACGGAAGTTCGGATAATTCTGCGTCGATTATTGACAGTTATGCTTCAAAATATCAAAATATAGTCGCTTTTCATAATGATAATATGGGTGTAAGCGGGTCGAGAAATTTCGGTTTAAGCAAAATATCCGCCGATTATTTCGGCTTTTTGGACTCGGATGATTATGCTCTTCCCGATATGTTCGAGAAACTTTATAAAAAAATCTCAGAAGAAGACTGCGACCTTGTTTTGTGCGGATACAGGGAAGTTTTCACGGGCAGTTTGACTTATGACCGTAACTATGAAGGACTCATTATAAATAACGCTTGTAATTTTATTACCGAATATATAAAGGAAAATGTCGGCGCATACTTGTGGAATAAACTTTATAAAACCGAAATAATAAAGAACAACGGTGTTTTGTTTAATGATGATGTAATTATTGGTGAAGATGTTCTCTTTTTATTCGATTATTTAAAGTATGCAAAACAGATTTCGGTTATAAGTGAGTGTTTATATGAGTATTTAAGAAACGATACGAGTATTTGTGCCAAATACTATAATAATATGGATAAATTTTACATTACGGGTTACACCGCAATAGAAAACACCTTAGATTATTTAAAGATAGATGACGAACAGTTAAAAACAAATAACAGAATAAACCTTTTAAAGACTCTTTTATGGGTTTTGGATAATGCAAATTCAAGGAAAAACAAAACTTCGCTTAAAGCAAGATACTATGAAACCAAAAAGATTGCAAACGGCAGTAAACTAAATGAACTTATCATAAATTACGGCGATAACTTAACCTTAAGAGAAGAAAAAAGAAAGATAAAGTATATAAAGAGCAAAAAAATGTTTTGCCTTTTTGTGTATGAAGTAATAAGAATGAGAATAATCGCGGGTATTATGTATTACATAGGTTAGGCACGGTGATACTTTTGAATGTGAACAGCATATCGGAAAATGAATTTTGCATAGGCTGCGGTGTCTGCGCTGCTGTTTGTCCTGAAGGGTGCATAAAAATTTCAAAAACCGATGAGGGGACACTGCGTGCAAGGGTCAAAAGCGATGTATGTATAAACTGCGGAAAATGTAAAACCGTTTGCCCGAATACAGAGCGGAAAAGTTCCTATATAAGTCCAAATGGCGAGTGCTTTAAGGGTGTTGCGCCTGATTTTGCCGGCAACGCTGCTTCGGGCGGAACGGCAACCTATTTTATGAACGGACTGCTCAAAAGCAAAACGGTGGATTTCGTTGTTGCGGTAAAGCCGTGTGTGAGCAAAAAAGGTTTTTTTACATATACTGTCTGCAAAACAAAAGAAGATTTAACCGCCTGTCAGGGCTCGGCATATTATCCCGTTACACTTGAAGATGTTTTAAAAGAGGTTAAGGAAACCGACGGCAGTTGTGCCGTTATCGGAGTTCCGTGCTTTATTACGGCGCTCAGGAAGTTAAAATCTTCAAGCGGTTTTTGGGAGAGTAAAATAAAAGTTTTGATAGGTATAGTATGCGGTTCTGTTCCGTCGGAGTTTATGACCGATTCGCTCATTTTCGCAAGCGGACACAAGCGTGATGATGTTACCTCACTCCGTTTCAGAATAAAGGGTGAAAACCGCCCTGCATGGGACTACGGTGTTAAAATTGATTTTTCCGACGGCACATCGTTTAAGTCTTTCGGCACTCAGGATTTCGGGTTTGTTTTTTGGCGGAAACTTTTTGCCCAAAGGGAATGTAATTACTGCTTTGATGTTTTCGCCGATGATGCCGACATAACTTTTATGGACGCTTGGCTTCCTGAATACAAAGAAAAAACCGAAGGCACTTCGCTGATAATTTTAAGAAACAGCGGTCTAAAGGATATCCTTATGCCGCTTATCAATGACGGAACTCTTAACAAGACCGATATAAGCGATGCCGAAAAATCACAGTCTGCGCTTGTTGAGTTTAAGAAAAATGCGGGAAACCATAAAGATACGGAGAATTTGAGAAGCAAGACTCTTAAGGTGTTTAAAGAAAATTACGGAAAACGGGATATCATTGAAAAATACAGATATCTTTGCTATCTTGAAAACTTAAAGAAGAAAAATAAATTTTTATGGATTGTTATGAGAATTAAGGATGTGGTTTTTAAGAAATGAAAATTGCAATAGCAACAATTTATAAATGTTATAATTACGGCACTTTTTATCAGGCGTTCGGACTTTATAAGTATTTAAAAGAGCAAGGGTATGATTGCTTTTTTGTGCCGACAGATTCGAAATATAACAAAAAATTCCGTCTGCATAAGCAGTTTAACAGAGATATAAAAAGAGATATTTTCAATTTAAAACTTTCGTTATCCTATCTTAAAGATTGGCGTCTTTACAATATCGGTAAACCCGACTCCGATTATGATTTGTTTATTGCAGGCAGTGATGAACTTTGGAATATCGGTAATATATACTTTTGGCCTGCCGACGAATATTACGGTTTAAATCTTAAGACCGATAATGCATTTTCTTACGCTTCGTGTGTCGGCGGGAGAAATAAAGAAGATTTTAAAGAGCATGAAAACCTGCTTGACGGCATAAGGGGTTTAAAGTCGGTTTCGGCAAGAGATGATGCAACCGAAGATTTTTTAAAAACGGTAACGGGAAAAACTGAAATCACCCGTGTTATCGACCCATCGTTCCTTGTGAATTGGCACGAAATCGAAAAAAGCGTTACTCTGAAAAACTATATTCTTGTTTATACCTATGACGGAAGTTGGGGATTCAGCGACGAATACATAAAGGCAACAAAAGAATTTGCAAAGAAAAAAGGTTTGCCGCTTGTTTCGGTCGGTTTTAAAAACGATTGGTGCGATAAGGTGATACCTGCGAGTCCCCGTGAGTTTTTGGGTTATCTTAAAAATGCCGACTTTGTTGTTACCGATACTTTTCACGGCACGGCAATGTCTATTCAGTATAATAAACAGTTTGTGTCAATGGGCAGGGGAAAGAAAAAAGTTGAGTCTTTGCTTAAAGAATTTGGTATTACAGACCGTCTTTATTCAAATGTTAACACTTTTGACGAAATAACAAAGACACAGATTGATTATAAAAAAGTAAATGAAAAAGTAAATGAAAAAATCAAAATTTCAAAAGCGTATTTGGAGAAAAATATAAATGGTTAAAGTCAAATACGGTGAGTATATAATATCGTGAAATTTTTTAAAAAATTACTTATACAAAAGACAAAAAAGAGGGAATTAAAAAAGATGAAAATAGCAGTTGCAGGCACGGGTTATGTGGGACTTTCGCTTTCGGTGCTTTTATCACAAAAGAATACCGTTACGGCGGTGGATATAAACAAAGAAAAGGTAGACCTTATTAACAACGGTATTTCACCGATTAAGGACAAAGAAATCGAGCAATATTTAAAAACCGGGAAACTCGATTTAACCGCTACCCTTGACGGCGAAAAAGCCTATCAAGATGCCGAATTGGTTATTGTTTCAACGCCGACAAACTATGATGAGGAAAAAAATTTTTTTGATACTTCAAGTGTTGAAAATGTTATTGAGTCGGTAATAAAAGTAAACAAAAATGCAACGGTTATTATTAAATCCACTATACCTGTAGGATACACCGAAAGTCTCAGGAAAAAGTATAATTTTGATAATATATTGTTCAGTCCTGAATTTTTGCGCGAGGGCAGGGCTCTTTATGATAACCTTTACCCGAGCAGAATAATCGTGGGGGTGTCTGAGGACGAAAAATTAAGGGCTGTTGCAGAAAAATTTGCAAATCTGCTTAAAGAGGGTGCACTTTCCGAAAACATCGAAGTCCGCTTTATGAATCCTACCGAGGCGGAGGCGGTAAAACTTTTTGCAAACACATATCTTGCCCTCAGAGTTTCGTTTTTTAACGAACTTGATACATATGCTGTTTCAAAAGGTCTTGATACAAAGTCGATTATAGACGGTGTTTGCCTTGACCCGAGAATAGGCGGTCATTATAACAACCCGTCTTTCGGTTACGGCGGTTACTGTTTGCCTAAAGACACAAAGCAGTTACTCGCAAATTACAAAGATGTTCCGCAGGATATTATTTCGGCTATTGTTGCCTCAAATAATACAAGAAAAGACTTTATTGCAGGTCAGATTTTATTGTCAAACCCGAAAACCGTGGGAATTTACCGTCTTACGATGAAGTCGGGCAGTGATAATTTCAGGCAAAGTTCAATTCAGGATGTCATGCTGAGGATAAAGCAAAACGGTGTAAACATAGTGATTTACGAGCCTGCTTTATCGGAAAGCGAGTTTTCGGGAAACCGTGTTATAAACGATTTGGACGAATTTAAAAGCGTGAGCGATATTATAGTTGCAAACCGTGCCGAAGACACTTTAAACGATGTTAAGGACAAGGTTTACACGAGAGATTTATTTACAAGAGACTGAATTTAGGAGAAACGGTATGATTAAAAAAATCTTAATGATTTCGGATAACGATCTTGACTCAAATGAGTCGCTCGGTGTAACCAAAAAGTTATTAGGTCAGTATAAGGCATTTAATAATTTGGGATATGATGCCTACCATCTTTGTTTTAAGAATAAAAAGGGTGTGCTTATCCACGGCGATGAGGTTAAGGTTTTGGTGGAAGAAAAACCGAAACTTTATTTTACATATATTAAGCTTTTATGTTTTGCACATAAGGTTTGCAAGGAAAATCAAATAGATATGTGCTATATAAGGTATCCTCTCGCCGATATTGCTTTTATGAAAATGATTAAAAAACTTCATAAATTATGTAAAGTAGTTGTTGAAATACCGACCTTTCCTTACGACCACGACCTGAAAAAAGAGAAAGGTTTGATTTCCAAATACACTGCTTTTGCCGATAAAATAAACCGAGGCAAAATCAAGAATTACATTGACTTTTTCTCGAATTTTCACGGGTATGACGAGATTTTCGGCGCAAAGGCTGTAAAGATAGATAACGGAATTGATGTAAACGCCGTAAAATATGTAGGCGATAAACTTGATTTTTCAAATGAAATAAATATCGTGGGTGTCGCTCTCATAATAAACATTCACGGTTATGACAGAATAATCGAGGGACTCAATGAGTATTACAAATCGGGTGAAAATGCAAGAACCGTTAATTTTTACATTGTGGGAGACGGTCCCGAGGCACCAAACCTTAAAAATCTTGTTAAGAAATACGGGCTTGAAAACCATGTAATATTTACGGGTGTTAAAAAGGGCGAAGAATTGGACGGTATATTCCAAAGTTCAAATATTGCCGTTGCTTCGCTTGCAGCACACAGAAGGGGCGGAAAAGTCACATCGGAACTTAAGGTTAAGGAATATTGCGCTCGCGGAATTCCGTTTATTTCGACCTCAAAAGATGTAACACTTCCCGAAAACGCACCATTTTATAAGGTTTTCCCTGCCGACGAAACACCGATAGATATAAAAGCGGTTGTAAGTTTTGCCGGGGAAATAGGCGAAAACAAAGAGATTTTAATGTCTATGCGTGAATTCGCCGAAGAAAATTTAACTTGGGAAAAACAGTTAAAGAAGGTTATGGATGTCGTTTCTTAAAATTAAGGAGAGATTATGAATTTTTTTGATTTTAAAATGAAATTTATTCCCTCACGCATATCAAACCAAGAATATATTGCGCATTTGCATTCGTTGGGTATTTCCTGCGGTGAACATACAAAATTTTTTGATATTACAAAGGTTTCCATTGATGTAGGCAGACCTTGGCTTTTGGAAATTGGTGATTATTGTAAAATAACCCCTGATGTTACCATACTTACCCACGATTACAGCCGTTCGGTTTTAAGACGGGTTTACGGCGATATTGTTGCTGAAGCAAAGAAAACCGTTATTGGCGATAATGTATTTATCGGTATGAATTCGGTTATTTTGATGGGCTCAAAAATCGGAAATAATGTTATAATCGGTGCAGGAAGTGTTGTTTCGGGCGAAATACCGTCTGATGTTGTTGTTGCCGGAAATCCGGCGAGAATAATAAGAACTCTTGATGAGCATTATAAAATCCGTAAGGAAAGATACATAAATGAAGCCAAAGAAAATGCATTGTGCTTTAAAGAAAAATACGGTAGATATCCCACCGTTAAAGAAATGGAAAGCTTTTTCCCGTTGTATCTGAAGCGTGACAGAGAAGAACTTAAAAAACATAATTTGTTTACAAAACTGTCCGGCGACGATGAGGATGAAATAATCGAATGCTGGTTAAAGTCGGAACCGATTTTTGATGATTATTCGGAATTTTTGAAGTTTTGTGACGGTGAAAAACAATGAAAAAACTTATATTTGTCACGGGGACATATCCTTACGGAAAAAGTGAAACGTTTATAGAAAATGAAATAAAATATTTGGCAGAAGCCTTTGATAAGGTGTATATTTTTTCCACTGAAGCAGACAAAAACGAAAATATGCGTCTTGTTCCGGAAAATGTTACAGTTTTTCCTGCAAACCGAGGAACTGTAACAAAAAAAGATTATATAAGAGAACTTATAAAACCTGAATGCATAAAGGAAATTTTTAAAAAGTGTATCGGTAAAAAATGCCTTTCAAAAATCGCCGCTGTTTGTTATTTTTCGGCTTGTGTTAATAAATCGCTTAAGAAAGCCGATGATTTCATTGACCTTTGCGATATAAAAAGCGATGATACCGTTACGGTTTATTCATATTGGCTTTCAACTATCGGTATGTGTGCAATAAAAATTTCAAACAACCTTAAAAGCAAAGGTATAGATTTTAAATTTGTTTCAAGATGTCACGGATTTGATGTTAATTCCGAAAGTACACATTTAAATTATTTGCCATTTCAAAAAACAATGATATCACAATTTGAAAAAATATATCCTTGCTCAAATAGCAGAACAGAATATCTAAAAACTAAATTTCCCGATTTTGCCGATAAAATTTCCACCGCATATTTGGGTGTGTCGGATAAATTCTCATCTTCATTTCCTACAATAAAAGAGTCTTTTAATATTGTTTCCTGTTCAAATGTTATTCCTATAAAACGGGTTGGCTTGTTTGTTAAAGCGCTTTCATTAATCACCGATAAGAAAATAAATTGGACGCACTTTGGTGACGGGGAATTGTTTGAAGATATTAAAAAAGAAGCAAAAAATACTTTACCGCCAAATATATCCGCTTTTTTTGCAGGCAGGATTCCAAACACAAAAATATATGATTTTTACAATAATAATAATGTGAATTTGTTCATAAATGTGAGTGCCGATGAAGGTTTGCCGGTTTCGATAATGGAGGCGGTTTCGTTCGGTATACCTGTTGTTGCAACCGATGTAGGCGGAACGGGTGAACTTGTAAAGAGCAGATATAACGGAATATTACTTGACGAACATTTTGATGTTTCAGAATTGGCAAAATATATCTGTGAATTTATAGATATGGAAGACACCGAATATGAAAAGTATTGCAATAATGCCCGATTAACTTTTGAAAATAACTTTAACGCAGAGAAAAATTATACCGAATTTTCTGAAATTCTGAAAGGGAATAAAAATGCCTGAAGTAACCGTTGTTGTGCCGATGTATAATGTCCAAGAATACATAAGGCAGTGTGTTGACAGCATAATAAACCAAACACTTAAAGACATTGAAATAATACTTGTTGACGATGAATCGCCTGACGACTGCGGTAAAATAGCAGAGGAATATGCACAAAAAGACGGCAGAATAAAGGTGATTCATCAAAAGAACAAATGGCTCGGCGGTGCGAGAAATGCAGGGATTAAAATTGCAAAGGGCGAGTATATTGCCTGTGTCGATGCAGACGATTATATAGCGCAGGATTTTTGCGAAAAGTTATATAATTACGGCAAAGAAAACAACTGTGATATAGTATTCTTTGATATGAATATTGTTACAAACGGAGAAATAAAAGCGGTAACTTCAAAACAAACGGATATTTTTGAAGAAAATAATGTGGTTTGCGGAGACAGTATAAAAAAGAAAATTTATCCGCTGATAATTTCAAGCCACGATTTTAATATAAATGTAACTTTCTTTTCCCGAAAACTTGTCGAAAAAGGTTTTCTTTTTGATGAGGATATCCGTTTTGCCGAAGACTACGAAGCGGCGTTGCGTATATATAAAATAGCAAACAGTGTAGGATATTTAAAAGATGCGGTTTATTATTACCGTCAAAATGAGAACTCTATTATGCATGTGATAAAGCCGATAAGACTTTATCAGCATATAGACCTTTTTGTTTTAAGAGAAAAATTTATAACGGAAAACAACCTGGGAACGCAGGAAAACCTTTACAATTCGGCGCATTTGCTTATTAAACTTTTAATTGAAAAGTTTCCGTTTGTTTTCGGAGTCAAGGGCAAAAGCACCCGCGAGAGTGTCAGGGAACTAAAAGAACTCTTTAAAAATGAGGACTTAAATACGGCTGTCGGCAGACTTTCCTTTAAAACACTCAATATGGGAATTTTCGGCAAATTATGTCTTACGGCGCTTAAATTAAAAATGCCGCTTACGATTATCCTTTTAAGCAAAAAATACAATAATAAATAAGCAACGCTCTTAAAAAATTCATATTCCTGAAAAGAGATGTATATATGAACTCACAGCAAAAGTTTATTATTTCGCTTATAAGAAGCGCGCTCTCGGAAGAAAAAATTGAATATGATGAATTGCCTGATTTTGACAAGGTTTCAAGAATTGCAGGACAGCACAGCATTATAAACCTGATTTACGCAGGTCTTTTAAACAACGATTTGCTCGGGGTTTACGATGTTCCGAATCCGTTTTTTAACCGTGTTTGCTCAAATATTCTTCTTTCCGAGCAACAGATGTTTTTCTATTCCAAAATCAAGCGTGAATTCGAGAAAAACGGGATAGACTTTTTGCCGTTAAAGGGCTTAAAACTCAAACAACTTTACAAAAAGCCCGACTTTCGCTCGATGGGTGATATTGATATACTCATAAAAACCGAGCAGTATGAAAAGGTGCGTAAAATTTTTCTTGATTTGGGAATTGCCGAGGGTGAAGAAAGCGACCACGAATTTATCTGGAAAGAGAAAAACATTCGTATTGAGATGCATAAGCGTCTTATCCCGTCAAACAATACCGACTATGTAAAATATTTCGGCACGGGTTGGCAGTTTGCAAGAAAGGTAAACGAAAATTCCTTTGAATACGCTATGTCGCCCGACGATGAATATGTGTTTTTGTTTACCCATTTGTGCAAACATTTCAGGGAATCGGGTATAGGTTTAAAGCACTTTGTTGACCTGTATGTGTTTGAAAAAGCAAATACGCTTGACTTTGAATATATAGCCGAAAAATTAAAGTCGCTCGATTTGTATGAGTTTTATCAGAATGTCAGAAAAGTGCTTAATGTTTGGTTTTTAAATGAGGAGTCTGACGAAAAGACCGATTTCATAACCGATTATGTTTTCAGTTGCGGAAATTTCGGCACCGACCAAAACCGTGTTTTTGCAAGAGCACTTGTGGCGTCAAGTGAAAACGGCTCTTTTGAAAGCGGAAAAAGGACATTGTTTTTCCGTCTTGTTTTCCCCACTTTTTCGCATATGAAACAGAAGTATCCAATACTCGAAAAGGCGCCGATATTACTGCCTTTCACATATTTAGGGCGTTGGTTTGAGGCGGTATTTATTAAAAAAGGCACCGTTTCGCACTATAAAAACGAACTTGATAATCAAACGCAGGAAAATATAGATAAATACAAGGAAAATCTGAATTTTATAGGTTTAAGATACAATTTGGATAAAAAATAAAGAAAACGGACAAGTCTCGTGTGAGATTTGTCCGTTAAATATTTATATCTTAAATTTACTTTTTATATTTTAAATTTATTTTTCGGGATAGGAAATCGTGACCGAATTTATAATCGGCTGATTTGCTTTCGGAATTGTTCCGTTATCGTCAACGGGCTTCGCGGTTTCGCAGACCTTGTCCACAACATCTATTCCCTCGGTTACATAGCCGAATGCGGCATACTGACCGTCAAGAAAGGCTGAGTCTTTATGAACTATGAAAAACTGCGAATCGGCACTGTCCATACTAATTGAATTTCTCGCCATCGAAATTGCGCCGCGTGTGTGGGTTAAGTCGTTTTCGGTAAAACCGTTTGCCTTGAATTCGCCCTTAATGGTTTTGCCGCTTCCGCCCGTTCCCGTGCCTTCGGGGTCGCCTCCCTGCATCATAAAGCCTTCCATAATGCGGTGAAAGGTAAGACCGTCATAAAATTTACTTTCGGCAAGGTTTATGAAGTTTTTAACCGTTTCGGGAGCCTTGTTTCCGTCAAGTTCCAACTTGATTTTGCCGTAGTCTTTAATATCAATCTCGGCATAAGCAGTGGCGGTATGAGCGGTGGTAAATTCCGCACCGTCCTGCGTGAGAACTTCTCCGCCGTAATCTCCTGTTTCGCCGTTGTTTGCAATATCGTCCTCACCGCAGGCGGCAAGTGCAAAAACCATTAAAACAAGTGAAAGTAAAACACATAATATTTTTTTAAAACCGAGCATATTTTCCTCCGAAAATCAAACTTTTTAACATTATAACCCATTATGCCGTTTTTTTCAATAGCCAACATTATTATTTGCTTGAAAAATTAAGCGATTTTGTGTATAATTGATAATGAGTAATCAGGTTTAAATAACTCTTGAGAGGCTTTTTAATGGATAAGAGAATTTTAAAAATTCAAGAAACACTCGAAAAAACCGAAGCGGCGGTTATTAAATCGGAAGCAAACAGATTTTATCTTACGGGCTTTAATTCGAGTGCGGGAATAGCGGTTATAACAAGCGAAAATACGTATTTTCTCATAGATTTCCGCTATTTTGAAAAGGCAAAGAAAACCGTCGGGCACTTAAATACGGTTTTGCTTAAAAGCACATATAAGCAGTTAAATGAAATTTTCGATAGCGAAAACATCAAGAAAGTTTATCTTGAATGTGATAATATTTCGCTTTGCGAATTTTTAAAATTTAAGGAAAATATTACAAAATGCGAAATTTCCGATAATAATAAAATAGGCGCACTTTTGGACGAAATGCGGTCGGTAAAAACCGAAGAAGAAATTTCGTTTATAAAAAAAGCGCAGGAAATGACCGATAAAACCTTCCAATATATACTCGGTAAAATAAAGACGGGTGTAACCGAAAAAGAGATTGCGCTCGATATGGAATTTTTTATGCGCAGCTTGGGCAGTGAGGGTGTTTCTTTTGACTTTATAGTTGTTTCGGGCAAAAACTCCTCGCTTCCGCACGGCGTTCCCACCGATAAGAGAATTGAAAAATGCGATTTTGTTACAATGGACTTCGGCGCTGTCTGTCACGGATACCGAAGCGATATGACAAGAACTGTGGCGATAGGCAGTGTCAGTGAAAGGCAAAAAAAGGTTTACAGCACAGTGCTTGAAGCACAAAACCGTGCGTTTGAACAAATAAAGCCCGGAGCGGTTTGCAGGGATATTGACAAGGCGGCAAGAGATTATATCGAAAGCGAGGGTTTTAAGGACTGTTTCGGTCACGGACTCGGGCACAGTGTCGGAGTGGAGATACACGAAAGTCCCTGCTTTAATACCCGTGACTGCAGTCTTATTAAAAAAGGCAATGTCATAACGGTTGAGCCGGGTATATATCTCGAAAACGAGTTCGGCGTGAGAATCGAAGATATGGCCGTTATTGACGGCGAGTCTTTTTATAACATTACAAAAAGTCCCAAAGACTTGATAATTTTATGATTTTGAAAGGAAAATTCTATGCTTTTCAGTGTATTAAGGGGCGGTTCATCGTTCATTGATATAGTTCTTTATATTATTTCTTCGCTTATAGTAATATTTTTAACATTGCCTATTCACGAGTTTGCCCACGGTTTTGTGGCAACAAAACTCGGCGACCCGACTCCGAAATGGCAGGGCAGGTTAACCCTTAACCCTTTGGCGCACATCGACTATTTAGGCGCACTTTGCATACTTATTTTCGGATTCGGCTGGGCGAAACCCGTAAGAGTTGATATGCGCAACTTTGAGCGTCCGAAAAGAGATATGGCGTTAACGGCGTTTGCAGGGCCCGTTTCCAATATAATAGTTGCATTTGTTTCGGCGGTTTTGAGAAATATAATTTTGCTTATTACGGGTTTTAACGGTAATTTGCCTTTATATGTTTACACATTTTTTATGTTTATAATAAGAATAAACATCTCCCTTGCGGTATTTAACCTCATACCCATTCCTCCGCTTGACGGTTCGAGAATTTTAAATGCCGTCCTGCCCGACAGAACATACTACAAACTTATGAGGTATGAGCGCTATCTTATATGGGGTGTTTTTATCCTTATTTACACAGGTGTTTTGGACGGACCGCTTAACTTCCTCACAAACGGAATTTTATCAGGTATAGAAAATCTTGTAGGCTTGATTTTCAGATTATTTTAATGCTCGGAGAGTGAAAAATGGAAACCGAACTTTCGTATAAAATCGAAAATTTTGAAGGTCCTCTTGACCTATTGCTGACGCTCATTTCAAAAAACAAACTTAATATTTTCGATATAAACCTTTCCGTGCTTATCGACCAATATTTAGAACAAATAGAGAAGTTTAAAGAGCAGGAAATGGATATTTCGAGTGAATTTATCACGATGGCTTCAAGACTTATCTATATAAAAACGGTTAGTCTGCTTCCGAAACACGAGGAAATCGAGCAGTTAAAGGAAGAACTTAAAGGCGAACTTATCGAGTATCAGATTTGCAGGGAAATGGCGCAAAAACTATCGTTTATGACGGTAGGGTTTGACCGATTTGTCCGCAAGCCCACCGAGTATGAGTTTGATAAAACCTATGAACTTACCCACACACCCGATGTTTTGCTTTCGGCGTATTCGCAGGCGGTAGGCAGGGGAAAGAGAAAACTTCCGCCGAGTGTTGCGCCCTTTACAAAAATTGTGGCAAAAAAAATATTCGCCGTATCTTCAAAGGTTGTATTTGTTATGCGAAACCTTGTTAAAGGCGGAAAGCAAAAATTAAGCAATCTTTATAAGGGAGCCGAGAGCCGTTCGGAACTTGTGGCAACCTTTCTTGCGGTGCTTGAACTTTGCAAAGCAAACCGAATAAAACTTGAAGGCAACTCGAACGACGATATGTCAATCACGCTTATTAAGGAGCATAAACGATGAATAAGGAACAAAAAATATCCGCACTTTTTTCGGTGCTTTTCGCTTCGGGAGAGCCGATGAGTATTGAAAGGCTTTGCGAGGTTTTCGGGGAGGAACCTCAGAAAATCGAGGAAACCGCAAACGGTCTTTTCAAAAAATTAGCCGAGCAAAAATTAGGTGTTATGCTTTTAAAACTTCAAAACACCTACCAACTTGCAACCGACGAGCAGTTTGCCGAGTATATAAAAAAGGCGTTTGACATAAAGCGCAGGACTCCGCTTTCGCCCGCTTCGCTTGAAGTTTTGGCGGTGGTTGCCTACAATCAGCCCGTAACAAAAGCCTTTGTAGAGCAGGTGCGGGGTGTTGACTGCTCGGGAGTTATAACAACCCTTGTCGAAAAAGGTCTTATCGAGGAAAGGGGCAGGCTCGAACTTCCCGGCAGACCGCTTTTATACGGCACCACCAAGAATTTTTTGCGCGCCTTTTCGATTTCCGATTTGTCTGAACTGCCGAAACTTCCCGAAGATAACGGTCAGTTAAACGATATAGGCGAACAACTTACCATAGACGGTGCCGGCGGAGAAGAAGAATGACGGCTTTAATTATTGCAGTCTGCGTTTTGCTTTTGCTTGCCGTTTTGGCTGTGTGCAGTGTTTCGCTTGTCTTTTGTTTTGACGGCGAAACAAAAACAAAAATCAAATATGCAGGTATTACGGTGTTTAATTCCGAAAAAAAGCACAAAATAAAAGTGTCCGATAAAAAGCAATCTGCAAAACCTCAGAAAAAGGAAAAAAAGGAAAATGCTTTTAAGAAGATATTTAAAGAAAAAAGCGAAAAAGAGGGCACTTTCGGTGCGGTAAAGTTTTTCTTTGATGAGGTTAAAACCGTAATTTCAAAAACGGGAAAACTGTTAAAGAAGTTTAAAATAAGAGATTTCAGGTTAAATATTACGGTGGCAACCGACGATGCCGCCAAAACGGCGATAGAATACGGTGCGGTCTGCACTGCAGTTTATCCCACACTTTCGCTTTTGAGCGAAAAGGCGGATATTGATATTAAAAAGGTGGATATAAGCACTGATTTCAACAAGACGGCTTATGATACTTCGCTTTCGTTTTTTGCAAAAACAAAACTCATATACCTTGTTGTTTTTGCATTTCAGATATACAGGGAATTAAAGAAAATAACGGAGGATAAAACAAATGGAAGATAACAAAATCGGCGCAATTATGAATGTTACTATGGATAAACTTCGTGCCATGGTCGATGCCGACACCATTATAGGCACACCGCTTACGGTTGACGGTATCACACTTATTCCCGTATCGAAAATTTCTTTCGGTATGGCAACGGGCGGAAGCGATTTTCCGAGTAAGAACAATAAAGAACTTTTCGGCGGAGGCGGCGGAGCAGGTGTTTCGGTAAACCCTGTTGCGTTTATTGCCGTCAGCAACGGAAATGTTCATATGATGCCTATTTACAACGAACTCGGAACGATAGACAAGGCGATAAATATGGCTCCCGAATTTGTTGATAAAATCAAAAGTCTTTTCTCAAAGGATAAAGAAAAGTAATTTAAAAAACCTCCCCGTCATATGCTTTTTTAAGGGGAGATTTATGAAAAAATATCTTTTTGTCTTTTTAAGTTTAATTGTTGCTCTGCCGTTTCTTTCGGTGAAAACTTATGCGATTTCGGCAAAATCGGCAGTGCTTATATGCGGTGATACGGGCGAAGTGCTGTATTCAAAAAACGCAAACGAGCGTATGCCCATGGCAAGCACAACCAAGATTATGACGGCGCTTGTTTTAATCGAAAATGCCGATTTAAAAAGGGAAATAACCGTAACAAAGGAAATGGTGCTTGTAGAGGGGACTTCTATGGGACTCAAAGCGGGGGACACCCTTTCGCTTTATGACCTGCTTTACGGAATGATGCTTTGTTCGGGCAACGATGCGGCGAATGCAATAAGTATTGCCGTGGGCGGTTCAAAAGAGAGATTTGTCGGAATGATGAACGAAAAGGCGAAAGACTTAAACCTTAAAGACACTCACTTTGACACCCCTTCGGGACTTGACGGCAAAACGCACTATACAACCGCGGCGGAACTTGCCGTTATCACGAGAGAGGCTATGAAATATGAGGTTTTCAAAAAGGCGGTTTCGCTTGAATCGGTAACGCTCTGCTACGGCACGCCGAAGGTAAAACACACCCTTTTAAACCACAACAAACTTTTAAGGACTTATGATGATGCGGTGGGTGTTAAGACGGGATTTACGAAAAAATCGGGCAGATGTCTTGTGTCAGCCGCCAAAAAGGACGGCAGGTATGTCATCGCCGTAACGCTCAACGACGGAAACGATTGGCAAGACCACCGTGAACTGCTTGATTTGGGACTTAATTCGGTCAAACTCGAAAACATAAAAGGCTATGCTTCAAAATTATCTGTTGTAAACGGAGAAAAGCCGGCGAAGGTCGGCTCAAGCGGTTTCAAATTTTGTTTAAAGAGCGACACAAAAACTCAAACGGCGGTTTATTTGCCTATGTTTTTGTATTCGCCTTTAAGGAAAGGCGAAACGGCAGGCTATGTAAAAGTCTTTAAGGACGGCAAAGAAATAAAAGAAAGCAAAATCAAAACAAGTTCGGAAATAAAGTCTGTTAAAATCAGTAAAAAAGAGGCGTTTTTTGAAAATTTCCGACTTATTTTAAGGAGTATAAATGAAGGATAATAAAGAAAGACTGCAAAAATTTCTTTCGGAATGCGGTGTTGCTTCGAGAAGAAAAGCCGAAGAACTGATACTTGACGGCAAGGTGAAGGTAAACGGTAAATTGGCGTCGCTCGGCGATAAGGTAGACCCGAAAAGAGATAAAGTAACCGTCAAAAACAAAAGGGTTACGGCGGTTACGCAAAAGGTATACATAATGCTTCACAAGCCGAGAGGTTTTGTAACAACTTTAAGCGATGAATACGACCGTAAGTGCGTAAATGACCTTGTGAAAGATGTCGGAGTTAAGGTTTTCCCCGTGGGAAGACTCGATAAGGACTCGGAAGGTCTTTTGATAATGACGAATGACGGCGAACTTGCAAACAGACTTACCCACCCGTCAAGCCATGTAAACAAAACCTACCGTGTAACCGTAAACGGCGGTGTGGAGGACAAGCAAATAGAAAAACTTTCAAACGGCTCTGTTGTGCTTGACGGAAAACCCGTTTTGCCGTGTGATGTTTTCGTGCTTGACCGCAAGGAAGACCGCACAGTGCTTTGCTTTATAATAAGCGAGGGCAGGAACAGACAGATACGGCGTATGTGCGAAGAAGCGGGACTTAAAGTAATAAGGCTTAAACGCACCGAGATAGCAGGTGTTAAACTCGGAATGTTACCTCAAGGCTCGTGGAGACCTTTAAACGAAAGGGAAATGCAGCGCCTGAACGGAATTTCAAAGGAGAGCAAGATTAAATGATATCGGTGTTACCCGAAAACAGTAAAGAAAAGGTAAAGGAATTATTTGCCTTAAAAAGCATAGAGTGGAACGAAAATGCGGGTGCGGTTGTCGCACGGAGTAATGACGGGGTTTTGGGCTTTTGCCTTTATTATCTCGATTCTTCCGGAATAACCGTCCTCGAAATCGAGCCGAAAGAAGATTTAATGCTTTTGGACGGTATTTTAAGAAGTGCTTTGCATATTGCGGCGGAACGCTTTGTGCTTGACGCAAGATACAGCGATACGCTCGATTCTTCGTATTTCAAGAAGTTGGGTTTTATACTCGACGAAAACGAAAAAAGACTTGATATTGATAAATTGTTCAAAGGCTGCGCCTGCAAGTGCGGACAGACGCAAACTTAAAATAAAAAACTCTTGCAATATCGTTTTATTTGTGTTATGATATGTGGTGCGTCAGAGAGATTATTATTTAAAGAATAAATTTTCGGAGGTTTAAAAAATGAGTGCATTAGAGATTATTTTGGGAATCTTGGTTATTTTGGTTTCCCTTGTTATTATAGCAGTCGTTATTTTACAGCAGGGCCACCGTGCAGGTATAAACGGTGCTATTTCGGGCGGTGCGGATACATTCCTTTCAAAGAACAAGGCACGCACATTCGATGCAGTTCTTGCCCGTGCAACGAAGTATATCGCAATTTTATTCTTCGTTCTTGCCATTGTTGCCAACTATCTGGCATTAAAGAAATAATTTAAAATTATTTAAAAATGAAAACATTAAGCGCCGTCGGGGTTTTCCTGACGGCGCTTTTCTTAACATTATTTTTAGTTTTTTCAAACTAACTGATATCCGCCTACCGAACGGATTTTAAGCGGAACGAAAGAGTCTTTGCCGAAAACACTTTCAATCATTTCGCTGTAATCTTCTATTCTGTCATTCGGTATGTAGCACTGAATTGTTCCTGCGAAACCGCCTCCGTGAACCCGGCAGGCACCCTTACCGTCCAAAAACTGCTTTGTAAGGGCAATCGCAAGGCAAAGTCCCTGCTCGGAAAGATTTGATGACGAGTAAAGATTTTGAAGATACTTATAAGAAGATTCGCCCGAAGCATTTACAAGACGGAAAAATTCCTCAAAATTATTGTCTTTAAGAGCGCATCTTTGGTCTTCAACCCGTTTGCTTTCGTTAAAGAAATGGAACGCACGAAGCACGGCACGGTCGCCGCAGGACTTACGCAAAGCACCTATCTGCTTATAAAATTCCGTTTCACTTACATTGCGAAGGTGGGTTTTATTGCCTAAAAATTCGCTTACCGCTCTCATTTCAGCCGTAATGTCGGCATAGTCGTTTGTCAGGTCGGAGTGATTTCCGCCCGTATCAACAACGCAGAGGGTATAGCCCGAATCTGAGAAACGGGCATCTATTTTTTCAACCTTCGGGTTTGCGGGGTCAAAGAAATCAGCATAGGTAAATCCGCCTACGGAACTTGCCATTTGGTCTAACAAACCGCACGGCTTTCCGAAATATTCGCACTCGGCAAACTGAGAATATTTTGCGATACTTACCGCATCTGCCTTGTTTTCGTTATAAATTCCGTTTACGATATTTGAAACAAGCACCTCAAATGCGGCAGAGGACGAAAGTCCCGAGCCCTTCAATACATTGGAGGTTGTGTATGCATCAAAACCGCCTATACTGTAACCGTTGTTCTTAAATGCGGCACAAACACCTCTGATAAGCGATGCCGAATGTCCCGTTTCTTCCTTTACGATTGAAAGGGTGTCAAGTTCAATGACATCCATAGGAAATCCTTTAGACTTAATACGAACGGTGTTTTTATCGGTTTTTGAAACGATGGCGATAACATCGAGGTCAACACTTCCGGCAAGCACGCAGCCGTGCTGATGGTCGGTATGGTTGCCGCCCACTTCGGTTCTTCCGGGGGCTGAAAACATATGGAGGTTATCCCTTTCGCCGAAAAGCGAAGTGAAATCTTCAAGCGCCTTTGCATACCTTGTTCTTGCTTCGGTTACATCGGTATAAAGCAGTGCAAAGTCATTATCAAAATCACCGCCGAGTATTTTTGCTTTAAGCTCGGTATTATTCATAAAATCACCTTTGATTATAATTTTGAAACTATTTCGAGTGTATCTCTTGCGATAGCCAATTCTTCGTTTGTGGGAACAACAAATACCTTAACCTTGCTTTCGCTTGTTGAAAGTTCAACTTCCTTGCCGTGTGCTTCGTTGATTTTGCGGTCAATCTTAATTCCCAAATAACTCAAACTGTCGCACAGCCACTCACGCATACGGGGGTTGTTTTCACCGATACCGCCTGTGAATGCGATAGCATCAACACCGCCCATAACGGCGATATATGAGCCTATAAACTTCAATATCTGATAATATTGCATATCTCTTGCAAGTTCGGCTCTCTTGTTGCCCTCGGCAGCCGCAATTTCTATATCGCGGCTATCGTGGGAAAGTCCCGAAACGCCGAGCAAGCCCGATTTTTTATTGCATATATCGTTAATATCGGCAGGTGAAAGATTTTCTTTCTCTGCGATAAATGTAACAACCGAGGGGTCAAGACCGCCCGAGCGTGTTCCCATCATAAAGCCGTCAAGCGGAGTAAAGCCCATAGAGGTATCAATGCACTTGCCGTCCTTAATTGCACTTATCGAGCAACCGTTACCCAAATGGCAGGTAATCATTTTAAGGTCTTTTTTATCTTTTCCGCAAAGTTCTGCCAAACGGTCGGAAACAAAGCGGTGTGAAGTGCCGTGAGCACCGTATTTGCGAACGGCGTATTTTTCGTAGTATTCATAGGGCAAACCATACATATAAGCCATGGGCGGCATGGTCTGGTGGAATGATGTGTCAAACACAACAACCTGCGGAATTTTCTCACCGAATGTTTTGATGCAGGCTCTTATTGCAAGAACATGGGCAGGATTGTGAAGCGGAGCCATAGCGCCCAACTCGGCAATATCCTCGATGACCTTTTCATTTACAAGACACGAGCCTTTGAATACCGAGCCGCCCTGAACTATACGGTGGCCGATAGCCGAAATTTCGTCAAATGAATCAATAACCTTTGCGTCCGACTTCGTAAGAGCGAAAACAACTGCCTCGAACGCTTCTGCGTGGGTAGGCATCGGAGTTTCGGACTCATATACTTTGCCGTCGGGCGTTTTATGTTTGATGATACCCGATGTGCCGATTCTTTCGCAAATACCTTTTGCGAGGACTGCCTCATTTTCCATATCAATAAGTTGATATTTAAGTGATGAACTGCCTGCGTTTACTACGAAAATTTTCATAAATTTCTTCCTTTACAATCATATTTTTATTGAAGAGAGTAAAATTATATGTTAGAATAATTTTACAGTCCGTATATCTATATTATAATACATTAAATTACAAATTTTTTCAAGTGCTTTTTAAAGGCGGTGGCATATTTGGGAGCAGTGGGAATAATAGCCGAGTTTAACCCGTTGCATATCGGTCATAAAAGACTAATTGATTTTGCAAAGGAAAACGGCGACAGATGTATATGCGTTATAAGCGGAAATTTTGTTCAGCGCGGCGATATTGCACTGATTTCAAAGCAAAAGCGTGCAGAACTTGCACTTAAATGCGGTGCCGATGTTGTTGCCGAAATGCCCACGGTATGGTCTATGTCCACGGCACAGAATTTCGCGCTTGCGGGTGTTTTTGAACTTTATAATTTGGGCGCAGATACGGTTGCTTTCGGAAGCGAATGCGGTGATATTTCTTTGCTCGAAAACACCGCAGATATACTTTTGTCCGATGATTTTTCGGCGCTTGTGAGCAGTAAAATCAAAAGCGGAATAACCTTTGCCGTTGCGAGAAATCAGGCGGCTTGCGAACTCGGAGTGCGTGAGGATATTTTAATTGAGCCTAACAATAATTTGGGTATTGAATACATTATTGCCGCTAAAAAACTAAAACTCCCACTGCGTTTTAAAACCTTAAAAAGAGTGGGCGAGGGGCATAACAGCAAGGTGGAAAGCGGACTTTGTGTTTCGTCTTCGGTCATACGGGAAAAGGCCGTTTCGGGCGATATTGCCTTTGCCGAACGCTTTATGCCGACTTTTCTCCACGGCGCTTTGTGTGAGGACGATATTGCCGATATAATGAGAATCGAGCGCACACTCCTCGGTATCTTGAGAACAAAAACAAAAGAGGACTTTGAAAGTCTGCCCGATTTGAGCGAGGGAATAGAGAATAAACTTTATTTTTCGGTGCGTGTTGCAAAAAGTCTTGACGAGTTATATAATATGATTAAGTCAAAACGGTATCCGCTTTCCCGTGTGCGCCGTCTTGTGCTTTCGGCGGCGATAGGTGCAGATAAGAAGTTTTTTATGGCTACTCCGCCCTATATCCGCATTTTAGGACTTTCAAAAGACGGCGAAACGCATATGAAAACTTCGGTTTCGGCAGTTCCCGTCATATCAAAGGTTTCTCTTATCAAAGATTTGGACGGATATTCAAAAGAGGTTTTTGACTGCGAGTGTCTTGCTACCGACTTATATGCATTATCTTTTAAAAAACCGCACGAATGCGGTGAAGAATACAAGTATAAATTTTTAAAAACGGAGATGTTGGAATGATTACTTTAAAAGAAGAAAACGCCTTTAAAGATTACGGTAAGGTCGTAAGTATTTCAAACGGTGTTATCGAGGCAAAGGTTACGGTTGATTTGGGGCCGAGAATTATTTATTTCGGCTTTGTCGGAAAACAGAACTTTATGAACGATAACCGTGAGTATTTCGGCACAAAAACCGATGAGGCTTTTGAAAAGCACTTCGGCAAAGGCACATATTGGGAGAATTTGGGCGGTCACAGAATATGGCTTTCGCCCGAAAGTTACCCCGAAACATATAACCCCGATAACTACGGGGTTGCCTACAGTAAAACCGAGTGCGGTGCAGTATTTACTCCCCGCGCCGAAACCGCAAACGGCGTTCAGAAAACACTCGAAGTAAAGATGAGCGAAAACAGTGCCGAAATGAGCGTAATAATGAATGTTACCAACATATCGGGCGAGGATAAGGAGTTTTCTATCTGGGGACTTTCGGTTGCCGCAACGGGCGGAACGCTTATTGTTCCGATGAACACCAATGATACGGGACTCCTCTCGAACAGGGTAATTTCGGTTTGGCCCTATACCGATTTAAGCGACGACCGTATTTTCTACGGTAAACGCTATATAACGCTTCGTCAGGACACCTCGAAGCCCGAACCGATAAAGTTGGGCTTTGACATAAACAAGGGTGAGATTTACTATGTTTTGGGTAAAGAGGTTTTCACAAAATCGTATAAAACCCTCCACCCGACTGCCGTTTATCCCGACGGCGGATGTTCCTTTGAAACCTACGACTGCGGCGGTTTTATCGAACTTGAATCTTTGGGCGAATTAAAGACGGTTAAAAGCGGAGAAACAAGCGTTTCAGAAGAAAAGTGGACTCTCTGCGAAAAGCCCTGCGATGTCGATTTTAATAACGATAATTCGATTGATGAATTTGTTAAAAAACTTTAATTCTTTATAATAAATAAAGTAAGAGCCTTGGGAATTTTTCCAAGGCTCTTAATGTTTATCTTTATATTTTAAAATCAATCAAAGAATGCGTCGTGGACGGCGGCAACTGCCTTATCGGCATATTTTTCTTCGATAATTACCGAAATTCTGATTTCGCTTGTTGAAATCATATGGATATTTATACTGCTGTCGTAAAGAGCCTCAAACATCTTTGCGGCAACACCCGGATGGCTCTCCATTCCTGCGCCTACCGTGGAAATCTTTGCAACATTGTCCGAACGCTTAATATCGGAATACTCAAAAGTTTCTTTGGAGGACTCTATCGTTTTCATAGCAAGGTCGCTCTGCGAACGCTTAACCGAGAAAGTAATATCCTTTGTTCCGTCTCTGCCGACCGACTGCAAAATCATATCTACCTCGATTTTGTTTTGCGCAAGGGCATTAAAGAACTTGAATGCAGTTCCCGGGTTATCTTTAAGACCTATTACCGAAATGACTGAAACATCGGTATCCTTTGTAACGCCTCTTATGAGTATTTTCTCCATTTTAACCTTCTCCTTAACTATTGTTCCGGGTTTTCTTTCAAGACTTGAAAGAACCTCTAATTCCACATCGTATTTTTTAGCCATTTCAACCGAACGGTTATTGAGCACCTGTGCACCCAAAATGGCAAGTTCAAGCATTTCGTCATAGGTGATTTCGTCCATCTTTTGTGCGGTTGAAACCTTGCGCGGGTCGGTGGTGTAAACACCGTCAACATCGGTATAAATCTGACAGCGGTCTGCCTTTAATGCGGCGGCGATTGCAACGGCGCTCGTGTCCGAACCGCCTCTGCCCAATGTGGTCAAATCGTCATACTTATTTATACCCTGAAAACCTGCAACGATAATGATTTTCTTTTTATCGAGTTCGGCTCTCATTCGCTCGGTGTTTATCTTTTTTATTCTTGCTATTCCGTGCTGAGAGTCGGTATTAAACCCTGCCTGCCATCCGAGAAGCGATATTACGGGAAATCCCAACTTCTCTATCGCCATTGCAAGAAGCGAAATTGAAATTTGCTCTCCTGCGTTAAGCAAAACATCCATTTCCCGTTTTGACGGGTTTTCGGGGTTTATCTCCTTTGCTTTTGCAATCAAATCATCGGTGGTGTCGCCCTGAGCCGAAACAACTACTATCACATCGTTGCCCTTTTTATAATCTTCGGTGATTATATCAGCAACATTGAATATGCGCTCGGCATTTGCAACCGACGAACCTCCGAATTTTTTTACGATAAGTGCCATATGTTAACCTCCAAATACTAATCGAGTGTATATAATACCTTGATGCTTTCGGCGTCAAGTGAATTTATCTTGTCAAAAAGTTTTTTCTCATTTTCTTTGCCCGTTAAGAATGTGATTTCGCCGTTTTCCGACGATTTAATCATTCTTATATCTTCGCCGAAAACCGAAATTATGCTTGATAAAAGCGAGTCGTAATCTTTTGCCTTCGCATTTACATAAAGCACGGTTTCTTCGTCGGGTGTTTTGATAAACGGACTTTCCGAGTCCTCCCAGAAGGAATATTTGCAACCGTTTAAATGCTTCGCCGAGTCAATAACATCGGCAACAACTGCACTTGCAGTCGGCATTTTTCCTGCTCCCTTGCCGTAGAACACAACTTCGCCCACCGCATCTCCGCAAACCGATATTGCGTTGTTAACACCGTTTACATCGGCTAAAATGTGCGATTTGCTTACAAGAGTCGGGCGGACATACGCCGAAACATTGCCGTCATCTGATTTTTTGGCAGAGCCTATCAGTTTGATACTATATCCGAAACTTTCGGCGGACTCTATATCGTTTAAGGTTATCTCGGTTATGCCCTCGGTTTTAACATTCTCCTCGTAAATATGCTTTCCGAAAGCAAGACTTGCGAGAATACAGATTTTTCTGCACGAATCTATGCCTTTTATATCGGCATCGGGGTTTTTCTCGGCATAACCCTTATCCTGTGCAAGTTTCAAAGCCGTGTCAAAGTCCATATTATCTACTATCATTTTATTTAAAATATAGTTTGTTGTTCCGTTTAAAATACCTTTGATTTCGGTTATTTCGTTTGCCAAGAGGCAGGAACAAAGCGGACGGATTATCGGAATACCTCCGCCGACACTTGCTTCAAAAAGGAAATTTGCATTTTTTTCTTTTGCGATTTTTATAAGTTCCGCACCTTTTTTGGCAACAAGTTCTTTATTTGAGGTTACAACGCTTTTGCCGTTTAAAAGGCAGGTCTTTACAAAGTCATAGGCAGGGTTTATTCCGCCCATCGTTTCAACCGCAATTTTAACATCGCTGTCGTTTGCGATTATATTAAAATCCTCTATAAACTTTTCGCTGTATGGAAGATTATCGAACTTTCTTAAATCGAGAATATACTTAACGCATATATCTTCACCGATTTTATCGGAAATTCTTTTCTGCCCGTTTATGAGCAGTTCGGCAACACCCGAACCTACCGTTCCGTGTCCCATAATTGCAACATTTATCATTATTTAATATTCCTCACTGAATAATTTTTACCGTTTTAATTCCGCTTGCCTGCTTTAATTCGTTAAGCAGTTTATCCTCTGAAAGATTGTTATCGGCATACGCCGTAAGCGAAACAAGAGCATAACCGTTTTTGGGGGCATTTTGGTTTACGGTTATTATGTTTGCACCGTTTTCGTAAAGTATTTTAGTCATCAAAGAAAAGACACCCGCCTTATCGGAAAGCACCGCTTCAATGGTGATTATATCGGTTTTCGCACCCTCAAATTTTGAAACACTGTCCTTATACTTATAGAACGCACTTCTCGAAATACCTGCTTTTTTGGTGGCTTCCGTAACATTTTTAACCTCGCCGTTTGCAAGTAATTCTTTAGCGTAAACAACACTCTCGAAAACGGGCGGTAAAACTTTGGAATTTACCAAAAGCAAAAGTTCTTTTCCCACAAACTGTCCTCCTCTCGAAAACGATGTGTGTAATTATACTACACTTTTTTACAAAAGTCAACGGTTTTTCCCGAAATATCGGGGGAAATTATATATACGGAGGTTTTTTTGTGAAAAATATAAAACGCAGGGAATTTATAGTAAATTATTTGTTTTATTTTTTGATAATATCCTTATTTTATATTGCCTTGAAATTAGGTCTTAAATACCTTTTGCCGTTTGTTTTCGGAACTGCGGTTGCGGCGGTTTCGAGAAAACTATGTGCTGATATTAAATTCAAAAAGGTAAACAAGGATATATGCGCGGTGTTTACCGTAATACTGATTTACACGGTGATTGCCGTAGTTATTTATTTTACGGTAAATGCAATATCTGAAAATTGGGGGGAGATAGGCAGTGAAACAGCAAAATACTTCAAATCTTTTTTTGAAACAGCCGAGAAGTTTACCGTTAAGCATAACAAAAATCCGCAAATCTATAAATCGGTTTCTTTATCGCTTAAAAATACACTTTCCTCGGTATTTACAGACATTTCGGAATATTTTGCATCTCTTTTATCGTTAGTTCCCGTTTTTATTATCGAAACGGCGGTGACGGTGATATCTTCGGTTTATATTGCAAAGGACTATGAAAAATTAAAAAGATTTTTTTCGGATTTTTTAAAGGACGAAACAAAGGAAAAAATATCGAAAATCTCCGATATTTCGCTTTTAACGGCAAAGACCTTTTTGGGCGGATATTTTGTTCTTTTTTTAATCACATTTTCGGAACTTGCACTTGCGTTTTTGATTTTAAAGATACCTTACTTTTTGGTTTTGGCACTGGTTATCGCAGTGGTTGACATTCTTCCCGTATTGGGGACGGGAACGGTGCTTATTCCCTGGGGAATCATATCGCTTTTAAGCGGAGATACCGCATTGGGCATCAAACTTATATTTGTTTATTTGATTGTTACGCTCATAAGAAACTTTGCCGAGCCGCACATAATAGGCAAAAGTTTCGATGTTCACCCGCTTATTTCGCTTTTTGCCGTTTATATAGGTTTTAAAGCAGGAGGAGTTTTGGGTGCGTTTACGGTGCCGTTTATTCTGATAGTTTTTTTAAAATATTTTAAAGAAACCGCAGTGTGATTTTGTCAAAAAGCATTTTAGTTCATACTATATTAGAGGAAACTTTTGTTTCTCTTAAGGGAGTGGAAAAATGCCAACCAAAATCATTACGGGAAGTGTAACCTATGCTATTGCCTGCAAGGAGGCACTCTTAAAAAACGGGTTTAAAGCGGCGGTGAAACGAAAGGCGGGAGATGTAACGCTCGGCTGCGGATATTTTTGTTTGACCGACGCTCCGCCCGAAAAAGCAGAGGAAATTTTAAAGGCAGGCAATATCAAATACAGCAAAATATCATAAATCCGGTCGCCGCAAGGCGGCCTTTTTAAAAGGGGTGTTTGGGTGATATACTTTGATAATGCCGCAACAAGCGGCGAAAAACCCGAATCGGTTAAGAGAGCGGTTTTGTATGCGCTTGAAAATTTGAACGCAAACGCAGGTCGGGGAGGTTATAAAAGGGCGGCTGCCGCAAGCGAGGCGGTATACAATGTGCGAAAAAAGGTGAGCGATTTTTTCGGTTCTTCGGGGCCTCAGACGGTTGTCTTTTGCCATAACTGCACCGAGGCGCTTAATTTCGTAATTAAAGGAGTCCTCGAAAGGCACGACCACGCGGTTATTTCCGATTTGGAGCATAATGCGGTATTAAGACCGCTTAACAGCACGCTCGATGATTATTCGGCGGCGGAGGTTTCGTTTTTCGATGACGAAGTAACACTTACTAATTTCAAGAATGCGGTAAAGCCCGAAACGAAGATGGTTATATGCACTGCCGCTTCAAATGTTACGGGAAAAATTCTGCCGATTAAAAAGATAGGCGATATGTGTAAAGAAAGAGGAATTTTATTTACGGTCGATGCGGCGCAGGGTGCAGGTGTGATACCGATAGATATGGAAAAAATGAATATAGATTACCTGTGTGTTGCAGGTCATAAAGGACTTTATGCGCCGATGTCCTCGGGAATACTTATAGCAAGAAACAAAATAGCAAGAACGCTCATAGAGGGCGGAAACGGAATAAACTCATTGGAGATTACGCAAAGTCCCGACCTGCCCGAAGGACTCGAAAGCGGAACGCTTAACCTGCCCGATATTTTGGGAATAGGCGCAGGAATAGATTTTCTGAACAAAACGGGCATTGAAAAAATATACGAAAAGGAGATAAGGCTGTTAGGCGAATTCTATAAACGGATTTCAAAGAATGAAAAAGCGGTAATTTATACACCCTTTCCCGAAAAGGATAGGTTTGCTCCCGTTTTGCCGTTTAATATAAAGGACAGACATTCCGAATTTACAGCCGAATATTCAGACCTTAAAAATGTCGCCGTTCGCGGCGGTTTTCACTGTTCTTTGCTCGCCCATAAAAAACTCGGCACGCAGAACACGGGAGCGGTCAGAGTATCGGTTTCCTGCTTTAATAATTTAAACGAAATTATTTATTATGCCGATGTTCTCAAAAAAATTTGAAAACGGTGTTGAATAGAAAGACATTATATGTTATTATATATATGTATTGTTGTATTTTTTAAAAGATAGGTCGTGAATTTAAGTGTTTGATATTGTGTCTGACAGCCTGTATTCCTTTTGGAATCAGATACGCTTTGCGGTTGAAAATTTCCGCGTGGTTGACATAATAGATATTCTTCTTGTCGCATTTTTGCTTTATAAGGCCTTTGTGTTTTTACGGGAAACAAGAGCAGGACAGCTTGTTAAAGGTATAGTTGTTCTTCTTGTTGTTTATATCTTTGCAAAATGGTGGAACCTTGTCGTTTTGAAGTGGGTTTTGTCGGTTGTATTCAATTCCGCAATCGTTGTATTCGCCGTTATATTCCAGCCTGAAATCAGAAGAATACTCGAGCGTGTAGGTCAGGCAAACATAGGCAAGGCAAAAACCTTGGGCGCAAAGGAAAGCGCACTTTGCGAGTGTATTGATGAGGTGGGCAAAGCGGCACACTCAATGCAGGAATCAAAGGTGGGCGCACTGATAGTTTTCGAGCGTAAAACACAACTCGGTGAGATAATCAACACGGGCACTGTGATTGATGCCGAAACTACCGCTTCTCTTGTTTCAAACATATTCTATCCGAAGGCTCCGCTTCACGACGGCGCCGTGATTATAAGGGACGGCAGAGTTTACGCCGCAGGCTGTATTCTGCCTCTTACCCAAAGCAATATCTTTTCTTCCGAATTGGGCACGCGCCACCGTGCCGCAATAGGAATGACCGAAAATTCCGATGCCGTTGTTTTGGTTGTGTCCGAAGAAACGGGCAATATTTCCATCGTTAAAGACGGCGAAATCAAGAGAAATTTCAACGGTGTTTCGGCAAGGGAAGAATTAAAGAAAATTCTTGTTGACTCGGCAATCGAGGAAAATGACCTTGCAGTCGTATCCGCCGTAAAGTCTTTCTTTTCGCTTTCTTCAAAAAAGAAAGATGAGAATAAGGAAAGGGAGGCGGATAAGAAATGAAAAAGAGTTTAAGTTTAAGCCTTAAAAACCTTATTTACAATAAAAAGTTTTTGATAGCCGCATCGGTATTGCTTTCGGTTATAATCTGGTTTGCCGCAACTATTGTGCGAAACCCCGAAAGAAACCAGACCTTTACCGATATACCCGTAAATGTTTCGGTTGATAATACCGCCGTTTCTTCTATGGGACTCGGCATTGTTTCGGATATTTCTTCGGCGAGGTTTACCGTAACGGTAAAAGGCCCCAATCATATTGTAAGTTCGCTTAAAAAGTCGGACTTCGTGCTTTCTGCTTCGGTTGACGGCGTTAACGCACCCGGCACATATTCTTTAAAGGTAAGCGGTGCCGCAATAAGCGATAAAACGGGGTATGAGTTTGCGTCGATTGAGCCGTCAAGCATTGATGTTACATTCGATTATATAGACAATAAGATTTATACCGTTACACCGAAAATAACGGGTGTAAGCGCCGCGGAGGGACTTGTTGCCGAAACTCCGATTATCAGCAATAAAGACCAGACCGAGATTACCGTTAAAGGTCCGCGCTCGATTTTGAGCAAGATTGAGTCGGTAGGCTCTATCACGGAAATCAGAGACGGTATCGTGCTTTCGGCTTCGGAAACCTACGATTCGGATATAGTTTTGTTCGATAAGAACGGCGATGTACTATACAGATACGATTCAAGCGGTGATATTTTTGACGGTCACGGCGAAAAAGTAAGCGGAAATTCGCTTTCGCTTTCGTTTACCACCGTTAAGGTTACACAGCCTATTTCGAGAAAGGCAGTCCTTGATGTTGCGGTCAACTTCCAAAATATGCCGAGCGGTATAACAAAAGAGGCGTTGGAGGTAAATCTGGACCACAAAACAGTTACCGTAATAGGAACTCCCGATATTGTCGATAAAATGACCGAGGTTACGCTCGAAAACATAGACTTTAAGGATATTTCGGTGTCCTCGTGTGAATTCAGTTTAAAGGCAAGTTTGCCCGACGGTGTCAGAATTTTCGATAACATCGAAACATTCACGGTTAAACTTAACCTCAAAGGTTTTGCCGAGAAGGTATTTAATGTAAGCAATGTTGAGTATAAGGGACTTTCGGATACCCTTAACGCAAAGGCTTCTACTGTCCGTAATGTAAAAATCTGCGCTCCTGTCGGCATAATAAAGGACATAAAGGCTTCCGATTTGTCGGCAGTGGTTGATTTAAGCGGAAAAACCGCAGGCGACCACACGGTCGATGTTGCCGTCAAGTCCGCAAAGTTCAATAATATATGGCAGGTAGGCAGTTATAACCTATCGGTTACAATATCCAATAAGTAATAACAAATACCACCCTTGAACATATACTGTAAAGGGTGGTATTTATGGTTGTTTGTTTTCTTATGCTGATATTTTCGGCTTTTGCGATTTTGGGGCTCACCGAATTTATACATAATCTGCTGTCCGCGCTTTTTTCTCCCGACGGCAGTAAAAATACTGCTGTTGTGGTATGTTTAAAGGAAGAAACGGCGGAGATGCAACTTAAATCTGTGTGTTTTAACGGTCGGTGGGGCGGAAAATCTTATGCCGATGCGGTTATCGCGGTTTACGGGGATATTTCGGACTGCACACTGACAAAATGCCGTGAATATGCAAACGCAAGAGATATTATTCTTGTGCCTGCGGAGTTTTTGGAGAATGTTTTGAATTCTGTTTTTTAGGACGGAAAATATGGAAAAAATTGAAGGAATTATCGAAAAAATTACATATACAAATGAGCAAAACGGATACACCGTCGCTCTTGTTTTATCGGGCAATACAAGGCTCACTGCGGTAGGAATTATGCCGTTTTTGAATGTGGGCGAAACGGTTATGCTTTACGGCAGATACATTATTCACCCAACCTACGGCGAGCAGTTTTCGGTTTCTTCGTTTGAGCGCACGGCACCGAAAACAGTCGGCGCCGTTTTGCGTTATTTGTCTTCGGGGATAATAAAGGGAGTAGGTCCTGCGACGGCATCAAAAATAGTCGAACGCTTCGGTGCGGAGTCGCTTGACATCATTGCCGAAAAGCCCGAACAACTCTCCCTTATAAAAAGCATAAGTCCCGAAAGGGCGCAGGCGATAAGCGAGGAGTATAACAAGCAGTTCGGCGTGCGTGATGTTATGCTTTTGCTTTCGCCCTATGAAGTGTCGGTCGAGTTTTGTGTTAAGGTGTTCAAAATTTTAGGTTCTGCCGCATGTGAAAAAATAAGACAAAACCCGTATGTCCTGTGTGATGAGGGGATAGACCTTTCTTTTGAAAAGGCGGAAAAAATAGCCTGCGATTTCGGTATTCCCAAGGAGAGCGAAACACGCATATCTTCGGGTATAATTTATGTGCTTAAAGCCAACCTTTTAAACGGGCACACCTGTCTGCCGCAGGAAAAACTTTTAAATGTTGCCTCGAAAATGCTTGAATGTGATTACGAAACAGCCGAAAGTGCGCTTTCAAACCTTGAAATGACATTTAAGGTTAAGTCGGCACGGACGGGAGATACCCGTTTTATCGCATTAAGCGATTATTTTGATGCCGAGCGATACATTGCCGCAAAACTTGTGTCGCTTAACGAAAATGCTTTAAATATTGCTTCCGCCGACGACCTCGAAATAGATTATATCGAAAATAAGAATAATATAAAGTTTGAAAAAATACAGCGCCAAGCGGTAAAAAGTGCCGTAGATAACGGTGTTTTTGTGCTTACGGGAGGGCCCGGCACGGGCAAAACCACCACGCTTAACGCAATAATCGGACTTTTTGAGTCAAGAAATCTTGATATTGCACTTGCGGCGCCTACGGGCAGGGCGGCAAAACGAATGACCGAACTTTGCGGCAGGGAGGCAAAAACTCTGCACCGTCTTTTAGAGGTGGATTTTGACGAAAACGAGCGTCAAAAGTTCTTAAGGAACGAGAGAAACCCGCTTGAGTGCGATGTCGTTATCGTTGACGAAACCTCTATGGTAGATGCAATGCTTTTCGAGAGTCTTTTAAGGGCGCTTAAACCTACCGCAAGACTTGTGCTTGTGGGCGATTCAAAGCAGTTGCCGAGCGTTTCGGCAGGAGATGTTTTAAATGATATTATCAAAAGCGGTCAATTTTCGGTTGTAACGCTTAATAAGGTCTTCAGGCAGGCACGGACAAGCAAAATAATCGAAACCGCCCACGCAATAATTGACGAAACTCCCATTGATTTTTCAAATAAAAGCGAAGACTTTTTCTTCTTGCACAAGGGAAACGGTTATGATGTTGCAAAAACGGTATGCGACCTTTGCGAAAGCAGACTCCCTAAAACCTACGGTCTTGATTCGGTTAAGGATATTCAGGTTATTTGTCCATCAAAGATGTCGGAAGCGGGGGTTACAAATCTTAACAATGTGTTGCAGAATGTTTTGAACAAATATAAAGAGGGCACTCCGCAGATTTTCAACAAGGGTGTGGCTTTCCGCGTAAACGACAAGGTAATGCAGGTGAAAAACGACTACGATATTCTTTACGAAAAGGATAACGGCGAAAGGGCATGCGGTGTTTTTAACGGCGATGTCGGTTTCATTGAAAGTATTGATGCAAGAAACACAACGGTAAAGGTGCGTTTTGATGACAGGGTTGCCACATACTATTCGGAAAATATGAACGAACTTGAACTTGCCTATGCCGTAACCGTTCATAAGAGTCAGGGAAGCGAGTTCCCCTGCGTTATTATTCCGCTTTGCAATGTGCCTAAAAAACTTATGTATAGAAACCTCATTTACACTGCTGTTACAAGGGCGAAAAAACTGCTGATTGCAGTCGGCAGTGAGGAAATTTTTGTAAATATGGCAAAAAATGACAAGAAAACTCTGCGCTATACAATGCTTAAAGAGTGGCTTAAAAATGAGTGACTTTTTAAATGGCTTTGCCGACTTTTTCTTTCCGCCTCTGTGTCTTTCGTGCAGTGAAATTTTAAGTAAGCACGATGACGGCGGACTCTGCAAACTGTGTAACAGCGAACTTTACTTTATAGATAAAGAAAGCCGTTGTTTAAAGTGCGGACTTCCGAAAGAATCGTGTATGTGCAACAGTCATATATATTATTTCGAGAATGCCGTTTGCACATTTGTAAACAAAGGCAGTGCGAGAAATATTATGTATAGGTATAAACTCGGCGGAAAGAAACATTATTGCCCTTTTATTGCGGAAAATATGATAAACAGTCTAAAAAGCGAATATAGTAATATAGAGTTTGATTTTTTAACGCCCGTGCCGTCAGGCGCACTAAGCAGGTATAAACATAAATCAGACCACACACTGTTACTTGCAAAGGAAATTTCAAAAAGAACGGGGATACCGCTTAAAACAGGAGTAATCGGGATTAAACCTTTTAAAAAATCTCAGCATAGGACGGCGGAAACGAAAAAACGGTTTGAGAATACACGGGATAAATATTTTGTAAAGAAAAAGGGTGTATATAACAATATTCTTTTGATAGACGACATTAAAACAACGGGTGCAACTTTAAGTGCCTGTTCAAAGGAACTTTTGTTTGCGGGAGCAAGACGGGTTTACTGTCTTACGGCGCTTGCAGGCGTAAGAGGAAAGGACGATAAAACGGATATAAAAAAAGATATAAAAAAATTATAAAAAAGTGCTTGACAAATTATAAGTGTTGTGATAAGATAACATTTGTCGCCGGTAATTAAAAATTGAATCTGGCTACGATGTGGGAGCATAGCTCAGCTGGGAGAGCATCTGCCTTACAAGCAGAGGGTCATAGGTTCGAGCCCTATTGTTCCCACCATTTTTGGCCTGGTAGTTCAGCTGGTTAGAACACTAGCCTGTCACGCTAGAGGTCGTGGGTTCGATCCCCATCCAGGTCGCCATCCGCCTCTGTAGCTCAGTTGGTAGAGCAGGGGACTGAAAATCCCCGTGTCGTTGGTTCGATTCCGACCGGAGGCACCATTCTATTTGCGGATTTAGCTCATCTGGTAGAGCGCAACCTTGCCAAGGTTGAGGTAGCGAGTTCGAGCCTCGTAATCCGCCCCATAGGGCACTTAAAATTTTAAGTGCCCTTTATTTAACAAAAGAATATTCGGCACCATGGCCAAGTGGTAAGGCGCGGGCCTGCAAAGCCTTTACCCCCAGTTCGAATCTGGGTGGTGCCTCCATCGAAAACAACCCTCATATTTGAACCATCCGTGTTCAATTGAGGGTTGTTTTTCTTTTATAAATCCAGTATTTAAGCGGCTTTCAGCCGCTTTTTCTGTTTTCGGTTAATTGAACATCAAAATGAAAACAGTCCAAATCACGAAACGAATCAGAAAATTATTCTCAAATTCGAACCGTAGGTGTATCATTATTATTCTGCTAAATCCCTTTGTTTACTGAGATAATTGGCTTTGTACTTGTCCGGTGTTCAGTCATTAGTAATGATTTGTTTTTCGCAACAAAAACGCCAATGGAAATTTGTCCCATTGGCATAATTTGTCGCTTAATTTATTTAACCTTTTCACTGCGTTCCTTTTTCATTAGAAGCTGATATGATTTGTCCAGTATTCTTTCTTTCCGTTCCGAAAGCATTGTTTTGTAAAACTGCTTTTGTAATTCTGAGATATATAGTGTATTGTCAATCAGTTCATAAATCGCTTGCATATCAATTCTCGGTAAAATACGCCGGAGTGCCGCATTACATCCCGAGTCGGAAAGACCGGATATAAAATCAAAATAGTTTATTTTTTGCCCATTTTGCTTGATACCCGAAGTCGGTATCTGAAAAGTGCGGAGATCTCTTTCGGCTTGATCGTTAAGTGCCAGCTGCATAATTTCGGTATCCGCTTGCGGAAACAGACAACTTCCGCAGTCATAAATCGGTGCAATTTTCATTTCGTCAGTGCGGGTATTGTAAAGAAATCCCCAGTTACCGTTGTGCCTGTCCCAATTGCCGATAAAAGCATCGACGATAAACATATTCCAAAAATGTTCCTTTAACTTGTGCGGCTCAACTGCCTGTTGCTCGTCGATTGCGGTAAGAATATCTGAAAGCTCGGTTCCGTATCCGTTATGTTCTGAGTCAATGATAGTATTTTTTAAGGAAGCAAAATCTTGTAACACGGTTTCGGGTGTTGTGAAATCCTTGCAGGCAACGACAGTCTTTTCTTTTCCGTTCTTGTTAAAGGTTCCGAGCATCGTTTCCTGCGCGTCAATTTCCAAAAGGTTGAAAATATGAGAACCGAGATACTCGGATACGCAACCGTTCGTATAGCTCATTTCCTTGTTTCTCGACGGTGCGGTGGGGAATTTGAGCATAAATATTTCACCGTTCAAATCAACGGAAATTTTACTTCCGTTTGCGCCGGTATAGGTCTTATTTTTTCTCGGTAAATTTGTAAAATCCATTTACTATTCCTCCATTCGCAAATATTTACGGCGTAAATACCATGCCTGCTCGCTTGATATTTCCTGTTCGGTTTCTGCCGAATTGATATCGGCATTCAGTTCGCACCAATGAATGTCAAAGTGTAAATCCCGTTTTCCGCTGTCCTCAATCTTCCACGCTTTGATCATGGCAACAAGTGATTCCTTCAAAAACTTCGGAAGTCCTTTTTCAAGATAGGAATCGTCTTTCGGCTTTCCGGTATTTATATCGTAATCCGCGTTATCTATCCGCATAAGCTCTTCCATAGTACATCCGAGTGCTCTGGATAGCCTCAACACTGTGTCTGCATTGCATCCGCCGATCGCACTTTTACCCGAGCAGATATCAATCACGGTTGTTTTGGCAACACCGCTGATTTTGGACAAACGATACATCGTCATCTGCTTTTCTGAAAGCATTGTTTGAAGATTCATAATAGTCGTCGCCTTTCTTCCTGCATTACACTATATATTATATCGGTTGACCGACCTAATGTCAATAGTATTCGCAAAAAGTTTGTAAATATGATTGTATCATTCTTATTCTGTAAAACCCCGTTGTTTACTGAGATAATCGGCTTCGTACCTGTCCGGTGTTCGATAACGCAGTATGGAATGTGGTCTTTCACTATTGTAGTAGTGGATGTACTCCTTGATGCTTTCCCGTAGCTCTCGCTCGGAGCGAAAATCGGTACGATATAGTTTTTCGGTTTTCATCGTTTTGAAAAACGATTCCATCACCGAATTGTTGTATGGCGTACCGGTTTCCGAAAATGATTGCTTAATGCCCAATTCTCGCAAGTACGCTCTGAAAGTCGGAGAGGTGTAATTGCTTCCTTGATCGCTATGAAATAATAACTCGGTTGGATTTCGGCTTTTGTATGCCGCCATAAATGTGCCTCTTGTCAGTTGCGTGCTATTTGAAAGTGATACTCGGTAGCCGACAACTTTCCGAGCAAACAAATCAATGATCACACAAATATAGAAATATGTTTTATTGTATTTGAAAAGCGTAACATCGCTCACCCATACTTCGTTCGGGCGTGATACCGTGAAATTCTGCTTTAATATATTTTCTTTTCTTTCGAGGTTCATGTAGTATAACTTTTTCGCACCGCCGCCGATGGCGAACCAACCGTTTTCATGCATGATTTCAGCAACGGTGTTTTGTGATACTTTGTATCCACGATCTTTCAAGATAGCGTGAATTTTGCTTGAACCGAAAATCTGCTTGTTACTGTTGAATATCTCTTCAATGACGGGTGTCAATTCGGAACGCTTTTGAGCCGCCAAAGTGTTTTCTCGTTTTGCTCGTAAAATGTGATTGTAATAACTGCCTTTCGCCACTTTCATTGTTTTGCAGAGTAGGTTGACACTGTATTGCCCTTCTAATTCTCGGATGACCTCATAGCGATCTTTCAACGGTGCACTGACCGTGCAACTCGCCACCTGCAATATCTCAATCATCTTTCCCTGCTGTTCACATTTTTGCTTGAGAGCAGCATAATCCCGCATGTTCACTTTGCCCGAGTTTTTCTTGTGTTTGTCATCTTTTTCAATCCAGGTATAAATCGTGTTTCTTGCAACGCCGGTTTCCATTGCAATATCTGCAATCGCCACGCCGGAACGATACTTGTCAATAACTGTTTGCTTTTCTTCTGCTGTATAATTCTTTCTCATAAAATATGCCTCCTTAATTGTTGACTTTTAGAATAGCATATTTTTGTAAACTTTCCAGAATTGCTGGAAAATCGTGTCGAAATATGATATAATATTTTTAGAATATCGCATCATTTATGAAAGAGAATGCTTATGATAGATTTAGAAATGCGAGAGCAATTAATTTCGCCGCAAATGCTTATTAAAGGATTAATTAAAGGCAACAAATTTTTGAATTATGAAAATTATATTATAGATTTTTTGAACGCCTCAACTTATTTTTCTAAAATAAGCAAAGGAAAAAAGTATGAACATTCAAAATCCGAACATGCTTATCAATGTGATTGTTATGCAGGCGATTATGGAATTGATTTTAAATTATTGGTCAGCAATTCTTTAGCACATGCGTTGGCAGAACTGCGTAATCAATATTATACCCAAAACGGTGTAACCATTGTTTCCGGTCCCAATAGAGATGGAACAATGGGAACAGTTGTATTACATAAAGTTTTAAGAAATTGTTCCGAAGATTCTTTGGAATACATCGGTGAAGACGACGGACATTTTGACTTATATATGTATGAAATTGAAATAATCCAAAGAATTTTTAAAACGAAAAAGAACATTCTTTTATTTTTCCCTTATACATTCATTTTTGAAAAGAAATACTCCTTTGAATTTGCGGCCGATCTTATAAAAAATGCATTGCAAAAAGATTTTGCTCCGGCGTTTGGATATAGGCAAAGTAAGGTCGGAGATTATGAAACATATATGGCTTTTATTTATTGTGATCGTTTTGTTATTATGAAATATGAAAATGACGAATTAAAAATAGTCGATATAATAAATACAGATAAAAGTGATGTGTTTCAAGAAATGAAGTCACTTGCATTGTTGTGAGAGGAGTCTAAGCATGAATGCTTTTATTATCGGAAATGGATTTGATATAGCTCATAATTTACCAACATCGTATAGAGATTTTCGAGATTATCTTCTTCAATTATTTCCCGAGATAAACGGAAACTATTTATTTGTACCTACACTAGTTATAGGACCTCACGGGGAAGAACTTGTCAGCGAAGAAGATGCAGTTTCATTATTGTTTTACCTATTAAATAATGTTTGTGGTGACGATTGGAGTGATTTTGAAAATTCATTGGGCAAAATTGATTTGTTAGAATGCTTTGATGATTTGGTAGAAGTATATGATAAGGATGGGGATAGGAATCTGTGGCACGAGGCATATAACAACGAAGACAGGACGTCTGATTTATCATGTGTAATTCCGATGATAAAGGTATTGTTTTCTGAATGGGTAGAAAGTATAGAACCAGCAAAAAAGAAACTATACGGGTTTTCCAAACTCATCGATTCTGAAAATGATTTGTTTATCACTTTTAATTATACTCATACTCTTGAAGAATTATATGGATGTAAAAAGGTCATACATATGCACGGAGAAGTCGGTCAAGACATAATTGTTGGGCATAACGGCATCCAGGATTACACTGAGGAGAATCTATCAGTCCCTATTGGCTGTTATGATTCATTGCAGAGTATATATGATGGGCTTAGAAAAAATGTTGATGAGATAATCGATAATCATTATAAAGAATTGCAGGAAATATTAAATTGCGATGGCATTTATTCTTTCGGATTTTCATATTCAAATGTAGATTTGCCATACATCAAGACGATTTGTGATTTGATTACAAATAAGAATATTATATGGTATAATAATGATTACGATAAAAACAAAATACCATATTTCGAGGATTTGATACGCAAATGTGGATTTAATGGTTGCTTATCAACATATATGGTTTGATTAAAGAGGAAAAATAATAGGAGATAATAATTTATGTTTTTCTTTAATACAGAGGATAATACATTAAGAGATTCAATTGCTTTCGAAACATATGTTTTAAATGTGCTAAAAGCTTACCTAAATAATCAGAATAAGACCATAATTTTTGAAAATAAAAATGATGCATTTGATGCAATGCTTCCAGATGGCATCGATGATATTGAAGGCCCTGTGTATTTGGAAACAAAGTATTTTAACTCGCTGGGGAAAAATATCTATTTTCAAAGCATAATTAATTTTTCGGAAAAAATGCAAAAAGTGGATACGGGAAATGTTTTATGCATTATTGGGACAAATGTTACTGAAAAGAGTTTGGATTCAATGAAAGCTCTTTTTCATAGCAAGTGCAATAAAAGAATTGATATTTGGACTATTGACATATTTGAGGAAAAAACAAAGCCGTTCGGAAATAACAGCTTTTCAATAATTGATAAGAATCCAAATTCTATAGTGGTTGACAATGCAATAAACAATCCGAAATCCACAAACGAAAGTCAAGAATCAAAAAGATCATTATTGGATAACTTAAAAAGAAAATACGATAATCAGGAATTGGTTCTTTTTTAGGTGCAGGAGTTTCGATTGATTCAGGGATACCGCTGTGGAATGATTTAGTTAATAATCTTCTTGCAAAAATGATTTCCAATAAACTAAAAGCTTCTAAAATTAGCGAAAATCAACTGAATGAAATTATTTCATTGGCTTCCTCAAATCAGGAAGGATCTTCCATAACACAAATGAGGTATATCCGTAGTGCATTTGACAATGATGAATATAATAGTTTTGTTCATGATGCATTGTATTCAAATAAAGTGAAGCTAAAATCAAAATTGTTGCAATCTTTATCATCATTATGCACACCTACAAGAACTTCTATTGGTGTTAAAGGAATAGTAACATATAATTTTGATGATGTGATGGAACGAAGGCTAAAACGCGATAAAATTGAGTATAACACAATATATAACGAGCAGGGAGCGTCTTCTCCGGAAAAGTTAAGTATTTTCCATGTACATGGCTATTTACCACATAAAAAATGTGATGAAGTTGAAAATCCACAATTGATTTTTTCAGAGGAAGATTATCATAAAGTATATACTGATGCATATTGTTGGTCAAATATTGTTCAACTGAATTATTTAAGAGAAAATACCTGCTTATTTATTGGGTGTTCATTAAATGATCCTAATTTGCGGAGATTGCTTGATGTTGCTTCTCGCGGAATTGAAAAACCGAAACATTATGCTTTTATGAAAAAGCCAACTATAAATGGAAGGGCTGGAATACATAAACAAGATGTCGATTTGTACCGGCAAATAGACATGGAATAAAAGAAAAATGCTTTTCATCAATGGGAATAAATATTATTTGGATTGATAACTATAAAGAAATAACGGATATATTAAATTGGATAAAAAAATAATTGTGCTATTTCGTATGGCTAAAAAGTGAATGACATCCCAAATCTGAACTGTTACGGTTCGATTAGGATGTCATTCTTCTTTTATAAACCTAGTAGGGAACGGCTTTCTCGACCGTTCCTTATTTTTAATTTAATCGAACTCAAATGAAAGAAGTGCTTAAAAACTGTGTTATATCCTAAAAATTAAAATAATTTGAACCACGAAAGTTCGATTAAATTGTTTTGCTTATATCATCAGCATGGCGCTTGTAATAAGCTTCTTCTGTTGCATTTGGCGTGCGATATCGATTGATTTGATGTGGTCTTTTGTCATTATAAAAATCAATGTACTTTTGTACCCGCTCCCTAAACTCTCTTTCAGAACGATAATTGTTTCGATATAGTTCTTCGGCTTTTAAGGACTTGAAAAACGCTTCCATAACTGAATTGTCGTACGGTGTTGCAGTTCTTGATAGTGATTGAGTGATTCCTAGTGTTTTGCAAAACGTTGAAAAAGAACGTGAAGTGTAGTTGGCACCGCGGTCACTATGGAATAATAAACCATCCTTTGGATTTCGATCATAGTATGCTTTTGCTAATGTTTCTTTTGTAATTCGTGAACTGTTGCCGGTGGAAATTGTGAAAGCAATTACTTTTCTTGCGAATAGGTCAATAATTACGCAGATGAAATATTGAATTTTCTTGCATGTGAAGTAAGTAACATCACTAATCCATACTTCGTTTGGTGCCGAAGCAGTAAACTGTTGACTGAGAATATTTTCTTTTCTCTCCTTATTCATTTCATAGATTCCCTTAGCGCCACCACGCACACTAAACCATCCGTTTTCGTGCATGATAGCTGCTACTGTTTTATCGGCAACAACGTATCCGCGGCTTCTCAAAATGGCATTAATTTTACTAGCACCAAAGATCTGATTGCTTTCGTTAAATATCTCTTCAATAATTGGGGTAATCTCTTTCTTTTTACGCATATACGAGGTGTTCTCGTTAGCATTTTTGAGTATGTGATTATAGTAACTGCCTTTTGCTACTTTTAACGCTTGACAAAGTAGATTAACGGAATAAGTTCCTGATAGATCTTTAATTACCTGATATCGATCATGCAAAGGTGCACTAACCGGACAGGGGGATAACTGCAATACCTCTACCATCTTTTTTAATGTTTCGCAGCGTTGTCGCAGTATCCGAAAGTCCGACATGTTGATAGCTTTGCTTTTCTTTTTATTATTGGATTTTGTCCACGCATAAATGGTGCTTTTAGCGATGCCGGTGTCTTCACAAATACTTGCTACTTTTTCCCCAGAGCGATACCGCTGTAGGATTTCGTTTCTCTGTTCCTCGGTATAAATTTTCTTCATAATATAAACCTCCTTAACTTTGTACGGGTAAAAAGTAAACTTACCCATCATTATTGTACAAAGTTCTGGATGACAAGTGAACACACTAGTAGCGTTACACTAATGGTGGGACAATGAGTTTTGATAATTTTTTTATTGTAACTGATTTTTTTAAATACATGCATCGTGACTCCTTTGTTAATCTTTTGTTGTCGAAATGTGTTGAATTGTATGAAAAATATGGTAAAATATAAGAGAAAGGAGTGTTGATAGTGGAATTAATTTCAACAATGGGCACAGGTTTAATATGCAGTGCTCTATATGATACAGTAAAATTTGTTATTGATAAGTTTATTGATAAATATGAGGATAAGAAAGGTAAGAAA
>JAZUHF010000007.1:0-10298 GCA_045641585.1 Acutalibacteraceae bacterium
CCCCCCGCAGAATTGGTAATTACTTCCAATTCGTTAAAGAGGTCGGCAATCTTCTTGCGATAATCTTCAATGCTCATGCGAGTAGTATTGTATTCATCATCAATTTTTGAGCACTCATCAATGATTTGTTGCTGGACAGGAATGGGAGGAACGGGGATGGAAATATAGCCGATTTGGGAGGAAAGATTGTTAATATTTGCGCCGTTACTTTCATTACGAATGAGCAACCGAATATCGCTGCTGTTCAAAACATGATATAGATATTCTGGTAAGCAAATATCCTTATTTGCTCTTATCAATCCCATAAAGCCACCGGCATAATAAGCAGTGTTATCTTTTATAAATGCTACTTTACCAATATGTCGCTTGCTTCCACTCGAAAAACATATAAATATATCATTTTTTAAAAGCTTTTTTTCTTCAGGAAACACTAACGAATCATCAACATATATTTTCTTGATTACTTCGAAATGCCCATCAAGTGTGATATTATCGGCTGTTAATACAACATTTGAAGTTTCGGTATATCGTTGATTCTCCTTGTCGTATGTAACTCCTTTTGTAATTTGCGATACTTCGTTTATTTTTTTTAACTCATATTTTGAAATAATTGACACTTGATTTGTTAAATCAAGCCGCAATGCTTTGTTAAAATTTACTCTTGAATAACTTAGCAATTCACATGTCGCATGACAATTTGTATATTTTTCGTTTTCTTTTGTAGTATCAAACAGCCCATTGAATGCTTGTCTTACAACACATGCTAATGTCCCTTTTGCTTTACGATTGAGAGTATTATACATTTTGCCTCCAGGAGTTTTGATTTGTATTCCCTCAGAACCTTTTCGGTTACTCCATTCATAACCAAGAAACTCTTTATGCTCTGTGGCATCTGTTGGTGCAGTTATAATAACCGTTTGTTGCTCGTAAGTCAGAGCGAAATAGAACAGCTTTTCAAATTCTATATTTTTCGCGTATTTATAGAAACGTTGTTTAATTTCTGCGTTTTGTTCATCGGGGGTTTTCCTTTGGAATGTCTTTAAATTACGCAGTTTAACTATTTCGGAAGACTTTTCAAAATCATCCACATACATTTTGAAATATTCCGTTATCGAAATTTCTTCAAGAGAAAGTTCTTCTTTGATAAAAGAAGCATAGTCATCCTCGACAACATCAATTTGGGCGAGATAGGCTTCATATATATCGCGGTCTTTCCATTCGTTGATGTCTTTACCGCTCAAAATCGCATTTATGCTGTCTGTGACAAGGTCTTTCTTTTTGGGCGGCTCATCATACTTTTCGAGGAACAGAACAATCGTTTTTGTTGGGGTTGCGCCAAATGTTTGACTACCAAATCGAACAATTGCGCGAATATAAAAGTTCTGCAATAGCTGTTCACGGGCACCTGTATAACTGGCGGAATCGTTACTGAGAATGGTGGACGGGAGAATAACCGCCGCAATCCCCTTTGGTTTCAAAAGCTGCGCAATGCGTTCGACGAACAAAACCTCAATTTCGCTTCCGTTATCACCGATGCGGTCAATCAGCTCAAAAGAGTTGTTTTTTAGCTGCAAATGCTGCTTGAAGTCTTTGACCGAATACGGGGGATTCGCAACCAGAACATCAAAACTATTATTTTCTATTTGCTTGTCCGGTGCGTTTTCGAGTCCGTCACCGAAAATAATATTGCCGCCACCGGCTCCGTTCATGAACAGGGATATTTTCGATACACGGGCAAGGCGATAGTCTTTTTCTATTCCGTAAATGTGATCGCGTACCCAGGAGTTATCTCCACCGTTATCTACAAATGCGTTGATTGCCTCCACTGCTTCTGTAAGGAAATGTCCTGCACCGCAGGCATAGTCTATAACCTTCGGATATGTAATTCCCTTTTCAGAATGTGTCATCCGTTCCACAGGGAGGCAGTCCCAGATAAAACGAGTGATCGGCATCGGAGTAAAGAACTGTCCCTCATTCTGCTTAAAGCCTTTGTTCAAAAGCTGCTCAAATAAATCGCCTAAAAACTGATGCTTTGAAGGATAAACAATTCTGTATTGTTCAAACAACTGAACGACCTCGACCAAAATCTTACCGTTTTGATAGAATAATTCTTCGTTGTGAACATCTTTGAAAGAAAAATCGTTGTTAGAATAGAACTTCAGAATGCGGATTTTCTCCTTCAAATCCTCAATCGCTTTTTGGCGCTGTTGACTGGTATATGTTTTGAAAAGGTCATCCGGATAGCTTTCCGGCACATAAAATATTTTTTCACGCATAAATTGCTCCATACCCTTTGTATGAAGCTTCATTAAGCGATCCTGCAGTGATTCGTATGTATCTGTACCTTGCTTGTACTGAAATTCGACCTCGTCGTTTTCACCCTTGTTGCTTTCATCCACCAGCTTGCAGATAAACAACGCAATAAGACGGTTAAATGCGTTTTCTTTATCGCTGACATTGTTATGACGCAGGATTTCTTCAAACTTGTTTACAATCTTGTCGTCAGGAGTAAAATCGTGAAGATCTTTTTTGAGAAGAGGCTTTACGCCGATTTTATACGCACGGCTATCAGAAGAAAATACCAGATCATCATAAAACTTGCAAGCGTATGTTTCTTTCCAGACTTCAAAAAGCTGTTCTTTGGTATAAGCTTTTTGGTATGAGAGAATAGTATTATCCTTTTGAGCGCTTTCAAGTACGCTCTTATAGTCTGTACAGTTTATTGTCGGAGCTTTATGGATTATTTCGTCATTATTTATGTCCGAAGTATATAGTACTAACCACTTCGTTGCACGTTCCTGTTGCCAATAGGAGAAAAGCTGTGCTCCGTCGGAAACCGTGTCTTTATATGCTTTGTCATATTTTTTTCCAAAAGTTTTGCATTCAATAATAACGAGCATTGATCCATCGGAATCGGAAACGCAAATGTCCGCTCTGCCGCTTTTGGCATCATGTCCTAAATGCCATTCTTTTTCAAGTTCTATATGTTCAGGGCGATATCCTTTTTCTAAAAGTCGATTAACACACTCAAACACAACAAAATTTTCCGGTTGATCGAATCCGTCGTTGCGCTCACGTCCTTTAATTGTTTCAGGATAGATAAGCTTATGGTGTTTAAAATCGACACATAATTCACAATCAAAAGACGGAAACTGTTTTTTTAACATATTCCCACTTTTTGAAAATCCCATTGTATGTAATGCGTCTTTCAAATTAGCTGTTGTAATCATTTTGAAATCCCCTTTTCACTACATATACTTTTTCTTTTCCTCTACCAACAACTTCAATGAGTCCCATGTCCCTCATTTGCTTTGCAACGGTGAAAGTGCGAGTCTTTTTAAGTCCGAGCAGGTCGCTGATTTGCTTTTCGGTAATCTGACCGTTGGCTTCGATAAAATCGAGGATTTTTTGCATCTGTGCGGTCACGGGCTTTTTCTCCCGTTTTACATCAGCGTTTGTATTCATATTCGGGAGCGTGATTTTGAATGTGTTGGATGTCACTTCTATTTGTGGCTGTACCTGGCAATCAGCATACAAATTGAATATTCTGCGGATGCCGGTGCCGTAGCTTTCAATGAGACGCAGGCGGTGGAACACTTCGGCAAGATTTTTATTTCTCGGCTGAGAAATACCGGAGCGGATATCATCGGGAGACAGTCCCGGAAGCAGTCCGCCAAGAGAAATAAACTCCATTTTACTGTCGGTCACATTGATGATGATACTGCCACTGAATCCATAATCACGGTGAACAAGTGCGTTTAACAATGCTTCACGGATGGCTTCTTCGGGATAGTCCTGCTTATCGGTTCTCACTACGCCTTTAATAACGGAACTGGTTTTATTGCACAAAGCGAGATAATTTACACAGTCTTCAAACTGTTTGAAAAGAGAACCGCCAAACTCTTTGCTGTCACGGAATACCGTGCAGGCTTCATCGCTGAACACGGCAATTTTAGTTGTATGCAGGCATTGGTCGGAAAGAAGCAGTGCAAGGTTCGTAAAAATATCGTCCTTGCTCTGCACCATACCGAGTACACGGTATTTTTCACGGTTAAATTCCACTCCGTACATTTTGAATGCCCGTTCCGCCGCATCAAAGGTCAAGTCTTGTTCAAGTGAACGAAGTTCCTCAAATGTATCGCCGTCGCTATCCTTTATCATCTGCCGGATTTGTTCGGGGGAGGCGGGAACACTGGATGTTCCCTGACGGACATAAACACCGCTCGGTTTCAGTCCTTTGCTTTTCAGGTAATACGGCTTGTTTGTGCCCTCGTTCACTGTAATGCGGACAACCTTGTTATCTTGTATCGTAAATTTTACACACATGGTTACATCAGGCATAATGGCATCACGGATGCCGTTAGTGATACGGGTATATTCGTTGTCAACATCGGTAAGTCCAATGGCATTACCCTCGTTATCTATGCCGACATAAACAATACCGCCATCCGTATTGGCAAAGGCGATAACTTCCTTATATATTTCTTCGGTAAACTGAGATTTAAATTCTTGTCTTTCGGTTTCAAAACTCATAAGTGTTCCTCTCGATACAATTTCCTAATTATATTATATCCAAAAAATTCGCTTTGTCAACCGGAATATAACGAATTTTGCGAATATTCGCAAAATTACAGCGAATATAATTTGAGCACCGTGTCAAAAAAACACGGTGCTCATTTACAGCTTATTATAACTCTAATAAAAAATACTTGTGCATCCTTATGTGCATTTGGGTGTAGTAAAGGTGTAGTAGGTGTAGTAAACTTACTTTGCCAACGCCCAAAAGTCCTTATTTTAAGCCGTTTCCCCGAGTCTTATCACTCAATCGGTTTCATTGTCGGGAACAAAATTACATCTCTTATTGACTCGTTGCCGGTAAGGAGCATTACAAGTCTGTCAATACCTATACCGCAACCGCCTGTGGGTGGCATACCGTATTCAAGCGCCGTAACAAAATCGTCGTCAAGCATATTTGCTTCCTCGTCTCCGCATTCACGGAGCATAAGCTGATGTTTGAATCTTTCGAGCTGGTCTATCGGGTCGTTAAGTTCGGAATAAGCATTACCATACTCGGTGCCCAAAATAAAGAGCTCAAACCTTTCAGTTAAATACGGCTTATCGGGTTTGCGCTTGGTAAGCGGAGAAACCTCAACGGGATAGTCCATAATAAATGTAGGCTGTTCGAGCGTTTCTTCAACAAAGGCATCAAAGAAACTTACTAAAACATCGCCCCATGTTTCCTTACCTTTTTCAACCTCGATATGCTTTTCTTTGGCAAGAGCGAGTGCTTTTTCGTTATCCTGCGCAAAACTCTCAAAATCAATGCCCGTAACATCCTTGACCGCCTCTGCCATAGTCTTTCTTGCGAAAGGCTTTTCGAGGTCAATGTCAACGCCCTTAAAAGTAACCGTCCATTTACCGTTTGCATCAAAAGCGGCATTACGGATAATGGCTTCGGTGCGGTCCATCATACCTTTATAATCGGTATAGGCTTCATAAAACTCAATAGATGTAAATTCGGGGTTGTGCTTTGTGTCCATACCTTCGTTACGGAAAATTCTGCCGATTTCAAACACACGGTTCATACCGCCGACAATAAGTCTTTTAAGCGGAAGTTCGGTAGCAATTCGCATATACATATCAATGTCAAGCGCATTGTGATGCGTTACGAACGGACGGGCGGTTGCACCGCCTGCGATGGTGGAAAGAACGGGGGTTTCGACCTCGGTATAGCCGATATCTTCGAGCGTTTTTCTCACCGAACGGATAATCTTTGAACGCTTAATAAAAGTATCCTTAACTTCGGGATTGACTATTAAATCAACATAACGCTGACGGTAACGGGTGTCGGTGTCTTTAAGTCCGTGGAACTTTTCGGGCAACGGAATAAGTGATTTTGAAAGAAGTTCTATTTTTTGGGCATGAACGGTGATTTCGCCCGTCTGAGTTTTAAAAACAAAACCCGAAACGCCGATAATATCGCCGATATCCCATTTTTTGAATGCGGCATAGTCTTCTTCGCCGACATCGTCACGGCGGACATAAAGCTGAATATCGCCGTCACCGTCTCTGAAGCCGACAAAACTCGCCTTACCCATTATTCTGCGACTTATAATTCTTCCGGCAAGAGAAACCGTTTTACCGTCAAAACCGTCATAATCGGCTTTGATTTCGGCGGCACTGCTTGTTGCGTCGTATTTTGTTTTAATAAACGGGTCGTTACCCGATTCTTTGAGCGCCGAAAGTTTTTCACGGCGAACTTTTAATAGTTCGTTTAAATCTTGCTCGGGCTTATTGTTCATATCTGCCATAATTTTCACATCTTTCCGAAATATAAAATGAAGGGCAGTTGTTAAAACCGCCCCGAAAAATTACTTTGAAATCTTTAAAATTTTAAGTTTGATTTCTCCGGCAGGAGCCTCAACTATTACTTCATCTCCGACCTTTTTGCCGATAAGCGCCTTGCCAACCGGTGATTCATCGGAAATTTTTTGCTCTAACGGGTTTGCCTCGGTGGAGCCTACAATTTTATAGATACATTCTTCATTAAACTCCTCGTCGAGAACTTTTACTTTAACGCCTACCATTACGGTTTTTGCCGAGCCTTTAATATCGGCTATTACCTCGACATTTTTGAGCATTGCTTCAATCTCAACAATTCTTGCTTCGATTTTAGCCTGCTCGTTTTTGGCTTCGTCATATTCGCTGTTTTCGGATAAATCTCCGTAACCTCTCGCAACCTTGATTTTTTCTGCTATATCAGCACGGCCGACAGTTTTTAAATTTTCGAGTTCGTCCTGTAAATTTTTAAGACCGTCTTCTGTAACTTTAAATGTCTTTGCCAATTAAATAACCACCTTTAATAATAGTTAAAATCAGTTTTGGCGCACTCCCTGCGCCGAGCGACCTACATATTATATAATTATTACCTTAATATGTCAAGTTTTATCTTGACAGTAGGCGCGCAGATATGTTAAATTGAATGGGTGAAAATTGTAATTTTTTCTGAAAATTTACAATTAAGGCAATTTTTTGCAAAAGTGTCAGTTCGGGAGATGCTGCACGGGGCTTTTGTTTTTGCGGTAAGGAGCAGAGTGTTATGGATTTATTTATTAAAATTGCAATGCTTGTTGTATTCTTCGGAGTTATGATAGGCGTGGGAATATATTGCAGAAAACATGCAACCGATGTTAACGGTTTTGTGTTGGGCGGAAGAAGTGTAGGTCCGTGGCTTACTGCGTTTGCCTACGGCACTTCTTATTTCTCGGCTGTTGTTTTTGTGGGATATGCAGGTCAGTTCGGTTGGAAATACGGCATTGCTTCAACCTGGATAGGAATAGCAAATGCATTTTTGGGCTCGCTTCTTGCGTGGGCGGTTTTGGGCAGAAGAACACGCATTATGACAAGGCATCTCGATTCTGCGACCATGCCGCAGTTCTTCGGCTCAAGATTTGAGAGCAAATCTCTTAAAATATTCGCCTCGGTTATTATATTCATATTCCTTATTCCGTATACCGCTTCGCTTTATAACGGTTTAAGCCGGCTTTTCGGTATGGCGTTCAACATACCTTATGCCGTTTGTGTTATAGCAATGGCGGTGCTTACGGGTGTTTATGTTATAGCCGGCGGATATATGGCAACTGCCATCAATGATTTTATTCAGGGAATAATAATGCTCATAGGCATTGTTGCCGTAATAGCGGCAGTGCTTAAAGGTCAGGGCGGCTTTATGGGCGCACTTGACGGTCTTGCACGTGTTTCAGACGAAACGGTTTCTTCTACCCCCGGAGTATTTACTTCGTTTTTCGGTCCCGACCCGTTAAACCTTTTGGGCGTTATGATTTTAACATCTTTAGGCACTTGGGGACTTCCTCAGATGGTGCAGAAATTTTATGCGATTAAAAGTGAAAAGTTTATATCAAAAGGTATGATTATTTCAACTGTTTTTGCAACGGTTGTTGCAGGCGGTTCTTACTTTTTGGGTGGTTTCGGAAGACTCTTTTCGGACAAGGTGGATATTGCAAAAGACGGCTTTGATTCGATTATCCCGACTATGCTGTCCGAACTGCCAACCGTTCTTATTGCCGTAGTTATCATTCTTGTTTTGTCGGCGTCTATGTCAACGCTCTCGTCCCTTGTTCTTACATCAAGTTCTACCCTTACGCTTGACTTTATCAAGGGCACCGTAAAGAAAGACCTTAAAGAAAAAAGCCAACTTTTACTTATGAGAATTTTAATTGTAGTCTTTATTGCAATTTCGGCGTTTATTGCTATTTTGCAGTATAACAAGCCGGGAAGCATAGGCTTTATTGCTCAACTTATGGGTATTTCGTGGGGTGCTCTTGCCGGCGCATTTTTGGCACCGTTTCTTTATGGACTTTACTCAAAAAAGGTGACCAAAGCCGCTTGTTTCGTAAACTTTGCATTTTCATCACTGTTTATGATTGCGGTTGTTACCGTTAAGGATATTTTCCCTGACATTTTGCAGTCACCCATCAATGCAGGCGCATTTTGTATGTTGGCAGGTATGATTATCGTGCCGGTTGTCAGCCTCTTTACCAAGGCTCCGGAACGCGAAAAGGTAGACGAAATTTTCGCCTGCTACGAAAGAAAGGTTACCGTTACGGCAAAAGATTCAATCGGTCAGGAAGAAAAGTGAGGAAAAGTTTATGAAACTTGATTATAAGAAAACCGTTCTTATAAGTTTCGCATTTATGTCGATTTTGTGTTTCTGGCAGTTTTACGACCAGGTTATTCCGTATCTGCTCGAAAGCAAGTTCGGTCTTAAAACCTTTACGGCAAATATAATTATGTCAATTGATAACATACTTGCGATATTTATGCTGCCTCTTTTCGGCGCAATTTCCGATAAAACGCATACCCGTTTGGGCAAGAGAACGCCATATATCCTTTTCGGAACAATCTTCGCTGTTGCGCTTATGTGCGTTTTGGCATATTTTGTAAAGATTATTAACCTTGTCGGTTTTCTTGTTTCGCTTATTGCTCTGCTTGTTGTTATGGCAGTTTATCGCACTCCGGCGGTTGCCTATATGCCCGATATTACACCGAAACCGCTTCGCAGCAAGGCAAATGCCGTTGTGAACCTTGTGGGATACATAGGCGGAATTTTCGCAACGGTTGTTATGATGTTTATGCTGAAAAGCGATAAGACATCAAGCGGAGAAAGCGTTTATTCTTCCAATCAGTCGTTTGTTCCCGTGTTTTTGGTTATAGCAGGGTTTATGCTTGTAAGCGTTGTTGTTATGTGCCTTCTTGTGAACGAAAACAAAGAGGTTGAAAAGGCAAACATTGAAGACGAAAAAGAAACATCGGCGGAAAACAAGGACGGCAAACTTTCGGGCGGAGAACTCAAAAGTCTTGTGCTCATACTTGTTTCGGTTTTCCTTTGGTATGCGGCATATAATGCGGTAACAACTGCGTTTTCAAGATATTGTGTAAATGTTTGGAATACCGACCTCGGCACATCTTCGGGTTATTTGCTTGTTGCAACCGTTGTTGCTATCGCTTCTTTTGTGCCGCTCGGCTTTTTGTCAAATAAATTCGGAAGAAAATCTACCGTGCTGTTCGGTGTTGTCTTAATGGCACTGTGCTACGCGGGCGCGTTTTTCATAACCTCAAAAACCCCGATTATGTATTTGGTTTTTGCGGTTGTCGGTGTCGGTTGGGCGGCAATCAATGTAAACTCTTTTCCTATGGTTGTGGAACTTTCAAGCAATGCAAATGTCGGGAAATACACAGGGTATTACTATACTTTTTCAATGGCAGCACAAATCGTTACACCGATGCTTTCGGGCTATATAATAGACAATATGGGATTTGGCTATAAGGCACTTTTCCCGTATTCCGCAATATTTATGATAGTGGCGTTTATAACTATGTCGTTTGTTAAACACGGCGATTCAAAACCGCAGGTTAAAGAGGTTATTGCCGAGGCACTTGCCGCTGATGCAGATTAAAAATATTACTTATAAATTTTGGCTCTTTGTCAATAGTTGGGGTAAAGAGTTAAAACAGAATATTTTTAGATAATGAGCAGTCGTCGTCAGGCGGCTGCTTGTTTGTTAAGGAGTTGATGAGAAAAAATATGTAAAATACGGTTTCTGAAACGTTTGAAATTCTTGTAACCGTAAGCATTTCGTTTGAGGACTTTAATTTTGTTGTTGCAACCTTCGGTAAAACCGTTTGTGTAAGGGACAGAAAAAGAGTTAAGTATACCTGTGCACCAATTTTGCAAGGTATCTGCACATTTTTCAATGTCAGGTAATCCGCAGTTTTCG
>JAZUHF010000008.1:0-3930 GCA_045641585.1 Acutalibacteraceae bacterium
TCCGCTTGGCCTCCGACTTTATATGATGGATACCGGTTGCCTTGTTGTTGCTCTGGCCATCATGCTCAGAAAGTTCGGCATTGAAACGGAAAGCGATTATGATAAATTTAATCCGCTTATTTTTTTGGAACGGGCAAAAGCGGCGGGGTGTTTCCGCAAAGATGGATGCTTTATATGTCCTTCGATAACCGAATTGTATCCGATAGAACAGTTTGAGTGTGTTCCGTACTCCAAAGAGGCTTTAATTAAAAGCTTCAATAACGGCTACGCTTCCCTTTTGATGGTGCCGGGTGCGAACAGCCCTCATCATTATGTTGTTCCCGACGAGATTTTGGATGATGATGTGTCGGTCATTGACAACAAATTCGGAAAAACACGAGTCAGCCAGTACAAAACAGTATACTACATTGTTAATTTCCGACGTATTGATACCATTTGATATTGAATGAGGTGAGAATATGCGCGAAAAGCTCGGTAACATTTCGGTGATTTCCGATTGGTTAAAAAACGAAATGGCCACTTACGGTGCCGACAATAAGACTATCCGTAATGCGCTTTTGGCGGTCGAAGAACTGTTGCTTCTTTACAAAGACCGTCTGCAAAATGAGAATATTGATGTCAAGGTGGAAACCATAAGAGACATCAAGCATTTTGCTTTAAAAATCAGCGTCTTGGCGGATGAATTTTCACCCGATGCGCTTCAAAAAAATTCAAATATCAGCATTTTTGATACAATCATTCGCAATTCCGGATTTTCCGTGAACTATTCCTACTCCGGAAAAATCAATCAAATTGAAATTGTCATCAAACAGTTTTTCGGATTTTTTCAAAACTTATCGCTTTCATTCAAAATTATTCAGAAAAAGACAACCCTTTTCCTTGCCTTCTTTTCGCACATCTTATGCACGCTCGCCAACCTGACAATACCGATTTTGACCGGTCAGTTAATTCTTGCATATACCGATGATATTCTAACGCAAATTTTAATCACTGCCAGCTCGTTATTGATTGTGAAACTGGTATATTTCGTTTCATACAGCCTCTCGAACATTCTTTATAGCAAAATTGCTTACTATTCCGAGACCGCGCTACGCAATGAACTGATTAACAAAATGCTTTTGATTAAAAACAGCGATTACGAAAATGATGGAACCGGCACTTTTATTAAGCGTGTCACCACAGATATACAAATCATTTCGAGTGGTATAACAGGCACTTTGGATATCATTTCCGACGGTGTTTATTATGTAGGCATTTTAGTTGCAACCATTTTTCTTAATTTTTGGGTCTTTCTTGCGGAAGTGCTTTTTATTGTCATTTTAGCACTTATGGAAAAAAAGCGTGCATACCGTTTGGACATCGACAGAAGAAAAGCCTATCTTATCGAAGACAGTCTCTCCGGTTCAATCATCGACTTTGTGAACGGGATTTCCGAAATAAAACTGTTAAATGCCCACCGATTCATTACGGATAAAATTTCAGACATTTCAGACAAAAATGCGGAAATGTACCATATTGCCAACCGAAACACACGCTATTGGATAATCGCAGGTTCTTGTACGGCAACGGTTATTTCTTTTTTAGTCATGGTCTTTTTGGGATACGGTCTGCATACACGTGCGGTCACGATTCCTGTCGCACTGATACTCTTCAATTACTTCACACTGTTCGACAGATCGAGTGTTTCGTTGATACAGCGTTCTATTGATTTCTTTAAACGGTTTAATTTGGCGACCGAACGGGTGAGAAATCTGTACAACGGAAGCGAATTCAACCGTGAAAGCTACGGTGATTTACATATTGACAAGCTTTATGGTGACATTGTATTCAACGATGTTACATTTGCTTACAATCACGATGATTTAAACACAGAGGATAATAACATTATCCAAAATGTAAGTTTTAATATAAATAAAGGTGAAACAGTGGCATTTGTTGGAAAAAGCGGTTCCGGAAAATCCACTCTGTTACGCCTTCTTTCCGGTCAGGTCACCTGTTATTCCGGTGCGATCACCATTGACGGACACGATTTATCGGAATATGACAGCGATACGCTTTATAACAATATGAGCGTCATCAGTCAAACAACCGTTTTGTTCAACTGTTCTATCAAGGAAAATTTGCTGATTGCCAAACCCAATGCCACTATGGAAGAGCTGCGAAATGCTTGCCAAAAGGCCTGCATTTTGGAAGATATAGAGAATACCGAAAACGGTTTTGACACATTGCTCGGCGAAAGAGGCGTTCGTTTTTCGGGCGGACAACGTCAACGGCTTGCCATTGCAAGAGCACTTCTTCGAAATACCAATATTTTGCTTCTTGACGAGGCAACCTCGGCGATGGATAATGTTACGCAGGACAATATCATAAGCACCATCAATCACATTGATAAAGGCCATACGATTATGATAATTGCTCACCGTCTTTCAACCATTAGAGATGCGGATAGGATTATGGTTGTCGGTGACAAAAAGATTTTGGCAAGCGGCACACACAATGAATTGCTGCAAACCTGCGAGGAATATAGAATGCTTTATCAGTCTGAAAACACGGGCGCACCCTCGGACAGTTAGTGTGCAATTGTAGGCTGGCGAGAGTCGAACCCGTTACGGTTCCGCTCGCCAGCCTAACCTATGATACGGTTTATCGGTCTAACCTTTTTTGCTTTGCGGGGCTTTCGGTGCGGACCGTTTAGCATCAATCTATATGACTGACATAAATATTTAAAAGCATCGGGCGAAATTTTTCTCCGCCCGATGCTTTTTTTATTCATATTTTATCATTCAGTACTTTTGGGTACGAAAAGCCGCTTCTTTTTATTATTTCAAGGTTGCGGTTTCATCACAATTTTTCTTGTTCAAAGCAAGCAAACCGTCGCCCTCAAGGTATTCAATATAAGGAATTTTCAGCCAATGCGTCCACCTGCCGTTTTTTATTGGAGTTTGTATGACGCCGCTCGTTACTACAGAGGCATGGATGACTTGACCGTTTCCGATATATATGCCAATGTGGTTGTTTACCCATACAGCAAGTCCCGGTATCTCGGGCATCGAATCGATGGTCCCTTTTTCTGTCGCTCTCGCGAACATGATATTTGCTGTTATATCCGGCATACCGTTGGAATTGTAAACGATCTGATGCGTATCCGGATCAAACCATCCGTATCCTTTTATCAAGCCGCTGCAATCTGTAGTTCTGCCACCAAGCCAATGAGATTTAATATACTCCGCATTCCCCCCAACCTCGTCGGGATATTCCTTGGCCTTATCGTTGTAATAGTTTCGGGTAAGCAGAATACCGAACGTGCCCCAAACATAACCCCACCTATGCGAATAGGCATTTTTAGCCCATGTTACAAGGTCTATGTTGTTCTTGGTGTACGGGTCCACATATCCGTCTGTAGAAATATATGCCGTTCGGATAGGCGTCATTATCTTTGTGAATTCCTGCGTGGATAATGATGTTCCGAACGCCGCATTGACGGAGGATATCAATTTCGCATCCGTCTGATCGGGGGAAAAACATCCGATGAGTTTGCCGAAGAAGTCATTTTCCCGCGCATAATCAAAAAGCGCATATGCACATAACACCTGCGCTTCCCTTGTGCGGTCCGCTTCAAAGCCGGCGGCTATCATTTTGTCTTCTATCAAACGCATCGTATCTTCAATGGACTGATATTCGGCGTAAGCCTCTTTTGGATTCATTTTCTTTATATTTTTGTCAGCAAGGATTCCCCGCAGTTCCTCATAGCCAATCATTATAGAATTCACCTTCTATGAGATAGTTTAAGCATAATTCTTTGAGCAACCATTTTGCCGGCGGCGGATTCAGTATCAGTAACGGCCCAATCAGATAGGTTGCCGTGAGTTGTTGAAACGAATTCCTTCCGTGCAAATATCAGGATTAAGACCGTCGCCGCGATTGGTCAAC
>JAZUHF010000009.1:0-17331 GCA_045641585.1 Acutalibacteraceae bacterium
CGCAGGACCCATTTATGGGTAATAAGTAATAGTTGCATGGCTGGCAGGCCAACCTAAAAGCGCACTTGTGCGCCGCCAGTATCGGTTAGGGCTATGCCCGAAAATGAAAAACCACCCGCTATGCGGGTGGATATTTATTATTTGTGATTAGACTACAAAATAGCACTATAAATATTGTCGTCAAAGCCGACACCACACTTATTCACTATCCACTATAACTTATTACATTCCAAAAATCGATAGTTCTGTTTTTAGTGAAAAGTAAAGAGTGAAAAAGTAAATCGACAATCTTCTGTCGAAAATTGTCGATTTTTGTGCTTAGACTACGAAATAGCACAACTGTATTTTTCGTGGTAAAAACTTAAAATAAAAGAGAGACTCAACACGAATTGGGTGTCGAGCCTCTCGACTGGCAGAGCAAGTGCCTTTAAATCCGAACATAAACCCGATTCTTCGTTTTCTGCAAAAGTTACGGTTTTTGAACCCTCTTTATAGTTGAAATAAATAATCATTTTATCATCAAACAGATAAATTGAATTTACAAAACTGTCAATGAGCCGGCGACGGTGGTCTAACTGTTTGATATTGTATTTGCGAAAACGGTGGAACCAAAAGATAATTTGATCCCTTGTGAGTGTTGGCTTTGCCATTTCCTCTTTGATAATTTGTACTGACAGTTCATTTTTCTGCTTTTCCAATTCTTCAAGCCGTTCTTTTGTTGACGGAGTGATAAATCCTTGCTGAATGGCATTCACCAAATTATCAATGCCTTTTTGCGTTTCGGCGTACTGTTTGCGTAAAAGCGGTAATGCCGTATTCTCCGCACCCTGTATTTCCATAACAGTATCGGCTAATTTTTCTATCAAAGCATCATCAAGCAAAACTTTCTGTATCTGTTCAATAACAAGATTTTCAATCCAATCCTTTTTAACCGTCTTCTTATCGCAACCGCTGTGCTTTTTAACACCTGCACATTTATAATAACGATAAACGGCGGTCGTTTTGCTTGTACCGCTTTCCCCGACCATAAAACAGTTGCATTTTCCACAATAGAGTTTTGTAGTCAATAAATATTCGTCTTCGGCTTTGTGTTTTGCCGGAGCTTTTTTATTTACTGCCATACGCTGCTGAACACGGTCAAATAATTCTACCGGAATAATTGCAGGAATGCCATTTGGATTGACAATATCTCTGTATTTAAACTCACCGATGTAACGGCGATTATGTAGCATCCTCGTTACCATATCCGTACCGATTTTTCCGCCAAATGCAGAACGAATACCTTTTGCATTCAGTTCTTCTGCAACCTCGGTCATGGTAGCACCATCGGCATAAGCATTAAAAGCCGCTAAAACCGCAGGAGCAACAATCGGGTCAATTTGAAAATGATGCTCACTGTCAATGGTATATCCAAGCGGTAAAGTGCCGCCGTTGAATTTACATTTATAAGCGTTTTCCGTAAGACCACGGATAACCTTTTCGGAAAGCTCGGCAGAATAGTATTCCGCCATGCCCTCAAGCACTGCTTCCATTAAGATGCCTTCCGAACCGTCTGAAATCTTTTCGGTGGCGGAAACAACTTTTACACCGTTTTTCTTCAAAATTGCCTTGTAATGTGCCGAATCATATCGGTCACGGGCAAAGCGGTCAAGTTTCCAAACGATAACAAGCTCAAACTTTTTACCGGCACTTTCTTTTATCATTCTTTGAAAATCCGGGCGGTTATCGGTACGGGCAGAATACGCCCGGTCAATATATGTGCCGACTATCTGAATATCGTTTTTCTCCGCAAACGCTTTGCATTCACGCAACTGCCCTTCAATCGATTCCTCACGCTGATTGTCACTTGAATATCGGGCGTATATTACTGCTGTCATGATGGTACCTCCTCTCATAACAATTTATAAATCATTCGGTTTCCTCCGTGGAATATTCAAGTAAGTCTTCCACACGGCAACCGAGGACATTTGCAAGTGCCATAGCACTCTGCAATGCCGCACGGCCTATATCTTTTGTTTTTAATTCATACTGTTGCAGAGTTCGAAGATTGATTCCGGATTTTTTTGCAAGTTCACTCTGAGAATAGCCACACTTTTTTCGTTGTTGTTGCAGTTTTGACGGTGCTTTTTTCTCACGGATGATAGCGTTTACCGTATCAACAAATTTTTCTTCTCCCGCTTCGTGCAAAGGATTATACATTCTTCGAATCTGTCGCATTGGGATGTTGTCACGGATGTCTTTGAAGGTTCTGCCCGTTTCCCATTGATAATACGCCAAAATCCAACCGCACCAATATTCGGGCGAACAATCATACTCCGCTTTCGGCTCCGGGAATGCCACCTTATTACCTGCTTTTTCGATAACTTGCATCACAAGTTCCGTTCCCGATAGACCTGACACGAATTTCGGATTTCCTTTTCCGAATTCATCGGCAAAGCCGCCTGCAATAAACAAATCCATAAATTCATCAATGTCAAGATAGCAGACATTGACTGCGTAATCAAATGCTTCCCCTAAATTTTCTTGTGCATCATTTAAATATTCTTCAGCGTAAGCGTGGATCATCGGATTTAATCTCCTCTCTGATAATATCCCGCATAAACAAGCCGTTCAAGTCTTCGTTTTCGAGTTCCTTATTGTATGCCTCCCGTGCTTCATCATCACGGGCTTTGCGTTTCGCATAGTACACGCTATTGTCCGCCACCGAATAATCTACAAATCGAATGGCATCAAACGCCTTTTCGGATTTCAGCACGAATTGCTCTCCAAGCTTTCCGAGTCGCATGGCGTTTCCAAGTTGTTTTAAGGATATGGCATTTGTCACGAATGAACGAGCAAATGAAAAATAAGAGTCGTCTGCACGGTAACCGATAATGGCATCATAGCCCTTGAAATCCGGCAGAAAGTTTTCAATCAGATAGTCTCTGCCTCTCTTGGCAACGGGAGTGGAAAGACGCCCTTTTCTATGAAGCATCAGTATAGCGAGCCAGTTCAGAATGGTGTATTCATCCGATGAAAGATTGAGAATTGACAGTCCATCCGTTTTAATTTCATACTTGTTCGCATAGCCGTCTTTACCTTCGGTACACGCCCATTCTTTTGCAAGTACGATATGCTCCGTGCAATAAAAGCCACGACCGTAATCGTTATATGCTTTGCCTTTTCCGAATTCGGGCTTTTCAATAATATTTGGCGAACCGTGATATAATATCAGTTTACTCATTCTACTGTCTCCTATACTTTAGAATTGTGTTTTTACTGTATTATACCACCAAAGAGGTATAAAGTCAATGGTATTGTCACAATTTTATTAACAAATTATCATCTGTTTTCTTGCTAAAACCTAAAATTATGATTTTATTCCGAGTTATTCCGCAATAAACATTGAAAATTCGACCAAAATATGCTATAGTATAATTAGATTTTTATAATTATTAAAAGGAGATTATAAAATGGAACCTACAATCGAGCGTTGGTACTCAATGAAGGAGATTTCGGAATACCTTGGTGTCAGCCGTGATACTGTTCTCACTTGGATAGAAAAACGCAATATGCCCGCCACCCGTATCGGCCGGCTTTGGAAATTCAAAGTCAGCGATGTTGACAAGTGGATGAAAGAAAACGGGACACAATGTTCAATTGGAGGGAAATAATTATGGCTTCTATTATTGATAATCGTAATAAGACTATGCTTGACTCATTGCGTAATTCTTTGAAACAAGCAGAAAGTGTAGATATACTTACGGCTTTCTTCTATTTTTCGGGATTTGATGCATTGGCTGATGATTTGAAAGACAAGAAAATAAGAATATTAGTCGGGAACACAATCGATCCTGATGCTATTGAAGATTTGTGCCGTGCCGTAAAAGACAGTCCGGACGAATTGTTGGAAACCTATGCTGTTCGTGGATATAACAGGTTAAACAATTCTCAAAAGAAAAACAATTATATCGACAGTTTTGTTGATATGTTTAATAAGTCATCTTTGGCTGAAGAATTCGATTCTGCCGAAAGTCAAGCTATTTTTAAGATGTTTCTTGAAAAGATAAAAGACGGAACATTGGAAATCAGACTTACTGCAAATCAAAATCATGCGAAAGCCTATATTCTGACCAATCTACCCGAATATTCCTGCTTTGGTGATCAAAAAGGTGTAGTATTTACTGGCTCTTCTAACTTTACATACAACGGATTGCTCGGTCAAGGTGAAATGAATGAGCGGTTTAGCGATAATGACAAATACGATGAATATATGGCAAGCTTTGAAAGTCTTTGGAATGACAGTAAAGCGATTGATGTTTGTATTAAAGAAGGAAATAACGATTTTGAAAAAGAATTAAAAAAGAGATTGTGGATATTCGCACAACCGGCTCCGTATCAGATTTTTATCCGCATTCTTTATGAGATGTATAATTCTATTGACAGCAATACTGTTTCAACCCCTTATGAAATTACGAACGGTAAATTTTCAAATTTAAAATATCAAATAGATGCTGTAAAGTATGGTGTTGACTGCATCAATAAAAATAACGGTGTCATTATTGCCGATGTTGTCGGTTTGGGTAAATCGGTTATTGCCTCTGCCATTGCTTACAACCTCGATATTAAGAAAACCGTAATTATTGCTCCCCCTCATCTTGTTGAACAATGGAATGATTATCAGCAGGATTTCGGACTTCGTGGCGTAAAAGTTTGCAGTAGCGGCAAAATTGAAGAACTATATAAGACATATGCAAACGATCCTAATCCAATATTATATGTGATTGACGAAGCACATAGATACCGTAATGAGTTAAGTGATGCTTATCAGTGGTTGCACCAACTTACCCGTTCTAACGCAGAAAATAAAGTTATCTTGCTGACGGCGACACCGTATAACAACCGTCCGCAGGATTTGTTTGCATTGATAAAACTGTTCCAAACTCCGAGCCGTTCGACTATTAGTTCTGTTGATAACCTAAGTGTTCGTTTTCATGAACTTATTGCGAGATACAATAAGCTTGAAAAAGAAGGTAAGAAAAATTTAACAGAGGCAATAAAAGTTGAACTCAATCAGTTAAGCCAGCAGTTAAGATTACTTATTGACCCTGTTATTGTTCGCCGTAGCCGTATTGATTTGAAAGAAATCAAAGAATATGAAGAAGATTTGAAAATGCAGGGTATTCAATTTCCGGAAGTTGTCGGTCCGGAACTTGTTGAATATGATCTTGGAAGCATCAGAGAACTGTATCTTTCGACTCTTGATAAACTGAGCAACCAGTTTATCTGTGCCCGCTATAATCCTGCAGCATATTTGAATAATCCTGAAGAATTCAATGAAAAATACGGTGAATTGTTCAACGAAATAAACATCCAACAATTTCAGGGCAACTTGGCAAAGTTCATTCAGCGTTTGCTTGTTATGCGTTTTGAAAGTTCAAAAGCAGCATTCAAGTCAACGCTTACAAGTATTTTGGCATCATACGAAAATATCATTAAGTGGTGGGAAAAAGGTTTTGTTCCGATTAAAAAAAGCGGTTCTTTGCCCGATCCAGATGATGACGAAATTCAGGAAACACTTGATGAAATCAACAGCATAGATGATGAACCGATTGATGTTGATAAAATCAAAAAGAAAGCAATCCCGCTCCCGAAAGAGTTATTTAACACATCTTATATTATTGCCGTAAAAAACGATGTGGCTTTGTTGAGCGGCATATATCACGATTGGTTTGCAGATGAAGAAATTGGCGAGGATCCCAAATATGAGGAAATAAGCGATAAAATTACCGAACTATTAAAAGATAATAGTGAAAGAAAAATTGTCGTATTCTCCTCTTTTGCCGATACTGCCGATTATGTTCAGTCGAGACTACAAGCGGATGGATTTCGGGCTTTACTCTATACTGGTGGAGCATCTAAAATTGACAGAAGTGTTGTGAAACAAAACTTTGATGCTTCTTGCCCTGCGGCAGAACAAGCAAACGATTATGACATTATTGTCGCAACTGATGCACTCAGCGAAGGCTTCAACTTGAACCGTGCCGGCGTGATTATCAATTATGATATTCCGTATAACCCGACACGAGTGGTTCAGCGTATCGGTCGTATTAACCGCATCAACAAAAAAATGTTCGATAATATCTATATTTTCAACTTTTTCCCAACTGATATAGGTGAGCAAAACACATTGATCAAAGGCATTTCAACCCTTAAAATGCTCCTGATTAACAATATAGTCGGTAGTGATACTCGCACTTTAACACCGGATGAAACGCTTCAAAGTTACTTCAAAAAGCAATATGAAGAAGCGAACGAAGAAACCGGTGAAAAAAGTTGGGATAATGATTATAAAAACATATATAATGCCGTAAAGCATAATATGGCACTAATTGATGCTGCATTAAATATTCCGGAAAGAGCAAGAATTGTCCGAAAAGGTCACTTTGAACCGTGTGCTATCTCTTTTGCCAAGCGTGGAAATAATACATTATTTGCAATGGCATCTGATTTCGATAAAAAAGCTCAAATCGTTCCGCCGGAAAAAGTGCTGTCATTGTTCAAAGCAGAGCCGGACGAAAAGAGTTATGAATATGATCAGGAATTGGATAAAAAGTTTGCAATTCTCAGGGATGAAATTAAAAAGCCGTACCCTAAAGTCAATCTTGATAAGAGAAAAGGACAAGCCATTGATAATCTCGAAAAACTGTTGGCAGTTTATCCGGTTGAAAAGGACTATATTTCCGATTTACTTGAAGTCATAAAGAGCTATGACGATTTGAGTGACGGTGAATTGAAGTATCTTGCAAATTTGACTATAAGAAAAGACACTGTTCAGAGTCTTGTTTCGGAAATCAAAGAAAAAATACCGGTGCATTATATAATTCAAATCAAACAAAAGGTTGAATCTATTGATGCCCAAACCGAGATTATTATGTTTACGGAGGATTTAAGATATGATAACAATTAAAGAAGCCGAAGAAATACTGAAAAAAGAATATCATATTGATAACTTCGGCTATTTAGTCGGTGAGATTCTTCTCCCCGATTATTTCGAAGATAAGCACGATGTTGCTTTTGATAATTCTCTCTTTTCCTCTGTAACGATGCTCGGTGAATCAAAGCAATGCGATGTGACCGTCTTTGAAGTTATAGTAAACGAGGGATGCCAGAATCGTCGTGTTGGCATAACGCAGGAAATGTTCCGTATTCTCAGAGGGTTGCATATCAATAATGCTCTTGTTGCTTTTGCCAATAGCGATAAAAGGAATTATCGCATTTCACTTCTCACAAGCAAATACGAATTTGACGGTGATAAAATCGTAAGGGTATTATCCAACCCTCGCCGTTATTCGTATAGTTTGGGATTTGGCACAAAGACCAAAACTGCTTATAAGTTTTTGATTGAAAAAGGCAAGGTTTCATCTTTGGATGAACTTATCAGCCGTTTTTCCGTTGAGGTTGTCAACAAGCAATTTTATACTGAAATTGCAACTGCCTTTACCGAACTTGTCGGTGGAGAGCGTAACGGCAGAAAATATGAAAAACTTCTTGATATTTACAGCATAGTTGACCATAACAAATATGCGGAATTTGGTGTACGCCTTATAGGTCGTATTATGTTCTGTTGGTTTTTAAGAGAAAAGCGGAGTGAAAACGGGATTCCTCTTGTTCCGGATGATATGTTGTCGTTAGATACCGTAACAAACTCTAATAATTATTATCATCAAGTTTTGGAACCGCTGTTTTTTGAATTACTGAATACAAATCAAAATCGCCGCAGACCTGAGTTTCAAACCGATTATTATAGCAAAGTACCGTATCTGAACGGCGGTTTGTTCAGCCCTCAAACAGATGACCATTATAAATATGACACATTAAATCACTGTGGTGCTTATGGCTTGGTTACCATTCCGAATGAATGGTTTAATCGGTTATATACAGTATTGAACGAATACAACTTTACCGTTGATGAAAATACAGTATATGACATTGAATTATCAATTGATCCTGAAATGCTCGGCAGAATTTTTGAAAATCTTCTTGCCGAAATCAACCCGGAAACAGGCGAAAATATCAAAAAAAGCACGGGAAGCTTTTATACTCCACGTGATATTGTTGACTATATGGTTGATAATAGTCTGTGTGAATATTTGAACAGAAAAACCGGCATTGATATTCTGCGTCTAAATGCATTAATTAGTTATAGCAAAGAGGATGATGAACTTGCAGTTTTTGATTTGCCAGAAAAAAAGAATCTAATTGATGCGTTATATACTGTTACTGTTATAGATCCAGCTTGTGGTTCCGGGGCATTTCCTATCGGTATGCTTCAAAAAATTGTATATGTATTGCAGGAATTAGACCCAAGTGCTGATATATTTCTTGATTTAATTGCCAAAGGGGTTGATCCATTAGTTAAGCAAGAAATGAGGAAAAAAAGGTTAGATTATTTACGAAAACTTGCTGTAATACGAAATTCAATTTTTGGCATTGATATTCAACCCGTTGCTGTTGAGATTTCCCGCCTGCGTTGTTTTTTGTCACTTGTTATTGAGGAAAAGGTATATGACGATGAAGAAAATCGGGGTATTAATCCGTTGCCTAACCTTGATTTTAAATTTATTATTGCAAACTCATTGATTAAATTGGATGATGATGGACAACTAAGTGTCTTTGAAAACCAAGAGCACATTGATCAATTGAAAGCAATCAGAGAAGAATATTTTAATGCAGATAGTGGCCGTCGCACCGAACTGAAGCTTGAGTTTACAAACATTCAGCAAGATATGTTAGTTAATACAATCAACAACTACGATAAGCAATCATCCCGTATGTATGCCCAACTTTCTGCATGGAAACCGTTTGCAAACGAACCGACATCTTGGTTCGACTCTGATTGGATGTTTGGCATTAAAGACGGGTTTGATATTGTAATTGGAAATCCTCCATATGGACTTCTTAATAAAAAACAAAACCAAAAGTCCAGCATAATTGTATCAGATATGGAAGTGTCCTATTACAAAACTCACCCAATGTATCTGCACGCTAAAGGCGGTATGCTTAATATTTACAGATTGTTTGTTTGCAGATCGCATTATTTACTTAAAAACGGTGGTCACTTATCACTGATTTTTCCGATGGCATTCTTATGTGATTTAAGTGCATATGAACTCAGAAAATTCATTTTCACTGAAGAATCAATTGAATATATCGAAGCTTTTCCAGAAAGAGATGATGAGAACAAAAGAGTATTTCAATCAGCAAAAATGTCCGTATGTATTTTGGGAAGTAATAAATGCCCGAGCATTTCTTCACGGAAATTTAAATTAAGAATCAATGATAATAAGTATGTAAACACATCATATAAGCAAATACAAATCTCTCCAGATGATATTAAAACAATTGATTCAAAATCATTAACCATCCCTTTGGTTAACAGTACAGAATTGTCAATATTATTAAAGATGTGCTTAAACTCACAGAGATTAAAAGAGTTCTCAAAATGTTATACCGGAGAAATCGATATTTCACTTGATAAAAAATATATTCGATTAGACTCAAACTATCATAAAATGTTACGTGGGGCCCAAGTTCAAAGGTATTACATAACGGATGATATTAGTCAAGGCGACATATTGTTTTTAGACTCTGAGCAATACTTATCTGAAGTGTCTTCTCCAAGAAGTCAACATCATAGCGTTCCACGTATAGTAATGCAAGGAATTACTGGAGTAAATGAAAAGTATAGGTTAAAAATGACGCTATCAAATGCAGGGTGTTTCTGTGCAAATTCAGTCAATTACTTGTTGCTTGATAACCATATAGAATATTTTCTAGGTGTTTGCAATTCCAAATTAATGAATTGGTTTTTTAAAAAGCTAAGCACGAATAGTAATGTTAATGGTTATGAAATCGACAACTTACCAATCATTGTAGCAAGCGATGAAATAATTCGTAACATTACTGAAAAAGTCACCGATATTCTTAATGGAAACAGTAATAATCAAGCGGATTTGGAAAAGCAGATAGATTCTGAGATTTATCAAATCTATTCATTGTCCCCTGAAGAAATAATTCTTGTCGAAGAATCAGTCAAATGATTCAACTATTGTTTGTATAGAAAAGGAGGATGTAACCGGTGATTAATTGGTTAAATAGTAATCAAGGGTTTGTAATGTGTTTGTTAACATTAGTTTATGTATTGGCGACTGTTGTAATAGTTATTATGAATAAGTTGTCAATAAATGAAATGAGGAAAAGCCGTTTAGAAGATAACCGCCCTTATATTATGGCAAATTTGGTTAAAGACCCTCGCGATAGATGCTTTTATGTTAGAATTAAAAACTACGGAAAAACTGGAGCGGTAATCACTAATTTTAACATTTTTCCAGAGTTAAAGCTTGTTGAAGATTCTGTGGGCACTGATGTGTTGGACGGTTGTATGTTTCCACCGGAACATCTTATTCAAATGATTATTTTAGAAGAATGGGAAAAAACAAGTGAAAATGACTATGATATTGAAATATCATATGATTCTCTTGAAGAAAAGCCTCGTCACTTTACAGAAAAATACAAATTAGTTGTTCAATATGCTCATCTACAAGGATATACGAATAAAAGCAATTCAAGTTTAGATAAGCCGGAAAATGCAATTGTTAACATTGCTGATTGCTTAGATTCTATTAGAAATAAAATCTAAAATGTAGTCAAATATTACATCATAAGAGGTAGCGATGAAAACGATAAAAATGACTGATGAATTTGTTTCAAAAAATAAAAATTTATTAGATGACAAAAAAGAACAAACTACATACAAAATTAAATATGTTTCTCAATATGTTGAAAACTGGTTATATGTTGTGACAAATATTGATCAGGTGAAAAACATCAATTTCATTGATTGTATGTGTAACGCTGGAGTATATTCTGACGGTGAGACTGGGACATCAATAAAAGTACTTGAACTTTTTAACGAATTTGCTCCACAACATCCGGATAAGAACTTTTATCTAATACTGAATGATATAAATGCTGATAGAATAAAAATCATTTTGGATGTAATCAGTAATGTTGTGGTTGCTTCATCTAATATCCACATTGTAACCAACAATGCAGATGTGAATGATTTTTTGCTGAATGATGCTTTTTTCAATAAATACTTCAACTGCTATCCAAACAGATCATCAAATGTAGTTTTTGTAGATCCATATAATTTTTGCACTGTCAAGATTTCATCATTAGAGCATTTTCTCTCAAAAACTTATTGCGAATTAATTTTTAATATTTTCACGAATGATTTTGTTAGAAATCAAGATAAAAAGAAAATGCAGGAATTTTGCAAAAATGAAAATATACCATTATGTTCTAAAGACGAAATGGTTAATTTGATAACAAACCGTCTGAAATCCGGAAATATTAAATACTCTTTTTCATACGAATTTAAGATTGCGACTAATACGGAACTTTATCAAATCATGTTTTTCACGCCAAACATTCGTGGGTTAGAAAAACTTAAGGAAGCATTATGGAATACATTTGATGGAAAAGAATTTCATCGAAACGGATTAGAAACAGATTCTTCTCAACTGTCTTTTTTTACAGATGACGATGAAAAAGATTGGCGACTGCAAAGTTATTCGGCAATAGCACAGGAAATGATTCTTCAAAAATATAAAGGACAAACAGTTGATTACTTAAAAATAGAAGAATATGTTATTGAAAATACCATGTTAAACGGTAATCATTTAATTGAAAATATACTAAAGCCATTAATATCGTCTGGAAAAATAACAAAGCTCGGTCTTGTTAAAAGATCAAGCAATTTCAAAAAAGATCAATATCAAATAGGTGGCTCACTATGAAAACAATTAAACGACAATCCATGCTCTACAAAACAGGCGTGGAGTATGGGGATTATACATTAAACCATGTGCAAGGATGTGCTCACGGATGCAAATATCCGTGCTATGCTATGCAGATGGCGAAACGTTTTGGCAAAGTAAAAACATATGAAGAATGGTGTGAACCGAAACTTGCTGAAAACACTTTAGAGATATTAGATAAGGAAATACCGAGGCTAAGAGATAAAATTCAGTCGGTTCACCTTTGTTTCACAACAGATCCTTTTATGGTTGGCTATCCGGAAGTATCACAGATGAGTGTTGAGATAATAAAAAAACTCAATGAATGCGGAATCAAATGTACCACTTTAACAAAAGGAATTTCACCAATTGAACTTGCCAATCTTTCAAAAGTTAATGAATATGGAATTACCCTTGTTTCGTTAGATGAAGAGTTTCGTAACCGATTTGAACCAAATTCTGCAACTTTTCAAGAGAGAATCCAAGCACTACGAGCTTTACACGATGCTGGTTGTTACACATGGGTAAGTATCGAACCGTATCCTACTCCAAATATAATTGAACAAAATCTTGATGATATTTTAGATGCTGTCGGTTTTGTTGATAAAATTATTTTTGGACGTATGCACTACAATAAAGATATTACGGTTTATAAAGAACATAAGGGATTTTTCAACAACTGTGCAAATCAAGTAATTCAGTATTGCAAAACAAACAACATAGATTATCACATAAAAAAAGGAACTATAACATGACAAATAGAATTACTGCGGATAATATTAAAGAGTATATAAACATAGGTGAAAATGATACTATTGAATTTAAGCGAACTATTCATAATCGCTTTGATATTATCGATCGCGTTATTTCAGCCTTTGCAAACTCAAAAGGCGGTTCTATTGTTTTTGGAATCGACGAAAGGAAAGGCGAAATAGTTGGAATTGTTCCAAAAGATCTGCAATTATTAATAAAAAAATATACACGGTCTGAGTTCAAAAAACTGTGTACAGTTTACACATTAACTATTGATGGCAAAAACATTGCCGTAATTGATGTCATTAAATCAAATACAGATCTGTATGTTAATGGTGTAGCTTACACAAGAAACGGAGATAGAATTTTCGGAAAAGAAGGAAAAATTCGGTCAAAGTTTCTAAAAGATTTTATTGATGAAATACAGTATCGTAACAGAAATCCAAAGGACACAAAAGCATTGGAATTATTGGATGATCTCACAACAAATCCGGAAAGAATTCTATTTGAAAGCACATTGCTATATCGATGCAGAATTATCGAAGATATGGCAAAAGTCGGGAAAGAACATGGATATTATGGATATGGAAAAAAAGATAGCTTTGTTCCACCTGCAAATGTGACGCGTGATCTGAGAGCAAATTATCGTTATATTCCATATTTGTATAGTGCGAGCCACCCATATACTGCATTGGTTGAAGTGAGACCAAGACTTGGTGCAAATGTTAGCATTGCAACGATAAAGGTGAATCAAAAATTAACATTGCTCGATTTTAGTTTGAATAAAATACCACCCAAAATGGTAGAGTCAAAATTAAACTTATTTGCTGATTTGTCAATGCTTTTTTCAAAACCGATAACTTCTGATGATGATATCCTTGATTATATTCCTACGCAATATATCGCTGAGTATGCAAAACAATTAGGTTACGATGGAATTGCTTTTCGCAGTTCTCTAACACCAGAATTAAAAGAGCAGGATATTAACAAGCACCAAGATTTGGATAGATATAATGTTGTGATATTCAATTATAATAAATGCGAACCAATTAGTTCAAATGTTGTTTCTGTAACTAGAAACTATTTAGAATGCGAACAAATCAATTTTGATAAAAAAAGAATTAATATACATGCTTCAACTTTTAACACACATTATTAATTATGCTACATATAATGAATGAAAATAAGTTGATAGAATGCTTATATTTTTAAAAGGAGTTAATTATGCAAGAAGTTGTTGATTTTTTGAAAGAAGCAGGAGTTTATTATCTTGCGACAATGGACGGCAACCAACCGCGAGTAAGGCCTTTCGGCACAGCACATATTTTTGAGGGCAAGTTTTACATCCAAACGGGAAAGGTTAAGCCTACATCAAAACAAATTGCAGTCAATCCGAAAGTGGAACTTTGTGCATTCAAAGACGGCACTTGGCTTCGCTTGTCTGGCGAGTTAGTCGAAGACGACCGTGTGGAAGCACGCAAATCAATGCTTGATGCCTATCCTGAGCTTCGCAGTATGTATGACGAAAACGACGGTAACACGCAGGTGTTCTATTTCAAAAACGCAACCGCAACATTATCATCATTTACGGCAGAACCGAAAACAATCAAATTCTAATATGACTTTCTTTAAATTAATTCAGCGATGACCATAAAAAGTCATCGCTGAATTTTTGCTATCAAATAATGATTTAATTTTTTATTCTATGTGACAAACGGTGAACCTAATAACTATAAATTTGATGTAACAAGCGATGAACCATTTGTGGAATAATTTGTGGCATAATCGTTGCGGAATAAAAAGTGGAATACATTTTGAAGTCGATAATTTGTGGAACAGAATGTGGAATAAAAATTCATACCGGTTGTGGCATATTTTGTGGAATACTTTTTTGCCTTTCATGTGGAATAATTTGTGGAATAGATTTGCAAGTACGCTTGTGGAATAAATTGTGGAATAAATTTTAATTTTCAGAAGATATCCTTTTGCAAAAAAGAACGTTTATGCTTTGCGGTTTTCCCCTTAAAGGGTAATTATTGATTATACTTATTTTTTTCATTGTAAACGCTCTTGAACGGCACAACCTTTGCTCTAAACACCACTTTTTCTTTGTAACATCGTTAAATCGTATGATTTTCCTTTAAAATATGACCAATAACTAAAATCTTTAAAGATCATCTTTCTTTTCGATATGAAGAAGATTTCGGGAGTTTTTTGCATATAAAACTATCTCTTCGAAATGCCTTTCTTTTGCAAAAAATAATCGTTAGAAATCGTTTGAAAATTGCATTCTTTTATATATGAAATTCTAACGATAATCTGTCATTTTTATATGACAGAAAAATAAAAATCATTTTGAGGTTAACAAGAGGGTCAAGAGTCCTTGTTTTTCAAAAAGAAAGTTTTGGTCTTTCGAAACGAAAGTCATCCCGAAAGGTACTATCGAAATGAAAATTCGGCGTCTTTTCAAAACGATAGTTTTGCCTTAAATTAATCTCCCCTTAATCTAAAATTAATCTGTGTGAGTCATTTCGAAATCACAGTCATATATCATTGATAAGCGACAGTCATATAAAAGTTTAACCCCCAAAAATAAGACGGTCTGTGTTTTAAGCACAGGCCGTTATTCTTTTCTTGAAATCAAAAATACACTTTCACGATATTGAATTTGAAAGTAATGCGAAGTTTTCTTGAAAACCGAAAACAACATTACTTATACATTTTCAGAAAGTGAGGTGTAAATCATGAAATTTTCTGTTGTTCGTTCCCCACCGTTAAAACCCCAAAAATTTTAATTGTAAAAAGCAAGATTAAGATTGCTGCCACACGCTGCAAATTTTCGTCCATAAAACAAGCCGATATTTTTGTGTTGCCATCATGTAACCGAAGGCGGTTATACTCTGGACCCCTTTGCGAAAATTTACAATTAACAAAAGGTAAGTTTCGGTGAGCCGATTCCTGCCGTTACCGAAAGGTAAAAATTTTAATTCATAATTTTTTGAATGATATAACGATTGCACATCTCCGGCAGAACAGGAGACAATACGAGAAAAGAGAGGTATTGTTCCATTATGCTTAAACTTATATTTTTTAGGAAAACTTCATAATGGCGAAAATCTTATTTGAGCAATTCAAATGTAAAAACCGATTTTCTAAAATCTGAATTAGAATCACTTGCGAGATGCTTTCTGCCAAGTATTCAGGCGTTCTTTGAAACAGAAGAAGGCAAGAGAGAATACGAAGAATGGAAAGCAGAGCAAGAGAAAATAAATGCGAATAAATCGGCATAATAGCAAAGGCAGAGAGCCGTTAAAACTCTCTGCCTTTGTACTTTATATATCGGTTAAATAAACAATAAATCCGAACGCATCACCAATAACAGTGACTGAGTTCGGATTTATCGCATTTGGCAGGGGCAGAAGGGATCGAACCCTCGGCACTCGGTTTTGGAGACCGATGCTCTACCAGCTGAGCTATACCCCTATTTAGTTTGCCGAATTATTATAGCCTATTTATAAGATAATGTCAAGATGTTTTTATATAAAAAATTATTCAATTGCCAACTCTTTTATCGACCTCGTCTGATAGTCAACATTTTTAAGCATTTCAGGATATTTGAGTGCAACCGCAGCACCCTTAACAACGCTATGAGATGGGTCCTCAAGCAAATTTATATCCGTTTCAAGATTTTCGCTTAAAAAATCCTTGAAACCGGAAAGGAGAGCACCGCCTCCTGCCAAATAAATACCGTCGGTTTTAATATCGGAAATCATATCAGGATCGGTTTTAACAAACACTTGTTTTATTGCGTTAGAAATTGAAAGTGCGGTATCATAAATAGCGTCGTAAATTTCGCTTGTTGTAATTTCAAGACGCTCAGGAAGTCCCGTAAAAATATTTCTGCCTTTAATCACCATTGCAACTTCAACATTACCGGGTTTTAATGTTCCGATTTGTTTTTTGATTGATTCAGCAGTTAACGGACCGATTTCTATATTATATTCTTTTCTTATGTATCTTGAAATTTGAAAATCGAAGTCATTTGAGGCGGTTTTGAAAGAATTATATACTGATATTCTTCCGAGCGAAATAACGGCTATATCGGTCGTTCCTGCGCCTATATCGACTATCATAGTTCCGTGCGGTTTATTAAAATCAACATTCAGACCGAAAGCTATGGCAAGCGGACCCTCAATAACCGAAACATTTCTTCCGCCTGCCGATTCAATAACATTGGCAAGTGAGTGATGTTGAAGTTCGGTAAGTCCGGCAGGAAGAGTTGCCATTATGCGCGGTCTTAAAATTTTAGTTGTAAACGCCTGTTCCATATAATTTTTAAGCATACTTTCAGCTATATCATAATCGGAAATAACGCCGTTCTCTATCGGACAAATGCACATAAGCGAATCGGGTGTTCTTCCCAATGTTTGTTTTGCTTTTTCACCATAGTAAACTGGCTCAAAAGTTTCGGCATCAACCGTAACAAAACTGGGCAGTTCCAAAACTACCTTTGAGCTTGAGAATATTACGGTTTTTGAAGTTCCTAAATCTATACCGATATCAGTTGCCAAAATAACATCTCCAAAACTTTTATAATTATATTATATATATAATGAGTTATTTTTCAAGTAATTCAACTATTCTTTTTAAGTATAGGTGACAATTTTTTATAAATTAAGAAACAAATAATCGAATCAATTACACCTTTAAAAAATGTAAATGGCAAATTTATATA
>JAZUHF010000010.1:0-21989 GCA_045641585.1 Acutalibacteraceae bacterium
GATGATATGGCAACATTTCAGGCAAAAGTCGAAAAACTGACTGTTATGAAAAACGCCGGTATGCTTACCGACGAAGAATTTAACAATATGAAAGCAGAATTATAAAAGAGTATTTTATAATTTGCTTAAGGGGATAAAAATGGCAGTTTTTAAATGTAAAATGTGCGGCGGTTCGCTTGATATAAAGAAAGGCGAATCAATAGCTATATGCGAATATTGTGGCACAAAGCAGACTCTTCCTCGTCTCGATGACGAAAGACGGGCAAACTTATATGACCGAGCAAATCATTTTCGCAGAAATAACGAATATGATAAAGCAATGGGCATATACGAAACGATACTGAATGAAGATTTGGCTGATGCTGAAGCGTATTGGTCTATTTTGCTTTGCAAATACGGTATTGAGTATGTGGAAGACCCGACAACGCATAAATATCTGCCTACAATTAACCGTGCTCAATTCACCTCTATTTTCGATGATGAGGATTATAAATCTGCTATCAAAAATGCCGATACAAACCAAAAAGGAATTTATGAATCCGAAGCAAATACCATAAACGAAATTCAAAAGGGAATTCTTGAAATTTCTTCAAAAGAAGAGCCGTTTGATGTCTTTATCTGTTATAAAGAGACGGGTAACAACGGCAGAAGAACACCTGATAGCGTTCTTGCAACCGAACTATATCATGAACTGACAAAAGAGGGCTTTAAAGTCTTTTTCAGCCGGATCACATTAGAAGATAAACTCGGCACCGCTTATGAACCATACATATTCGCCGCTCTAAACAGTTCCAAAGTTATGGTCGTTCTTGGCACAAAGTCGGAATATTTCAATGCTGTTTGGGTTAAAAATGAATGGTCAAGATATTTGGCACTTATTAAAAACGGTGCAAAGAAAATGCTCATACCCGCTTATCGTGATATGGATCCTTATGATTTGCCGGAAGAATTTTCTCATTTACAGGCGCAGGATATGGGAAAGATCGGTTTTGTCAATGACCTGATTCGTGGCATCAAAAAGGTAATAAACAAAGAAGAATCATTGACAGAAAAATCTTCAAATATTATATCTGAATCCAACCAATTGAACTTAAAAGAATTGATAAACAAAGGCAATTATTATTTAAGTGAAAAAAAGTGGAACAAGGCGAAAAAAGCATTTGATAAAGTTCTCTTATGCGATTGCGAAAATTGCGAGGCTCAAAAAGGCAAAATGCTTGCCACTTATAAAGAATTATCTCTTAATAAACTTTTAAAGAAACATAAAAATATTGAAAAATATAATGGATATGATGTTTTACTTAAATATGCCGATGAAACAAATAAAAAGCTTATTGCTCAGATTGTTGACGGATATAAGAGTTATAAGCTAAAACAAACCCTAAAGCGGAAGACTTTTTTAAAATTTTCGACTTTGGGTTTAAGCACTTTGGCAATCATTTCCGCAGCGGCAATTTTTGTAATTATTCCGTTTGTGAGATATTTTGTGATAAATAACAAATTGTCTGACGGGCAAGCGGAAGAGGCGGTATCTTATTATAAAAATTGGAAACTTATTGACTATGATCGTATGATAAAATCGACTTTTGAAAAAAATGCTAAAAATTTTGAAAAAGATAAAGATTTTTATAATGCATACAAATGCTATTCAGCGGCAAAAAACGATAATAAATATCAGGAGTGTATGTACACTTACGGTTTAGAAAACGTTAACAATGAAAATTATTCTGTTGCCGAAAAAACTTTTAAAGAAATCAAAAAATATAAAGATGCAGAAAAATACTATTATTATTCAAAAGGTAAAATTGCATTAAATAACAATAGCGTACAAGCATACGATTATTTTTGTGAATGCAGAAACTTTAATGACACAGAGAAACTAATTCAAAATACAGAATGGCTGAAAAAATTAGAGTGCTTGCAGGGTTCGTGGGAGTTACTCACAACACCGAATAATAGTAACGATAAGGACTATTGGAAAATTGAATACAATGGCACAACCGAAAAGATTTCCAAAGAATATTATCCGACTTATGAGGCTGCTAAATCGGCTCTTGAAAATAATTTGGGGCACTGTCCGGGTTTAATAATTGGTACAGCATCTCCGGAGGCTATTAAGAAATTTAATACAGTAAAAATAACAAAAAGTGTTGTAGGAAGCGAGTTTATTCCTGCTCTTTCAGTAAAAATATTAAATGAAAATTTTGATATCATAAGTAGTGATAAGTTCGTTTATAATAGTGAGAATGAAAAATATACAGTGGTCAGAAAAAAATGATAAAAATAATAAGTTTTTTATATAGGGAGAAGTAAAAAATGAAATTCAAAAAGCTGATTATCACAATCGTATCAATTCTGTTTGTTTGCTATCTTACCGTTTCAGCATTGTTTTATAATGCTTCAAGTTCGGTAACTATTCTTTGCGAAAAAGGTTCTTATGCCGAAAAATATGCAAAGGAAAACAATGTGAATTGTACGCTTATTACGGATAGCCAAAAAGACGAATACAAGCTTGAGCATGATAATTTCGAGTATTATATTCTTGATAACCAGTGCGTTATAACGGCATATAACGGAAGCAAAGAAAAAATTGAAATTCCCGAGGTAATTGAGGGAAAGACAGTTGTTAAAATCGAGGCAAAGGCGTTTGATAACTGTAAAAACTTAAAAGAAATATATGTGCCCGATTCGGTTGCGGTTTTTGAACCGACAAAGCTTGAAGGAATAGTTGTTTACTGCTCGCCCGAATCTAATACATACGCAACATTAAAAAAAGCAAAAAATGATTCCCAAAATGAAACAACGGATAAAAACGGAAAATCTTCAAATGCGATTGAACTTAAAGAATATAGAAAAACCGAAACAAGCAAGGCACCTTTTGAATATAACTCTGTTAAGGGCGGTATTGAAATAATAAAAGCAGAAAATACAAACGGTACGGTCATTATTCCTTCGGCCATCAACGATAAATCAGTTGTTTGCGTTTCAATATCCGTTTTAGATGATGAAATTGAAAGCATTTATATTCCATCAACTGTAAAGCAAATAAAAGGCGAATATTCTACACCGAGATATGATATGGTTTTCTTTGCAAACATCGGCATATTATTACTTATGCTTATTTTTGCCGTTCTTGCAACAATTGTTGCATTTAAAGACAGTGATGCTTTAAGTAAAAAATTCTTGGGTGTTTCTATTATCCATACCGGCTGGAAACACTTTATAATCGCACTTGTTTTATCTGCAATTTGCTTGTTGTGTAAGGCAAACATAATTTATCAAATAGTCATAGCGGTTCTTATTCTTACTCTCGGAGTAATTGAACTTGTCAAAGCTAAAATGGCTGTAGATTATGTGTCACAGATTGATGAAAAAATCAAAACAAACACGGCATTTATTAAGGAATTAACAGCGGAGGCACAAAACCTTACCAACCGTGCAAAAGCACCAATGCTCAAGAATCTTTGCACAAAGGTTTATGAGGCACTTCGCTATTCCGACCCGATGTCAAACGAAAATCTTGCCGATATTGAAGACCGTATCAAAGAAGAATTTGCTACATTCACCGATGCTGTCCTTTCCGATAATTTGGATTTGACCGAATCAAGTGCAAATGAACTGATCAATTTGATAAATGAAAGAAATGGTAAATGTAAGATACTAAAATAGTTCAATAACAGAGCAGTGCTTAATTGCATTGCTCTGTAATTTTGTAAACTTTTTATGAAATTGATATTCTTTTCTTGAAATTGAAAATACAGGTAAGTTATTAAGTGATTACTAACTTGATAAAATGATTGCTTTAATATTTACTGAAAATAAGTAAAAAACATCAAAAAAGCGGTTTTGTGGACCAATACGATTTTTGAAAGGTGTCGCAAAGCCGCTAAAATAGGGCGAAAACGGGGGACCAAAAGTAGACCAATACGCTCAAAAAATAGTCCAAAAATGGACCAATTCAAACGAATTTAAGTTAACTTAAAATGACTCAAAAAACTCTCGAAACCCGCATGAATAGGGCGTTTGGGGGATTTTAGCATAAAAAAAGACGAGGCTCGAAAACCTCGTCAAATGGTGGGTGAGGATGGATTCGAACCATCGAAGCTGAAAGCAGCAGATTTACAGTCTGTCCCCTTTGGCCACTCGGGAACTCTCCCATATTGAATTTTGCGCCATCGTAGGCTTCGTAAATGGAGCTGGTGGACGGACTTGAACCCCCGACCTGCTGATTACAAATCAGCTGCTCTACCAACTGAGCTACACCAGCATTTTTACGGCGCTCAAATAATATATCATAAACAAGCCCTAAAGTCAAGGGAAAATTGCAATAAATTTCAATAAAATATATTTATTTTTAATTTCGCCGTAAATTTACTTTAAATTCAGTTAAATCGCACTTTGCAACCTACCGCATTTTGTATTTCGGTAAGACCTGCTCCGATGATTTCTTTTGTTCGGTCATAAGACCTCTTACTTTTTTCAAGTGAGGTGGGTGAAAGTCCGAAATTTGCTCCGCTTTCTCTTGACTCGAGCGGAACGATGCTGTAAAGATATCCGCTTCCGCCTTTATACTTATCAACCCAAGTCGGTATAATATCAACACTCGCAAGCGAAACACTGCCATCTGAATATTTATTAAATGTATAATAAAGCAACATGCCGTCCTCGGTATGTCCCGTGGGACATTCAGGGTGCATAATTTCCTGCCTTTGATTTGAAATGGCGTTGCCCATAGAGTATACGCAAACGGTTTTGCGTGTGCCGTCCTGCGAAGTTAAAAGACTGACGGGCTCAATAACATGAGGATGACTGCCTACAATAATATCTACACCCAAATCGCAGAGTTTTTGTGCGATTTTTGTTTGCCATACATTTTCTTTTGTGTGATACTCTTCGCCCCAATGCATATAGAATACTATCACATCGGCTCCGCTTTTCTTCATATCATTTATATTGCTTTCGGCGGTTTTGTAAAATTCTTCTATACGGTCATAATTAAACGAATTTATAAGGTCGTTGGCTTCGGCGGAAATCACATTTCCGTTTATAGATTTTCTGCCTTGAGCAGTGCACTGATTTTCATAAGTATAAGCGGTAATTCCGAACTTGATTCCGTTGATTTTTTTGACATCATAAGATTTATCACTCGGATTTTCCTTTGTTCCTATATGCGAAAACCCTGCTTTATTTATGACGCTTACAGTTCTTTTAAGACCGAAAAGCCCTGTATCGTATGAGTGGTTATTTGTGGTGACCAAAAAGTCAAAACCTGCATCCTTGATAGTGTTTGCAAAGCAGTCGGGAGTGTTGAACGCGGGGTATCCGCTATATGCACCCGACTCTGTGCCGCCAAAGGTAAGTTCAAGGTTTGCTATGCTGTAGTCTGCGGCTGTTACATAGCTTTTTATGTTTTTGAAAAATGCCGAAAAATCATAACCGTTCGAGGTTTTTGCACCGTCAAGTTGAGTGCTGTGTACCATAATATCTCCCGTATTGATAACGGTAGCGGTTGAAACAAGAGTGCGCTCAGTTTTTTTCGGTTTTTCGCTTTCGCTTTCGGAATAAGAACTTTCATTTTCATTTTCTTGATTATTCTTTAAAGCCTTGTTTACAGTGGAAATCGCAAAGGATATAAGTGCAATAATAAGCGCTAAAACGAGGACACACAGTGTGATAAAAATACGGCGCTTTCTTAAAGCTTTCTTTCTGTCATATCTTGGCATAACTTAAACCTCTTTTTTGTTTTCTTTCTTTATAAATTCGGGGACTTGTGCCGTAATGATTGCAACAAATACGAGCGCACAGCCGAAAAACTCTCGCAAACTTAAACCGTTTCCCATAATGAGCCAACCGCCTATTGCGGCAAAAACGCTTTCAAGACTCATTGAAATAGATGCTACGGCAGGTTCGGCATACTTTTGACCTACAATTTGAAGGGTATACGCCAAACCGCTTGAGAGGACTCCCATATATAGAATTTGCGGTAAAGCGGAATAGATATTCGTTATACTCATATCCGATTCGAAAATCAGTCCGATTATACCGGAAATAATACCGCAAACCAAAAACTGAATCATTGACAGTTGCGCTCCGCCTACGAAAACACCGAATTTATCAACTGTCAGTATATGCAAAGTGCAGGAAATTGCGCAGAACAGCATAAGTATATCGCCTGAATATATTTTGGACAATCCGCCCGAAAGACACAGAAGGTATATTCCGAAAGTTGCCCAAACTACTGCGAGTAAAATGATGGGGGAAATGCGCTTTTTTAAGAAAACAAGACTTACTATCGGGACCATTATGACATACAAAGCGGTAAGGAAGCCTGCACGCGCTTCTGCGGCACAGCCTTTTGGATATACCGTAAGTCCTGCCTGCTGAAAGTTTACCGACATTGCAAGAAATGTTCCGCAGAGAATTCCGCCGAGAGCCGTTTTTTTAAAATATTCTTTTGTATGAGTGAAAATCGGCTTTCCGGTGGTCTTGCTTTTTATGAAAAGATAGATAAATATAACAAAAGCGCCTAACAAAGAACGCAAACTGTTAAAAGTGAAAGGTTTGACTTTATCCGAGGCATCGCTTTGGACTACAAAAGCCAAACCCCATATAAGCGAACCGAGTGTTAAAATCAAGGTTCCCTTTAAATTGTTTTTCATACTTTTTCTCCGCATACAAATATTGAATCATATTATAACATAAACCGACACGATAATCAAATAATTTGTATTTAAGGTAAATATATGTATATTTGGCAATGTTTTTATTGATTTTTGGAAAGAATAAAGGTATAATCTAAAATAGTTAATTGTGTTCGGAGGAAAAAATGTTAGAGCTTGTTGATATTTCTTTTTCTGCCGATACCGAAAACGGCGAAAAAGAAATACTTAAGAATATATCTTTAAAATTCGACAATGAATTCATTGCCGTAACGGGACCTAACGGCGGAGGAAAATCCACCCTTGCAAAGATAATAGCGGGTATTATTAAACCTACATCGGGAAAGATTTTTCTTGACGGTGAGGATATAACCGATTTATCCGTAACCGACAGAGCGAGAAAAGGAATAAGTTTTGCTTTTCAGCAACCCGTCAGATTTAAGGGAATAACGGTTAAAGATTTAATTGAACTTGCATCGGGCAAAGAAATTACGGTAGGCGAAGCCTGTGATTATTTATCTAAAGTGGGACTTTGCGCCCGTGATTATGTAAACCGTGAGGTCAACGCTTCGCTTTCGGGAGGAGAACTTAAGAGAATTGAAATTGCGACTGTTCTTGCCCGTTCAACAAAGGTTTCTTTGTTTGATGAGCCTGAGGCCGGTATAGACCTTTGGAGTTTTGGAAATCTCATAAATGTTTTTGAAAAAATGCACGAAACATTAGGCGGCTCGATTATTATAATTTCGCATCAGGAGAGAATTCTTAACATAGCCGATAAGGTTGCGGTTATTGCAAACGGTGTTTTAAAAGCGTTCGGTGCAAAAAACGATATTTTGCCTGAACTTTTGGGAGCAAGTTCGGCTTGCAGTGTGCTCGAGAGCAATTTGGGGGAGAATAAATAAATGAACGATACCGATAAACAACTCCTTAAAATAATTGCCGATATGGAGGGTGTTCCGTCGGGCGCGTATAATATCCGTGCAAACGGTGCTTCTTTAGGCAGAAATTCCACCGAATCGGTGCAGATAAAATCAAAGACGGACAAGCCCGGAATAGATATAACCGTCCGTGCAGGCACGAAGGGTGAAACAGTGCATATTCCCGTTATCATTGATAAAACCGGTTTTACCGATTTAGTGTATAATGATTTCATTATAGGCGAAAATGCAGATGTAACTATTATGGCAGGCTGCGGTATTCACAACTGCGGTGAAAACGAATCGAAACATGACGGTATTCACACATTTTTTGTCGGCAAAAACGCAAAGGTTAAATATATTGAGCGCCACTACGGCGAGGGCGACGGCAAGGGAGAAAATGTAATGAACCCGACCACCGTTATAAATATTGCCGAAGGCGGATATATGGAAATGGAAACAACACAAATAAAAGGTATTGATTCCACAAACAGAATTACAAAAGCCGCCGTTGCCGATAATGCCACACTTGTTATCAAAGAAAAGATAATGACACACGGAACTCAAAAGGCGACCACTGATTTTACGGTAGATTTAAACGGCGAAAAATCGGGAGCAAATGTTATTTCACGCTCGGTTGCAAAAGGAAATTCTTTCCAGAGTTTTAAATCGAATATTAACGGAAACAACCTTTGCAGCGGACATACCGAATGCGATGCAATAATTATGGATAATGCAAAGGTTGAGGCAATACCCGAAATTTGTGCCAACCATGTTGATGCTTCGCTCATACACGAGGCAGCAATAGGCAAAATTGCAGGGGAACAGCTTATTAAACTTATGACACTCGGTCTTACCGAACAGGAAGCCGAGCAGGAGATAGTAAACGGCTTTTTAAAGTGATTTCAGTTTTGTAAGCCAAAGGAAGTGCGCTTTTGGATAATATCAGTATATCGGCATCGGTTGTTACTTATAATGACGGCGAAACAGCCCTCAAAGCCGTGGAGAGTCTTTATAAAAACACAAAGAAATATCCTCTTAAAGTTTATGTTTACGATAACGGCTCAACCGATGATACCGTTTCGCTTATAAATGAAAACACCGATGCGTCTGTTATGGAAAACAAAAAGAATATGGGTTTCGGTGCGGCGCATAACCTTTGTCTTAAAGAAAAACTCGGAACTTACCATTTTGTGATAAACCCGGATATAGTTGTAAATACCGATGTTTTATCGGATATGGCAGATTATATGGAAAAACATAAAGATGCCGTTATGTGTATGCCGAAAATTTTAAATTCTGACGGCACCGAGCAAAAGTTACCTAAAGAAATTCCCACATTTAAAAGACTTTTTTTAGGCAGAATTTTAAAGTCGGTAAGAAGTGAATATGTGTGGGCAAAAAAAGAGATAAACGAGCCTGTTGAGATAGATTTTTGCAGCGGTTGTTTTTTTGCAATCCGTTCGGAAATATTTTTGAATTCAGGCGGCTTTGATGAACGGTTTTTTATGTATCTTGAGGATGCTGATTTGACGCTCAGAGCAAAGAAAAACGGAAAAGTTTTGATTTTACCGCAGTTTTCGGTAGTCCATCATTGGAAAAGGTCAAGTGCAAAGAGCCTTAAATACTTACTTATACACACGGTTTCGTGTTTTAAATTTTTAAACAAAAGGAGAAAAAAACTCATATGAAAATTATGATTACCGGTTCACACGGTCAGCTCGGCAATGAACTTCAGTCGATTATAAAATCGGGCAGAAGTGAAATCGGTGAGATATCGGGTGAGTATAAAGGTGCAACAGTTTTACCTGTTGATATTGATACACTTGATATAACAGATTTCGAGAAATTAAGCAAATATGTATCTGAGAATAAGCCGGATATTATTATTAACTGCGCCGCGATGACTAATGTTGACGGCTGCGAGAGTATGAAAGATGTTGCTTTCAAAGTAAATGCGTTGGGAGTTAAAAATTTAAGTCTCTGCGCTAAAAGGTCGGGAGCAAAATTCATTCATGTTTCAACCGATTATGTTTTTGCCGGAAACGGAACAAAACCGTATACCGAGTGGGATATGATAGACCCTCAAAGTGTTTACGGTGCTTCAAAGGCGCTTGGCGAAAAATATGCACTTGCATTTAACGAAAAGACCTTTATCGTAAGAACTTCGTGGCTATACGGATATATCGGCAAAAACTTTGTTAAGACGGTTCGCAGGGTTATTAAGGAACACGGCGGAATTACCGTAGTAAATGACCAGCGCGGCAACCCCACCAATGCAAACGATTTGGCGCATCATATTTTAAAACTTGCTTTAACCGAGGAATACGGTATATATCACTGCACGGGCGAGGGCGAATGTTCATGGTTTGATTTTGCGGTTAAAATTGCGGAGTTTTCGGGCTTCGGCAATGTAGTGCTTCCGTGCACTACAGAGGAATATAACGCAAAATATAATGTTCCTACAAAGCGACCTTCGTATTCGTCTTTGGATAATTTAGGCTTAAAGTGCACAGTCGGTAATGAAATGCGGAACTGGGAAACAGCACTTAAAGAATATATAAGTAAAGTGGAGGACTGATTCTATGAAAACATATTTAGTAACAGGAGGCGCCGGTTTTATAGGCTCGAATTTCGTAATTTATATGCTCAATAAATACGATGATGTAAAGATTATCAATGTAGATAAACTTACCTATGCCGGAAATCTCGAAAATCTAAAGAGTGTAGAAAACAACAAGAATTATTCATTCGTTCAGGCGGATATTTGCGATAGAGAAGCAATTTCCAGGATTTTTGCCGAAAATGATATTGATTATGTTGTTAACTTCGCCGCAGAAAGCCATGTTGACAGAAGTATCACAAACCCCGAAATTTTTGTTAAAACAAATGTTGAGGGCACGGTTAATATGCTTCAGTGTGCCAAGGTTGCGTGGACGGTAGGCGACGATAAATATAAAGACGGAGTTAAGTATCTTCAGGTTTCAACCGATGAGGTTTACGGCACTTTGGGTGCAACGGGATATTTCACCGAAACCACTCCGCTTGACCCCCATTCTCCTTATTCTTCTTCAAAGGCTTCTGCCGACCTTTTTGTAAAGGCATTCGGAGATACTTATAAATTCCCGATAAATATTACACGCTGTTCCAATAACTACGGTCCGTTCCAATTCCCCGAAAAACTTATACCGCTTATTATGAACAACACATTAAAACATAAAGATTTGCCTGTTTACGGTGACGGTATGCAGATTCGTGACTGGCTTTATGTTGAAGACCACTGCAAAGCCATTGATATGGTTATAAGAGACGGTAAATTAGGCGAAGTTTACAATGTCGGCGGACATAACGAAAAGCCGAATATATTTATTGTAAAATCTATAATTGAATACATTAAAGAAAATGTTGACGAAACTGTCGGAGAGCATATGATTAAGCATGTAACCGACAGAAAAGGTCATGACCGCCGTTACGGTATTGACCCTCAGAAGATTAAAGATGCACTCGGATGGTATCCCGAAACCTGCTTTGAAGTGGGAATTAAGAAAACTATGAAATGGTATCTTGATAATCAGGACTGGGTAAAGAATGTTGTAAGCGGTGATTATCAGAAATATTACGATAAAATGTATAGCGGAAAGAAGGAACTTTAATTGGGAAAGTTCAATTTTATTAAAACTTCCATTGACGGTGTTATTATTGTTGAGCCTACGGCTTACGGTGATAACCGAGGCTATTTTATGGAGACCTATCAGGAAAAAGATTTCATCGAGGGCGGTATAGATGTAAAATTTGTTCAGGATAATCAGTCTATGTCAACCAAAGGTGTTCTCCGCGGTCTTCATTTTCAAAAGCAATACAGTCAGTCAAAACTTGTTCGATGTATCAAGGGCGAAGTTTTCGATGTAGCTGTTGATTTGCGTGAAGGCTCACCGACCTTCGGCAAATGGGAAGGTGTATTGCTTTCCGCCGAGAATAAGCGTCAGTTCTTTATCCCGAAGAATTTTGCTCACGGCTTTTTAGTTCTTTCTGACGAGGCTGAATTTGTTTATAAGGTTGACGATTTCTATCATCCGAACGATGAAGGCGGTCTTATGTGGAACGACCCTGATATCGGAATTGAATGGCCGATAGAAGAAGGTATGCAAATCAATCTTTCGGAAAAAGATAAAGTTCACCCTGCATTTAAAGATTTTAAAAAGTAATAAATAAACCTCTCTTTTTTGGATATTATAATCTTTGAAAGGGAGGTTATTTTTATGCAAAAAAGCAGCACTATGAGTTTTGTTAAAGGAATGGGCGCGGGAATGCTTGCCGGCGCAGTAGTGGCAATAGTGGGCAAAACGGTTATCGAAGATAACGGACACAATGTTTCAAAAGGCTCTGCAAAGGTAATAAAAGCGGCAGGCGAGTTTATTAACGGCATACAGACAATGTTTAAATAATAATAGTTAAAGGAAAGCAAAAATTTTGTTTTCCTTTATTTTTTGCTTGAAAATCGTCAAAAAAAGTAATATAATTATAAAGTTATAAAAATTTTGATTGTAGGGGTGCAATATGAAAGAATATTCATCTATGTCAAAAGAAGAATTAAATGCTGAATTTTCGGCGGTAAAAAAAGAATATGAAGCGATAAAATCAATGAATTTATCTCTTAATATGGCAAGAGGAAAGCCGGGAAGCGAAAACCTTGATTTAAGCAACGGTCTTTTCGGAAAACTTACCGAAAAATCAAATTTTTCGTCTTGTGACGGAGTGGACTGCCGTAACTACGGAGGTATGGACGGAATTTCCGATATAAAGAAATTATTTTCGCAGATTTTGGAAATGCCTGAGGAACTTATTATCGCAGGCGGTAATTCTTCGCTTAATATGATGTTTGATACGGTTTGTCAGGGAATGGTTTCGGGACTCGGAGGTGAACCGTGGGTTCTTGATAAAAAGCGCAAATTTTTGTGTCCTGCGCCGGGATATGACCGCCATTTTGCCATAACCGAATACTTTGGTTTTGAACTTATCTCGGTTCCTTTGAATGATGACGGGCCTGATATGGATATGGTTGAAGAATATATCAAAGATTCTTCGGTTAAGGGTATATGGTGTGTGCCTAAATACTCAAATCCGAACGGTATTACATACAGCGATGAGGTTGTAAAACGCTTTGCAAATTTAAAACCCGCATCAAAAGATTTTCATATTTTTTGGGATAATGCGTATGCCGTCCACGATATTTACGGTGAGGGCGATAAACTTCTTAATTTATATGAAGAATGTAAAAAATCAGGTAACGAAGATTTGCCGATTTTCTTTGCTTCAACTTCTAAAATAACACTTCCGGGCGCCGGTGTTGCCGTTATGGCGGCAAGCAAAAAGGTGCTTGATATTATTAAGAGCAGAATGAAGTATCAAACTATCGGTCCCGATAAACTTAATCAGTTAAGACATTCGGAATTTTTGCCCGATTTAAACGCAGTAAAAGAGCAAATGAAAAAGCACGCCGAAATAATAAGACCTAAATTTGAAGCGGTATTAGATGAGTTTGATAACACATTGAACGGTTTGGGTATTGCAAAATGGACAAAACCCAACGGCGGATATTTTATAAGTCTTTTTGTGATGAACGGCTGTGCTAAGAGGGTAGGAGAACTTTGTAAAGAAGCGGGACTTATCCTTACAAATGTCGGTGCAACATATCCATACGGCAAAGACCCGTTTGATTCAAATATAAGAATAGCACCTACATATCCGAGCACATCGGATGTTAAAAAGGCGGCAAATGTTCTTTCGGTTGCCGTAAGATATGCCGCTTTGGAAAAATTGGTATAAATTATTTAGTTTTAATTGACTTTACAGGTCAGATTTAGTATAATAAAACAGTATTGTAGGCAAGTGTGATAATTTGCCGACTAACTCCCGCAGGGGAAAATGAATTGGAGGATTAGCCAATGAAGTCCAAAAGAGTGGGCAAGCCGGTCTTTTTTGTGGTTTTGGTTTTGATTTTGGCACTTACTTTCGCAGCCTTTTTCGGAATTTATGACTACTACGGCGATACAAAGAAAATTTATATTAAGGGTGCAAACGATATTCGTTGGGGTATTGATATATCCGGCGGTGTCGAAGCAGTATTTTCACCCGATATCAAGGATGTAAAAATTACTTCCGATGATATGGCAAGCGCAAAAGCAATTATCGAAACCCGTCTTGTTAATCTTAACATTACAGACTATGAGGTTTACACAGATAATGCAAATAATCAAGTTATAGTTCGTTTTCCGAGAACTGCCGGTGACGATGATTTCGACCCGCAGTCGGCAATCAAGGAACTCGGTGCTTCGGCACAGCTTGAATTTTATGAGGGCGATACCAATCAATCGGGCTCACCGTTTATGACGGGTGAGGTTGTTAAGAAGGCAGTTGCTACATACGACCAGGAACACGGTTATGTTGTAGCACTTGAACTTAACAGCAAGGGTGCCGATGCATTTGCCACCGCAACAGGCAATGCCTATACAAACGGCACAAATATTTCAATCTATATGGATGAAACAAATATTTCTACGGCAAGTTGCTCTAACGGTGCTATTACGGGCGGTAATGCGATTATTTACGGTAATTTCACCGAAGATGCCGCAAAAGACCTTGCAAACAAGATAAACGCAGGTTCGCTTCCGTTTGCTTTAACGGTTGATGACAGTAAGTTGCAGATTATCTCACCTTCGCTCGGAAACGATGCTTTAAGAGTAATGGTAATAGCAGGCTCTATCGCTTTTGGTATTGTTTGCCTTATTATGCTCGTACTTTACAGAGTTCACGGTTTCGTTGCGTGCATAGCCCTTTTGGGACAACTTGCAGGAACAATCGCTTGTATTTCGGGCTTCTTCCCGAATGCTTCAAGCTTTACGCTTACGGTTCCCGGTATAGCAGGTATTATCCTTTCAATCGGTGTCGGCGTTGACTGTAATGTTATTGCCGCTGAGCGTATCCGTGATGAATTCAGAAAAGGCAAGACGATTGACGGCGCAATAGATTCGGGCTTTAAGAACAGTCTTTCGGCTATTATCGACGGTAATGTTACAATAGTAATCGTTTCGCTCGTTCTTATGGGTGCTTTCGGCACACCGGACAGCATTATTGCAAAAGTTTTTTCACCGCTTATGTCTTTGTTCGGCTCGTCGATAACCGGTGCAATTTATTCGTTCGGATATACCTTGTTAATCGGCGTTATCTTCAACTTAATAATGGGCGTTCTTGCTTCTAAATATATGGTTAAGAGTATTTCTCAGTTGAAATTCTTAAGAAAACCTGCATTGTTCGGAGGTAAGAAAAATGGTTAAAAGTATAAATTCCAAAAAAATTCTTAAAATTTGCCTTATTGCCTATGCGGTAATAATTATTGCAGGTATTTTGGTATCCGTTTTTGCAGGACTTCGCCTTGATATAAATTTCAGCGGCGGCGCCCGTATCACATATTCTTATACGGGTAAAGTAAGTCAGGATAAGTTTACAAAGACCGTTAAAGGCACACTCAATAAAGATTTCACCGTAAGCAAGAATGAGTCGCTTGCAGGCGATACAAAGACTTATACCATCAATCTTTCGGGTAAGAATGCTCTTTCGGCTGATACGCAGGAGAATATTACAAAGGCTTTAACCGAAAAGTTTTCAAAGAATAATATTGAGGTTTACGATGCCACATCGGTAAGTGCCTCAATTGCAGGAAGTTTCTTTGCAAAGAGTATGGTTGCCGTGCTTTTAACCGCAGTTTTGGTTGTTATTTATGTCGGAATAAGGTTTAAAAACATCGGCGGTATTTCTGCGGCTCTCACAGCACTTTGCGCTTTGGTTCTTGACCTTACGGTTACTTTTGCCGTTTGTGCTATATTCAGATTGCAGATAGATTCAAACTATATGGCGGTTGTTCTTACCATTCTCGGTTATTCTCTTAACGATACAATCGTTGTTTATGACCGTGTCAGAGAAAACAAGAAGTATTATCCGCAACTTTCACTTGACGAAAATATGAATAAGAGTATACAGGGCGTTATTAAGAGAAATATTGTTACTTCGGTTACCACCGTTGCAGCAGTAATCACAATTATAATCGTTGCCGAAATTTACGGCCTTACTACTCTCCGCACCTTCGGAATTCCGATGGCATTCGGTCTTCTTTCAGGTTGTATGTCTTCACTTTTCGTTGCAGGTCCTTTGTGGGTTTGCTTCAAAGAATCTCAGGAAAAGAGAAAAAAAGCAAAATAATTGCAAATTAAAATTAACGGGTTGCCTTTTCGGGCAACCCGTTTTTCATATAATTAAGTTCAATTTCATATACTTTTTTAGATGCTTCGGTATGTGAAAGGATATGAAATCATATGAAATTTATTTTATTTTTTCTTTTGGCAATGCTCAGTATATCCGAACTTTTTTTGATATTGCTTTCATTTTATTCGGGAAAAGCGATAAAACGGATATTTTTAAATGCAATAATCGGAATATCTGCGATAATACTTATAAATATTACAACTAAATGGACGGGTGTGCATATTCCCGTCAATGTATACAGTATAGCAGGGACATGCGCTTTTTCATTACCTGCCGTAATAGGACTTCTTCTTTTGCAGATAATATTTATTTAGTCAAATACTATGTCCGAAAGTTTTGCAAGTTCTTCCATACTGAGTGCTTCGCCTCTGATTGTTTCGGGTAAATCAAGACTTGCAAGTCCCTTCCTTAAAATATCTTTGTCGAGAGACAAGGTGTTTGATACAGTGTTTAAAAATGTTTTCCGCCGTTGAGCGAAACAAGCCTTTGCAAGTTTAAAAAACTTTTCTTCGCTTTTGACGGTTATGGGCGGTTTGTTTCTTATCTCAAGCCTTATTACCGAAGAATCGACTTTAGGGGCAGGGAAAAATGATGTCCTTTTAACATCGAATAATTTTGTCGCAACAGAATAATAGTTGACTGCTACTGTAAGTGCGCCTGCATTCCGTGTGCCGACTTCGGCACAGATGCGTTCTGCCGCTTCCTTTTGCACCATAACGGTAATAGACTCAATCGGTAAATTGCTTTCGAGAAGTCCCATAATAATCGGAGAGGTAATATAATAGGGAAGATTGGCACAAATGCAAACCTTATTGAAACCCTTAAATTCTTCGGCTATTATTTTTTTAAGGTCAAGTTTTAAACAGTCACCGAAAATCACATTTACATTGTTAAAATCGGCAAGAGTCTTGTTTAAAACGGGTTTTAACCTTTCGTCAACTTCAATGGCAATTACCTTTTTCGCAATTTTACAAAGTTCCCTTGTAAGCACTCCGGCACCCGGTCCGATTTCAATAGCACCGCAGTTTTCGTCAAGACAGCTTTGTGCCATTTTAGGACAAACCGTTTCGTCTATCAGAAAATTTTGTCCTAAAGATTTTTTAAATGAAAAGCCGCCGCTTTCGAGAATTTTTGTTATTTCGTTTATATCGGCTAAATTCATAAGTTCTCCTAAAAGTTATTTTAATATCATTATATAACCGTGTTATGCTACTTTCAAGAAAATTTTAGTTGTTAAAATATATAATATATGATACAATAGAGAAAATAATATATTGGAGTGAAATTATTTGGATAACAGATATATAGGTAAAGTTATATCCGAAATGCAACCCTTTCTTGACGAAAACGGCTTTGTAAGTCTTGAAGATTACACCTTTAAAAATGATAAAAAAGCCGTCAAGGTTGAATACAGCGAAACAAGACAAATGTATTTGCTTTTGTGTGCTGATATTTCGGAGGACGGAAGCATCGGTGAATTTTCCGAGATTGAGGCGTGGCTTTTTGACGATTCGCAGTTTGAGCGTGATGCCGAAAGCGTAGGTATTGACTTTGTTGATACTTTAAGAAAGAATTTAGGGATAAAGGTTCGCCGTTCTGTCAATAACAGCGCAGTAGACCTGCCAACAGCCCAAAAAGGCGATAAATACACCGTTTCGGTTTTCACTAAAAAGGTGCTTGATACATTTCCTCAGTATAAAGAATCTTATAAGGAATATGTTGCAAAATACGGAAATTTTCTTTATCTTAATTTTTTCGGAAAGTATTTAGTTCCGCAAATCAAACAAACCCTTAACGAAAGCACGAAAAAATCGACTAAAAAGATACTCGATATGGTAGAACCTGCATATATGGATGGCGATAGAGATACCGTAAATGCAGTTGTGGCGTGTCTTGCCGCTGCCTGCTATGACGATGAAAAAACCAAAACCGCAGTTTTCGATATGCTTTCCGAAAACACTCATTTTAAAGCGGCTGTTGAAGCGTTTATTCCTGTTTTAAAGTCTAAAAAACAAATAAGGGAAATATTGGTTAAATAATTTTAAAGGAGAATGATTATGGAAGCACTACTTATCATTTTGGGCATTATCGTTTTGATAATAATTATTTGCAATGTGAGAATTGTTCCTCAGGCAACGCAATTTGTTATCGAGTCGCTCGGTAAATACAAAACGACTTGGGATGCGGGTATTCATGTAAAGATTCCCGTAATACAAAAAATGGCAAAGAAAATCACATTAAAAGAGCAGGTTATGGACTCACCTCCGCAACCCGTTATTACTAAAGATAATGTTACAATGCAGATTGATACCGTTGTATATTTTCGTATTTTCGATGCAAGGCTTTACACCTACGGTGTTGTAAACCCGATTAACGCACTTGAAAATTTAACTGCAACCACACTTCGTAATATTGTGGGAGAGATGGAACTTGACGGCACTCTCACTTCACGCGATACCATTAACAGTAAAATGACCGCAATACTTGACGAAGCAACAGATAAATGGGGAATTAAGGTTACCCGTGTTGAACTTAAAAACATTATTCCTCCTGCGGAAATTCAGAACGCAATGGAGAAGCAGATGAAGGCTGAGCGTGACCGCCGTGAAACTTTGTTGCAGGCGGAAGGTCATAAGGCTGCCGCAATCACTCGTGCAGAGGGTGATAAGCAGGCAATGATTCTTGCCGCCGAGGGCGAAAGAGATGCAAGAATCGCCCGTGCCGAAGGTGAAGCAAAGGCAATATACCTTTCTAAAAAAGCAGAGGCGGACGGTCTTATCGCACTTAAAGAAGCAGGGGTTGACGCTGCAGTGTTAGAACTTAAAAAGTATGAAGCACTTGTAAATATGTCGAACGGAACGGCGTCAAAACTTATTATCCCGACCGATGCGGTAAATGCGGTTACGAACAATTCGATTTTTACCGAAACCACAGGACTCGGAGATAAGATAAAACCTGCACCTAAAAAAGTAACACCGCCTAAAGAAGACCCGTGTTGCGATAAATAAGATTTAAAGCAGAGGATAAAAACCTCTGCTTTATTTTTATGAAAAACTGTTGTTATTTGCGTGGGAATGTAGTATAATCAAAATAGGTATGATGTTTTGACTCGGAGATAGTTTAATGAAAGAAATTATTTTGGTTAAGGACGGGGAACTTCTGCTTAAAGGGCTTAACCGTTCTAATTTTGAAAGCAAACTTGTTGACACAATAAAAAGGCGTTTAAAACCTCTTGGTGCAATAAAGGTAAGGAGAGCGCAGTCCGCTACTTATATTGAGCCTTTAGATGAAGATTTTGATTTTGAAGAGGCACTTTTGCGTGTGAGCCGAATTTTCGGTATAGCGGGGTACAGTCGGGCATGTGTTTGTGAAAAAACTCCGGAAGATATTTTTAATAAAGCGCCGATTTATCTTGCAGAAACTTTAAATTCAGTGAAAACCTTTAAGGTTGAGGCAAAGAGGTCGGATAAAACATTCCCTATGAAGTCGCCTGAGATTTGTATGGAACTCGGCGGAGTCTTGCTCAGTAATTTTCCGCACTTAAAGGTTGATGTTCATAACCCCGATATTACGGTTACGGTTGAAGTCCGTGATTTTGCGGCGTATATAAGAGGCAATCAGTTAAAGGGCGCAGGCGGTTTGCCGGTCGGCACATCGGGAAGAGCGCAAATTCTTATTTCCGGCGGTATTGACAGCCCTGTTGCCGCATATATGATGGCCAAGAGGGGACTTTCTCTTAATGCAATTCATTTCGCCTCACCGCCTTATACGAGCGCACTTGCCGAGGAAAAGGTTAAAACCCTTTTAAGCAAGGTTGCAAAATACAGCGGCACGATAAAACTTGCTATAGTCCCATTCACCGAAATTCAGGAGGAAATAAGGAACAAATGCCCCGAAGATTATTTCACTCTTATTATGCGGAGAATGATGATGCGAATTTCTTGCCGTCTTGCCGAGCAAAACGGCAGTTTGGGACTCATAACCGGTGAGAGTTTAGGTCAGGTTGCAAGTCAGACCTTACCTGCCATTGCTTCGACCGACAGTGTTTGCACTCTTCCGGTGCTTCGTCCGCTTATCGGCATGGATAAGGAAGAAATTATTGCGATTTCAAGAAAGATAGATGCTTTTGAAACCTCGATTTTGCCTTATGAGGACTGTTGTACGGTGTTTACACCTAAACATCCCCATACAAGACCGAAACCCGGGCAGTGCGAGAAAGCAGAAGAAAAATTGGATATAGAACCGCTTATAACAAGAGCGATAGACGGAATAGTCTATTCATATATTGAATAATATTTATTTAGGAGAGTAAAAAATGATAAAGAATATCAAGGTTGATGTTATTTATTATACGATAGGTAAAGATTTTGAAATGGAGTTTAATCTCTGCGGCTGCGCCCAGATGCGTCTTTTAACCGATGAGGTCGAAACCCGTCTTGACTTTTCAAAGAGTCTTGCAAGAAGCGTAAACCGCAGCAGTATTATTATTTCATGCGGTCCGCTTTTTGGCGAAAAGGGACTTGTTTCCACCGTTTCTAAAATTACCGGTATTGAAAAAAGTGTTATAAATAATAAAAAATACGGAATTGATTCCGAAGATGATATTGAAATTTTAAACGGAGCGACACCGCTTGTTTCGTCCGACGGAATTTTCGGCGGTTGTATTATCGAAAACGGCTCGCAGGTTATCATTCTGCTTTCGGAAAGTAAATCTTTGCGTAAAAAGATTATGAAAGAACTTATTCATCCTTATATTACACAGTGGAGTTATATGGCGAATGAGTCGGTAGACGCTCCGATTGCTCCGTTTGAGAATAACGGAGAAATAAATGAAGCCGAAGAGGTTGAAGAAACAGAGGAAACAACAGAACAGGCAACGGAAACGGCAGAGGAGCCGTCAGAGTCGCAAGAACCTGCAGAGGAAACAGAAACGCCCGATTCGTCAACGGAAGAAACCGCTCCCGCTGTTTCACCCAAAGAAACAAATCTAAACGATTTTATTCTTAAAGAGCCTGAGGAAGAAAGTAAAAGTATTAAAAGTGTTGCCGAAAGAAATTTGGAATATTACAACTATGACACTGATGACGATTACGAAGAAAACAGCAGTTACTTTATTGATGACTATGAGGCTGAAAGCAAAAGCAAAAAGAGTCCGGCAATTATTTTGTTTACAATTCTTACAATAGTTTTGGCTTTGCTTATAGTATTTTTTGCAATTATCCGTCCTCTTGTTTTGGGCTATGATATTATGGCGTATTTGAAGGATATTTTCACGCCAAGCAGTGATAAACTTATAAAATTTTTCTTTTAAGGGGAGAATGTTTTGAACTTTTGGGGAACTACAACGGGCATTTTAATCGAGACATTTTTAATATCCATGGTGCCGGTTATAGAACTTCGTGGCGCTGTCCCTTTTGCAATACTCCGAGGGGTAAACATTTGGGTTTCTTTGGCAGTGTCAATAGTCGGAAATTTAATTCCCGTTCCGTTTATTATTATTTTTGTCCGCAAAATATTTGCGCTTATAAGAAAATACATTCCAAAACTTGACGGTGTTATTACAAAGTTTGAAAAAAGGGCAGAGAAGAAATCTGAACAGGTTTTAAAATACGCCTTTTGGGGACTGTTCGTGCTTGTTGCAATACCTTTGCCGGGCACGGGCGCCTGGACGGGAGCGCTTGTTGCCGCTATGCTTGATATGCGTCTGAAAAAAGCGCTTCCTGCAATAACTTTGGGTGTTGTTGCCGCCGGAATAATTATGACGGCGATTTCTTACCTTACCGGAGAAATTATATTTTAATAAAAGTAAAAAATTATCTTAAAAAACACTTGACTCATTATGGATATTGTGATAAAATAACCATTGTCGCAAATGCGGGTGTAGTTCAATGGCTAGAATCCCAGCCTTCCAAGCTGGTCGTGTGGGTCCGATTCCCATCACCCGCTCCAACAAAAAACGACAAAATTCGACAGAATTTTGTCGTTTTTTGAATGATGTTTGCCTTCGGCAAATTATGTTGGCTTCGCCAATGATGTATGCTTCGCATATGATGTGTCTGCGGACATGGGTGGCAAACATCGCATCATTGCGAAC
>JAZUHF010000011.1:0-3982 GCA_045641585.1 Acutalibacteraceae bacterium
TTATAGAAAAGAACTATTGGTCATATAAAAAATGAAAATTAAACAAAATATACTGTTTTAATCCGATTTTATGTATTTTTGAAAGCATATCTTCTGCTTTTAAGATATATTAAAACGTTTGTAAAATATAAACCAATAAAAGCCCTATTAGGGAGAATCTATTTCTGCGAAATACTTTTCGCTGAAATTCCGAAAAAATCAGCCAATCTTAAAAGCCGATATAAGTACCATCTAAAATCACATTGCGGTCAATCCCGTTGGGACATTTTTTATCACATCACCGTAAAGTCGGAATGGTACATTCAAAAGTACATTTGAGTTCATCCTGAAAGGTACATTCTTAATTACATCGGGGATAAAATGTTATTCCACATTCTATTTCACAAACGGCACATCGCTTGTTACATTAAATTTTTTTCAAATAAGGACATCAGTTATCACATTGCCCCAAAATGTTTCGGTCATATTACTTGTCACATTGATGCCTTTATGCTCGGGATATCGATTGTCACATCAAATTAAATCAATATCCCGTTCAGGTGATCAATCTCGTGCTGAATGATCTGTGCCGTCCAGCCGGAAAAGGTTTTGATCCGAGTCTCAAAATCTTTCATCTGCCATTTCACCTTGATCGTCTTGTAGCGTTTGCATTTTCTCGGTTCACCGATAAGCGACAGACATCCTTCCTCGGTTTCATACAGTCCCGACATCTTGATGATCTCGGGATTGAACATTGTCATATATTCGCCGCCGTTGTCAAATACGATGATAGCTTTGCGAACACCGATCATGTTCGCCGCCATCCCGACACATTTTTCTTTGTTCGCTGTCAGCGTGTCGAGCAGATCTTCCGCTACCTGCAAATCCTCCGCCGTCGCCGCCTGCGATTTTCCCGCAAGAAAAATCGGATCGTGCATGATTTCTTTGATCATATACTTCTCCTACTATATAGTAATACAAACAATGCATTGATTGTCACATCACATGTCGTATTCAAAAGAGCGTTCTATTGGATTCCAATTTGCAAATAAGTATCGATCAAAATCATAAAAATCTGTTTCTTTATACGGAAATTTCCTTTTAAATGTGCCAATACAATTGATGAATGGAGAATTGTCTATTCGTAGCGGGTACTCATTATATTTTAATGATGCCATAAGGTGTTTAAACATAGAAAAATTAAACGAATCTCCAATTCTTATATGCTTATTCAATGGTGAAGAATCATCCTCGCCATTATATTCTGCAAATAAAACTAAATTTACACCAACAATTGTTGCAAATGCTTCATGGCAAACTTGTTTTGAATAATATGTAATACCATTATACTCTTTACTTTTACAGGCAATCATCAGCATTTGAGAAATTAAATATTCGGACTTGAAAACTCTGTTTTTTTCTTTAACAACAAAAGATGTTGCAATGTTAAGCATAAATAATTTTATAAAATCACAAATATGCTTTTCAACTATTTCCTCGGAATAATCAGAATCTATAATATTATAAAGCAACTGTATATCTATCGCTAAATTAAAAACCTTTTGAGAATTATCTAAAACTATTGGCGACACATTGAATTTATAATCCGCAGGACACCCCATTTCAATCCAGCAAACATATGATGTGTTGCCCAGATATAAACATGGTAATCCAGGAATACTAAACCGTTCACTTTTAACAATTGATCTCTTACCAAACGGGATATGAGACATCTCATTCGACGAATAGTCAACAACATTCTCATTCAAACGTGCTCTAAAAAACTGGACTTCTGACTGGGACTCATTGTGTGCAGGTGAAAAAGCAATACTGGTATTTACATCAGATATTGCATAAATATTATCTGTACAACAATCATCAAAAATATTTGAAATAATCGCATGTGATTGAATAATGTTACCTTTATAGTATTCTTGTATTGCATTTTTTATTTTTTCGGAATACTGTTTAGAAATGTCGATAATTGCTTCTGGGGCTTTTGTCTGACTTAATCCCAATATCAACTTTTCATATTCTTGGCACAGGCTTGGGTAATACTGATTATCGTAATCGATGCTAATAGGCAATGCTATATTATCTTTAATAAAATCAACCCAATAACATTCTCTCATGATTAGTCCTCCTTTAATAATAATTCCAAATAATCAACGCGCGGTTTCATCTTGATTTCCTCATAGAATTGCATATATCTTTCAACGCTTGTTTTGATTTTTTCAAAATCATTATATCCCATAACACTATCTACTCTGTCAAGCATTAACATATTGATGTATTCAGCATCTTCCGCTTTTACATTTTGAACTGTATATGTAAACTCATCATCATCTTTCAGCATAGGTTTTCCCATTAATACCATCGGTTTAGGGCTTACATTCTTTTCAAACATTTTGTGATTCTTGATAAGGGTAGGCCATTCGGAAGGTTTTGAAAGTCTTGTCTTATTATCAAATAAGCCGAAATATGGATTTAAGGTTACTATCATACGGTTCCTCGATAAGGGAAACATATAGAAGTTTTCGTGAAACAAGAATTGTGTAGAAAGAAGATTTTGATACGCATTTTTCTTTTCAGTATTTAATTCTCTGTTGAGTAGGCAACATATTTCATCTTTTTTTGTGTGTTCAACGCCGTATTCTTCTTTTGACGGTTCTACTTCAGATGTCATTCCAATATCGGTAATGATGTATTCCACACCGGTATTTGAACAATCCCAAAATGCAAAATATCCGGAATTAAATATGTATGACCACTTTAGTATTTCATAAGTACATAAAGGATGCTCGGATACTTTTTGTATATTATCAGTTTCTACTATTACCTGAATGTTGCGATGCCAGCGTTCTGTGGGAGTTTCGTTTTCAATTAATTTTTCCGAAAATCCCGTGAAGAAATCTTTATACAGTTGCGAGATTTTTTGCTCAAGTTCCGATATTCTTTCCATAGAGGTTACTCTGATGGTTTCAAGAAGGAAGAACCGTTTCATAAGTTGCAGTTCTTTTCGTGTAAGTGTGATTTTTGAGCCACATTCTCCCGCCAGCAATTTATCGTGAAACAACTTAGCAAAAGGTGATTCTACTTTATAGCCGATTTCTTTTTCAAGATCTGACGGATAAATTTTTCTTTCCGCAAACACAGAATAAGTTTGTTGATTGGGTTTTACTGTTCCATTTTTAACGTCAAATATGTTTATTGTATCTCCGAACTGACGCAAAATAAACTGCGGTACATAGTGGTTGTTTTCGTATGCCATGTCTTAACTCCCGAAGCATATCTTTTTTGCTTTAAAATTTTATCGTCTCCGGTGCGGATGTAAACGAAGAAAATGTTGCAGTAGCATTTTTGAAATAAAGCACCTGCGTGTTGCCGTCATTTTCATCATACATTGAGCGCAACTCGGGGTAGGCATCGAGCATTGACTTGCGTGCTTCCACACGGTCATCTTCAACAAGTTCCCCGCAAAGGCGAAGCCAAGTACCGTCCTTGAAAGCACAAATCTCTACTTTCGGATTTGCCGCTATCTGTTTCGATGTCGGCTTTACTTTTCCTGTTTGGATGTATAACTTGCCCTCAAAAATATGTACCGTGCCGAACGGCCTCACTCTCGGTTGATCACCGTCCATAGTCGCAAGATAATAAGTTTCTGCACTTTTCAAAAAATCCAATACTTTTTGCATGATAGTTCCTCCTATTATTTTTTATTTTTAGTTGTCCAATCCGCTTCTTTGAAGCCGACAAGAACAAAATCATCACCCACTAAAATCGGGCGCTTGACAAGCATTCCGTCAGAGGAAAGCAACCGAAACTGTTCTCCTTCATTCATGGTCGGCAGTTTGTCTTTCAGCCCCAACGCCTTGTACTGTAAGCCGCTTGTGTTGAAAAACTTTTTAAGCGGCAGACCGCTTTGCTTGTGCCACGCTTTCAATTCTTCGATTGTCGGATTGTTTTCTTTGATGTTTCTTTCTTCAAATGCAATACCATTGTC
>JAZUHF010000012.1:0-3974 GCA_045641585.1 Acutalibacteraceae bacterium
CTGAAAGAAAACTATCGTTTGCTGAATGAACTATATGAATCTGCAAAAGCGGATGCACAAAGCAGTGCGAAGGAAGCAAAGGCAAACAAGATATTCGGATGGGTGTCTTTTGGTGTTGGAACTCTGATAGGCATTGCCGGAATTGTTTTTGGAATCATTTTTTAGGGGTATTGTAATGAAAACTGGAATTAAACAACGAATTGAACAGATAAATAACGGAATTGTGCCGGACGGTTATAAGAAAACTGAGTTCGGTGTTTTTCCGTGCGATTGGGTTTGCAATACGATAGGCGATGTGTCAAAAGATAAAGGTAAATACGGAATAAACGCACCCGCTTGCGAACAAACGGGCGATTTGCCAAAATACTTAAGAATTACCGATATTGATGAAGAAGGCAAATACATTGATAATGGTGCATTTGTTGATAACAAAGATAGCAAAGATTATATCTTGAAAGAAAATGATATCGTTTTTGCAAGAACGGGAGCATCAGTTGGGAAAAGTTATCTTTATTCTAAAAAAGACGGAATATTAGCATATGCGGGGTTTTTAATAAAGTTTTCCATTGATAAAGATAAATGTAATCCCTACATAGTAAAATCGGCTTGCACCACACAAAGATATAACGAATGGGTTGAAATAATGAGTGCAAGAAGTGGGCAACCCGGCATAAATGCGGAAGAATATGCAACTTATGAATTTATTGTGCCAAAACATACCGAAGAGCAAGAAAAGATTGCCGAAATCCTTATGAAATGGGACAAAGCGATTGAGTTGCAGGAGAAGTATATTGAAAAATTAAATCAACAAAAGTCTTATCTGCTCAAAAAATTGTTTAAACTAAAAACCAATTGGACCTTTAGTTTTTTAGGTGACAGTGTTGATGTATTAACAAGCGGCGGAACTCCTTCAACAAAGAAAACAGAATATTTTGATGGTGATATAGTTTGGGTTTCTATTGATGACATTAGCCAAAGCGGAAAATATATAAGCAAAAGTAATAGAACCCTATCAGAATGTGGATTACAAAATTCTTCTGCGAAACTTTTTCCAAAAGGGACACTACTGTACGCTATGTATGCTTCAATAGGAAAATGTGCTATTGCTGATACTGAATGTGCAACAAGTCAAGCCATTCTTGGTATCGTACCTAAAGAAAACTGTTTTGATAATCAATATTTATATTACTACCTATGCAGTATACAAGACAAAATATCAGCACAGGGTCAACAAGGAACGCAAGCAAATTTAAATAAGGGAATTGTGGAAAGGTTTAAAATACCAACTCCGATTAAAAACGGCAGTAATGATATTGATGAACAAAAACACATTTCAAATATCCTTATAACTATTGATGATTCAATATTATTTAATGTTAAGAAAATTGAGAACTTAAAACAACAACGCAAAGCATTACAGCAATATCTATTGAACGGAATTGTGAGAGTATGAGCGTTTACGATAGCCCTATGATTTTTAATTTGTACACCGGTGCAGCACAAGTGTTTTGCAAACCGTTTGGAATTGTTCCCGTTGAAGAACGCCGACGAATTGCAAGAGTAAATTCAAAATTGAGTTTTTATATATTCAACGAAATCCAAAATAAACATCATAGAGAACATTTTCACGCTTTTTTGAATGATGAAAAAGTCGCCTCGATTTATCTTGATAATTTTGAAATTGACTATCTTAACAGTAAAGTAAAATCAAAAGACAAAAAAGAAATCGAGAATTGGGTGCGAAATCATATTGACGATTTGCGAAAAATCAGATTTGATGAAAATGGTGAATTTATAATCCCTTTTTTAGGAATAAAGGAGAGTGATTTGTATGGATAACAATCAAATCATAATGTACCAAACCGAAGACGGTTTGACAAAGAATCAGTTGTTGTAAAAAATGCAACAACTGCCACAGATGTCAAAACATCAGTTTTCAAGGATTTCTTGACAACTGCCGTCAACTGAACATAAAGAAATAAAGTGAGGGAGATACCATGCCGGATCACAGAATATTCAATGAACGCCCGGAGTGTCAGGACAGATTGATCGCTTTCCTGCAAAAGATGGGCTATGAATATGTTTCGAGGAGCGAAGCAGAACAAAAACGAGGCAGCTTGTCCAAAGTGATTTTCACGGACGAGCTTATTCGCTTTTTGAACAAGCAAACATTTAAATACAAAAACTATGAACTCAACTTTTCGGGTGAGTCTATTCAGCGTGCCGTTAATGTACTCGATGCTTCTCTTTTGCAAGGGCTTTCTTTGGCGAGCAAGGAAATATATAATCTTTTAACACTCGGCATCAGTTTGGAAGAAAATGTGATTATTGATAAAGATGTTCCCGTGCGGCAGTCCTTTGACCTTTCTTATATTGATTTTGAGCATCCGGCAAACAACATCTGGCAGGTAACGGAAGAATTCAGCGTTGAAAGACCGAATGGGCAATATGCAAGGCCTGATGTAGTACTGATGGTCAACGGTATTCCGCTTGCCGTTATTGAGTGTAAAAAGTCAAGTGTGGATGTTAAAGAAGGCGTTTTGCAAAATGTTCGCAATATGGGGCCGGACTATATTCCCCACTTGTTCAAATACACTCAGCTTGTTTTGGCAATGAATCCGAACAAAGTTGTTTACGGTACTTGCGGTACTTCTTCGGACTATTTTGTTGAATGGCGTGAGGATGATATTGACTGGCAAAAAGAAATTTGCGAAAAATGTTCACCCGACGGCCGCATTTTAGAGCAAGACCGTGTTGCGGCTTCGCTTTTTGACAAAAAAAGGTTTTTAACACTCATTCACGATTATATTTTGTATGACAGCAATATCAAAAAGATCTGCCGTCACCAGCAATTCTTTGCGGTTGAGAATGCTATGAAACGCATTGACGGACTTGACCAAAAGGATTCGACCGGTGGCGTTATTTGGCATACACAAGGTAGTGGAAAGTCGCTTACTATGGTTATGCTCGTTAAAAAGATTCAAAGCAGAAAGGCGGCAGAACAACCTCGATTTGTCATTGTTACCGACCGTGTGAATCTTGATAAACAAATACGGGATAACTTTGCTAATTCTCAGATGGAGCCGGTGCGTGCCGCAACCGGAAAGGGTCTGAAAACATTACTGAAAGACAAAGGTAATCTTGTTATTACCACGCTTATCAATAAGTTTGAAACCGTATGCAAAAACCATTATCTTGAACCGGACAGCGATAAGTTCTATGTTTTGATTGATGAGGCACACCGTTCTCAGTACAGTGCCATGTACAACTATATGAGAGAAGTTTTGCCTAACGCCACTTTGATTGCATTTACGGGAACTCCTCTGATTTCAAAAAGCAAGCGTAACACCTACAAAAAGTTTGGGGAACCTATCCACAACTATACCATGAAACGGTCTATTGAAGATAAAATCACCGTTCCGCTTGTTTATGAAGGAAGAAAGGTCAAACAGAATGACCCCAACGATGTCATTGACGCTTACTTTGACAGTCTTACGGAAAATCTTCCCGAAGACGCAAAGAAAGAATTAAAATCCAAATACAGCAAATTTTCAAAACTTGCCGAAGCCAGCAGCAGAATCAATCTGATTGCTTTTGATATTTATGACCACTTTGTAAATTATTGTTTGCCGAAAGGTTTAAAAGCAATGGTAGTCTGCTCTTCCCGTGCAACGGCGGTAGATGTTTATAACATCATTTCTTCTTTGCCGGGCAAAAAAGCAAATCCCCGTGTTGTTATCACATTCGGCGACAAGCGTGAGGGTGACGATGATGATACTACATCGGCGGCAATCAAGAAAATCAACGATTATCACGAAAAGCATGTAAAACCGCTTTTCGGAGATAATGATGAAAAATATACTGATTCTGTTTGCGACGATTTCAAGAATCCCGAAGGCGATATCAATATGCTGATTGTCAAAGATATGCTTCTCACCGGGTTTGATGCACCGGTAGCAGGCGTATTGAAGTCG
>JAZUHF010000013.1:0-76601 GCA_045641585.1 Acutalibacteraceae bacterium
AGAAGTTCCTTTTGTAAAATAGTTAAAGAGTTTTTAGATAAATCGGATAAATTATTATAAGAATTATTAATAAAATTTACTTCGTCACAATTTTTAAAATCGGAAATACCTAATAAATAATCTGTTGTTACACCAAAATACTCAGCAAATCGGCAAAGAACATCATAATTTGGCTCACGATTATTAAAATAAAGGGATAAAGCCTGTGGAGAGATACCAACGCCTTTTGCTATGGATGCTTGTGTTACTCCTTTTTCTTCTTTTAATAGTTTTAATCTGTCATGAAAAACAGTCATTGAAATCACCTCTTGATGAGTATAACACACTTTCAAGAAAAAATCAACAATTTACAAACTAATACTTGACAAATCAACAACAATATTATATTATTGTTGATAGAGAGACTGTTTATCAACAAATCGGCGACTCAGGAGGTAATTTATGTTATTATCAATACCAAATAAAATTAAAATGTATCGTCTTTCGTCTGGATATAGTTTACGAAAACTCGCAGAAATTTCCGGTACAAATTATTCAACTATATCGAAGATTGAAAATGATGTCTTGAACGTGCATCCAACAACCGCAAGAAAATTATGCCATGCTTTAAACATTGAAATATCAGAAATATTTACTGTTACTATCGAAAAATGAGGTGCCAAATGAAAATAACAGCAATTAATCAAACAGCCGATGCGGCCGCAATGACTCAAAAATACATATCTGCATTATACGGTTGTTCTATAATTGAATTTGCAAGGCAAATAGAGTGTGAAAAGAAAGGACATCAAGATACATCTGATTTAATTGATATAAAGGTGGCAGGACTATGAACAGAGAAAGTTTTGTTTTTTATCGTAGTTTTTTCAGTGCAATTTCTGCTTTACCTGATGAAGAGCAACTTTATTTATATCGTGCCATTGCTGAAAGAGGGTTAAACGGAACGGAAACGGAATTATCCGGAATTGCTAAAGCTATGTTTAGTTTGATTTTGCCGCAAATTGAAGCAAACGAGCGAAAATATATTAATGGTTGTAAAGGGGGTGCACCGAAAGGAAACAAAAACGCTTCAAAGAAAAAACAACCTAAAAACAACCTAAAACAACCTAATGTAAATGAAAATGACAATGATAATGAAAATGACAATGATAATGTAAATGTTAATGATTTTATATTTCCCGCTTTTTCTGATGAACCGCATCAACCTCAAAAGAACACTTACGGCAGTGAATTTCAAAAAGTAAAGTTAACCGATGATGAATATATAAAACTTATCGAACGGTTAGGAAAAGCGGCAACGTTGGACTATATAGAACGCCTTGACGGATGGTTAGCAGAGGGAAATCGTAAAAAAAGCCACTACGCAACCATTCTAAATTGGTGGAAAAAAGATGGCGTAGAGCCAAAGGAAACTATTTCACAAAAATTTGTGCCGAGCAGGCAAAATTTATAATAAAATTCAGGAGGAAAATATTATGGAAAACAAACGCACAACAACTCAAAAGGACATTGAAGAATTAGTAAGGAACGCTGATGCTATTGATGAAATCTGTACGCTGATTTGTAAAGCACAAACAATGATGGGTACGCTCACAGATTATTTAGGGAAAAACCCGGATTGTTTTTCCAAAAAAGACTTTTCTGCCTTACTTGTCAGTGGTTATAATGGTGCTCAAATAAAGGCGGATATTTGTCTTGACTACATATGCACTGCATCATCAAAAATACAAGAATTATACAATGAATATTGTTTTGAACTTGATGAATTGAGAAATTATAGAGTTAAAGCTGCCGAATTTAAAAGTGCCATTTTAAATCTAAATGATGATGAACTCAAACAGGTAAAAGAATATATCGGGACATTAAAGGAGGCTTAATATGTGGTACGGAGTTGAAGATGTAGAAATTATATTACAGGTCGCACAGTCTAAGGCATATCAAGTTATACGAGCATTAGGTGACGAAATATCAAAAACCAAAATGCCGAATAAGGACCGGTGCTATGCACGTCCACCTGCAGGTAAAATTCAAAAGGCATATTTTTGCGAAAAATATATGCTTGATGTTGACGATTGCGACAAACTTATAGCACAAAAGAAAGGAGCGGAGGTGAGAACTAACGAAAACAAGAATTGAAATTGATATTCCCGGAACGTTAAACCGTTTTGCACCCAAATATAAAAAGGCTCAGCAATGGTTAGATGACGAGGTGCTACGGGATAGTACTCCTTATGTTCCCATGCGAACGGGAAAACTTGTTCAATCCGGAATAAATGGCACCGTAACAGGTATGGGGAAAGTTATTTATAATGCACCTTACGCAAAATCGTGCTATTATGCAAGACAACGTAATTTTTCAAAAGAAAAACACCCACAAGCGTGTGCCCAGTGGTTTGAAAAAGCCAAAGCGGTAAAACTTAAAGATTGGGAAAAAGGTGCAAATAGGATTATGAAAGGCACCTAAAATTTAATAACAGTCATATTTTAAAAAACTAAAATAAAATTCGGAGGAAAATATTATGAATGTAAAAATCAATGGAAAAGATATTTCAATTTCTATCAGCACTTATTTTGAGGGTATTCTTGCAGAATACCACAAATATAACGATGAACTCACGGCAGGGTTTAAGGCGGCAAATAAACGTTATTTAGACGATGCTGCAGAGGGAATGTATACAAGTGAGGAAATGGCAAAAAAGCTCACACAAGCAAGAGAAAAGGCAATGGCGACATTTAACGAAAAGGCAGCGGCATTGAACGAAAAATGGTTTAATTATCTTGCAGACATTCAAGGCGGAACACACAGGGCTTTAAGTGAATTCACTAAACCTGATGATTATGAATTAAAAATAAATAATGCATTGCAATTTCTTAAAATCGAAGGCAAAGGCATTACCGATGAAGTGGCACATGACGTTTTAAAAGAATTTGAAAACGATATGAGTACAATGCGAACATTTAAAAGGGTTATAGAAAAACAAAAAGGTACTATACTGTCTGATGCATACGGAAATACTACTTTCCCGTTAACTTTTAAAAGGTTTGAAAATCTTGAAACATATTTCGGTCATCTAACTGAATTAATTAAAAACTCTAAACTGCTTTTTACAATGGAAAAATCCGAAACGCAAACAGAAATAACGAAAACCGGACAAAAATTATATCTTCCTATGGATTGCTATATGCAATTAATCAGTGAAAAAAATATAATCGAGTACGGTAAAAAATTTGAAGAGATGTCCTCAGAATTGTTTGAAACCGTTTAAAACATAGTAAAACTCCTAAAACTATGTTTTAATAGATTTATTGTCTGATTGTTTGTGTGCGTTGGTTGTCGGATAATAAATCAAAACATCCCTTATGATTCGTCATCAATCATTTGGGATGTTTTTTTGCAAAAAAATGGCATAATAGATAAAAATACGAAACAACTCAAATAATCAATTTTCTGACCGGAAAACAAAAATACGAAACAAACGAATATGAAGTATTATCGCTGAAAATCCTTTTATATAGCGACCTTTAAGCACTTTTAGGGTGCAGTTTAGGGTGCAAACTACCGGTAAGGAAAAGAAAAAACTCTTACCGATAAAAAGCGTCAACTCTTACCCGGAAGAAAACGAAAAAATTAGAGCATAGAAAAATAGCAAAATTTCAGTTTAAAATATGATGGTATAATAAAATACGAAACAAACAAAACAACTCAAATAATTGTTTATCGGCCTTTAAATAGCGGCAACAAGAGGATTTTTGCCGAAAAAGTTGCAAAAATGGTTGCAATAAAGGTTGCATCCTAAATCAAATAAAACATTTACAATTCTTTTAATGCCAAAATAATGCCACGAAAGCAAAAAAACACCCCAAAAACCGCTTAAATAAAAGGTTTTTGAGGTGCGGCTTACTATTCATTGTAAATTGTTGAATAAAATTTTAGTTGAATAGTTGACAGTGATAATGTGATTTATCGCTTAAATGCCGTTAAAAAAGACTCTTTTTGCAGTCTTATCGTAAACATTAAATATTGCGTGCCCCCGCAACCATATTAGGACTTCAATATCAACAAGGTATTGGAGTCCTTTTTCTTGTTTGCCTTGCCTTAATAACGGTTTCTGCGGCTTCTGGGTAACAATAAATATCCACCCGCATAGCGGGTGGATATTTATTTATAGATTTATTTGCTGAAATCAACCTCAATATCTTTGCCGATAAAGAAACCGCTTAGCAGACAGTTCCACTTTTTATTCTCTTGGAAGCCAACCGGCTCGATAATATCAAAAGAATAGCATTCGGATACGCGGTCAACAAACCTCTCTTTTCCGTAGCCGTTACGCACGCAAAGATAAATATTAAGCGAATACGATTCGGGAGCCAATCTATCCATATCAAAAGCAAACGGAATTTTAACCGTTTCGTCCTTTTTAAAACTGTAGTCAAGTTTTACCTCTGATGTTGTAATCGGCTGAAGATTATGCGAAAGTGTCATTTTAAGATAAACATCATCAAAATCTTTCGTTCCCTTTACAGTCAGCACACCGGAAAATTTACTGTCAAGTTCAAAAATTCCGCTTTTATTGTCTATTTCGAGCCTTTGCATTTTTAATTGACCGTAAGGATATCTCCCGCGTCGTTCAAATGCGCTCAAATCTACGACCGAATCACTGAATTTATTAACCGACAAATAAACGCCGATTGCTTCTTCAACATCGCCGTCAAACACTAATTTTCCGTGGTCCAATACAACACATCTATCGCAAAGTTGGCGTATTGTATTCATATTATGGCTCACATAGATTATCGTTCTGCCTTCCTTTTTGGAAACATCATTCATTTTGTCGAGACACTTTTTCTGGAAAGCCATATCGCCTACTGCCAAAACCTCGTCCATAATCATTATATCGGAATTAAGATGTGCGGCAACGGCAAAAGCAAGTTTAACATACATACCCGAAGAATATCGTTTTACGGGAGTATCAATAAACTGTCGGCACTCCGAAAACTCAATAATATCCTCGATTTTTTCCTCAATTTCCGATTTTGACATACCGAGAATTGCGCCGTTCATATAAATATTTTCTCTGCCGGTAAGTTCACCGTGAAAACCGGTTCCGACTTCAAGCAATGAAGCAACACGACCGTTTATTCCGATAAAACCGTTTGTGGGAGCAGTAACACGGGAAACAAGTTTCAAAAGCGTAGATTTACCGGCACCGTTATGCCCGATAAGTCCTACCCTCTCGCCTTTTTTTACATCAAAGGTAACACCGTCAAGCGCCAAAAACTTTTTGCCGTATTCGTAATCTTTTTCACCGATTTTTTTAGTCGGGTCTTCCTTGTTGAAAATTTTTGCGTGCAAACGCTGAAATTCTTCACGAATGGTAGTCCCGCCTATCTGCCCTAACTTATACTCTTTTGAGATGTCCTGAATTCTTAAAATCACATTATCCATACTGTCACCTCAAAGCGTATCCAAAAATGTTCTTTCAATTCGGCTGAATAACAAAAGACCGATAAAGAAAACGGTAATACTAACTGCCCAACTTATAAGATAAAACCCTAAATTAAAATATCCAAAGCCGAAAACAGCATACCTAAATGTTGTAATAATGGGAGTTACGGGGTTTAAAAGATATAAAGTTGCATACTTTTCGGGAATCAGTTTTAAACCGTAAGCCACTGGCGTTGCATAGTGAAGCAGTTGCATTCCGAAGCCCACAAGCATAGATAAATCTCTGTATTTAGTGGTAAAAGAAGAAATAATTATTCCAAAACCTATAGCCAAAACCATCATTTGTATCAAAACAAGAGGAATTAAAAGGAGCGCAAAAGAAGGTCTTATACTTGTTCCGCCTTTGAAGTAAAAATATATCCAAAACAGCGCCATAAACATAAACTGTATTCCAAAAGAGATAAGTTGGGAAAAAGCAGTTGAAATGGGCGCAACAAGACGGGGATAATATACCTTACTCATCGTTACCCTGTTTGCTCTGAATGTATTTGAAGTTGCGTTTAAAGTTGAAGAAAAATAAGCCCAGCAAATATTTCCCGCCATATAAAACAAGAAATTGGGAATTATGTAATCTCCGCCGATATCCGAAGTTGTAAGACCTGCAAGACTGCCAAACACTACGGTAAACACAACCGTTGTAAGAAATGGCTGTATAATAGCCCATAAAGGACCTAAAATAGTTTGTTTATAAAGTGCTTTAAAATCACGCTTAACCTGCAAAAAAATCAAATCACGGTATTCAAAAGTTTCCTTTAAATGCAAATCGAACAATTTGTGTTTTGAACTGATTTGAATTTTAAAATCTTGATTTTCCAAAACAATTTCCTCTCATAAATGTAATAATTTATATCATATTTTCCACTGATTTAAAAATTCTTTTCGGCTGTCGATAAGATTTTTATCAACATACATACCTTCGGTGGCAAAGTCTATTCCGACCTTAACTCTGTGATTAAAGGTTGCTCTGATTAACCTTACTATCCAAGCACACGGCAACAAATAAGGTCTTTTAATCAAAAAGTCATATTTGCCCGAATTGCATAATGTTTTATAAGACGGAAAAGCGGAAGTAATAATCCTTGTAATTACGAAAGTAAATTTGTTTTTTCCGTCCATTGCAGACATTATTCTGTTTTGTGAGTTTTCAACATCATTAAATCCGAAAATACCGCCCACAAGAACTTTTGTTGTGGCTTCTTCAAAAAATTCTTCATTTATTTCGGTATCCTTATACAAAAACTCGGTATCAAACCATTTTTCGCAGAGTGCAAAACAGAATTTTGCAAAATCGTAAACTTCAAGTTGCTTTAATACGGGAACAATCTTTTCAAAATCAAGTTTTCCCGTCTTGTTAATAACGGCAAGGTCTAAGAAATGTCTTATTCCGACGCCCGAATTTATCAAATGTTTTCTTAAATGAAGAATTAAAAACACAAAATGATAATTTATATCTAAAGTTTTGCGAACTGAACCGTCAACGGAAGATGTATAGTTCCAACAATCGTTCATAAACTTCTTATGTTTCTTTGAAGAACAGGTTTCGCTTTCATTCATAAGTCTGCAGTGGAGTTCAAATTCTAATTTATCGTAATAATAAATCCATTCGTTATCTCCGACATTTTTGTTTACAAAACCCAAGTTGAGCAAAATAGTGTGGGCTTTTTTCCTGTTGTTTTCTTTTACGAGAATATCCGTATCGCCCATAGAGCGCAAAAACGGCAGACTGTAATTTGCGGCAATATCAATACCTTTAAAAACAAAATAATCAATACTTTCCTTAACGAACTCATCGTTTATCTTGTTTAAAAGATGTAGACGCTGCTGATATACGGACATAAGCGAACAGTAACGGTTTTCATAATATTCATAAAAACTTTTAAGCGAATCATTATATTTAAGCAGACTGCCGATTTGGTAAAACAAAATACCGTCAATTTCGTTGCGTTTTGTTAGAGATTTCATTTGATTGAAATCTAAATTTTCCGGTATATTTTGCGTCTTTTTACCGTTGATAAAATCTGCTAATAGACTCAAAATATATTCTTGTTCAATCGTCAAAACTCATCACCTCCCATTTTGTTTTGATGCTTTTAAACTTTTTCAAAAAAAGTATCAGGCTTTTCTTTATCAAAAATCTCATTGCATGTCATAACGGTTACAAGGTTTTCTTTATCACTTAAATTTACTATGCTGTGGGTCCAACCGGGTATCATATATACCGACTCAATCTTTTCGCCCGAAACCTCAAATTCAACCGTTTCACCTGTGTTAATGTTTCTTTCTCTTATAAGTCCGTGCCCCGAAACAACGATAAACTGTTCCCATTTTGAGTTGTGCCAGTGTTCGCCCTTTGTGATGCCAGGTTTAGAAATGTTAACCGAAACCTGACCGCAGTCATAAGTGTGCAAAAGTTCGGTAAAAGAACCCCGTTCATCAACATTCATCTTCATTGCATATTTGAATTTTTCGCACGGCAAATATGAAAGATACAAAGAAAAAAGTTTCTTTTTAAAACTGCCTTCGGGAATTTGCGGCATCATAAGTGTATTAGGCTGACTCTTAAATTCATTAAGGCAATCTACTATTTCTCCCAAAGTGGCATTATAAGTATCGGGAATATAACAAAACTCACCGTTACGGTCGTTAACCGCCTTTATGCCTTCAAAACGGCAATGCTGTTCTTTGCCTTCCAAAAGGTCATACATTCCCTCGATTAAATCATCAATATATAAAAGTTCGAGTTCGGTTGAACGGTCGTTTACTGTAAATTCCTTATCGTTTGCCACCGCATAGCAAAATGTGGAGACAGCCGAATTGTAGTAAGGACGGGAATGTCCCATCAAATTCGGGAAACGGTAAACCGCAACTTTAACCCCGTTTTCTTTTCCGTAATTAAAGAAAAGGTCTTCCCCTGCTTTTTTGCTTAGCCCGTATTCACTTCCTGCAAAACGACCCGAAAGCGTTGCCTGAATAGATGAAGAAAGCATAACGGGTGCTTTATTATTATATTTTTTGAGATTTTCAAGCAACATTGAAGCAAAGCCGAAATTACCCGACATAAATTCACCGTTATTTTCAGGTCGGTTTACGCCGGCAAGATTGAAAACGAAATCTGCCTTCTTGCAAAAACCGTCAAGTTTTGCTTCATCGCCCAAATCATACTCAAAAATTTCATCAATTTTGATATTAGGACGGGTTTTGTTTTTTGCATCTCTTATATTTTTTAAATTATTGCAAAGAGCAGTTCCTACCATTCCCTTTGCGCCGGTAACTAAGATATTCATATATCTTTTCTCCAAACCGTTTTGTTCACAATACCGACATAAGACTGAATAATTTTTACAACTTTAGAGGAAACATTTTTATCGGTATAATCGGGAACGGGTATCCCGAAATCGCCGTCTTTATTCATCAAAACTGCCGTATCAACCGACTGCAAAAGTCCCTTTTCATCAATTCCCGATAAAACGAAGCAGGCTTTGTCGAGTGCTTCGGGACGCTCGGTAGATGTTCTGATGCAAACTGCGGGAAACGGTTTGCCTGCCGAAGTGAAGAAAGAACTTTCTTCGGGCAAAGTTCCGCTGTCCGATACTACACAAAACGCATTTAATTGCAGACAGTTATAATCGTGGAAACCTAACGGCTCGTGTTTGATTACACGCTTATCGAGTTTAAATCCCGAATCATCCAAACGCTTTTTAGAACGCGGATGGCAGGAATAAAGAATCGGCATATCATATTTTTCCGCCATTTTGTTTATAGCGGTAAAAAGCGACAAAAAATTCTTATCGGTATCTATATTTTCTTCTCTGTGTGCAGACAAAAGTATATACTTGCCCTTTTCAAGTCCTAATCTTTTATGAATATCGGAAGACATAATTTCATCTAAATTATTGCTTAAAACTTCCGCCATCGGCGAGCCTGTAACATATGTGCGTTCTTTCGGAAGACCGCACTCGGCAAGGTATCTGCGTGCGTGTTCGCTGTATGCCAAATTTACATCAGAAATAATATCAACTATGCGTCGGTTTGTTTCTTCGGGCAAACATTCGTCTTTGCAACGGTTGCCCGCCTCCATATGAAATATCGGAATATGCAAACGCTTTGCACCGATTACCGAAAGGCAACTGTTTGTATCCCCCAAAACAAGAACCGCATCGGGCTTGATTTCCGCCATAAGTTTATATGATTTTGAAATTATATTTCCGCAGGTTTCACCCAAATCTTCACCTACGGTTTCTAAATAAACCTCCGGTTCTTTAAGGTTTAAATCTTTAAAGAAAACACCGTTAAGGCTGTAATCGTAATTTTGACCTGTGTGAGCCAAGATAACATCAAAATACTTTCTTGTTTTATCAATTACTGCGGAAAGTCTTATAATTTCGGGACGGGTGCCGACAATTATCAAAAGTTTAATTTTACCGTTTTCTTTCCACTTTATATTTTCAAACATAAGGTATCCTCCCTTATATATTTTCTTTCCAAAATGTATTAGCCAAATGATGCGTTATTTGTTCCTCTCTTGGAGGAAGTTTCATATAATCGCCGTAGTTTGAGGTTAATATTTTATCGTATTCGGCAGGGGCTTTAAAACTGAAACCTTCAAACATAAGGTCTGTTTGCTTATCAAACAATGATTTTTCCAATCTTTTTTCGCTCGAGAAGCACGAAGCATAAACCCCTGCATACTCACACTCATCAAAAGGAAATAAAGAGTGGAGTTCATCAGCTTTTTTTATATAATAACTGCTGTCTTTAAACGGGAATTTATAATAAAGCGTAAGCAATTTCATTTTAAAACTACAGTTAAAATCCAAATTGGAATATAAAAATTTAGTATAAATACGATTAAGTTTTTTACACCATTTGGAGTTTTCAATCGGGCTGTCCGGTCTTCCGTCCAACGGAAAAATATCAATATCTATTCCCAATTCTTCTCCGTTATAAACAATACGGTTTTCAACCTTAACCGTTCGGTTGTCAATAACCTTTATCATAGAATGTTTTGAGCGCTTTGAGCCCGGTGCTATCAGTTCAAAATAACCTCTGTCCGACTGAGCATTGAATACATCAATGAGTTTATCGTAATCGGGTTTCGGCATAATTAAATCAATATCATCATCCCAAGGAATAAAACCGCCGTGCCGGACAGCACCCAAAAGCGTCCCGAACGCCAAATAATATTTAATATTATACTTTTCGCAGACACTTACAACATATTTTAAAATCTCAAGTTGTATCGCTTTTGATTCATCAATGCCAATAGGCTTTAGATGCGAATAATCTGAAATTTTCATTCTTATTTCCTACTTTGCAAGTTCTTCTTTTATATACGAAAGGGCTGATATTTTTTCTTTTGTTTCCTCTAAACTCAAAAGTTTTGTATTGTTGGAATTAAATTCGTTTAATACATTACGGTTTTCATTGCCGTTAATAAAGTAGTTATCGTAGTTAAGTCCCCTGCTGTCTATCGGGACACGGTAAAAATCACCCATATCAATTGCCTTTGCACATTCTTCGTTGGTAAGCAGTGTTTCAAACATTTTTTCGCCGTGACGAATGCCGATTGTTTTGATTTTTGATTTATCTCCGCCAAAAATTTCGCAAACCGCTTCAACCTGAGTCTTTATAGTGCATGCAGGCGCTTTTTGAACGAGAATATCTCCGTTTTGGCCGTTCTCGAAAGCAAAAAGCACAAGGTCTACTGCCTCATCGAGCGACATAATAAACCGTGTCATTTTAGGGTCTGTAACCGTTATATCCGAGCCGCTTCTTATCTGGTCTATCCAAAGGGGAATAACACTGCCGCGGGAACACATAACATTACCGTAACGGGTGCAGCAAATTCTTGTTTTGCCGCTTGTTCTGCTTTTGGCAACGGCAACCTTTTCCTCCATCGCCTTGCTTGTTCCCATGGCATTAACGGGATAAGCCGCCTTATCGGTTGAAAGACAGATAACCGACTCTACACCTTCTTCTATTGCAGCGGTTAAAACATTGTCGGTGCCGAGTATGTTGGTCTTTACAGCCTCAATCGGAAAAAATTCGCAGGACGGGACCTGTTTCAATGCCGCCGCGTGAAAAATATAGTCAACACCGTGCATAGCATCTTTACAAGACTGCAAAGAACGGACATCGCCGATATAGTATTTTATTTTTCCCGCCAATTCAGGATATTTCGTCTGAAATTCATGACGCATATCATCCTGCTTTTTTTCGTCTCTTGAAAAAATGCGTATCTCACCGATATCGGTACCGAGAAAGCGATTTAAAACCGCATTACCGAACGAACCCGTTCCTCCGGTAATCATAAGTGTTTTATTGTGGAACACAGACATAATCAGTCCTCCGTAAACATCATTTATTTAAATATTTTTTTAATACAACACAAATTTTGTTTTTTTCGTAATCATTAGCGCCGAAGAAATAAAACATAGCGGCAAACAAAGCGACAAAACCAAAACCGCCTATAAAGAATTTTAAGTAAATATTATTAACTGTTTGCTGAACGAGAACGGAAAAGGCAACCGCAACCGCAAAGCAGGGCAACAAACCCTTGAAACCTTTGCCGAAAAGCCAAATCACGCTTAAGCCAATTTTTTTCTGATAATAAATATTAAGCAGAACGGTTTGAATCAGTAAGGAAACACCGGTTGCAAAAGCGGCACCGAACATTCCGCAAACTTTTATTAAAATAACGGTCAAGATTATATTAAGACCGGTAGTAATCATAAGAATCAAAGACCTGATATGGCGTTTCCGCAGAACATCAATCACATTGATTATTACCGCATTGGACATATTTATAAACATCGGGAAAATAACCACAATGGCATAAACCCAAGAAATCATAAACTCTTTTCCATATACAATTCCAATAAAAAATTTACCCACCGAGAAAAAACCGAATGCTACTATACCGGAAATTATAATGTTAAGTCTGCACGGCTGAACTAAACTTTCGGTCAGTTCCCTGCCCCTTAAACCCTTCCTCATATTGCCGGCAATTTGAGGCATAAACATTGAAACCGGCAATGTTGCAATAGAAGAAAACATAGTGAATAAACTCATCGCTATTGAATAAACCGATACATCTTCAGGCGTCATCATAATGCTAATCAAGAATTTATCCACACTGCCGTTTGCGGTATTTACAACCGTTTGCAAGAGCATTGCAAAAGCAAGAGGAGTAATGTATTTGAATATGTTTATATCAAAATATTTAAAAACAAACTTGACTTTGATTTTGGTTATACAAAAAATAAGCGAACACAAAAACAACGAAATTCCCAAAAGCGAATCAATAACAGCAATAACTATTACACTTGAATTTACAGAAAGGAATACCACAAGCAACAATGCTCTTAAAATCAATTTTGCAATGGAAACCGTTTTCTCAAAAGTATAATGCTCAAAGCCTAAAATCAAACCGTTCAGCATTTGAGTTAAAAAAGACGAAAGAAGTGTAATTACAGTAAAGAAAAATACTTTTTTGCCGAGCAAGATTTGTGAAGCGGTCATTGAAACGGCATAAATTTTGTCAATCGAAAGCCAAAACACAAACGATACGAGAATAATTGCTATTGAGAGAACTGCTGTCAATGTCCAGATAGTAGAAACATTTTTCTGTATTTCAAGCGAATCTGTGCCGTCTTTTTTGCACAGCGATATGTTTCTTGACATTATCGTTCCCGTTCCGAACTCAAGCAAAAGCAAATACGAAACAAAGGCGGACATTGATTGATATACACCGTAGTCGGTCTTACCTACGGTTCTTATGATAAAAGAAGATATGAATATTGAAAGAACCGTATTTAAAACAAAATAAAAGTAGGATAACGACAAACCTTTATTTATAGTGTTTTTTAATTTCATTGTTTTCACCAATTTTTAAATATAAAACGGATTTTCGCCTTAAAGACAGTAAGTTTTGCTGTTATGCCCTGCCGCATACCGAACTCACACGCAACAGTATTTATATCTTTATAGGTTATTTCCTTTAAAAACTTTTCTCTTTTAAGTTTGCTTTCGGCAGTAAATTCATATTTTTTAAAGTTATATGAAGCCACAGCCGTATCCAAATCATAATAATTCATTTTATCTTTGATTTTTTCAAGAACTTCAATACCTTTTTGAGTATTTGCCGTAATTAAAGAAATTCCTTTTCCGTCATTCTTAATATCGGGACAATCAGTATATTTCCAATAGTCAGCAAGTGTAACATCGGATAAATGATTTTCATTAAAAGGACAGTCAAAGCAGTTTTCCCTGATTGATAAATGATTTAAAAAGGCATAGAAATACGGGTCGGTTGAGCAAATACCTGAATACTTCTTCCCGTTTTCAAAATTTACGAGTAACTGATGCACCGACCAACCGTATTTTTTAGGTCTGAAATTCACCGATTTTACTGCGGAATTGTTTTTTTTCTCTAAAAATTCAATATAATCTTTATATATCTTATGAGAGGGTAAACCTCCGCAAGAAAAATCACAAATAATCAAGTTATCATAATCTTTGCCGAGAAAATTCGATAACCCTGCCGCTTGACACGGTGTTCCGCAAAATAAAACAAATCTTCCCGTTTCCAAAATATTTTTAATTTCAGAAAAAGTTTTTCCTGTGTTGCTTTCAACATATTTGCTTCTTCTGATTTCATCTAAAGAACAGTCATCGTAAGAGCCGAATACAACCGACTTTTTATCTTGTGAAAATACAGCACCGAACACAGCGCCGTTTTTTGAAATAATGTAATCGGAAACCAAAGTAAATGCACCGCCCGATGAAGACAATGCTCTGTCCTGCGCGTTTTTAGTCCAACCGCCCGCCGCTTTTAAGGGCTTATTTCCGACAGGCAAATTTATTTGAGGACAAACCGAAACGCATTTACCGCATTCTATACATTTATTTTCGTCAACCTGCGTATCGTAAAAGAGGGCGTCTTTTATACTTACTGCTTCAACAGGACAAATATTAACACACGCACCGCAGGCAGTGCAATTTTTAACTTTTGAAATATTATTCATCAAATATCGTCCTTTTTAAATACAGTAAACTTCTTTGGGTTTCCGCCTCTTTGATTTTGTTTACCTTATCAAAATCAAAACCTTCAAATCTATCAATATCACCTATCGGTATAATCGGATAATCGAAAAGTTTTGATAAACTGTTAAGTCTTGAGGGTGCTTTATTGTTTATAACCATAGAAACTTTTTTGTTGAAATTAAGCGAAAGAGCCGCACCGTGAAAAGAAGATGTAACAACATATTCGGCATTGTCAATAAGCCATAAAAACTCATCAACGCCGGCATTCTTAATGATTTTTTGATGATATATCCAAAAATTATCGCTTATCAAAACAATGGGAAGTCCCGTTCTTTTGTGCAGACTTTCAAGTTCTTTGTTTAAGGACTTATGCCAATAAATCGGGAAAACCAAAATATATTTACCTTTGATATTGCAGGGTTTTTCTATCGAACGCCATTCATCTGCAGTGAATAAAAATGTCGGGTCGCAATTAACCGTTACTTCTTTGTCGGTAAGCGAAGAAACAAGTTCCTCAGAATCGTTTTCACGCAAAGAAATATAATCAAAATTGTTTATAAGACGGACAAACTCCTGCTTTTTTTCATCGCGTATATCAAGTGAGCCCATACTTGCAGCATAAGAAATCTTTTTTGAATTTAAAGGTGCAAAGTCAAGGAAAAAAAGCGGATTACAGACATCAGGGTGAAATATCTGGTCGCTTCCCGCAAGAAAAATATCGGTATCGAAATCTTTTGTCTTTAAATCGGAATAACTCTCAACAGTTTCAATATCCATATTTTTATCAATAAAAGCCAAATTCTTTTTAAAACGCTCTGAAATTTGTTTCTTATTCAAAAATCTGTCAAGATTATAAATAAGGTCTTTTATTCCGAAACCTTTTCTGTAAAATTTATAAGAATTTATATTATTATCGCTTTTTTCGTTAAGTATGACCGAGGTTACACCTATTTTTTCAAGCACTTTTTTTAATGCAAACGACTGTAAAATCGAGCCGTAACTTGTCATAACGCAAAATGTTGAAACATATACCTTTTTGGCTGTGTTTTGGCTTTTTTCCAACATACTCTCTCCTATAAATCAGTCGGGCAAAATATCTTTAATATAACTGCAACAACCCGAACTGTATAAGTTTTTGAAATCTTTGTTTTCTAAAACAGCGTTGCAAAAATTAAAAATTCTGTTTGCGGCTTCTTCGGGAGTCCAATGATTTATAACGGTTTCGTAAGCCTTGGCTGAAAAACCTTTTCTCAAATCGCAATCATTTAATAAAAGTTTAACCCTTTTATAAAAATCTTCAAAATTGCCGTCCTCAAAAACATAACCGTTTTCACCGTCTTTGAGCATAAACGGGACCGAGCCTATCTTACTTCCGGCAACCACGGCACACGCACTGTTCATTGATTCGTTAAGAACTGCTCCCCAACCCTCGTTTCTATCCGATGTAAATATGAAAATTTCAGACTTTTCCATATACTTTCGGACTTCATTCGGAGCCATAGAACCTAAAAATTCAACATTATCTTCAAGATTTTCGTCAGCGGCTTTTTTCCTTAATTCCTCATCCATATTTCCGTTTCCGATTATTTTAAGTTTAAAACCGTAGCCGTCCTCTTTTAAACACTTTGCCAACTTCAAGGCATATTCGGGATGTTTCCAATCAATAAATCTTCCCGCCCACAAAATCGAATTATGTTCTTTCGAGTTTATAAGCGTATCAACATCGTCAGACCTTTTGGCTTCGGGAAAATACCCCCATCTGTATGCTCGGCCTATAAATGTATTTGTAAGAGAAAAATCATAAGCCGCAAATGCGCCCGAGCAAAACAAATAATAGTTTTCATTTCTTCCGTATCTGTAAGCGTATTTAATTCTCCTGAGCGGCAACTCCCATTTACGAAGCGGCTTTTTAAAAATTCTTTCGGAAATTTTTATTATCGGCTTTTTCAGTTTAATGCGCTCTTTTACATATTCCCACGGGCCCGCTTCCAATACCATATCGGCATCGCGGCATAGTTTAAATGCTTTTTTTCTGTTTTCTTTGTTTTCGTATGCTTTTAAAACAAAATCATATTTTGAGTCTAAATCTTCGTATCCGAGTTTTACTCTTTCATCTGTCATTTTAACGGCGGATATGAAAACAAAATCATTATTGCATAACCTTTTAAGTTCAAGACAAAAAGGTAATTGATGAATAGATAAATAGTTTGAAAGAAAAACTATCATAGAATATCTCCGAACACAAATTAAATGTTTTTATATAAATCTATATACGAAATCAATTTTGTTTTTTGGTCAAATTCTGCAGATTTTTTTTGAATTGCATCACGGGAAAACCGTCTGTTTTTATAAATACCGTTTATCTCGTTTAAGAGACCGTCAATGTCATCACACGGTATGGCAACACCCGTTTCTTTGTCTATCATTTCAGAACTGCCGCCGGTATCGAATGTTAAAACGGGCGTTCCGCACGAAATACTTTCCAAATTAACAGTGGGATAATTATCTTCTCTTGTAGGGTTGATTAAAACATCTGCGCAGGAATATATGCACGCCAACTCGCTTTGACTGTTTGTATTATGAACGGATAAAATATTTTCAGGTAAAAGTTTATCGGTTGAATCATCGGTTCCGACCAAAACAATTTTAAAATCATCATTGAGCCTTTTTGATAATTCAATGAAAACATCAAGACCTTTTTTCAGACTCCACCCGTAAGACACGCCTAAAATAATAAATTTATCTTTTAAATTGTATTTTTTGCGAAAATCGCTCACGGTAAATTTAAAAACATCTGTATCTATGCCGTTGTTTATAACCTTAACGGGATATTCGTTTAAAAATGACCTTTTAACCAATTCCGCAAGCCACTTTGACGGCGTAACTATTGTCATATTCCTTACGCCGCAAAAACATTTTTTCTTATATTCATAAGTAAATCCCGAATTATCAATATAAGACTTCGGGTAACTTTTATATGTGGGACAATTACTGCATCCGCTTATCCATTTATCGCATTTTTCATAGATAAAATGCGGACAGTGTCCCGTAAAACTCCAACAGTCGTGAAGTGTCCAAACAACCTTAATATTATTCTTTTTTATATAGTCAAACAACAATTTTATATTGATATAACTCTCGTGAAGATTATGAAGATGTATAATATCGGGCTTTAACTTCTTAACTTTTTTCAAAAACAGTTTAGTGGTAATAAAAGAATGAAAATTTTGAAAACCCGTCAGTCTGTCAAGCGCAACATTAAAAATTCTTGAATAATAATTTCCTATTTTTATATATGGGTATTCGGGTTGTGATTTTTTATTTGCTTTTGTTATCGGAGAAGCGCAAAAAACTTCTATATCGGTATTTGCGGCAAGTGCCTTAATTCCGCCCATTATTTTGCCGGTGCTTCCGAAAACTCCGCCGTTAATCTGCAAAACTTTCAAGAAATCACCCCTTTATTTGAGCAGTATACTCCTGCCAGAAGAAGAAATAGGGATATGCTCTTGCAAAGTCGGTAGTAACAATAAAGTAAATTCCGAGTCCTATAAAACAAGCAGGAATAAGCCAAGAAAACCATTCTCTGTCGTTTTTATTGGGCATTCTGCTTACAATTTTCGGAATTAAAACAACAAGCGGAATCATAAAGTAATAGGAAACTCTTCCCGCCGTGCTGTAAACATTTGAAAATATAAGCGAAATACAGCCGAGGAAATATATATTAAGATAACCGTTTAAGTCCTTATCTTCCTTATCTATAAATACAGTGCAGAAAAAATAAATTGCAAGGAACAAAATGAACAAATTATAAGCACCGGTATCGGTAGTTGTTGCATTGTCCTTGAAAATACGGCTTAAAAAACCGAACAATGCCTTTTCGAAAATATAAACCACAGGAATAACTATTAAAGATGCAATCCGTATTTTATCCGTAAACCTGAAATGGTAAACAGGATAAACAACCAAAAACAAAATGGCAGACTTGTGGAAAAGCAATGCAATTAAAACAACCAAAATAAACTTAAACGGTTTTTTATTCCTGACAAAAATCAAAGAAAGAGTGCATATTCCTATAGCAAGCGACTGCCTTAACCCCGAAAAAGCGAAAACAAAACAAGGAAGTCCCAAATAAATAAGAAATGACTCCATCGGTTTTTCGCTTTCTTTATATATAAAATACGAAATCGGGGCTATCGTAAAAATTGCGCAACCGATAATCAGCGTTTGAACATCTTTTGAAAACAGCGAAAGAAGTTTGTTAAAAACAATATAACCCTGTTCAAAATTTAAAATTTTAGTAGTAAATATTTCTTTAAATCCAAAGTTTTGTATGGCTAAAAACTGATATAAATATCCGTTTCTGTATAGACCTATCAAATCTATACCCATAACATAATTCCTGAGCGCCAAAACAAGCGTTACTACAAGAAAAACAAAAAAACAGTAGCACGCTTTTGCATAACGCGCTTTTGAATCTTTATATAATTTTCCGCCAAGCAATATAAAAAAATACATAGCGATGTATACTGCCATTTTGCTTTCCTCCTTTTTATACAGTCACTAAAACACCGAGTTTAAAATTTCCTCAAAAGTTTTTGTGCTTTTAATCAGATTGTGCCGCTCTTTTAATGCAAGAGAAGATTTAGAGTGAATTTCTTTCTGAAATTCCTTGTCAAACATCAAATGCTCGATTTGCTCTTTTAATTTAAGTTTATCGGTGCAAACTTCAGCACAGCCGCAATATTTCATATAGTCGATAACACCGCATTCTCCGCTTCCGTAGGCAAGAATGGGTATTCCCGAAGCAATACAGTCCGCCGCCTTTGTTGAAAGCGAATAACGGGAATAATCTATATCCGTTTTCTTAAAACCTTCAACAATAACCGTTATATCGCTTAATTCCATTTGTTTTTTTACTTCATCGTAGGCGACACTTCCGTGAAAAACAATATTCTTGTTTTCTTTTAAAATCTTGTGATATTTTTCATTTCGTTCACCCGAATAAATATGGAGTTTATATTCGCTGTTGATTTTTCCGAGTGCGTTGCCTATATCGTTTAAAGAGTTGTTTCTGCCCATTCGTATATTTCCGAAATATGTTATGAGCGGAGATTTTATATTTATTTCCTTAAAATCTCTTGTCATAACATCGGAAGTTAAATAAACGGGTTTTCCGCCGAGATTGTATTCTTCATTATATTTATCGGCGATTTTTTGGCTTATATAAACTGCACTGCCCTTGATTTTCAAAACTTTACCTACCAACTTTTTATATTGAGAACGGTAAATATAATAAAACGGGTCTAACGAAAAGTGCGGATTGAAAATATAGTCATCGCTTATAAAAGATACTATCGGAATATCGAACTTCTCCGAAATATACTTTGCTATTTCGAGTATAAAAAAGTCATCGGAAAAGGTTAAAAAAATTACCTCGGGTTTAAAGTTTTCTATATATTCGTTAAACTCTTTTGTGCACCAACGCTTTTTATTCCAAAGCCATTTACGCATAAGGCGAATAACGGGTTTGTGTGAAGCGCCTATCTCATATAATCTTTTTGCTTTTTTGCCTACATCTAATTCGTTGCTGTCCCAATTATCCTTTAAATTCTCATAATTATATAGTTTTCCGACCTTTACACTTTTATCGAAAACGCTTTTAAGAAGTCTGCTGTCTGTGATTTGATACAATGTTTCGCAGTGACCTTTGCAGGGCTCTTTGGCATTAGAAAAGATATGTGCGAGTTTTTCACGGGGATAGAAATGGAAAAAAGCATCGAGCGCTCTTGAAGTTGCATTATTGTTAAAAGGCACCGTGCCGACTATAAGCACTCTTGGTTGCATTAAATATTCTCCTTTTTGGAATCAATGTGAATTTTCGTTAATTTACCGTATTTTAAAATTTCGGGCTCGTCAATGTAACTTTTACACCAAATATCAGGCGAAATTATTATCTTATCTTCGTTTTGCGAAAGATACGCTCCCCACCACGAAAAAGAACTGTTTGCAATAACAAAGTTTTTGCAATTTGAAATCAAAAAAAGTCCCTCGCAGGGCGATGTGTTTTCTACATACACGGTATCTTCGGGGAAACCGAATGTTTGCTTTACCTTATCAATGTCATCGCTGAAAACAAATAAATCGGTCTTTCCTTTTTTTTCTCTTATCAGTTCCGTTCCCTTTAAAAAATATTCTTTATCGCAAACATCCATATCGGTATTAAGATAATCTTCACCGCAACGGATACTCACAGCAACCGAATTTGAAGAATTGTTAATCAAATCAAGATATTTCTTTGCGTTTTCGGAAAGTTTTTTCGGTTTTAACTGCGAAAACAAATCTTCTTTTACATTCTCAAAATATTTCTCACTTTGAAAATATCCGAAAAGAAATTTCGGTTTATTTTTTAATTGCGGAATTTGATAAAAATATTGATTGAGGTTAAAAATATATCCTTTTTTCAATAAAACATCAAAAAAAAGTCTTGTTAAACCTTTCTTTTTGCCGAAGAAAAATTTTGATTCGTATAGATGATTTACCCGACAAATAAATTGTAAAAATTCAACTCTTTTGAGTTTGCATTTTGACAAACCGCTTTCCTGCACGGTTTTTATCTTCGGAACATTCAGGTTAAAGAGTTCAAAATTTCTTGTTTTATAACTGTCATACGCACTTAAATCAACATATAGTTCTTGGTCATACATTTTTGCAAGAGCATAGGCATAGGCATATTGAAAAAGTTGATTGCCGAGTCCGCCGATAAATTTTACAACTATCATAAGAAACCTTCTTAAAGTATCAATTTTCCAAATAAGACTTTTGTAAATCAAGTTCCAAAAAGTCGTGATTTGATACTCTTTTTTCTTTTGGAGGAAGTTTTCGCCAGTCTCCGTAAAAATTGCTTAAATAATCTTCATAATATTCAACACCGAAAACCGAAAGATTTTCAAAAGTATAAATTTTCGGCTCGCCGTAAATCCGCCTCTCAACTATTACATTTTCTCCCAAACCTCCCAAAAGATTTCCGACATACCTGCAGGAATTATAATCCTTACTTTTGCAAAGGCTGTCAATCGAAAGCATAAGTTTTTTATTGTTAATGATAAAATTTGGTATAAACCTCGAAAAAACGATTGCCGCATTTTTATAGAATTTACGGTTCTTATTTATACCGCAGGTTCTTGATAAAAGCAATTTATACCTTAACGATATAGGACGGTAGTTCTTTAATGCTTCTTCTTTCGTGTTTCCGATACCGTCCAACGGGAATACATCTAAAAAAATTCCTCTTTTGATTTTATAACGGTTGTTTTCGGTAAGCGTAGTGGAAGTATCGTAAATTTTTGTGTATCCGTAAAAAAAATCGGACTTCTCGGTGTCGATACCCTCAACAACATAGTTACCGAACTTTTTATCTTTGGTTATCTTTAAAAATCTTTCATAATCAGGTCTCGGCATACCGATATCAATATCATCATCCCACGGTATAAAACCTTTATGGCGGACAGCGCCTAACAAAGTTCCGTAGAGTATATAATATTTTAAACCGTTTTCATTGCAAAAATCGGAAACCCATTTAAGTATATCAAGTAACTTTTTTTGCAAATCAGACAAATTGCTTTCCATAACCCTGTCCTTTCAAAAAACACTTTAAGAACGCGCAAATTTTTTAAATGCCCAGCCCCTTATTTTGTTAGGCATTAAAACTTGTAAAATAAAGCGTTTTAAAATATTTAAAGCAAAAGTGCCGAAACCGATAATACCGTTTTTTAACATAAAAATCTGAAGTTTTGCTTCACTTTTGAAATATTTAATTCCGCCTCTGCGCTTATACATATCTTCGCCCGTTCTGACATTTGCAAGAACCGTTCCGGTGTTGGCAAATTTCATATTTCCGAGCGCCATTCTGACCCAAAGATAATAATCTTCGTTCCAAAACCAATCAGAATAATTACCTGCTTTTAATACAGAACTCTTTTTATACATCGTCGCCATATGGTTAAACGGCGACCTCTTTTTCAAATATTTGTAGATTTCCTCATTTGATACGGGAAGGCATCGCTTTGCAACCGGTTTTTCCGGCGTTTCGTAAAATTCCGAGATATCACCGCTGCAAACATCAAGCGATGAATCGTTTTCAAAGAGTGCCGACTGCTGTTCAAAACGGTAAGGCAGCGAAATATCATCGCTGTCCATACGGGCAATCAATTCATGAGAACAGTTTTCAACAGCAATTTTCAAAGCATTTCCGAGTCCTTTGTTTTCGCTAAGCCTTATCACATTAAAAACTATATTTTCGTTATTTAAAATTTCCGAATATTTCTTTATAACGCCTTCTGTATCCTCGCTAACAGGTCCGTCAACAATCAAGACAACCTCACTCGGTCTGACCGTTTGGTCTACGGTAACACTTTTAAGTGCAGTATCAAACCATTTTGCATTGTCTTTTGAATACACAGACATTGAAACGGAAAATTCCATCAACTTATCCCCTTGAATTCAACAACTCTTTTGCCCTGTTTTGAAGATTATCGTAATCGCTTTTATCGACCTTGCCGACGCTAAGCAAATAATCACCGTAATCAAAAGTGGTTTCTTTTCCGCTTTCCACATCTTTTTCACGCTTTAAAAAAACATTTTTTACGGTTTTTAATATGATTTTCACATCAAGCCAAAAAGAAATACTGTTTATGTAAACAATATCAAGCCTCAATTTTTCTTCCCACGCAAGCGCATTTCTTCCGCTCACCTGAGCAAGTCCCGAAAGACCGGGGCGGAGCGTATGACGGGTTCTTTGGTCCTGCGTCATAAACACCATATCCCTGACAAGCTGCGGACGGGGACCGACAACACTCATATCACCCTTCAAAATATTAAATGCTTCGGGCAGTTCATCAAGCGAAGAACCTCTGAGCCATCTGCCGAATTTTGTAATTCGCTTTTCATCAGGCAAAAGATTACCGTTTCCGTCACGCTCATCAGTCATTGTGCGGAATTTATACAATTTGAATATTTTTTCATTTTTGCCCGGCCGCTCCTGCTTAAACACAATGGGGCTTCCGAGATTTATTTTAACCAAAATTGCTATTATCAAGTAAAGCCAACAAAAAACGGTTATAGCCAAAAGGGAACAAATAATATCAAAAAAACGCTTTATGTATTTTGGATAAATTCCTGATTTACCGTTTTGTGCCGCATTCTTACTTTTAACTGCGGATTTCAATATTTATCCTCCATTCAATTAAAACAAGCCTTGACAAGTTCAATAACAATATCCTGAACTTCAGGAGTCATTTTGTTATCACTCGGCAAACAAAGACCGCGCTCAAATATATCGGCACCGTTATCGCTTATACCGTCAGCCGTAACAAAAGCACAGTTTTTGTATATCGGTTGCAAATGCATAGGTTTCCAGATAGGTCTGCCCTCGATGTTATACTTTGCAAAAGTCTCAAGTATCTCGGTAGGACAGCTTTTTCCGTTTTCCGCAACATAAGAAGCCTCGTTGTCTGTTCTCGTTTGCTTCGCCATTGCAGATTTATCAATTATCATACACGAAAGCCAATAGTTTGGCACTGTGTTTTCGGGGCTAAAGGGATTCATCTTAACGGGAAGATTTTTAAAGCCCTCCCTGTATCGTTCATAAATTGCTTTCTTCTGTGAGATATGTTCTTCTAAATACGGGACTTGTCCTCTGACTACACCGGCAATAACATTACTCATACGGTAGTTGTAACCGAGTTCGGTATGTTGATACCAAGGAGCATTGTCCCTTGACTGTGTAGACCACTTGCGAACCTTGTCCGCTTCGCTCTTTGAATCGGTCAAAAACATTCCGCCCGAAGAGCCGGTGATAATCTTATTTCCGTTAAAACTTATGACTCCCACATCACCGAACGAACCGGCAGGTTTGCCGTTGTATGTGGCGCCGAAAGATTCTGCGGCATCTTCTATCAAAACCGCGCCGTTTTCTTCACAAATTGCTTTTATCTCACTGAGATCAGCCGGAACACCGTAAAGATTTGCAACCATAACAAACTTTACACCGTCGTATAACTCAAAAGCATTTTTTAAAGCCTTTGCGTCCATATTCCAGTTAGCGTAATCGGTATCAATGAAAATGGGCTCGGCACCCTCATAAACTATCGGATTAACGGTTGCCGCAAATGTCATATCGGAGCAAAAGATCTTGTCGCCTTTCTTTACACCTGCAATTTTGACAGCAAGATGCAAAGCAGAAGTGCCGGAAGAAAGTGCAACAGCATACTTCTTTCCGATTTTTTTGGAAATTTTGTCTTCAATCAGGTTAATGTTTTCCCCTATTGTAGACATCCAATTCGTTTCATACGCTTCGGTTACATATTTAAGTTCTTCGCCGTGCATAGTCGGCGAAGAAAGCCATACCCTGTCCTTAAAACGATTGAATTTTTTAGTATCCCTGAAAGCCATTTAATCATCCTTTAAACTGTTTATTTATGCAAAACGCCAAAAGCAATTACGCGCAAATATCCAGCATAATCATTCGTTATATTTTAACACATACACTATGTTTTGTCAACAAATTAAGGCATATATTATATATAATAAATATTGCCGCACTTTTTTCAAAATTTGCCTTTGCCTCATTGACAATTTGTTTACAGCAGTTATAATGTATTTAGTAACTTTCAAGGAGTTTTTGCTATGAATCCTATTTTAAAAAAATACATTACCGAAAACTTTCCGAAAACAGTCCGATACAACCCCGAGGGAAACGGAACTTTAATGGGACTTCCAAAGCCCTACAATGTTCCGAGTATTTCAGACCATTTTCAGGAAATGTATTATTGGGATACCTACTTTTTAAACCGCGGTCTTATCATTTCGGGTTTAACAGAACAGGCAAAAAACAACGTCGAAAATATGTTTTACCTCATAAATCAGCATGGTTTTATGCCGAACGGCAACAGAACATTTTATCTTCACAATTCGCAACCTCCTTTTTTGTCGATGATGGTCGATGATATTTACACTGCCACAAATGATAAAGATTGGCTTAAAACCGCATTCGGAGTGCTTGAAAAAGAATATTCATTCTGGCAAAACGAAAGAATGACTCCGATAGGGCTTAATCAATATACGGGTAACAGAAAAATGGCGACAGATGAGTGTATGTTTAAGGGTTTTCTTAACCGCATAGGCTCCCGTCCCGAAAACATAACCGACGAAAAACTTTCGTGGCAATATGTTGCTATTTGTGAAAGCGGATGGGATATAAACCCCCGTTTTGATTTTCACATTGAGGACTTTGTAAGCGTCGAATTAAACGCACTTTTATATGCTTTTGAAATCAATATGGCAAAGTTTTCGGAAATTCTCGACACCGACGGTAAAGACGAATGGCTCCAAAAGGCCGAAAACCGTAAAAATCTAATGAATAAATACCTTGTTAAAGACGGTATTTTCTACGATTATGATTTTGTAAATAATAAAATCAGCGATAAATTTACCTGTGCATCATACTACCCGATGTTGCTCGGTATTGTAACCGAAGAACAAGCCCAAGCATTAAAAAACAATCTTAAACGCCTTGAAACCGAATACGGTGTTGCCGTAACCGAAAAAATGTTTGATTCCGATAAATACAGATATCAGTGGCAGTATCCGAACGGTTGGGCTCCCCTTCATAATATTGTTATCCGTGCGCTTGACCGCTACGGTTATGTTGAAGACGCAAAACGCATAGCAAAAAAATATGTTGATTTGGTTGAAACAAATTTCCTTAAAAACAATAACCTTTGGGAAAAATACAATGTGGTAACCGGCGGCACCGATATTGCCGGCGAAACCTCTGATAAGAAGGCAACCATGCCGCCTATGATGGGTTGGACCGCAGGCGCTTTTATAGAAGCCGATAAATATTTAAACGAGCAATAAATTTATATTTAAATAAAAAATCAATTTCGTTTAATAATACCTAAACAAAAAAGACCGTGTCTGTGGATAAATTCCATTGATACGGTCTTTCACTATGTAATATTTTAAAAAAATTCAAATTATGCTTTTGGCAAATTCCATTTGTAGCGTGCGGCAAGCAAACGGAGAATGATTACCGCCGATGCGCCGGAAATCATAGCGGCGGCATTGTTCCAATTCCAAAGCACCGCGGTGACTGTTGCTCCGATAATTGAAGCGCAGGCGTAAAAATGGCGGACAAAAATATATGGCTTTTCACCCGCAAACAAATCTCTCAGTATTCCGCCGCCCACACCGGTCATCATACCGACAAACACCGCTAAAAACACATTGCCCGATTTCATTCCCGTGCTTGTTCCCACAACGGTAAAAATCCCCAAACCGAGAGTATCCATAACAAGCAAAATCAAATTATCCTTGTTTTGAAAATATTTTCTTATTTTCGGTATAAAAACAATAATCGCGACAACTACGGAAATCATAGCGTAGTATGGTTTCTGAAAGGCAACGGGCGGAGTAATGCCCATAATAATATCTCTTATCATTCCGCCGCCAACCGATGTGGTAACGCTTAAAAAGGCAACACCGAAAATATCCATTTTCTTTTCTATCGCCAAATTGGCACCTGAAATTGCGAAAGCAACAGTGCCTATTATTTCAATTAAAAAAATGTATTTCATATCAAAAAAGTTGTCCGGGTAGTTTTAATTTTTCCTTTTTCGGAAATGTTGCATCGTATTTTTCAAAATCTTCGGCGTTTTCTTCGCATACAAAATACGCTTTCGGAGTTTGGTATTCTCCCGTGACGCTGTCAAGGTATCCTTTTTTCAGTTCTTTGCACAAAAAGAATGAGGAATCTTCACCTTCGGCAAGTCCGTGATAACGAATATTATATTCGCTCGCAAACTTGAAACCGCTTTTGCCGTAAAAATCTATATTTCCCTCAAAACAAACGGCTCCGCAGCCGAATTCTTCGGCTTTTTCAAGTGAATAATCAAGAAGTGTTTTTCCGTAGCCTTTTCGCTTTAATTCCGGAGTTATGCATATAGGTCCCATAGTCATTATAGGTATAATTTCTCCGTTATCAGCCTTTATCTCAGCACGCACAAAAACATTTTGACCTATTATTTTGCCGTCCTTTTCCATAACAAAATCAAGTTCTTTTACGAAATCCCTGTCATCTCTCAAACATTTAAGGACATAGTGTTCAAGACATCCGGGACGGTAAACATTCCAAAAACTTTCACGCACTAAATTTTCAACGGTTTTATAGTCTTCTTCCCTCTCGTTACGAATGTTTAAGCCGTGTTTAATCATATAATAATCACCTCAACCGTATTATAACACAGTTAAATATTTATGTAAAGTGATATTGCTCGTTTCACTCGCAGTGATGTTTTAGCAAAGCAAAAGTGTGTGATGTGTCATGCCCACGCCCACAGGCACATCATGTGCGAAGCACACATCATTACCGTAGGTAACATCATTTGCCGAAGGCAAACATCATTCAAAAAACGCACTTTGTCTTGGTAGACAAAAGTGCGTTTTTGTTGGCTGGGGTGGCGAGATTCGAACTCACGAATGCAGCAGTCAAAGTGCTGTGTCTTACCGCTTGACGACACCCCAATATTCAAAAAAATCTCGGTATGGTGTATACCAAGAACTCTTAATATGAACGGATATTATTCGTTTTTGCCTTTCGGCTGGGGTGGAAGATGGGACTCGAACCCACGGTCTCCGGTGCCACAAACCGGCGCTTTAACCAACTAAGCTACATCCACCATAGCGCAAAAACTATTATACCATAACAAGTGTGTTTGTCAAGAAAAATATATTTTGTTTTTCATAATTGCCAACTGCTTATATATTCAAAGTGCAATTTCTTTGAATTTCCATTAAAAAATACTTGAAACTCAATATGTGTTTTGATATAATATATTGTTGTGTAAGCAGTATTATTTTTAATTATTATACTGTATATTGGGGTATTTCATTATATAAATAAGGTGGGTTTATGAAAAAAACAGGTTTTGACAACGAAAAATACATAAGACTTCAATCGCAAAACATCAGAGACAGAATTGCTATGTTCGGCGATAAACTTTATATGGAGTTCGGGGGTAAACTTTTCGATGATTTTCACGCTTCGAGAGTTTTGCCCGGTTTTGCACCCGACTCTAAAGTAAAGATGCTTCTTGAACTTAAAGACGATGCCGAAATAGTAATAGCAATAAATGCCGATGCCATTGAAAAGAACAAGCGCAGAGGCGACCTTGGTATTACCTATGACCTTGACACATTAAGACTTATTGACGCTTTCAGAGGTATAGGTCTTTTTGTCGGCAGTGTTGTAATAACAAGATTTACGGGACAGCCCTCCGCAGTTGCTTTTGAAAACCGTCTTAACAGTTTAGGTGTTAAAACCTACCGCCACTACCCCATTGCCGATTACCCCTCAAATATTCCGCTTATCGTAAGCGACGAAGGTTTCGGAAAAAACGATTATATTGAAACTACACGGAAGTTGGTTGTGGTTACTGCGCCGGGACCCGGAAGCGGTAAAATGGCAACCTGTCTTTCTCAGCTTTACCACGAGCACAAAAGAGGTATAGAGGCAGGATATGCAAAATTCGAGACTTTCCCGATTTGGAGTATCCCGCTTAAGCATCCGGTAAATGTTGCCTATGAGGCGGCAACTGCCGACCTTAACGATGTAAATATGCTTGACCCGTTCCACCTTGAAGCATACGGTAAAAAAGCGGTTAACTACAACAGAGATATTGAAATATTCCCCGTTCTTAACGCTATGATGGAGAAAATACTCGGAAAATCGCCATATAACAGTCCTACCGATATGGGCGTTAATATGGCAGGTTTTGCAATTTCCGACGATGCCGCCTGTATAGATGCGGCAAACCAAGAAATCATAAGAAGATATTACGCCGCACTTGATAATGTGCGTCAAGGACTCGGTGAACAATCGGAAGTTACAAAAATCGAAATTCTTATGAACCAACTTAAAATAAGTATTGAAGACAGACCGGTTGTAAAAGCGGCAAACAATAAGGCTGAACTCACCGGTAATCCTGCAACGGCAATAGAACTTCCGGACGGCAGAATTATCACCGGAAAAACATCTTCGCTTTTAGGTTCATCATCGTCTATGCTTCTTAATGCGCTTAAGGAATTGGCAGGTATTCCCGACGATATTGATTTACTTTCACCCACCATTATTGAGCCGGTTCAGAAAATGAAAACCGAGATATTGGGCAACCACAACCCCCGTCTTCACATCGACGAACTTCTGATTGCCCTCTCAATTTGCGCCGCCACAAGCGATATAGCAAAAAAAGCACTTGAACAGGTAGACAAACTCAAAGGTCTCGAGGCACATTCCACCGTAATTCTCGCCCGTGTTGACGAACAAACCTTCAGAAAATTAGGCGTTAATATGACCTGCGAGCCCAAATATCAAACCAAAAAATTATATCACGCATAAAATATTTTTATTAAAGGGAACATCTCTAAAAAGGGTGTTCCCTTATATTGTTTAAGAAAGAAGAACTCACTTTGGACTACACATTTTTGCTTGCATTGGCACTTATTTTACTTTTCACCAAATTATTAGGTCTTATAACCGTTAAGGTGCATTTACCGCAGGTAGTAGGTGCGCTTGTTGCGGGAATACTGTTGGGACCGAGTTGTTTCGGAATTTTAAATGAAAGCGAGTTTTTGATAAAAACCGCCGAAATAGGTGTAATACTTCTTATGTTTTTGGCGGGTATTGATACCGACTTAAACGAACTCAAACACACAGGTCCGGCGGCGTGTCTTATTGCCCTTATGGGTGTTTTTGTTCCGATTGTTTTTTGCGGCGGAACATACCTCATTTTCTTCGGAAAATCATTTGATTTCGATTCGCTTATGAAGGCATCGTTTGTCGGTGTTGTATTTGCCGCCACTTCGGTAAGCATAACGGTAGAAACCTTAAATGAAATGGGTAAATTAAAGACAAAAGTAGGGGCTACCCTTCTTTCTGCCGCAATTATTGATGATATAATAGGCATTATAGTTTTAAGCATCTTAACCGGTATAGGCGATAAATCGGTAAAACCTGCCGTTGTATCTTTAAAAATTGTTTTATTCTTCGTATTTACTTTGATAATCGGTTTTGTTGTGTATAAAATTTTCAAAAAGATTTCGGTAAATCACGCAAAGACTCGCAGAATATCAATTTGGGCACTTGCATTTTGCTTTCTTATGGCGTTTTCGGCAGAGTATTTCTTCGGCGTTGCCGATATAACCGGTGCATATTTTGCAGGTGTTATTTTGTGTAACCTTACCGATATGCGACAGTATGTTGCAAAGAAAATCACGGTTGCATCGTATTTGATATTTTCACCTGTATTCTTTGCGGGAATAGGACTTCGCACCAACATAAGCGGTATTACGCCGAAAATTTTGCTGTTTGCTCTTGCGCTTATTGTTGCCGCCGTTATTTCCAAAATCATCGGCTGCGGTGCCGCCGCAAGAATTTGCAAAATGAATACTCCCGACTCATTTAAAGTGGGTGTGGGAATGGTGGCAAGGGGTGAAGTCGCTTTGATGGTAGCACAAAAGGGCATCTCGTCGGGATACATCGACGAAAAGATTTTACCTGCCATTGTTCTTTGCGTTGTTTTTGCTGCGCTTATGACACCGATAATGCTGAAATTATCATACAAAAAGGAAACGGTCAACTGATTTTTTTCAATTTGCAACCCTTATAATAGTGAAAGAGAATTTCTTTAAAATCACTGCCGTTTTTTGCCATATAATTTGCACCGTTTTGACTCATTCCTACGCCGTGTCCGTAACCGTAAACAGTGAAAACCAAATTCTCATTTTCGTTCTTAATATCAAAACTTGAAGAACGCAGATTTAACTTTTCGGCAATATCTGAGCCGTTTATTTTAACGCTTGAAAAATCAACATATTCTACCCTGCCGTTTTTGGTTTTTTCGATTTTAAAACCGGTCAACTTTTCCGCCTTTTCAAAAATCTTTTTGAATTCGGAAAACGAGACCGTTTTTTGCGTTTTATAACTGTCGCACAACCTATCAAATGAACTGTCAACCGAGGTGAGATACGGCAAATCATTTCCCCAAACCTCGCTTGAATTTAAGGTTTTTCCGTTCGATACCGCATGATAAACTGTCAGTGCGGTTTTTCCGTCATAGGTTAAAATAAAATCTTTGGTTTCATTTATTATTTTCTCTAATTTTTTTGAATTTTCATCCCAGTTTTCGCCCCATTTTTCCTTTATTTTTTTCTTTCCCATATAGCATTGGTCAACCCTGTAATCATCAGTGATATCATAATTGTTTTTACTGTTTTCTTTTCTTCTCAAAGCAAAAGTATGGGCGGCAATACACTGTGCTTTCAGTGCTTCGCTTTCATAATTTATCGGCATTTCGCTTGCCACACACCCGAAAAGATAATCTTTTACGGATATTTTTTCAATCTTTCCGCTTTCGGTTATTTTAATATTCAAATAATCTTGAGTTTTTGTTTTTGCGGTGGCTTTTTCTTTGATTTTTTGCGTGCTTACCGTTAAAACTTTGCCGTTCACCTCGCTTTTAACGCAGATTACGGGCAAAACCGTCATAATAAAAAAAGCGCACACCGTTACAATTAAAAATTTTTTCATAATTTTTTCCTTATCGCTATCGTTTTTTGTTGACTTTTTGGCATATTTTATATAAAATAATTATATATGTGTTCATATAATTTATTTTCTGGCTTGGAGTAATTTTATGAAATGTAAGTATATATTCTCCGCGTTTTATATTACATTGTTTTTCTCGGTTGTTTCAAGAATGTTCTCTCTTTTCTATTCGGTAGATTCCGAAACGGGACTTTTTTTAAGCGACCGTTCAAAGTTATATTTTATAATAGAAATTATCGCAATCGTTTGTGTTTCATGTTTGGCTTTTCTCATTAAAAGATGTCCTTTCAGAACACCGAGACCTAAAATTGATATTTCCGCTTCGGCATTTTTGTATACACTGACACTTGCTTTTTCTGCATATTCAAATCATAGGTCTGATGTCGCTTATACATTTCCGTTTTCAAAATTGATTTATATCGCAATTTTCACCCTTTGTGCGGTTTTTATGTTTTTGTATGGTTTAAGATATTTCACTTCATACCATCTTAAAAGAATAACATATATTGCTCCTGCGGTTTTTTGGCTTATCTATTCTTTGTTTTCGTATGTTGAAATATCAAAAATGCCTATTATTTCCGAAAATATTTTGATGATTTTCGCTTCTCTTGCAACGATTATTTTTATGCTTAATTTTGCAAAACTTGCAAATAATATTGACGATAATAAAAATATCCATAAAAAATTACTGTTTTTCGGAATGTTGTCGGCAATTTTCAGCGAAACCTTTGCCATTCCGAATTTATTGCTGTATGTATCGGGTAAAATCGGAACTCTTCATAACGGAATAGATACTTTTGCACTTTTCTTTTCAAACGGAATTTTCGTAATAGTATTTTTAGCGCATTTTTTCAGCAATAAAAATTTGCGCCGTCATTCAAAACATTCCGAAAGTAACAAGATAATAAGCGAAAATCAAGGTTGATTATATATTGAGATTTTAAATAAAAGGAAGTGATATTTTGGAGAAGTTTGTAATTAACGGAGGAAAGCGTCTTAAAGGCACCGTTAAAATAGGCGGTGCAAAAAATGCCGCAGTTGCTATTTTACCGGCTGTTTTACTTGCCGACGAGCCTTGTATTATCGAAAATTTGCCCGAAATATCCGATGTTTCTTCCTCACTTAAAGCACTTGCATTTTTAGGAGCAAAAATCAAGCCCATAAATAAATCTACCGTCGAAATCGATCCGAGAACTGCAAATTCTTTTGTTCTTTCAAAGGAAATTTCACAAGGTATGCGTGCTTCAAGTTACTTTTTAGGCGCACTGCTCGGCAGAGGTTGCAAGGCACGAATTTCGCCTCCCGGCGGTTGTGATTTCGGTGTTCGCCCGATTGACCAGCATATAAAAGGTTTCGAGGCTTTGGGAACTAAAGTAATTATCGAAAACGGTATGGTCGATGCGAAAGCCCGTGCCCTTCTCGGTTGTTCTATATATTTAGATGTTGTTTCGGTAGGCGCTACTATAAATATTATGCTTGCCGCCGCAAAGGCAAAAGGCCTTACCGTTATTGAAAATGCTGCAAGAGAGCCTCATATTGTTGACCTTGCAAACTTCTTAAACTCAATGGGTGCGGATATTATGGGTGCCGGAACAGGTGTTATTAAAATCCGCGGTGTTTCTCATCTTCACGGTGCTTCTTACAGCATCATTCCCGACCAAATCGAAGCAGGAACTTATATGGTTGCCGCCGCCGCCACTCTCGGTGATGTAACTATTGATAATGTTATACCGAAACATTTAGAGTCTATCGCCGCAAAACTCGAAGAAATCGGCGCAACTGTAATTGAAAACGATGAATCTGTTCGTGTAATTATGACGAAGCGTCCCAAAAAGTGCAATGTCAAAACAATGCCGCACCCGGGATTTCCGACCGATATGCAGCCTCAGTTTGCAACCCTGCTTTCTATTGCAGACGGAACAAGTATTGTTACCGAAGGCGTTTGGGACAACCGTTTCAGATATGTAGAGCAGTTAATGCTTATGGGTGCCGATATTCAGGTTGACGGTAAAACCGCCGTAATCTCCGGTATCGAAAAACTAAAGCCGGCACCGGTTAAATCGGTTGACCTGCGTGCAGGTGCCGCTATGATTATTGCAGGACTTATGGCAAACGGTGAAACAACCGTTGAAGATATAGAACATATCGACCGGGGATATGAAAACTTAGCCGAAAAGTTACGCGCTCTCGGTGCCGATATTGTCCGTGTGGACGACCACGAAGAATTAAGAATTTCCAAAAATGCTTAAAAGTTTTTAAAGTGTGGCATTTTATTTGCCACACTATATTTTTATGAAAGGAACAGCGAGGGTATGTCAAGAATTTGTCCGCTTTTCAGCGGCTCAAAAGCAAACTGCACTTATATTGCCTCAAATGATACCGCAGTGCTTGTAGATATAGGTTGTTCGTATAAGTCTTTTTTGACGGCACTTAATGAGTCGGGCGGTGATTTATCAAAAATCAAGGCAATATTTATCACACATGAGCACAGCGACCACATAGGCGGTCTTAAAATCTTTTTGAAGAATAACAATATACCCGTTGTTGCTTCTTCAAAAACTTTAAGCACGCTTATAAAGAATAATTTTATACCACAAGATGCAACGGTAATTGATGCCGAAAGTTCGCTTATAAATGTTGACGGCATTTCGGTTTCCCGTTTTCAAACAAGCCATGACTGTTCAGGCTCAAGCGGATACTCATTTACGGCAGAAAGCGGCGAAAAGGTTTCGGTATGCACCGATACGGGAATTTTAACCGAAGACGCAAAGAACGGTATTTTAGGCTCAAATGTAGTTTTGCTCGAATCAAACCACGATATTACAATGCTCAAAAACGGGCCGTATAACGCAGCCTTAAAGACGAGAATACTATCTGATAAAGGTCATCTTTCAAATACTGCGTGTTCGGAGTTTTTGCCCGAACTTTTAAAAAGCGGAACAACGAGAATTATACTCGGACATTTAAGTCAAAACAACAATACTCCCCTTTTGGCACACAGCACCGCCATATCTTCGCTTTCTTTGATAGGTGCAAAGGAAAACCGTGATTACATACTTAAAATTGCGTCCCCGCATTCAAACGGAGGAATCGGATTTTGATTAAGATAAAAATTATTGCAATGGGAAAATTAAAAGAAGATTATCTTCGCTCGGCACTTGCCGAATACAAAAAACGCCTTTCAAGATTTTGCAGTTTTGAAATTGCCGAACTCTCACCCGTAGTTTTGCCCGATAAACCCTCAAAATCACAAATCGAAACTGCGCTTTTAAAGGAATGTGAACTGATAGAGAAAAGCCTGCCGAAAGACAGTTATGTTTTTTCACTGTGTATAGAGGGCAAACAGTTAACAAGCGAAGAATTTTCCGAAAAGTTTGCCGACCTTTCTTCAAAAGGTAAAAATATTTGTTTTATCGTCGGCAGTTCTTACGGTTTAAGCGAAAGAATAAAAGAAAAATCCGATTTCAAACTTTCCCTTTCAAAAATGACCTTTCCCCACCAACTTTTCAGGGTTATGATTTCGGAACAGATATATCGGGCTTTTATGATAAACGAAGGCTCAACCTACCATAAATAATATAATGATAAGGGGCTGTGACGAAATAGCAGTCCAAAAATAATAAAAAAGAAGTGCCGAACCGTACTGAAAAGTATGGCATAAGCACTTCTTTTTTGGTATAATTGAGTTATGAAAAAAGAACAATTAACCGAAAACAATTATAGAACATTTAACCGGAATGTGCAACTGTTAATTTCAGAAGAATTTGCAGAAAGAGAAATTCCAGCCAACGACAGCGTGCGGCTCTTAGAAGAAATGGTTGAGGAGATGGATTTAAGAAGTCTGTTTGGAGCATATAAACGCCGCGGTCGAAAGGTAGCAAATAATCCTGCAACAATGCTGAAAATACCACTGTATGCAAATATGGAGGGAATCTATTCAAGCAGAGATATCGAGCGAGCTTGTAAAAGAGATATAAACTTCATATGGCTGTTAAACGGAGCACCGGCACCGAATTACAAACGCATCAGCGAGTTTCGGAGTGAAAGACTGCCGTATTGCAGTGAAGAGCTGTTTTACGGCTTGGTGAACAAACTGAAAAGCATTAAAGAAATAGAGTATGAGCATTTGTTTGTAGACGGCACTAAATTAGAAGCCAATGCGAACAAATATACATTCGTATGGAAAAAGAGTACCACGAAATATGAAACCCGACTTTTAAGCAAACTTGAAAAGCGAGTAGCCGAAATAAGCAATGCTTACGGTTTTCTTTTTAAAGAACCGGAACAGGTGTATTCTGCCTTAAAAGAACAGTTTACGGGAGAATATGTACACGGCAGAGGGAAACGGAAAACACAGATACAAAGGGATATAGAAGAACTTGAAAGTATGCTTGCAAGAAAGATAAAATACGAAAATTATCAAGGAACATTTAACGGCAGAAACAGTTTTTCAAAAACCGATCCGGATGCAACCTTTATGCACATGAAAGAAGACCATATGAGAAACAGTCAGTTAAAGCCGGGATATAATATCCAATTCGGTGTAGAGGGAGAGTATATAACGGGAGTATCGGTATCATCGGAAAGAAGCGACCAATTATGTTTAATACCGTTACTTGACGATATGAAAGATAATAATATAATCTACAAAGATGTGACTTGTGATGCAGGATATGAAAGCGAAGAAAATTATACATACTTTGAGAATTGCAATACAGAATGTTACATAAAGCCGCAAAACTATGAACGGTCAAAGACAAAGAAATTCAAGAGTAATATGGCACTGCGAGAGAATATGCAATATGATGAAATTCTTGATGAATACACTTGCCAAAACGGAAAAAAATTAAAAGCAACCTATACCGGAATCAGAGAGAGCAAATCTAAATATGAAAGCATAATCACCTATTATGAGTGTGAAGATTGTAGCGGCTGTCCGTATAAAAAGAAATGCACGAAATCCAAAGGAAACCGAAAAATGCAGGTTTCAAAGAAATTCATAGAACAAAGAAAACAATCGCTTGAAAGAATAACAAGCGAAAAAGGTATATTGTTAAGGATGAATCGTTCCATACAGTCCGAGGGAGCATTCGGTACCGTAAAACAAAACTACGGTTTCAGACAGTTTTTACTTAGAGGAAACAAGAAAGTAAAGACCGAGATTCTGCTGATTGCGATGGCTTACAATATTAACAAATACCATTCAAAGATTCAACAAAACCGCACCGGAACGCAGTTGTTCAAAAAACTTACGGCTTAAACCGACCAAAATCGAATAAAACAGAAAATACAGCAACACAAAATCTGTGCTGCTGTGAGAGTTGTACACATTTTTAGGCGATTTTTGAAAGTTATTAACTTTTTTACAACCTTTTTATCAAAAACATGGGGCTGCAACGAAATTTCTATTTCGTCACAGCCCCCTATTTTACTGATTTTTTAAGGTTACAGAAGATTAAATAATAAAAAGTTCAATCAAGTTTAATCTCTTTTGAAAGAGGAAAAGAATATATTATTTTTTCTTTTACGGGAATATTCATTATCTTGGCGCAGGCATTTGAATAAATTGAAAGTTGTTCGCCGTATGCCGATTTTAGCGCGGTTTCGTCCTTGTTTCTGTCGGTCTTAAAATCAACTATAACAAGTTTATCATCTTCAACAAAAAGCAAATCAACGGCACCCTGCACCATAACCGGAGTATCGGCAAATTTTTCGCTCACACTGCCGTCTATCTTATTTGCCGGAAGTTCTGTTAAAAAGCGCATTTCCCTTTTAACAAGCGAAGAATTGAGTATTCTTTTATAAAGGGCAGTGCCAAAGAAACTGTTTAATTTTTCTATGTCGAGCGAATCAGCCTGTTCTTGTGTTATATACTGCCACTCCGTAAGCCTTTCGATTTCCGAATTAACATCAACATTTTCCGCAAATTCAATAAACTCCATTACGGTGTGCATTGCGGTTCCTCTTTCGCTCGAGGACAAACCTCCGGCATTCATAAACGAAGGACGCTCGTTAAACATAAATTCTTCGTTTCCGCTTTCTTCCGCCACCGCCGAAACCGATGTTTTTGAAATGATTTTTGAAAGTTCTTCAAAGGGGTAAACATAACTTATGTTTTCGGCAATTTGTTTTGATAATTCAAGGTCTGGCAAAACATTTTGAACTTCGTCCTCTTTATCATCGCTTTCAAAAGCACAATCGTTTATTTTAACCGATATTTTACTGTTTGTATCCGCAAGAGTTGTTTTAATATCGGCAAGATTTCTCAAAGCCGAACAGTCAGGGTGCAAAAGGCAAACCGCCAAAACCATATCGCCGAGCGTGGAAGCCGACTTAATAAAATACGGGTCTATTTTGCCTTTCGACAGTTTTTCGGATATTCGTGTCAATGTTTTTTCGGAATTTTTAAGCGCCGTTACCAAGACAAGCTTTTCTTTGGCTCTTGTTTCGGCAACATAAAGAAGACGCATTTTTTCCTGCAAATTATCACCATAAATTTTCTTTGAAATAATCTTTTTACCTAAATTTTCGGTATACAGTTCTTCGCTCTCATCATAATACTTAAAACCTATTCCCAAACTGTCCTCAAAGACAACCCTTGAATACGAATCGGAAGCATTTATTCTTGAAGACAAATCGGATAAAATACATATCGGAAACTGCAGGCCTTTTGATTTATGCATAGACATAACCGTTACAAAATCAGGTTTGCTTATCTCCTTTTTTGCGCCCGACAGCGAGAGCGACGAAATATAATCTGCAAAATCACCGACAGAGGAATACTTGAAATCACTTGCATAATGCGAAAGCGATAAAAGATTTGCACGGCGCTGTTTTCCGTTGGGCATAGATGAAACTACCGACAAAAGTCCGAAATCATAAATCAACTTGATAATAAGTTTATCAAGCGGCAAAAGTACCGTTTCGTTTCTTAAATCGGCTAATTTCTTTATGAATTTCTTTGCTTTTTCATCGCCGTTTTCAGCGGCAAAAACAACAGTGCCGTATATGTCGCCCTCCCTTTTGTTTGCACGCATAACAGCCATTTCGTCGGCTGTAAAAGAAAACAAAGGCGACATCATAACGGTTAAAAGTTCAACATCTTTCGCAGGATTTTCGAGAACGGTAAGCAGTGAAAGTATAAGCGAAACTTCCGCAGAATCACCGAAAGAGCCGTTGGAAAAGGAAACGGGTATTCCGTTTTCGCTTAAAACTTTTACAAGAACGGGTGCCTTGTTTGCAACCTTATCAAGCAAAATGCAAATATCACCGTAACCTGCTTTTCGCTTTGTTTTTGAGTCGGCAGAAACACAAAAGCCGTCTTTAATTAAATCTTTTATATATTTTGCGATGGCAAGACATTCATATTCATAAAGCGTGTTTTCATCTGCGTCGCCTTTATCTACCACCAAAAGTTCATTGCAAACTTCATCGCTTTCGGGGTATTTTGCGGCAAAGTTAAGTCTTTCTTCTTCATTATAGACTATACTTCCCGTGTTTTCGTTCATAAGAAGCGAAAAAGTAAAATTCACAAAATCGCAAATACCCTTTCGGCTTCTGAAATTATCCGAAAGAATGATTTTTTTGTTATCACTTTCATTGGCGGTATCAAAAGGAACATAAGACTGCTTTTTAGAAAGAAAATTATTAAGATTTGAGCCTCTGAATCTGTAGATGCTTTGCTTAATATCACCAACAACAAAGAGTTTCTTTGTGTTCGCCGACAAAATATCAAAGAGCAAATTCTGTAAATCGTTTACATCCTGAAACTCATCAACCATAACCTCTTCATATTTTGAAAGATACTGTTTGGCATCTTCGTTTTCACAAATTTCTCCGTTTTCGTTCAAAGAACACAAAACATTAAGCGCCAACTGTTCTGTATGGTAAAATGCAAGGGTGTTTTCCTCATTGAATTTTGCAAAAAGTTTTGAATCATACTCTTTTACAAGGTCAATTAAAAGTTCGATACTCGGCAAAAGTTCCGCATTAAACTCATCAATACGGCGCACATCATCGCTGAGCAGTGTTTTTAAACTTTCTATATACGATAAAACCGACTTTCTTTCCGACTTATAAGTTTCTCCGAAACCGTTTTTAGTGCTTAAACGAATACTTTCGGGCAAAAAAGAATAGACCGTTTTTCTTACATTATCCCAATTAAAATCAGTAAGACTTTCACAAAACTCATTATACCAAATTAAGAATTTCTGCAAGTCATCATTGCATTTTTCCAAATCTCTTTCAAGATACGGCACGGCATCAGCCATAAATTTTAAATGGTAAGACAATGCCAAACTGTATTCTTCTATTATTCCTTTTGAATAAATATACCATAAATGATTTTCGTTAAATTCAGTTTTATACGGCTTTACAAAACCGTCAAGAAATCTATCGGGGAACGGAATTTGACGACTGTATAAATAAATATCCTCTATAAGTTCCTTTAACTGAAAATCATCGTATTCGCAAGATGTGATTTCAAGCAACTTTTGAAATGCATCGGAATTTTCCTTTATACAATTATCTATAATTTCGGTCTTGATTTCATCGGCAAAAGCACTTAAATCACTTCCGTCCGACACCTTAAAATCGGGCGAAACACCGCATTTTTCAAAATTTTCACGCACTAAATTTATGCAAAAAGAATCAATGGTGCAAATATCGGCATTGCCTATTAAATGCTTTTGCCTTATTAAGTATGTATCGGCGGGGTTTTCGGTGCATTTTTCAAATAACCGCTTTTCTATTCTTGACCTCATTTCAGCCGCCGCCGCATTCGTAAAGGTAACAATTAAAAGTTTGTCGGCGGAAACGGGGTTTTCTTTATCGGTGATTTTTTTTATTACACGCTCGGTTAAAACGGCGGTTTTTCCCGAACCTGCCGCCGCAGAAACAAGTATTCCGCCCTTGGCATCTATTGCATTTTGCTGGTCTTTTGTAAATTCTATATCAGCCATTTTCCGTTTCCCCCTTCATTAAATTTATAACCTCGCCGTTTGCCATTTTGGGAACACATTTAATTAAGTCCTCACTTATTCGGCAAACCGACTTAAAATCACAGTATTTACAGGCAGGACTGTCTATCCCGTCAATCGGCTCGGCACCTATAAGCCCGTCAAATATATCATTACCCACAGATTTGAGTTTCTTATCAATAAACTCAAATACACTCTCGTAATCTTCTTTTATCAAATAAGAATCGGAGGGTTTTGCCTCATTGTATTTAGGCACAAACTCACCCTTATTTTCCTTATCCATTGCAATTACAGAGTCACTGTCGGCAAGTAAAAGTCCGTTCATTCTGCGTTCGGACACAGTTCCGTCCTTTACCCTTTGGGCTTTCATATAAAGTATCCCTGCCGGTGTATCGCCGAAATTACCCGATTTCACAACCGTATACAGATACAAAAGCATCTGCATATTTTGACCGAAAAGAACATCAGGCAGTCTGAAATTTCTCGAGCCCGTCTTGTAATCAACTATGCGGACATATCCTTTATATGTGTCAAGTCTGTCTATAACACCGCCTAAAAGCAGTTTATTATCGTTTTTAAGGTCAACTTTGATTTCGGGAATATCACCGTCACTGCCTATTACAAGTTCACAGGCTTTAGGCTCAAAATCACTTTGCGAAAACTCCGATGCAAGCCTTGCCACAACATATTTAAGCGAACGCGTCATAGTGCTGACAAGATACTTTGAGCGCGGTGTTTCAACCTCTCTATACCCCTTAATACCGTCAAGATATTCGTTTGTAAGTTTATCCACATTTTCGGAAATTTCACCTTCGCTTAAAAGCGATATATTTTTTCCGTAAATTTCAATTATCCTTTGCAAAACATAGTGAACGAGCGTTCCTCTTTGCATAACATTAAAATCGGCAGGATAGAGTTTTGAAGCCTTCAAAGCGTTTTTGCAAAAGAACATAAACTTACAGCGGTTGTAATTATCAAACTTTGTAGGCGACATATAAATACTTTTACCGTAAAGTTTTTTTGCAGTATCGGGCGATAACCTTGCATTTTGCGCCGTTATATTTTCGGCATACGCCTCTATCTTCCCTGCCGTTTTTAAACTTTCAAGCGCACTTTTTATGGTTTGCGCCTCAAAGCCGGACTCCTCTTTTCGCTTGCAATACTCCAAAAATGCCGACTCCTCGGTTTCGGGTAGGTTTTCATACAAAAGTTTATCAGGCTCAAACACAGTATTTACCTGCATATTTTTGCAAATTTCATTTAAGAATGCGGCGGCTTCTGCCGAACTGCCGTCGGGCAAAGTTTCCGAATACGAAATAAACACCTTTTCGGAAGCACAGCAAATATTACTGTAAATCAAAAGTTCTTCGTTAAAGGCTTCGTCTACCGTTTTATCGGGTATGTCAAGACCTGCGTCCTTTAAATTTGATAATTCCGTAAGGGTGAAAAGTCCCGAAGATTTTGAAATTTTCGGAAAAATTCCTGCATTCACACCGAGAACAAACGCATACTTAGGTCTTGCAGGTCTTATTCGCTCAGCCGAGCCGAAAGTTACCTCATCTAAAGTTTGCGGAGTTACCCCTACTGTTGCAAATTTAAGCGATGAATTGAGCGCATCGAAAAAATCTGCCGACGAAATATCCGTATCGGGATAGCATTTTATAATGCTGTCAAGAACCGACATAAATTCGGAATAAGATTTTAAAATGAGTGCGGCGAAATCTTCCTTTGAGTCCTTTATATAATCATTGTAAAGAGAAGTAAAAGCAGACTTTGCATTTGCATTTTCGAGCAGTTTGACAACGGCACCTGCCCTTTCTTTGGGAGTGCCTTTAAAGTTCTTCTTGAATTCTTTAAGATGTAATACAGATTTTTCCCTGATTTTATTGAGTTTTTTTAGTTTTTCAGCGGAATTTTCATCTTCGCGGTCGGTAAGTCCCAAGGGATTCATATCCCATTCCCGTTCAAAATCTTTGGCGGTTAAATTCCAAATGTATATATAATTTTCAATGGCGCAAATCTCGTCAACCGAGAGTAAAGATATGCCCGATTTATGAAATTTAAGTATGTTTTTGGCGGTCGTGTTTTGAGCATACGCTATTGCCGATAAAACCGCAGCCGAAACGGGCATTGAAATTATAGGAAATTTTTTATCTATAAAACATTTAACTTTATTTCGCTTGCAGGAAATATTTAATGCATCTTCATAAGTCTCGGCGTCCCTTGCAATAACGACAAAGTCATCAAATCTTGCACCGTTTTCACGCATAATTCGCTTTATGTTTCGCGCAGTCCACTCGGCTTCGTCATATATACTTTCCGCCCTGCAAACCGTAACATTCGGCATCTTTATATCCGACTTATAAATACCGTTAAACATACATTCTTCAAAAGCCTTTAAGTCTTCCGACAAATAATGTTTTTCGCTTAAATATACGGGAGTATTTTCGGAAACATTATGAGATTTAGCCATTCTCCTTATTTTATCTTCGATTTTACGGATATTTTGAAGAAGACATAAAGGTCTTTTGTCCTCAATATCGTCAATAAGCGCAAAAGTAACATCATTTGCTTTTGCGATTATGCGGTCTATAATCTTAAACTGCTGCCCCGAAAAACTTTTAAAACCGTCAAAAAACACGGTTTTATCCCCGAAAAAATCACAGTCTTCGAGCATATAATAAAGTTTATCCATATAGTCGGACGGGTCGGTAAAATTAGTCCCCAAAAAAGCCTCGTATGTATCAAAAATAAGCGCCGTATCATTCAGTTTATCACAGAGTTTTTTGCTTTTTTGCAAATTTGCCTGATTTCTTAAATCATCGGAAGAAACAGCGTTATATTTAAATTCATCAATGGTTTTTATCATATTTTCGGCAAAAGAAACCGATTTTGCATACCTGCCCCAAAGGCAAAGTTCATCTGAAACCGAAGCAATACTTCTTGACATAAGTATAAGTTTATCGGCATTAGAAAGTGTTTTCCCGCAAATACCGCCCTTTATTCTGCCTACCGTTTCATAAATTCTTGTAAACGGCAAAACCGACACTTTAGAAGCAAGTGTATCGCCGAGCATATTCAAAATCGCTTTTTCACTTTCAAAAGAAAACTGTTCGGGCACTATAAGAACAGGGCTTTTATCGGATAATACCGCCTCTTTTATGCGGTTTAAAACGGTGTAAGTTTTTCCGCTTGAAGCACGTCCCAAAATAAAGTTAAGCATTTTAAAATTCCTCCTTTTTGCCATTATACCAACTTAAGTGTGTCGTTTTTGACACATTATAATTAAAGACTGCCGAAAAGACAGTCTTATTGCAATTATTTTTTATATGCGTATGCAAAATCACCTAAATATACACGGATTCCTTTACCCTTATAGTAGCGATTATACTGCTTTAGCGAAAAGAAAAGTTTTGCATACAAAAATATGTTTTTGGTTTTCAAAAACTTTATACGCTTATTTTCAAACTCGGCAAATTCGAGCGCCTGCTTTTTAAAGTTTTCATCGTCGGAAAGTTCCGCAATATAGGTGTGTCCCTCTACCGACTGCATAAGTCCGTTTATTCTCTTGCTCTTGCTTCTTACACGGTTTTCTTTGTTCATAGCGGAAAGCGAAACATTATCAAGATGGTAACGGTAGTGCGTGAGTATTTTGTTAAGCACCGCAGTTTTGCCCTTTAAACATCCTATCAGGCAAAAAAGCCAGTCGTGCGAAAGCAAATCGTTAAGATTTATAGGCTTAATATACTCTTTGATTTCGGATTTGATGCAAAGACTGAAGCCTCTTACATAAGAGCACCCGATAAAACTTTCGGCAGTTAAATAATCAATCGAGCCGTCAAACTTATCACCCAAATAAGTAACACCCGAATTTTCTATTTTTACGGAATCAGAGTCAATCACATCATACCTTGAAGCAAGAACTTTAATATCGGAATTTTCCTTTAAAGTTCTTACCATACACTCCGCCTTTTCGGGCAACCACTCATCGTCCTGGTCGCAAATAAAGATATAATCTCCTCTGCATTTATCTATTGCACCGTAAAAATTAAGACAGTAGCCTTTGTTTGCTTCATTCTCAAAAAAATGCCAATTATCAAGACCGTTTTTTTCGATAAACGAATTGCAGATTTGGGCGGTTTTATCGGCAGAACAGTCATCGCAGATAATAACCTCGTCAACCGGCACAGTTTGGTTAAGAACGCTGTTTAACAGTTTTTCGATATATTTTTCACCGTTATACGAAGCTATCGCAACAGATACCAACTACTTCACCCTCAAAAACAGTTTTTGGAATTTGTATTTTAAAACAAAACAAAATTTGCAAAATGTGTAAATTAAGCTAACATTAAAAGTTCTTGCGACAAATATTATTACTTTTGAATCCAAACCGCCAAACCCGGCATTTAAAGCGCACTCTTTAAAATCTTTATCATTTATTTCTTTAGAAATAATCGCCGTTATCTCGCTTTTTTTAAGAGATAAAAATGCGTCTATCACCGAGGAAAAAACATTTTTAATATAATAAAAATCGCAGTATTTTTCGGCTCCGTGTGTTACCTCTTTTAAAAGTTTTGAACGCTTTTTGAGAATATCAAGTTTATCTTTGTTATACTTTTTTGTTATGCTCCCTTTGTGCTGAACATAATGATAAAAACACCTGTCACTCACAAAAAACGACGGCTTGAATTTTAAAAGCCTTAAATTAAAATCGGTATCTTCAAAAATCTCGCCCTCGGCAAACCGTAAATCATTATCTTTGATAACTGAGGCGGTATACAACTTGTTCCAAGACGGGTCTATGAGGTTTTTGCACTTTAATTCAACTATCGCCTCATTTAATTGCTCGGTAGTGTAAAAACCGCTGTTGCAATTATTTTTAATTGCCTTATTATCACTTTGAATGTAATATCCGCAAAGAACTACATCGCATTTTTTACTTTCGATTGTTTTAAGCGAGAATTCGAGAAAATCACGGTCAACATAGTCATCACTGTCGACAAAAGCGATATACTCGCCTTGCGAATTATCAATTCCTACATTTCTTGCCGAAGAAAGACCGCCGTTTTCCTTTTTAAAATACTTTATCCGTGCATCTTTAAAAGATTTGCAAATTTCTTCGCTGTTATCGGTAGAGCCGTCATTTATAAGCAGTAATTCAAAATCGCCGAACGACTGATTAAGTATCGACTCAACGCACTGTTTTAAATATTTTGATACATTGAAAACCGGAACTATTACACTGATTTTCGGCATATCAATAGCGGTATTTACCGTCAGCAACTCTTTTTAAATGTTTGCCGTAGGGAGATTTTCCGTATTTTTCAGCAGATTCAAGCAACTTTTTCTTGTCTATCCAACCGTTTAAATACGCAATTTCTTCAACCGCCGATACCATAACACCCTGACGGTTTTCAACCACTTTGACAAATTCAGTAGCCTCGCTTAAAGCGTCCATTGTGCCGGTATCAAGCCACGCATAGCCCGTGCCTAATGTAACAACATTGAGCGAGCCGTCCTCAAGATACAATTTATTAAGGTCGGTTATTTCGAGTTCGCCTCTCGCCGAAGGCTTAACCTTTTTAGCCATTTCAACAACTCTGTTGTCATAAAAATAAAGTCCCGTTACACAGTAGTTTGATTTCGGATTTTGCGGTTTTTCTTCAATGGAAATCGCCTTTCCGTCCTTATCAAACTCAACAATGCCGAAACGCTCGGGGTCTTCAACATAATATCCGAACACAGTAGCGCCGTTTTCGCGGCTTGCCGCCTCTTTTAGATGGTTTTTAAGACCGCTTCCGTAGAAAATGTTGTCACCCAATACCATAGCACAGGAATCGCCGTCAATAAATTCTTCACCCAACAAGAAAGCCTGAGCAAGACCGTCGGGCGAGGGCTGAACCTTATAAGAAAGATTTATTCCGAAATTGGAGCCGTCTCCCAAAAGACGCTCAAAATTCGGCAAATCGGTGGGAGTTGAAATAATAAGAATATCACGGATACCCGCAAGCATAAGTGTTGAAAGCGGATAATAAATCATCGGTTTATCGTAAACCGGAAGAAGTTGCTTTGAAGTAACCATAGTAAGCGGATAAAGTCTTGTTCCGCTTCCTCCTGCAAGAATAATACCTTTCATTTTAAATACTCCTTTTTACTTTGTAATAATTTCAATATTTTCAATAACCACATCATTTAAAGGCTTATCGTTTGCACCGACCTTTACCGATGCGATTTTTTCTACCGTTTCCATACCCTTAATGACCTGACCGAAAACAGTGTGATGATAGTCAAGCCACGGAGTTCCGCCGTTTTTCTTGTATTCTTCCACAATATCTTCGGGGAAATATTCGGGCATACCTTCCATTTCGGAAATCATATTCTGCGGAGCAGACGAAGCCTCAACAATAAAGAACTGACTTCCGTTTGTATTCGGCCCTGCATTCGCCATAGAGAGCGCACCGCGGATATTATGAAGGTCTTTATGAAACTCATCGTTAAAACTTTCGCCCCATATAGACTCACCGCCCATACCGGTTCCCGTAGGGTCTCCGCCCTGAATCATAAAGTCTTTGATTATGCGGTGAAAAATAAGACCGTTATAATAACCGTTTTTTGAATGAGTAATAAAATTCTCTACGGTTTTGGGTGCTTCTTTCGGAAATAACTTAATTTCGATTTCACCCATATTTGTTTTCATAACGGCAACAGTGTCACCCGATTTAACAGTTTCCAATTGAATAGACATAAAACTACCTCTAATCTATTTTTTATCTACATTATAATTTTAACAAATTTTCTTCAATTTGGCAATATTTTTTTATTATAATCAATTTGTCGAAGATTTGATTTTTTCAAATAAAAATATAATTGCAATTTTTCGGACTATATGCTATACTAACCTTGTCACACATTTTAATAAACAAATTAAGTGGTATCTATATTTTTATGTAGGGATATTTTACACTTTTGCGTCAAAAATGAATTATGTAAAAATGCTGATTCTGTTTTTGACGAATTAGGTAAAATATCCGTGTTTGTTAAATTGTGTGACAACAATAGGAGTCGGCATTTTCCGGTGTGCTGACTTTTGTTGGCGCACTTTTTTATTTTAAGGGGGGTTGGTTTTCAATAAAAAATATCGTTAAATAAAAGCGATATTTGGGGATACATACAGTTTACGGCACTTATTGATACTAAATATTAAATTAAGGTGTCAAGTATTAACATTTTAAGAAAGAAGGTATGAATATGGCGAAAATAATTATTTATGGTGACATAGATGTATCACCGCTGTATATTAGTGTGGACGGTGGCAAAGAATTAACCGTTTCCGGTAAATATCCACGCTGTATTAAGATTGGCGGAGGGTCGCATCACATTGATGCAACAACTGTTTCAAAGTTACAAAGAGCCACATCGGTAGGCGATGGCAGTTTTATTGAAGGTGTCACAAATTCGATTGTTAACGGAACCAACACAAGTCTTAGCGGAAATTTAGAATTCGGAAACAATGATGTTTTGCTTATAGAGGTAAAACTTAAAGGACTTAAAACAATAGTAAACAATCAGTTAATGTCCGAATCTGAGGCATCAGAATATGTAAATATGTCAACCGTAATTGATTACGGCGAAAAAGCACCAGGTGAAAAAAACAAATGGATAGCATTACTGTTATGTCTCTTTTTCGGAGTTTTCGGTGTGCACCGTTTTTATGAGAAAAAAATTGGAACCGGAATTTTATATCTTTTAACCTGCGGATTTTGCGGAATAGGAGTTATAGTTGACTTTTTTAGCATTCTCAAAAGAAAAAGTTAATTAAACATTAAATAAAGACTGTAAAAAAACAGTCAAATTCAAAAGGACTGCAATCATTTCCGAAAAAAGGATGTGAGTGCAGTCCTTTTAATTTTTTTAGCATAAATAAATTTTAATATTCACCATTTAATCAATCGTGAAAATAATTGTATACCCTTTTTGCGTTGACCTCGTTTATTCCCTTTACGGTCATAAGTTCGGATAAATCTGCATTTTTTATATTTTCGATTGTTTTGAAGTTTAAAATCAGTGCTTTCGCCTTTTCTTTGCCTATTCCCTCAATTTTAAGGAGTTCGGAATTAAACATACTCTTGCTTCTTAAATTTCTGTGGTAGGAAATTGCAAAGCGGTGCACTTCTTCCTGAATTTTATTCACAAGCACGAAAGCCGACCGTGTGGAACCTATTGAAATATCGCCTCCGCCCGATGCTATTGCCCTTGTCTTGTGCTTTGAATCTTTCACCATACCGAATAAGGGTATATCGAGATTATGCCTTTTTAAAACCGGCAAAACCGCATTTATCTGACCTAACGCACCGTCAAGCAAAATAAGGTCGGGCAGTGTCTTAAACGCAGGGTCCGCGCCTTTTTCATATTCGCAAAAGCGCCGTTCCAACACTTCGCTCATGGAACGGTAATCGTCAGCACCCGAAAAAGACTTGATTTTAAAACGCCGATAGTTTTGTTTTAGAGGCAAACCGTCCTTAAAAACTATCATTGCCGCAACATTTTCTTCGCCCGAAGTATGAGATATATCGTAAGATTCTATATATCTCGGCACATTTTTAAGACCTAAATATTTTGATAGTTCGTTAAGTGCCGACATTTCTCTGCCCGTAGACTTTGTCTTTTCCGAAAGGTTTTGTGCGGCATTATTAAGGCACATAGCCATAATTTCCCGTTGTTCCCCTGCTTTCGGAACTATAAAATTCACCGTCTTTCCCGATTTTTGTTTAAGCCAATCTGAAAGCACGGCAGATTCTTCAAAGGCACTGTCGATAAGAATTCTCGGCGGAATATCGGTTTTATCGGCATAATACTGCGTAAGAAACTCACCGTAAAACGCTTTTTTATCCGAAACACCGTCAATAAAATAATGATTTTTATCAGCAAGTCGGCTGTTGCGGAAATTTATTACGCCAATACACGCCGTCTCACCCAAAAGCGATGATGCAAATACATCTTGGTTTTTGTATGTGCACATTATAACCTTTTGCTTATCATTCAGTTTTCTTATTGCACTTATTCTGTCCCTTAATTTAGCGGCATATTCAAAATCAAGTTTTTCGGCTGCTTTCTCCATTTTTGATTCAAGTTCGGGTATCAGCGAAGCACCGTCGCCGTTTTTAATAAACTGCACGGCTGAATTTATAGTATCTGTATAATCACCGTGGGAAATATTACCCTTGCAGGGTGCGAAACATTTTCCTATATGAAAATTCAGGCATGGTTTTGTAGGCTTATCAAAAGCTCGGTTGCAATCGGGTAATTTGAATATTTTGTTTACGCAGTCAACCGTCTCACGCACAACATAACCGGAATAGTAAGGGCCTATATATTCGCCTTTTTTATCAACTTGATTTGAAATCTCGATTTTTTTCCATTTTTCATCGGTAATTCTTATATAATGATATCCCTTGTCGTCTTTAAGTAAAATGTTATATTTCGGTTGGTTTTGTTTGATAAGGGAACATTCAAGCACAAGCGCCTCAAACTCACTGTCGCATAAAATATACTCAAAATCATTTACATTTGACACCATTTTCCTGACCTTTTCGGTATGGTTGTTTCCGCTGCCGAAATACTGCGTAACCCTCGATTTGAGCGCCTTTGCCTTGCCGATATAGATAATATTTCCCGATTTATCTTTCATAATGTAAACGCCGGGAGTTTTAGGCAGACGGTTTGCCTTTTGTTTCAGTTCTTTTAATTTTGAATTTTCCAAGCAAACCGCCTCCCGACATTTTTAAAATTATAATTATATTTTAATATAAAACAGAAATAAAATCAACAAAAACAAGGCAGTGCCAAGTTAAGCACTGCCTAAAATTTACTGTTCCATTAACGCCTTAAACTCGTCACCGTCGATTTTCTCTTTTTCAAAGAGTGTTTGGGCAACAATATGAAGTTTTTGGATATTTTCGGAAAGAATTTTCTCTCCCTTTTCGTAAGCTTCGGTAATAATTCTGTGAATTTCCTTATCAATTAAGGCGTTAACTGATTCTGAGCAATTTTCAACATGACCGTAATCGCGTCCTAAGAACACCTCATCGTTAGAGTTTCCGTAAAGAATAGGTCCGAGTTCCTCGCTCATACCGTATTTTACCACCATATCACGGGCAAGTTTGGTTGCTCTTTCAATGTCGTTTGAAGCACCTGCCGAAATATCGGAATTGCAAAGTTTTTCGGCAATTCTTCCGCCCAAAAGCATAACAATTTCTTCTTCCATTTCGGTCTTATACTTATTAAATTTATCCTCATTGGGAAGCGAAACGGTAAGACCTAACGCCCTGCCTCTCGGAATAACCGTAATATAGTGAATTTCGTCCTGTGTCGGCAGGAAGTATCCCAAAATTGCATGACCTGCCTCGTGATAAGCAGTGTTCTTCTTTTCGGAATCTTTAATAACCCAACTTTTCTTTTCGGGACCGCCGATTACCTTAAGAGTTGCTTCCTCAATTTCAACCTGAGTGATTGCTTTTTTGGAACTGCGAACGGTCAGAAGTGCCGCCTCGTTCAAAAGATTTTCAAGGTCTGCACCCGTAAAACCTGCGGTTGATTTTGCAATGGTTGCAAGGTTAACATCGGGGCCTAACGGCTTTCCTCTTGAATGAACCTTCAAAATTTCTTCTCTGCCCTTGACATCGGGGTAGTTAACCGTAATCTGACGGTCAAATCTGCCGGGACGCAAAAGTGCCTTATCAAGAATGTCCGGTCGGTTTGTAGCCGCCATAACGATTACGCCCTCGTTTTCGCCGAAACCGTCCATTTCAACAAGCAACTGATTGAGGGTTTGCTCTCTTTCGTCGTGTCCTCCGCCGAGTCCTGCGCCGCGCTGACGGCCTACGGCATCAATTTCGTCTATAAATATAATTGCGGGTGCATTTTTCTTTGCTTCACCGAACAAATCACGGACACGGGAAGCACCCACACCTACAAACATCTCAACGAAATCGGAGCCTGAAATTGAGAAAAACGGCACGCCTGCCTCACCTGCAACGGCACGGGCAAGCAAAGTTTTACCTGTTCCCGGAGGACCCACAAGCAAAACACCTTTCGGAATGCGTGCACCGAGTTCGTTAAACTTTTTGGGGCTTTTAAGAAAATCAACAATTTCCGCCATTTCTTCCTTTTCTTCATCGGCACCGGCAACATCGGCAAAGGTGGTTTTCTTTTTATCGTCTGCCTTCTTTACCTTCGCTTTTCCGAATCCCATGGTTTTATCGGCACCCATAGCGGAATTCATTCGTTTCATAATGAAAATTCCGAAAACAATCATAATGCCTACCATAATGATTGTGGGAAGCAAATTCATTATGAATGAAGCCTGAGAACCGCTTTTATAGTCGTATTTAATAATCTTATTTGTATTTTTGTTGTTTTCGTTATTAAGTGCAACCGCATCGTTTACATCGTTATAGAACATAGAAGCGTCAGCAACGGTGTAATGATAAGTTTTTCCGTCGGCTCTTAAAACATAGGTCAAATCGCGTGAATAAAGATTTAAACTGAATTCACTTACCTCGTTATTTATGATTTTTTCTACAATTTCATAATATTTTGTTTCTTCGCTTTTCCCTGCAATGTTTGAAACCAAAACAAACGAAAGTATCAAAACAATGGGAATTGCGATATAAAGCAAAATGTTTTTCAGATTTTTCTTCAATTAAAAAACTCCTTTTTATGCGTAACCTAACCTTATTCTTCGTAATATTTAGGCGAAAGAATTCCCACAAACGGGAGATTTCTGTATTTTTCGTAATAATCAAGTCCGTATCCCAAAACAAACTCATCGGGAATAACCTTTCCGACATAATCGGCTTTTATGTCGGCTTTTCTGTTCGCCGGCTTGTCAAGAAGCGCGCAAACCTTGATGCTTCTTGCATTTCTTCCCTTTAAAACATCCTTTAAATATGCAAGAGTGATACCCGAGTCCAATATATCCTCTACTATAAGTATATCCTTGCCCTCCGGATTGATATCAAGGTCTTTTTTAAACTTGACAACACCTGTGGTTTTAGTTCCCGAATACGAAGAAACAGACATAAAATCAATTTGGCAGTCGCAGGTTATTTGTTTAAGCAAATCGGTCATAAAAACAACTGCGCCCTTTAATACACTTACAAGCAAAAGGTCTTTTCCCTCATAATCATTTGAAATCTGCTTACCTAAATTCTTGCAAATTTCAGCGAGTTCCTCCTCACTTATAAGAACTTTCTCCACTAAATCACTTGGTATCATAAGTATTATTCTCCCCTAATTTATCAGTTTTAAAATATAAAACGGTTTTTGTTTTGCCGTCAACCTTAACTCTGTCCGCAGTGCCGACCTTAAAGCACCAAACGATGCCCTCGTCATCGGCAAACACAGGAAGATTTTTCCGTTCTTTAAGCGGAACTTTCTTTTCGGTTAACAGTTTCTTTACCGTTTTTGTTGAGTTTGAATTAGCAAGTTTTATTAAATCGGATGAGTTCTTACCGACCTTTCTCAATTCACCTGCTATTTTATCATAATCTATTGCGTTATTTAAGAACAATTCGTGAATTTTTTTGCGTTTAGAAAATTCCTCTGCCGAAATTTTTAAAATTTCGGTTTTAAATTCGGCATCGGACTCTTTAATGTGCAAAAATTTAAGGTATCCGCCCTCGTTTTCACCGCAAATATCGTCAAAAAGGCTCGTCCGTTTTTGTTTACCTATGCAAACACTGTAAAGTTCTTCTATATGGTAATTATCGGGCAAAGCACCCAGATATTCCTTATAAAACATAACAATAATTCGGTTTGCAACCGCCTTGTCGATTTTGCTGAAATCTTTTAAATTCAGTCTTTCACCGTCAAAAATTTTTGAAAATTTTTCTTTTGCAACAGCGTTTAAATAGTTTGAGTCTTCATTTAAAAGCAACGAAAGTTTTGAAGCATTTAAGGTGCAGGATTCGTTAATTTCCTTTAAAACGGGAATAATCTTCTGCCTTATTAAATTTCTCGAACAATCGCACAAAAGATTAGTTGAATCTGTAACAAATTTAAGTCCGTTTTCCTTGCAGTAATCTTCAATTTCCTGCCTTTCGCAAAGAATAATCGGTCTGATTATGTTATCTCTTTTCGGCGGTATGCCCTTAATTCCTTCAAGCGAAGCACCTCTTGAAAGATTGAAAATCATAGTTTCAAGATTGTCCGACGCCGTGTGTGCCGTTGCCGTTTTACCGTTTGAAACACGGTTCAAAAAGTCATATCGCAATTCTCTTGCGGCAGTTTCAAGACTTAAAGATTTTTCCTTTGCAAATTTCGGAACATCGCCCTTTTCGCTTACAAACGGAATATCAAGCATTTTGCAGAGATTTCTCGCAAATTCCTCGTCATCATCTGCCTCTTTTCCTCTTATTCCGTGGTTGAAATGAGCCGCTTTGAGCGAAAACTTAAACTCGCTTTTAAGACCGTTAAGCGCGTGCAAAAGACAAACCGAATCGGCACCGCCCGAAAGAGCAACGGTTATTTCGTCATTTTCGGAAAAAAGACCGAATATTTCGTTTGCCTTTATGATTTTATCGGAAATACTCATAGTTTATTCGTCTTATCAACACCTGTATAGCGGGTGTATTTACTGTCCCAATACAAATCTATCGAGCCAGTTTCGCCGTGTCGGTTTTTTGCGATTATACACTCTGCTTTATTCGGGTCTGATAAGTCCTCATCGGAGTTTTTCTCACCGTCGTAATAACCTTCTCTGTAAAGGAATAAAACAATATCGGCGTCCTGCTCGATTGAACCTGAATCACGCAGGTCGGCAAGCGCAGGCTTATGCGATTTTCCCTTTTGCTCGGTAGCACGGGAAAGCTGAGCGCAGGCTATAACGGGAACTTTAAGTTCCTTTGCCATTATTTTAAGGCTTCGTGTGATTTCGGATATTTCCTGAACTCTGTTATCATTCTGACGGGGTGTATGCATAAGACCTAAATAGTCTATTACAACAAGGTCAACCTTCTTCATTCGGCGGAGTTTTGCTTTCATCTCGGGAACGGTTATTGTAGATGTTTCGTCAAAATAAAGTTCCGCCTTTGAAAGTTCCTCTCCTGCTTTGGCTATATGCGTCCAATCATCATCAGTAAGGTCGGCTGTGCGGAGTTTTTCGCTCTTTATCGCCGCTTCGCTTGAAATAAGTCTTTGTGCAAGTTGGTCGCGCGTCATTTCAAGCGAGAAAAAACATACCGTTTTATTTGAATTCATAGCAACATTTCTTGCTACATTGAGCGCAAATGCCGTTTTACCCATACCCGGTCTCGCGCCCAAAATAATAAGGTCTGACTTATTAAGTCCCGTAATAACACGGTCAAGGTCTTTTATTCCCGTAGGTATGCCTATATAGTCGTCTTTGGTTTCGGGAGCGACCATTTTTGAAAGGCGGTCGTATGTTTCGGTTTCGATGACCTGCTTTATGTGCGTAAGACCGCTTACCTCTCTGCCCGAACGGATTTCGTAAATGCGCTGTTCGGCACTGTCAAGAAGTTTTGAAGAATCAAGCACATTTTCGTCTATATCCTTGATGATATCTTTGGCGGCATCTAAAAGTGCCCTCGCATAATACCTTTCACGGACTATTGCAACATACTCAAGCACATTTGCAGAAGAAGGAACGCACTGCGCAAGTTGCGTAAGATATGCTTTGCCGCCGTCATCGTCATATGTATCGTTTTTCTTTAAAGTTTCGAGTAATGACACAAAATCTATTACCCTGTTAAACTCATACATTGTAGAAACGGCAGTATAAATATCACGGTGCTGAGGGAGATAAAAATATTCGGGTTTAATTAAAATTGCAACATCGTTTAAGCATTTCGGGTCAATAATTATCGAGCCCAAAATTGCCTGTTCCGCTTCAAGCGAATAGGGTTGTCTTGAAAATTCGTTACTTAAATCCACACTGCTCATCATTCTGTTACCTTAACGGTGATTTTGGCGAAAATACCGTTATAAAGTTTGATTTCAGCCGTATAATCTCCGAAATTTTTAATATCCGCAACCGTCATTTTCTTGCGGTCTATCTTAATTCCCAACTGCTTTTCAACCTCTTCGGCAATTTCCTTTGAAGTGATACTGCCGAAAAGCCTGCCCGAAGCACCTGCTTTTGCGGTCAAGGTAACCGACTTGCCGTTCAGTTCCTTTGCCGTTTCATTTGCTGCGTTTATTTCTTCCTGCTTATGATGTGCTGCTGACTCATTCTTGCTTTTAAGTTCGCTCATAGCGGCGTTATCCGCCTCTACTGCTAAATTTTTCGGGAAAAGGAAATTTCTCGCGTATCCGTCGGACACATTGCAAAGTTCACCCTTTTTGCCCTTTCCTTTTACATCTGCAAGTAAAATTACTTTCATCCTGTTTTACCCCTTTTTTATCTCAATTAAATCAAATTTCAACAATAACCGGCAATACCATCGGACTTCTGTGTGTTCTGTTATAAAGGAATTTTGAAACACCGTCTTTAATTCTGTTTTTGTAAATGTTCCAATCGCTTATATTTTCTCGGTAACAAGCCTCTAAAATATCGTAAACGGCGTTTTCGATTTGCAACATAAGTTCTTCCGATTCCTTAACAAATACAAAACCTCTCGAAACAATTTCCGGTCTTGATAAAACCTCGCGGGTAGTGCCGTCAACAACAACGGTTACAACAATAATTCCGCCCTCAGCCAAATGCTTACGGTCACGCAAAACTATCGAGCCTACATCGCCTATACCGAGACCGTCTATCAATACTCTTCCCGCCTGAACGGTAGCCGAAGTATTAACACCCTTTTGGGATATTTCAACAACCGTGCCGTTATTGGCAATAACGATATTCTCGTTCGGTATTCCCATGGCGTTTGCCAAAAGAGAATGTTTGTAAAGATGTTTTTGTTCGCCGTGAACGGGTATAAAATATTTGGGCTTTACAATACCGAGCATCATTTTGAGTTCTTCCTGACAGGCGTGCCCCGAAACATGAACATCATACATCTTTTCGTAAACAACATTTGCGCCGCGTTTAACAAGTTCGTTAACAACACGGCTGACGGTTTTTTCGTTGCCGGGAATCGGGTTTGCCGATATAATAAACATATCGCCCGGATGAATATCCACCTGCCTGTGCTCCGAAAAAGCAATCCGGTGAAGAGCCGATAAAGGCTCGCCCTGACTGCCCGTGGTAACAACCACAATTTGCTCGTCGGGATAATTTTTAATCGTTTCAATCTCGATTAAAACACCTTCGGGAACGCTCAAATATCCGAGTTCGGAAGCAACCTTAACAACATTGAGCATACTTCTGCCCGAAACGGCAACCTTTCTTCCGCAAATATCGGCTTGATTGATAATTTGCTGAATACGGTGAATGTTTGAAGAAAATGTGGCAACTATGATTCGGTGTCCTTCCGCCTTTGCGAAAAGATTTTCAAAGGAATATCCCACAAGCCGTTCCGACGGAGTAAAGCCCTGACGCTCCGCATTGGTGGAATCTGCAAGGAGTGCCAAAACACCCTTTCTGCCGAGTTCCGCAAAGCGTGATAAATCAATCATTTTAGAGTCGATAGGTGTTGTATCTATCTTAAAATCGCCCGTTTGAACTATAACACCTGCCGGAGTAGAAACGGCAAAGCCTACCGAATCGGGAATCGAGTGATTTACATGAATAAACTCAACCGAGAATTTCCCCAAGTTGACGGTTGACCCCGCACTTACAACATTCAGGTTTGCATCATTTTGAAGTTTGTGCTCCTTAAGTTTTTCCGCAATAAGCGCAACTGTAAGGCGTGTTGCATATATGGGAACATTAAATTCACGGAGAAGATAAGGTATAGCACCTATGTGGTCTTCGTGTCCGTGTGTAATGAAAAGTCCCTTAATTTTGTCCTTACATTCAAGAATATAGGAAAAATCGGGTATTACAATGTCAATTCCCGGTGTTTCTTCATCAGGGAAACTCATACCGCAATCGACCAAAATCATTTCGCCGTCATACTCATAAAGAGTAATGTTTTTTCCTATTTCTTCAAGACCTCCGAGCGGCATTATCTTAACAGATTTAACTGTGTTCGAAACAGCCTTTTGGGTTTTTGGACTGTATTTTGGTTTACCTTTACCGTAACCGCCCGATTTATTGGTCTTATTATTCATTTTGCGTTCGAATTTTTGTGCTACATCGCTGTCATTTATAATTTCATTGGTTGCACTTTTTTGTGCGGCGCGATTGTAAAAATTCTTTTTTGCAGAATACCCATAAGATTTTTTTTGCTTGGGTTCTGACATTAAATTAACCTCCTAAAAAACAATATTAATGAAACCGTTTATGAGCCTAAACGGTTATTTTTTCCCCGTTGAGCCGAAACCGCCCTCGCCTCTCGACGAATCTTCAAGATTTTCGGCACTTTCAAATTCAGCCTTAACAAACGGTAAAAAAACGATTTGTGCGATTCTCTCGCCGTTTTCCACCGTTTGCGGTTTATCCGACTGATTATAAAGCGGAACCATAATTTCTCCCCTGTAATCGCTGTCAATCACACCGACTTTATTTGCAGGAGCCAAACCCTTTTTAGTTGCAAGTCCGCTTCTTGCGAATATAAAACCGCCTAAATTTTCGGGTATTTCCATAGCAATACCCGTATGAATAAGACAGGTTTCACCGCTATTTATGACAATACTTTCATTTTCGAGCAAGGCATAAAGGTCCGCACCTGCGGAAAACTCGGTTCCGTATGTAGGAACTATCGCATTACCGTTCAACTTTTTAAACTTTACAAGTGCCATAATCTTGCTCCTTAACAATAGATAGATATATAATACCACAAAACTGCTTACAAAACAAGATTTTTTTAGAAGTTAATGCAATTTGACTTTAAAAATATTTTATGTTAGTATAATTTTAATACATTAAGGAGAAGATTATGCCTATTGTAAATGAAATTAAACACAGATTTGAAATCAATCCCTTGGCATGCGGACAAGCAGTAATTTCCATGCTTTCGGGACTTGATTTCAAAGAAGTTTTCAGCCTTGTGGGAACAGAAAAAGAAACAACATTTAAAGATATGAAAACCGCCTTAAATACGCTCGGAATTACCGTTTTGGGCGAAAGAAAACAAGCGAACGCAAAAAATGATTTGCCGAATGTTGCACTGCTTAGTCTTGAAACGCCGAAATGTTGGCATTGGTCGCTTTTTGCAAACGGTAAATTTTACGACCCCGAGCACGGCATTCTTGACGATTTTCCGAAATCGGAACGCAAGTATTTTTGGGAACTCAAAAACTCTATTTAACCACAGTGCCAGCGTCCGATTTATCGAGTATAAACACATTTTCGGTTTCGCCTTTTTCACAACCGATATAAACTAAAATTTCCTGATTGTTTTTGCCCTCGCACAAGAATTCATAACACCTTGTTTCACCTGCCGAATCGGTGGGAATAAGTGCAAGAGAACTTGATTTTATCTTTAATAAACTGCTTACATTTTTGCGTGCGTCGCCAACCGAAATTTTCGGAGAATCAAAGACTCTTTCGGTGTGATTGGTAAGATAACCCGCACTTTCAAAAAGCATTATTTCACCCGTATCAAGCGCCACTCCCACCTTAATTAAATCGGTGTAGCATACCGTTTCGTTCTGAACATACGCAAAGTTGATTACGCAAACTCCCTCGTCCGAAAAATAGTAGTTTTCAACCATATTTGTTACGCCTAAATTTTTCATAAACTCTTTTGCGTAATTCACGGCTTTAAGTCCGTTAAGTCTGTTTTCCGAAACATCTCGGTTTTTTCTCATATAAACGATATATCCGCCTTTCTTTGAAAGCGTTACGGTTATATCGTTATTTTTAAATCTGTAACATTCGATTTTGCCGTCCTGTGTTCCGTCATATTCAAGTGAGTTCGCTTTAAGAGAAAATACCTTTTCCGCCTTTTTTCTGCACTCCTCTTTAGTAAACACTTTTTTGCCCGAAACCATAAGAGGCTCTTTATTCAAAATATGGTCGGAAAACGGGCCGTCATAGATTAAAGTGGGGTAATCGCTCAAATCTTCTTCTATGCTGTCAAGCGAGGTCGCAAGGACGCTTTTATCAATATTTTTATCAGTTTTGCGGTCAATAAGGGAAGAAAATTCTTCTAAATTATCGTAACTTATATTCGTTTCCTCTATTGCCTTTTTGATTTTTTCCGAAATTTCCAAAAGTTTACTCAATTTATCGGTTGTTTCACTGCTTAGTGCCTCGTCGCTGTCATCGGCATTTGAGAGTGCCATGGCATAATTTCCGACCTGCGACAAAAACTTATAAAGCGTGCCGGAATTTCTGCTGCCTCCCGGCAGATTGCTTAGTGCCTCTTTGCCGAGTTCACCCTCCGCATAAAGTCTTGATGCCATTTTGTTCAGGTCTTTGCCGCTTTTAAGATAAAGCGCTTTGTTTAGAGTGTCGGTGATGTTGTCAACAGACGAAGTAAGTCCGTTAAGACTTTCCGCCATATCGTTTTCCGCCATAAGTTTGTATTTTTTGGTTACCTGCTTTTCGCTTAAAAACATACCGAAACCCACTACGCTTATCGCAAACGCAAACGATATTATCCTGATTGCCGTTCTTTTTTTCATAAAATTTCCTCCGTTTCAAAATTATTTTTGCCTGAATTTTACTATTTTATAACGATTACTTGATTTTTATTTTTATTTATGGTATATTTATTAAAAATAATAAATGCGTTGACCGAGAGAGTAACATATAAATTACGGTTTTTAAGCGAATCGGGGACGGTGCAAGCCCGATACACCCATTATTTGTGAAAATCACTCGCAAGCAGCAATTCCGAAAGGTTTATCCGATTAAGATGCGCCGATTTGCCTTCGTTAAAAGGCTCGGGGATATTTTGTCCCTCGTAATAGGTGGTTAAAAAAGTTCCCCTTATCCTATTATGGATGAGGGGATATTTCTTTAAAAGAGGTTAGTTTTATGTATGAGAGCATTTCGCCCAACACAAATTTTGTTGAGCAGGAAAAGAAAATCAAGGAATTTTGGGATAAGGAAGAAATCTTCAAGAAAAGTATTGAAGAAAAGCCGAAGGGCGAGCCTTATGTGTTTTATGACGGCCCTCCCACCGCAAACGGCAAACCGCATATAGGTCATGTGCTTACAAGAGTAATTAAGGATATGATTCCCCGTTACCGCACTATGAAAGGTTACACCGTTCCCCGTAAGGCAGGTTGGGACACCCACGGACTTCCCGTAGAACTTGAAGTTGAAAAAATGCTCGGTCTTGACGGCAAAGAGCAAATAGAACAATACGGTCTTGAGCCGTTTATCGACCACTGCAAAGAGAGTGTTTGGAAATATAAAGGTATGTGGGAAGACTTCTCAAAAACCGTAGGCTTTTGGGCTGATATGGATAACCCATATGTTACCTATGATAACAACTTCATTGAATCGGAATGGTGGGCTTTAAAGCAGATATTCGATAAAGGTCTTCTTTATAAGGGCTTCAAAATTGTTCCCTACTGCCCCCGTTGCGGAACTCCGCTTTCTTCGCACGAAGTAGCACAGGGATATAAAAATGTTAAGGAACGCTCGGCTGTTGTTCGCTTTAAGGTTAAGGGCGAAGATGCTTACTTCCTTGCCTGGACAACTACTCCGTGGACTCTCCCCTCAAATGTTGCACTTTGCGTAAACCCTGAAGAAGAGTATGCACTTGTAAAGGCTAATGACGGTTACACATACTATATGGCAACCGCTTTACTTGATAAGGTTTTGTCAAAACTTGCAGGTGAAGATAAACCTGCGTATGAGATTTTAAATACATTTAAAGGCTCCGAACTTGAATACAAAGAATATGAGCCTTTGTATAAATGTGCCGGCGAAAAGGCGGAAAAGCAACACAAAAAGGCGCACTATGTTACCTGCGACGGATATGTTACCATGTCAGACGGCACGGGTATCGTTCATATTGCCCCTGCTTTCGGTGAGGACGACTCAAAGGTTGGCAGAAAATATGATTTGCCCTTTGTTCAGTTTGTTAACGGCAAGGGTGAATTAACCGAAGAAACTCCGTATGCCGGAAAATTTGTCAAGGACGCCGACCCGCTTGTTTTAACCGACCTTGACAAGCAAGGACTTTTATTTGACGCTCCGAAATTCGAGCACGATTATCCGTTCTGCTGGCGTTGTGATACTCCGCTTATTTATTACGCAAGAGAGTCTTGGTTTATCAAGATGACCGATGTGAAGGACGACCTTATAAGAAACAACGATACTATAAATTGGATACCCGAATCTATCGGTAAGGGGCGTTTCGGAGATTGGCTTAAAAATGTTCAGGACTGGGGTATTTCCCGTAACAGATATTGGGGAACTCCGCTTAATATATGGACCTGCGAATGCGGTCATATGCACTCAATCGGCTCCATTGATGAGTTAAAATCAATGTCGGATAACTGTCCCGATGATATTGAACTTCACAGACCGTATATTGATAATGTAACGATTAAATGTCCGCACTGCGGAAAAGAAATGCACCGTGTTCCCGAGGTTATTGACTGTTGGTTTGATTCAGGCTCAATGCCTTTTGCACAGCATCATTATCCCTTTGAAAACAAAGACTTGTTTGAAGCCCAGTTCCCTGCCGACTTTATCTCGGAAGCGGTAGACCAAACAAGAGGTTGGTTCTATTCATTGCTCGCAATTTCGACCTTGATTTTCAATAAAGCACCCTATAAGAATGTTATCGTTTTAGGTCATGTTCAGGACGAAAACGGACAAAAAATGAGTAAATCAAAAGGCAATGCAGTTGACCCGTTTGATGCACTTCAAAGTTACGGCGCCGATGCAATTCGCTGGTATTTCTATACCAACTCTGCACCTTGGCTTCCTAACAGATTTCACGGCAAGGCTGTTACCGAAGGTCAGCGCAAGTTTATGGGAACGCTTTGGAACACCTATGCTTTCTATGTGCTTTATGCCGAAATTGATAAATTCGACCCAACCAAATACAGCCTTGAAAACTGCAAACTTACCGTTATGGATAAGTGGTTGCTTTCAAAACTCAATACCTGTATAAAGGATGTTGATGAAAACCTCGCAAACTACCGTATTCCGGAGGCTGCCCGTGCGCTTCAGGAATTTGTTGACGGTATGAGTAACTGGTATGTCCGCCGCGGCCGCGAGCGCTATTGGGGACTTGAACTTACCGAAGATAAGATTGCCGCTTATATGACGCTCTACACTGCACTTACAAAAACTGCTCTGACCGCTGCGCCTATGATTCCGTTTATGGCTGAGGCAATTTATCAAAACCTTGTCCGAAATGTTGATAAGAATGCACCCGTTTCCGTTCATTTGTGCGACTTCCCCGTAGTTGAGGAAAACAAAATAGACAAAGAACTTGAAGCAAAGATGGATACCGTTCTCGAAATCGTTGTTTTGGGACGCGCTTCAAGAAACGGTGCAAACCTCAAGAACAGACAGCCGCTCAACACTATGTTTGTTAAATGTGAAGAAAAACTTGAAGATTTCTATACCGATATTATCCGTGAAGAACTTAACATCAAAAAAGTTTCGTTCACCGAAAATGTAGGCGATTTCGTTTCCTACAACTTCAAGCCTCAGCTGAAAACAGTAGGTCCCAAATACGGCAAACAGCTCGGCGAAATCCGCACTGCACTTTCAGAACTTGACGGCAACGCCGCAAAAGCCGAACTTGACGAAAAAGGTTTGCTTACATTTAGCTTTGCCGACGGTATTGTGGAACTTACAGCCGAAGATTTGCTTATCGAAACGAAGCAAAAAGAAGGTTTCTTTACTTTAAGCGATAACGGAATAACCGTTGCCATTGATACCGAACTTACAGAGGAACTTATCGAAGAAGGCTTTGTCCGTGAGATAGTCAGCAAAATTCAGACAATGCGTAAGGATGCCGATTTCAATGTTACCGACCACATAAAAGTAACACTTGAAGGCTCAGATAAGGTAGTCGATATCGCTCTTAAAATGAGCAGTGAAATTGTAGGCGATACTCTTTGCGATTCCCTTACCGCCGCTTCCCCCGTCGGTTTTGTAAAAGAATGGGATATAAACGGTGAAAATCTTAAAATAGGTATTGAAAGGACTGAAAACTAATGAGTAAAGAAAAAAAGAATGTCCCCGATTCAAACGATGTTGAATTTGAGGATATAAACTCATCGTCAAAATCAAGTTATGATGTTTCCTCGCATGTGGGTGAATATGTTGAAAAATACGGTAACGGTATTTTCAAAAATTTAGGTATGATAATCAAATGTCTTGCATTCATAATTTGCTTTACCGTTATAGTAATCAGTTTCATCGGCGCATACTTCATCTTTTCGTTTGACCCGCTCTTTATAGCAATAGCTGCAGGAATAGTAGTTGTAGGCACAATAATCGGCTTGATTTTCCTGTTCCTTATATACGGTATGGGACATATAATCTGTCAAAACAATGAAATTCTTACAAGGCTGAATAAAAGGCAATAATAAAATAATACTCTAAAGCATAAAATAGCCCGTCAAAAGACGGGCTATTTTGTTATTATAATTACTCAATATTAAAGTTTAAGGGTGTCAACACGGTCAAGTAATTCTTCTATTTGCTGTTTGTAGAATGCTATCTTTTCTCTGCCCTTTTCATCGTTAAGACCGTTTCTTCTTATAAGTCTTCTCATAAGGCGTGTGTAACCTATAAGTGCCGATTTATCGGTAACGGAGTCAAGATATGCTTTATCGTCCGTATTAAAATAAAGTTTAATTGTCTTTTCCCAGAACGGCTCTAAAAGGTCTTTCGGAATTCCGAGGAATGAAGGCTCGTCTTCGGGAGTAAGTTTATTAAAGCCTATGTAAGCATTGAAAATCGAAGCAAACTCAAATATCGGGTCGCCTTGGCAAAGCGTATCCATATCAATAAGCAAAACCTCACCGTTTTGGAGCATAACATTTTTGGTGTGGTAGTCGCCGTGCATCATACGGTGCGAAACCGGAACTTCCTCAACAAGATTATGTAACTTCTGCCACTTTTCTTCGGGTAAATAGTCCTTTAAGAAATCAGCCCAATTAAGTGCAACCGCTTTCATATCGGGCATATCTTCCGGCAAAACCTCTGTGGAGTGGATTTTTTTAAGCAGGTCAACATACATATCAATAACCTCGTCAATCTTTGACGGGTCTTTGTTAAGTATTTTTGAAAATGACTGTGCGTTTAAAAGTTCAAACACCGAGCCGTAAGAATCGCCGACCTTAACAACATCGTAAGGAATTGCGGTGGGAATGCCCAAGACAAAAGCACGCCTTGCAAGTTCGCGCTCACGGTGAATATCGGGCAAACAGTCGGGGTTTAAGTAAACCTTGATAATTGTATCGGGGTCTAAACGGTAAACCTCACCGTTAGCGCCTTTGCCGATAACCTCACAGCCCTCAACCGATAATTTTCTGTAAGCCTTTTCAATAGTAATCATCTCGGTAAAGCCGGTCATTTCAAAAACTTCATAAACATCGCTTGAAACATTTATAAGTTTGATTTGCGGACAGTCCTTGCGAAGTCTTAAAACAACACGAAGTCCCGCACTCGAAATATATTCGAGATTTTCTGCATCAATAATCACATTTTCGCAGGGATTTTCAGCCTTGATTTTATCAATTTCCGCCTCAACACTTGCCGCATTCGCAGAATCAATTCTTCCGTTAAAATAAAGGGTTAAAATATTATCCTCTGCTTTAAAAGTTACCGTTGCCATTAAAAAACACCTCTTGTTTTATTTTAAAATAGTATATTTATACCTAAATACCGCAACTTGCGATAATCATTTTTCAAACCAAACCGTCTTTTTGGGATTTTTATCAAAAAGTTTAACCGCATTTATAAATTCTTCTTCGTTGCTTGCGTAGACGGGGATATTTTTATGGAATGTCATACACCTTTTTTCCGGTGTAAGTCCTTGATAGAAAGTATTATTTTCAACCGTAAGACCTTGATGCGGTTCAGGATGGATAAAGTTTTTGGTTTCATCGTGCCACCACCAAAATACCATTGAAGCATCGCAAACATCAAAGATATTATCGCTTATACGGAAATTTTCGCAATAGTCCATATAAGCCCAGTTGCCTCCCCTTAAATGAGAGCGCATCCACGGGTCAGGGCGTTGAAGTTCAGACCACTCATAACCCGAAAAACGAATAATATTGGCATTAAAACTTATGTTTTTATATTCACTGTAAAGTCCGCTTAAATCTTTGTTTGTGGTAAAATATTCAATACCGTAACAACAGTTTTCAATCAGATTTTCGGAAATATCTATATCGTGATACAAAGATTCAAGACCTGCACTGGTCCAACTTTGGAAGGTTATGCCTGCATCATAGCACTGATAAACATAATTGTTTTTAATGAGTGCATTTTCGGCGCCTAATTGAAGTTCGATTCCGTTGCCGAAACGGGTTGTGCCGAACTGCATAGAACCGCCCAGCATACCGACTTCACAGTTTGTAACCGTCACACCCTTTGATGCGGCATCGCCGACAATACCGTGCGAGCCTGAATATTTGATGCAAAGATTATCAACGGTGCAGTGAGATTTAACGGTAATTATATTCTCTCTTTGACCTATTTCTATGCTCTTAAAGTCCTCGCCAATGTTACCCTCATAATAAAAATAAAGGTCTTCTGTTCCGCCTTCGTAGAAAAAATCGTAGTTGGATTTTACATCCTCTAAATTCCACTTTTTAACGCCGAGTGCCGCAACACCGTCAAACACCATAATACCGGCATTTCCGCCGTGGAGATTATGTTTATACAGATTTTCGCCGACTTTTTCCCACTTTGAGTTATCGGCATAATTATCAACAGAGCCGTAAAATTTGGGCTTATCCCCCACACCGTAAGCGCCTACTGTAATGCCCTCGGGAAAATTAAGTCCCTCATGCCAGGCTATACGCCAAAGACCGCCGCGCTCAAAAAGAACGGCATCGCCGAAATTAAGTTCGCTCGGTATATCCTTTAGTGACATATCACGGCTTATATAATATTTTTTACCGCTTATATCGTAAATTTCTTCGGTGTTTTTTGCAGTTAAGATTTTATTTTTCAGTTGGTCTGCCTCTTTTTCGGCACCGCCTTTTATCTCTTTTAAATAATCGTATCCGGAACTGTTTTTTGTGAATTTCACGGTATCACCCCATGTAAAAAGGCAGTTACAAACCCACCACAATTTATTTGAAGTATTATAACACAACCAAAACCAAAAGTAAATACAAAAAACAAACTTTAAATGTCAATTTTCGGGAAATTTTAAAAGAAAAAGGACTTTACTTCGGATAGTTTCAGACAAGTCCTTTTGATTGCTGTTTATCTTTAAACAAATGTTATTTGATTCTTGCAACACCGCTTTTTATTGCCGCATCTGCTACTGCCTTTGCAACGGTAGGTGCTATACGGCGGTCAAAGGCTTTCGGCAGTATGTATTCGGGTGTAAGTTCATCGTCCGATACAAGCGATGCTATGGCATAGGATGCCGCCATCTGCATTTCGTCGTTTATATCACTTGCCCGCACATCCAAAGCACCTCTGAAAATACCGGGAAATGCCAAAACATTGTTAATTTGGTTATTAAAGTCGCTTCTTCCCGTTCCCACTATCTTTGCACCGCCTGCAAGCGCCTCATCGGGCATAATTTCGGGAGTAGGGTTAGCCATAGCAAAGACTATCGCATCTTTTGCCATAGTTGAAACCATTTCTTTCGTTACCATATTAGGTGCGGATACACCGATAAATACATCGGCATTCTTAATAACATCTTTAAGTGTTCCCTGCTCGTGATTCGGGTTAGTTTTCTTTGCAAGTTTTTGATGAGCCTCTGTCAGTTCCATACCCTCGCATATTGCACCGAATTTATCGCACATAACAAGATTTTTAACGCCAAGTTTTAAAAGATGCTCTCCTATAGCAGTTCCTGCCGCACCTGCGCCGTTTATTACACATTTAATATCCTTAATATCCTTTTTAACGACTTTAAGTGCGTTAAGCATTGCCGCCGCTACTACTATTGCCGTTCCGTGTTGGTCATCGTGAAATACGGGTATATCGCAGATTTCCTTTAACTTCTTCTCTATTTCAAAGCAACGGGGAGCCGCAATATCTTCAAGATTTATTCCGCCGAAAGAACCAGAAATAAGATAAATAGTTCTTACAAGTTCGTCAACATCATTACTTCTTATACAAATCGGGAAAGCATCAACACCTGCAAACTCCTTAAAGAGAACGCATTTGCCCTCCATAACGGGCATTCCTGCTTCGGGACCTATGTTTCCGAGTCCCAAAACGGCAGAGCCGTCGGTTATAACGGCAATAAGGTTATGCCTACGGGTTAACTCATAGGATTTATCGTAATCTTTCTCAATTTCAAGGCAAGGTTGAGCAACACCCGGAGTGTAGGCAAGAGATAATTCCTCGCTTGATGTTACGGGTGTTCTTGACACAACCTCAATCTTGCCCTGCCATTCATAATGCTTTTTAAGTGATTCCTGCTTTGTATCCATATCGGTATCTCCCAAATAAAAAAATATTTACAAACAATAAAATAATGTAAGTTTTTCGCTTTTAAAAGTTCAACATATCCTTTCATTTACGCCAAATGTCAAATTCTCAAAACGCATAAATTTATAATGACGACATCAAATCTTCAATAAATTCATCAATAATATTTTCTTTTACATGCTGCATAACAACAACATGGCTTAATTCCCCGCCGTATTCGGAATGATATCCGTCCGCAAGCATATATTTTTTTCTTATCCACTCTGCAGGACGCTTGAAAAATACTGTATTGCTGTATGGCATATGCCAGGCAGGATAACCGATTTCGTCCAATTTATTTTGAAGATAATCGGTGTTTTTAAGCATAGAATAGGCTTCGTCCTTAAAACCGTCAAACCCGATATTTTTTAAAACCCAATAGAATTTAAGCGGAGTTAATCCGTTTCTTGAACAATTTATAAGAGGCATACTGTTATGAAGATACGGAACACTGTATGCCTTTTGTGCTTCAAGAACATCCATACGGCTCAAAAACAAACCGCAAGGCTCATCAATACCGAAAAACTTATGTCCGCTTATTGCGATTGAATCATATCCCTGCTTTTCCATACTGATAATGTCCTTATATTCCGTAAACGGAAAATATCCACCGAACAGTGCCGCATCAAGATGCCTGTAAACTGCTACGGGCTTTACATCGTCAATCACCTTTTGAATTTCGGCTTGATTATCGGTAGCGCCCATAAAGGTGGAGCCTATCGCAACAATTACAAGTGCAGGTCTTGCAGGGTCAATATTTTTTCTTAAAGATTCGGTATCCATACTTCCCTGCTTGTCATAATCGATAAGTCTGACTTCAAGGTTTTGAACATCGCACAAACGAAAAGAAGAATAATGTGCTTCTTTTGAAACATATACAACAGGAAGCATTCCCGTTTCCTTTTGAAGTTTTTTAGCACCGTAATATATTCCGTGCATATTACCGTCTGTTCCGCTGTTGGTAACAAAACCCCATTCTTTTCCTTTTGGGATACCATACCACGGTGCAACGGTTTCAATGACATAGCGTTCGATTGCAGTAGAGTTCAAAATATATTGTTCGTCATCATAAGGGTTTCCGACATTATTTATGGCAATATCGCAAATTCCGGTTTTTGTATACCATTCCCCGAAACCCGCCATATTAGGATATTGACAAACGGGATACCCTATACTGTAATCTACATTTTCGTATACTTTTTTAACAAGTGAGATTAAATCTGTATCCTTATTCATTTTTAACTCCCCGACACAAAAACTCCATATTAATAATATACCATACATCATTGTCTTTTACAAGTCATTTATGTATAGGCCTTGCGCGGTAATGAGCCGAAAGAAACCTTAAAACCGCCCTTTCGGGATCATAAAAGAACAAGGTCAATTCGGAATGTTATATCCAAATCCACCCTGCTTTTTTATGATTATTTTAAGTTTGTTTGAGACACCGAGGTTCAGAACATTTTTTTGATTTCTTCTTTTGTTTTTAAACCTGTTTCACGGTTTTTAAGCTGTCCGTTTTCAAAAACCAAAACAGTAGGAATTGACATAATACCAAAGCGGTCGGACACATCGGGGTTTTCGTCGGTATTGATTTTGCAAAATTTAATTTTGTTTTCTTCGGTTGAAAGTTCCTCAAAAACAGGATAAAACATTTTGCAGGAACTGCACCACGGAGCATAGCAGTCCAAAACAACCTTCTCGTTGTTTTTAATTGTTTCTTCAAAATTTCCGTCATTGATTTCTGTAATATTCATATACTTTTATCCTTTCATACTTTTTATTGCGGCGGTTGCAGCCAAACTGCCGTCACTTACTGCGGTAGTGAGTTGCCGCAAATCTTTTTCACGGGTATCGCCTGCGGCAAATATACCCTCGGTTTTTGTATAAACACTTCGGTCACACCTGATATATCCTGCGTCATTAAGGTTTACCACATTGGAAAAAGCCTCGTTTTTCGGCTCCTGACCTATGGCAATAAACAGACCGTCGGTGCCGATTTTCCGTGCAGTTCCGTTTCGGTCGGTTACGGTAACAACTTCAAGTTTGTTTTTGCCGTCAATTTCCGTAACAGTAGAGCCCATTAAAAAAGAAACATTTTCTTTTTGCGATAAATCTTCGCTGTATTTTTCTTCTCCGTTAAATTCATCGAATTGGTGAACGACATAAACCTTGTTCGCCACATCGGAAAGATAGAGTGCGTCTTCCAAAGCGGCATTTCCGCCTCCCACAACCGTTACCGTTTTTCCTTTGAAAAAATTTCCGTCGCAGGTTGCACAGTAAGAAACACCTTTTCCGATAAAATCTGATTCTTTTTTCAAGTTGAGTTTTCGCTTTGCGGCACCGTTGGCAATGATTACGGTTTTGGCTTTATATGTGCCGCTGTTTGTTTTAACTGTTTTGTCACTGCTAATCGACTCTACCGTTTCAAATCTGATTTCGGCTCCCATACTTTTGGCTTGTTTATAGAGATTCTCCGCAAGTTCATAACCGGAAATCTCCGCAATACCGGGATAATTTTCCACCTTGTCTGCACTTGCAATCTGACCGCCGTATCCTTTTGATTCAAGCACTAATACTTTTTTGTTGGCACGCCGTAAATAAATGGCGCTTGTAAGTCCGGCAGGACCGGCACCTATAATAATCGTATCATACATACTCTCACCTAACCCAACAATTCCTCAAGGTCTTTTTCAATGATATCCGGGCTTTCAATCGGTGAATATCTGAACACCGGCATTCCGTTTTTGTCTAATAAAAATTTTGTGAAGTTCCATTTAATATCATTTTTATTCTTATAGGTCGCACTCATTTTTTCGACCGCTTTCATAGATAATTTATGACTTGTTCCCTTGATAAATTCTTGCGGCGAATTTTCTTTCAAAAATTTCCAAATAGGCGACGCATTTTCTCCGTTCACTTCGGTTTTTTTGAATCTGAGGAAAGAAGTCTTGTATTTGACCGTGCAAAACTCATGAATTTCGCTGTCATCACCCGGTGCCTGATGACCGAATTGGTCGCAGGGAAAATCAAGAATTTCAAACCCCTCCGATTTGTATTTTCGGTATAGGCGTTCAAGCGATTGATATTGAGGCGTAAAGCCGCAACCCGTTGCGGTATTGACAATCAATAAGATTTTGCCTTTAAACTCACTGAAGTCTAAAACTTCACCGTCATTTTTTTCGGCTTTAAAATCATAAATATTCACTAATTTCACCTTCACCGTTATCATATCCGTTTTTCCCCGTTTTATGACTTTAATTTTTGACAAGATTTTTATGTATATATGTAAAACGGGAGCGTCAAGCCGCTTCCCTACAAATGCAATTTATATTTACAAAAACACGGGAGGGCACAGAGACCCTCCCCTACAAACAAAGCACTATTGATTTATCGTAGGGGAGGGCTTCCACGCCCTCCCGTTTGTTTATGATGCATCTTTTAATTTATTTCCACTTGCCACACCCTGTGCCGTTTCTAACATATTCTCTGCAAAGATTGCATAGCCGGTAGTTGGGTCGTCGACCAAAACATGCGTAATTGCACCGATTAGCTTACCATTCTGTATTACCGGTGAGCCACTCAGGAGTGCCCACAAGTAGGGACAACACATAGAACCTTTCGCTTATGTCCTACTGGTAACTAAATATTAGCCTATAGTTGTCCATTCTGATTTCTGCGATACTTCAGTATACATTATTTATCACAGAATAAATACCAAAATGACATTTATTTGCTCTTATAATTCAATAAAGATTTGATTTTTCTAATTATTTTCCAATATCTAAAGCAATCAACAATTTTTGGACCAACATCTAAAGCTACCATTGAACAAAAGGCAGTGGGAATAGAATATGCTAAAATATCAATCCATTTATCAGACAGCTTTATTTTGTGTTTGGCTAATAATATGACAATCAAAAAAAGAAGACCATTTATAATTATTAGTTTTAATATTGAATAGAGCAGTGATATAACATAAGGATTTTTAAATTTTTGTTCTCTACCTTTTATCGTTGGAAGCTCAGCAAGAATATCGTACGCCATGGCTTTTTCTTCATGTGTGAATTCATTAAAAGTATAATAATTAATCTCTTCTGTAGTTCCTTTCAATAGTATATATTTAATAGCTTCTCTTTTATCACCGTTAAATTTATCAACTATATCATCAAACTTACGATGTTTATTAACAAATTCATCAGATACTTGCGTATTACAATGAGCAGATTGTTCTTCAGAAAGTTTACTTGCTTGCTTCGACATCATCTCATTTTGCTTTTTAGAAATAAGTATCAAAGCAATTACTATAGTAATAATAAAAGCTACAACAGCGGCAAGGAATAACACTGCTCCAGCTTTTTCTTTATTGTAATAAATCAATATCCCACCGATTATAAGTTCCAAAAGCATAATAGTTGCAGAAAGATAAAGCCACTTATTCCCAACAGAAGTTATTGGATTTTTATTTTCGTTCATTTTTAACATCTCCTAAGCCCAATTTTATTCGCTTCCCCAATACTCAACAAATGATACCGTTTCTGTTTTCTCATATGTATATCCGTCAGGAATTCCGTTTTTATATCGTTTAATAATACCATTTGAATATTTAAAGGTAAAATTAGAAAAGCCCTCTGCCTCTAATGAAAACGAGGTTGTTGAAACAGCCTTTACATTTGCTTTTATGCCTTTTTTCCCTTTTCCAATAAAAATCATAGCTTGTGAATTTAACAATTCAATTATCTGCTTATTGCTTCCTGTTTTTGTTATCCAAATCCCTTGTAATTCGTTGCGCAATTTCTTATCAATTTTTGATAAATCAATTGAAGACTTAACAAGTTTCTTATACATATGAAATAAATCTTCATCTGAATAATTATCACGATTAGATCTAGCAAAAACCGAAACAAGTTCATTATTTTTCATTTCATAACAAATGTATGAATCATTTCCTTCATATGGATAAAGATATAATTTATCATCTTTAATCGTATATTGACCATCTTCGTATTTTAGAGTTAAAACATCCGCATATGCTCTTTTTTCTCTTTCGCCCCATTTTTTTTGTGCTTCTTTAAAGTTATCAATATAGTCTTCATATGATTTACATTCACTTGTTTTAATATCATCCAACAATTCTGACTCAGTCATATCAAAAGCCTTAAGAAATTTATCTTTGTCATTTTTTAAATTATCTAAATAAGAACAATAGAAATCTGTATATTTATCCAAATAATCTTTTGGGTAATAGTAGTAATCGTATTTCCCGTTATCTTTAAAATAAAAATAAACATCTATTGTTTCTTCTGCTTTAAAGTCAGAAGCTTCAACATCAAGATCAAATTTAGGTTTTGTATCAACAAGTAAAATTATATCATTAAAATTCATTGTACATTTCCATGCACCCTGAATATTTTCATTTGATATCCAAGCATCAAAACCACTTCCATTGTTTGATTTAAAAGAATTTTGTTCAGGACTATCTTTTTTACATCCTGCAAAAGAAAACATTGAAACAACCAATAATAAGATTAAGATTGTTGCAATAAACGAATGCTTATAAATTTTTAATTTAAAAAACATATTATAACTCCTATTTTCAATAATTTGATTTTTTTCAAACTATTTATTTGCTTCCCAATACTCATCAAATGATATTATTCTTAAATTTTTCCATCGATACACTCTCCTTTTGGTTTGTTGAATCCATAAATATATTTTTTATATTCCTTATTTGCTACGCAAATAACAACTAGAATAAAAATAGCACATATCACATTGAAAATTGGTATTATCGGCACCTGCGGTGAAAAAACAAATAATACCAAATAACAAATTGCAAAGTAAGTATTGTGCTTTTTTATAGAAAAGAAGCCAAAAATTAAAGCCAAAACACTTAGAATCATTGTCATGAAAGTAGCAAATGAGATTATGAATATAAAATTGCTCTCTTTTATGTATTTTATTAAATGAACAACTACATCAGTTATAGTTTTATCACCGAACATCACTTTCCAATTACCAAATATCCCTACAATAGCGGAAATGATATTTAGTATCCAAATTGCCCAAGAAATTCTTAAAAGATTTTTTGCCTTTTTGCTACACTTAGTAGCAAAGTATTCTTTCTTGCTTATAGTGTAAATCTTTTCAAAATATTGCGTATCTTTCTCCGTGCCATCCTGCTTAATTATTTCTTTTGTTTCAATCTTGCTTCCACATTTAGCGCAAAACATATCGTTATCCTCTAAATTACTGTCACACTTTTCACAATAGCCCATTAATTTTCCCCTTTTCTATAATTATTATATAATCCATCACATGCTGAGCAGATAATTATTTTTGACAATTAAAACTACAACCCCCTTAAAAACAAAAAGTGCGACCACCGAAGCAGCCGCACAAAAAACGCAAACTCCGATAGTCGCCAAACCAATTCAATATAAGGGCATACGCACATACTCATACCGAACAGAATTTGCATTTTTATCAAATTCATAATATGAGTATGGTAAAATTGAGCAGTTTTATGCAAAAATAAAATGCCCCTATTTATATTCAATTGGTTTGGCAATATCATTATAGCATACACATTAATTTTTGACAAGTTTTTTATTCATATATAAAAAACGGGACGATGTGGGCATCGTCCCCTACAAATGCAATTTATATTTACAAAAACACGGGAGGGCACAGAGACCCTCCCCTACAAACAAAGCACTATTGATTTATCGTAGGGGAGGGCTTCCACGCCCTCCCGTTTGTTTATGATGCATCTTTTAATTTATTTTCACTTGCCACACCCTGTGCCGTTTCGAGCATATTTTCGGCAAATATGGCATAGCCGGTAGTTGGGTCGTCTACGAGGACATGGGTTATCGCCCCAATTAACCGCCCATTTTGCAAAATCGGACTGCCCGACAGGAGTGTTGTCAAGTAGGGACAACACTATTTTTTATAAAATCTCTGAAACCCGCATAAATACCGGGTTTGTGAGCATTTTGGATTTTTTCGGGTTTTTCGCATTTTTAAGCACTCTCCTATCAATTCACGGAAATGTTGTCCCTAATATCATTCACCCATACTCCCCTGTATTCTGTTGCCTATTCGGGAATTAAGGGAAAATTTTGATGTGTAATACATATCTCTTATCACAGAAACATTACATAATAAATTGGCAAATAAATAATTTTACCATCCGTTTTAATGGTTCGCTCGTTTGAAACTACAAATGCTTTCTTGATATGATAATCTTCATTTTTTACAAAATTATTCAGTGCACTGTGTACGGTATAGTCTTTACCGGACTTTACTTCAATCGGAACGGCGGAAAGACTATCGTAATCGTCAATTAAATAGTCCACTTCACCTTTACTTCGATTATCGTAATAAAACAATTTATGTCCGTGTGCCGCAAGTTCACTTGCTACGACACTTTCATAAACCGAGCCTAAATTGACGCTTCTTTCATCATCAAGGATTGCACGGATATTGTTCCCGTAGAGGATTCCCGTCAGGATACCCACATCGTTAAGATACAATTTCAAAAGATTCTTTCCGCTGGACTCAATTAACGGAAACACCGGATTTGATATTGCCTGAACATTAAGGGCAATACCTGCACTGATAAGGTACTCAAATTCGTCACTGTAATCCGTAAAAATTTTGCCTTTTTTATTCTCAATACTTTGAGCGATTACACGCTTTTTCTTGTTTTCCATATTTGACGGAATAAGGTCATATACTCTGCGAATTTTAAGTTTTTTCTCCGCATCATACTTTGATGCATCAGCAGCATAATAA
>JAZUHF010000014.1:0-3736 GCA_045641585.1 Acutalibacteraceae bacterium
TAAATATTCTTCTATCTTATTTACATTATAAAGAACTGTTGAATGGTCTTTTCCAAAACTTTCTCCTATTGACTTATAAGAAAGTTCTGTTGTTTCCCTTGCAATATACATAGCAACCTGACGGGCAAGAGCCAAAGAGGCAGTTCTCCTGTTTGAAAGAATATCGCTTTCGGAAACATTATAAGTTCTTGCAACCTCGGAAATAATCTTTTCAATACTTATAGGTTCGGGCTGTGTATCATTTATTACATCTTTTATAAAACCCTGAACAATTGAAATATTTGGCTTTTTGTTTTGAATATTTATATATGCTTCGAGTTTTTTAATAACTCCCTCGATTTGGCGGGTATTAACTTTTATATGTTCTGCAATATAGTAAACTATGTTTTCATCAAGAGAAAAACCGCTTTGCTCTGCTTTTTTTATTATTATTCCCACACGGGTTTCAAAGTCGGGTGAAGAAATATCGGCAAAAAGACCGCTTGCAAAACGCGAACGAATTCTCTCATCGAGCGTTTTTATTTCCCTTAAAGGACGGTCGAGCGTGACAACAATTTGCTTATTGTTTTGATAAAGAGCATTAAATGTATTGAAAAATTCTTCCTGCGTCTGCTCTTTTCCTGCAATAAAATGAATATCGTCAACCAAAAGAATATCAACATTTCTGAATTTTGAACGGAAATCTTCTATTGTTCCGAGACCGAGTTTACCTTCCTGCAAAGCCTGAATGAGTTGATTTGTGAAATCTTCACCGCGGGTATACTCAATTTTTTTGTTTGGAAATTTCTTTTTAATGTGGTTTTTAATTGCAAGCATCAAATGAGTTTTTCCTACACCCGAAGGACCGTAAATAATAAGAGGATTATATTTTATAAGTCCCGGGTTTTCGGCAACCGCAAATGCCGCAGCCTGTGCAAAACGGTTTGAGGAGCCCACAATAAAATTATCAAAAGAAAAGAAATCTTCAAAGGTTAAACCCTCGCTGTAAAGTTCGGCGTTTCTTATTTTTTCTTCCTCTTCTTCAAAAACTATTTTAGGAATAAGGTCTATTCCCATAACGGTTTTTATGGCAGAGGATAAAAGTCCCAAATAATTTTGCTCTATAACCGAACACATATATTCATTGTTATGACCGAGCACAAAACTGCCTGCATCTATGTAAAGCGGTTTTAGGTCTTTAAAAAAACACGCAAAAGCGACTTCCGAAACGGTTTTTTTACATTCATCGCAAATTGCATTCCAAATTTCAAGTAAAGAATTATCAGCCATTTTTTCACCCCACGCAAAAAAATACAATTAGAATTTCTATATATATCTATTATATATATTTATACAATATTGATTATATCATATGAATAACAACATTTCAACCAAAAAGACAAAAAAATGTTGATAAATAAAAAAATTCTTGAAAAAGCAATGTAAATGTGATATTATCAATAGCGGTCAATAAAAAATCATATAAATATTACGGGGTGCAGCGCAGTTGGTAGCGCGCCGGTTTTGGGTGAGGTTGCGAGCGCGTCCGGTGGACGAAGAAGCGAGCAAAACGAAGCGAAGCGGTCAAACAAAAAAGCCGCGCTCCAAGAGGATTTTTGTTTGGGAACCGCAAGAGGGTTGCCAAAACTGAAAATGATAATTGTAAAACAGTAAAAAAACAAAAATAAATATTACGGGGTGTAGCGCAGTTGGTAGCGCGCCAGTTTTGGGAACTGGATGTCGTCGGTTCGAACCCGGTCACCCCGACCAATCAAGAGGCTTGACACCCAATTCGGTTTGAGCCTCTCTTTAATTTTAAGTTTTTACCACGAAAATACAGATGTGCTATTTCTCAGCCAATCACAAAATCGACAACTTTCGATAGAAGGTTGTCGATTTTACTTTTTATCATCTGATTTTCACTTATTAATTATAGCGAATCTCAACACTGCTTTACAAACGGTATGTGTCGCGGTATAATATTAAGAGAAAAAAGCACTTTAGAATATAATTTTCGGTTTGGAGGCGGAAAAATGTATAAATACGAACGGTTAAGTGAAGAAATTTCCGAAAAAGTTATGCTTAAAAACACAAGTGACTTTGCGTTTTCTGACGGGTTTGCTCTCCGCCGAAACCAAAACCGTGACAAAGCAAGCGCTGTCCGTCCTCCTTTCATAAGGGACACCGACAAAATATTAAACTGTCCGTATTATAACAGATATGCAGACAAAACTCAGGTATTTTCGTTTTATAAAAACGACGATATTACAAGACGGGGACTGCACGTTCAGCTAGTATCCCGAATAGCGAGGACCATAGGCCGTGCGCTCGGTCTTAATACCGAACTCATAGAGGCAATTGCGCTCGGACATGATATAGGTCATACACCTTTCGGGCATGCGGGAGAGAACTTTTTGGACGAAATATATTATAATCACACAAAAAGGCATTTTTCGCATAACATTCATTCTGTCCGAGTGCTCGATAAAATTTTCCCCTACAACATAACTCTCCAGACATTAAACGGTATAGCCTCACATGACGGCGAGTTTGAACTTTCGGAATATAAGCCTAAAAAACTTGTTTCTTTTTGTGAGTTTGACACTCAAATCGAAAGTTGTTACCAAGATAAAGCAAATATTAAAAAACTCTCTCCCTGCACATTAGAGGGGTGTGTGGTGAGAATATCGGATATTATTGCCTATTTGGGTAAAGACCGACAGGACGCCGAAAAAGCCAAACTTTTAAAAGATACCGATTATAAGGACGGTGCGATAGGGGTTATCAATGCTGAAATCATAAACAATTTAATGGTGAATATTATTGAAAACAGTTTTGGTAACCCGTATATAAAAATGGACAAAGAGCATTTCGAGGCGTTAAAAAAGGCAAAGGCCGATAATTATTCGCTCATTTATACAAGCGATAGTGCAAAAGAAGTGCTGAAAACCGCAGTCCGTCCTATGATGAATGAAATGTATGAAAAATTGCTTGAAGATTTAAAAACGGGAAACAAAAAATCTCCGATTTTTACACATCATATAGACTATATAAACGAGGCACACTATATAAGGGCGGTTCCGTATGAGTGCGAGGAGCCCAATCAGATAGTGGTCGATTATATAGCGAGTATGACCGACGATTATTTTATAGAACTTTACGGGTTTTTGTTTCCGGACAGCGATAAGAAAATAGAATACAAGGGATATTTTGATTAAATGAGAAAAATAATGTTTGTTTGCCACGGCAACATTTGCAGAAGTCCGATGGCGGAGTTTATATTTAAAAACATTGTCGCAGGAAACAAAAGAGAAAGCGAATTTTTAATTGACTCCTCGGCAACGAGTTATGAGGAGATAGGCAATCCCGTTTATCCTCCCGCCAAAAGAGTTTTAAGGGAAAATAACATTCCGTTTTCAGAAAGGACGGCAAAGAAGTTATACCCCGAAGATTATAAAAAATACGATTTGTTTGTCGTGATGGATAACAACAATTTTAGAAACATAAAAAGAATTTTCCCGCACGACAGCGAAAACAAAATCAAAAAACTTATGCAGTTTGCGGGTATGGATGCCGATGTTTCGGACCCTTATTATTCGGGAGATTTTGAAAAAACATTTGAAGATATAATGCTTGGCTGTAAAGCGCTTTTTAATTCGTTTAATAAAAAATAAAAAACCGCACCGGCGATACAAAAGTATCGCGGGTGCGGTGTCTGTAAAAGAAAAGTTATTTCCAGGAGAATGTTACAATACCG
>JAZUHF010000015.1:0-9594 GCA_045641585.1 Acutalibacteraceae bacterium
CTTCTCGGCGCCATTGTTCTTGTAATTCCGGCAGAGGTTTGAACGGGCTTGATATTTTCTTCTTCCCAAGATAATAATTTACTGATTTCAACAGCAGAGTGCCAATTAGGAATAACGGCTGTTCCCTTTTCACATTGCAAATAAAAGCGCGGCAAGGTCTTAAAGTTATATGTTGATACTTCGATATATGCAGAAAGTCCCGTTTCAAAAAGAATCTCCATTCTGAAACCGTCATCGACCTCGGTATTTAAAAGAGCAGTAGCATAACAATTTATCTCGGTGATTTTTTTGGGGAAAAGACTTAAAACCTGGTCAATTAAATGAACACCCCAGTCATATATCATTCCGCCGCCGTGAGCTTTTTCTTTTCGCCAATCTCCCGGTATTCCGTGAGAACCCTGAACACGGTTTTCTATTCTGAAAACTTCCCCGAGTTCTCTTGAATCAATAATTTCTTTCATTGAAAGATATTCACTGTCCCATCTTCTGTTTTGATGAACGGAAAATACCTTATTATTCTTTTTTGCAGTATTTATTATTCTATCAAAAGACTCTACCGAAAGAGCAACCGGTTTCTCGCAAATAACATGATGGCCTGTTTCCAAAGCTTTTATACTCAGTTCCTCATGAATATCATTCGGAGTTGCAACAAGTATAATATCAACCGATTTATCGTTAAAAATTTCATCATTAGAGCCATAAACATAAAAACCTTTTTCTTTTGCCAATTCCCGTCTTTCTGCTTTTATGTCATATATTCCTGCCAACTCAACAACATCGCTGTTTTCATAAAAAGAACAATGCCAGGCACCTTGTCCTCCGAAACCGATAACTGCAACTCTTTTTTTCATACAAATTACCTTCTTTAATTTTCAATAACACGGTCTATTACAAGTTTTTTGAATTCGGGTGAAAGCGTAGTAAAATATGCTGTAAACCCTGTTACACGAACAATTAAATCAGTGTGCTTAGTCGGGTCATTATACGCTTCAAGCAAATCTTTTTTATTAAGAATGTTTACATTGAGCAATGTTCCGCCCTTTTCAAAATGCGTTTTAATTACGGCACCTATTACATTTATTGCCTCTTCCCTATCTGTTATTGACGGGTCGAGTTCTAATTGAAACGGCGCTGTATTTCCGTAACCGCACTGAACACTTGCTATAGCATTTGACATTGCAGTAAAAGCACCGTCTTTTCTAAAACCGGGCTGAGGATTAGCGCCGTGATTGATTGGAGCGTAAGCATGTCTTCCGTCAGGGGTTGCGCCGACATTTTTTCCGAACATTATTGTATTAGCCCAGGAAAAGAGTCCCGGTATCATAAGATAACCGTCCGGAGTGCGTTGTTTTGTTATTTCATCAGTAAAGTTCTTTGATAGTTTAACAGCCCATTTATCAGCGTTTGTTCTGCCCTTACCGTAATGGTCTACTGTGCTTAAAATATTTCTTATCTTTTCTCCGTTTGCTCCTGAAAAATCATTTTCGACAGCATTATATACTTCCTGCCATGTTAATTTCTTTTCAATTTCCACACGCTGCTCTAAAGCGGCAAAAGAATCGGCAACCACAGCAAGTCCGCTTCCGTCAACCGCAATATTGTAATATTCCATACCGCCGTGAGAAGCATCCAAACCTTTTTCTATCGGTCCGTGGCTTAGAAGATTCAGCATAAGTTCCGGAGCATTCAAATACTGATGCTTTAAATGAAAATCAATTCCATTGGCAACGCATAATACAGCCCTTCTCAAATGTTTTACATAATTATCATATAATTTCTTAACCGTCTTTTCTTGTTCATTTAAACTGAATTCTTTATATGCAACCTCAAAAACCTTCGCAAGATTAATTTTAATTAAATCATTTAAAGTATATTCAAGACCGGGCAAAGACATCCAATTACAACCTACGGCAATTCTCTTTCTTGCCAAGTCATAGGAATAACCGTTTTTCATGAATCCTTTTACCAATGCTTCATCACCGGAAAAACGAGGGCAGGCTTTTTTATCGGTTAATAAAATATCAAGTCCCAACCTGAACAAATCTTCATTTAAGTTTTTATGATACCTGATGGTTAAATTGCAGGTTGTTTTTAACAGGTGAGCCGCTTCCAAAATCATAAAAGAAAGGTCGCTTGTCATATCATTACCGTTTTCGTCAGGACCTGCGATTTGATAATAGTGCGGGTCATTAAGCAACAAACATGCAATAATATAAACGGCTTTTTCTCTGTCAATTTTGCCTTCGGCTAAATCTTTTTCATAATACGGACGCAATGTTTCATCAAGCTGACAACCTGCACCCGCTCTGCAATATGTTCTTTCCGCCATATTATTCCATGCCATCCACTGACATACTTCTCTGAAATTTCTCGGCGGATTTTCAACAAGCCACGCATTTGCTTCATACATTTCTCGAAGGTTTTCTTTTTTCACGGAATCGGTTTCTGCCGCTATCATTTTTTTGATTTCGGCTACCGTTCTGCTTATCCAGTTTTGAATACCCAATATTACATTTTCTTCGGCTTGATAAAACTCCTGCTTGTCAGTATGGATTTTTGAATATTTCCTGACCTTTTTCAACAATCCGCCATAACCGAGTTTAAGACCGATTTGATAATCGCCGGCAAAATGGTGCATTTTTCCTATACCGGGCATTATACCGTATTTTTCCTGTTCTTCTTTTAAGTGGGAATAATCGAAAACAGGCGCCATTTCCATATTGTTAAGAGAAATTGCACTTTCAAAAGGACGAAGGCGCTGTAAAACATACATAAACCTACCTGCAATAGCATCATCGGCGTCAATGTAAACAGGGTGTTTTTCCATAAGTTTTCTGAAATTTTCGCCCCATGCTTTTGCGCCGTAAAATGTATGGTTAACGGGGTCATTGAATTCTAAATCAAAATCAATATCACAAGGAGGCAGAACACTTCCGTAGTCATCCTCGTCCATAAAACCGTTTTTTGCTAATTTTTCTAAAGTTTGTTTTTCTTTTTCTTTTCTCAAACGATTTATTTGTTCTTCAAATCTCATTTGTATCCTCCAAATCTTTTATTGACTTATTTGAAATCTTTACATTAAGTTTAAATTTAAGAGCAATCTCTGCTAATTTATTAAGTTTTTTCTTATCGGGAACGGAAAAACGGTTGGAAAACTCTGTTTTACCTATATTTACAGCCTTTTCCACTCCTAACGGATGATACGGTATAAGCTCATAATATTGCAGGTTATCCGTTAAATGTTCACTAAAGTACCGGCAAATATTTTCTATTTCTTCCGCCGAATCATTAAATTCCGGAATAATCGGAGTTCGTGCAATAACGGGTTTATTTAATAAATTTATGTTATCTATATTCGATTTTATCAAATCCAAATTTCCGCCGATAACCTGTTCAAATTTGTCTTTATCAAGCGTTTTCAAGTCGAACATTATCAGGTCGGTTTTATTTAGTGCCGTTTTAATTTTCTCCCACGGCAGTGAAAGATTTGATTCTATTGCAGTATTTATCCCGTGTTTATGCAATTCATCAAACAACGAAGACAAAAAATCAGCATGACAAAGTGCTTCTCCGCCGCTGACCGTTACTCCGCCGCCCGAATTTTTATAATACATTTCATCTTCTAAAAGAATTTCCACCAATTCGCCAACCGTATAATCGGTTCCGATAACCTGGAGGGCATTTGAGCAGCAATTATCAACACACTTAAAACACCTATTACAAACATCTCTGTTTACAGAGTGAATATCCGAAGTCAAAATATGGGCATTGTTTGGGCAAACTTTAAAACAATCACCACAACCTATACATTTTATGGGATTAAATAAAAGTTCTTTTTGAAAATCAATCCCCTCAGGATTATGACACCACGGGCAATGCAAATTACAACCCTTGAAAAATACCGTTGTTCTGACTCCCGGACCGTCCGTAAAAGAAAATCTTTCTATATCAAAAACCGTTACTCTTTCCATATCAGCGCTCATCACAATGAAGAATTATATTATTATTTTTAAGAACAGTCTGCAATTCATCAACCGAAACATTTTTAACCGCTGATTTGTTTTTAATCGCCAACGATGCAGCTATACCGGCAGCCTGACCTGTAAGAATTGCAACAGGGATAACCCTTGTGACCTCCCACGCCCATCCTGCCGATGATATTGTTCTTCCGGCTGTCAATAAATTTGAAAACTCACTTTGATACAGTGTTCTGTATGGTATTTCATATAGTTCGCCCGGCTTTGAAAAATCACACACACACCCTATACTATCCGAAAAGAATTTTCCTTTGTCGTCTTCAGTAAGAGTATAGTCGCCGACTAAGCGGCGTGTAGTTCTGAACTGTGCCATAGAAGGTAAAACGGATACATCATTAAGTTTCCGGTCTTTTTCTTTGCAATTTTCAAAAAACATTTTTCTTCCGGCTAAAACAAATTTCGTTACCTCTTGCGCAGTTGTGCCTGAAAGTTTCGGAAAATCATCAGGGTGACCTTTTCCCCATAGATTTGAGCCGCTCGTTATCCATCGCCTGCTAAAAATAATATTATTTTCGTTTTTTACCTTTTCAAAGTCTTCTATGGAATTTTGATATCCGACGAATGTTAAATAGTTTTTTCCAAGTTCGCTTGTGCAACCAGACCTGAACATAATATCCAAATCTCCCGTAGTATCAATTACAACTTTTGAACGGTAATATGTTCTTCCGGTTTTATTTTCAACTATAACCCCATCGCAAACTCCGTCTTTAACAACGGTATTTACCGCAAGACTGTCAAACAAAACATCAACGCCGGCATTAACAACAAATTCATCCAACGCCATTGAAAAAACAGTCGGAGAATAATATCCGCTGAATCTTTTATTACCGGTTGCTTTTTTTGTTTCCTTTTTCCACTCGTCAGGATATGTATCAGGTCCAAAAGTTCTTGAAAGTTCAAGCAATTCAGACGCCATACCGTTAATCAGTTTGTTGCCTTTTCCGTCGCAAACCGGCTCAAACCAACTGATTAGGCCTATGGTTGCCAAACCTCCGAACATAATACTTTTTTCTATAAGTAAAACTCTTTTTACACCGTTTCTTTTTGCAGAAACGGCGGCAGAGATTCCTGCAACTCCGCCGCCGCATACAATTAAATCATATTCGGAAACAATGGGTGTATTTATACATTCTTTGATGCAATCCATTATAATCCCTCATTTAATTAAAATCGTTTGGAACTGATACTTCGCTTCCTGTTTTTGAACTTTTCACAGCAGAATCCATCATAGCCATTATTTTCATATTTGTTTCCAAAGTCAGCATCGGATGTATCGGTTCACCGTTTATAATATGATTAGCATAATGATATGGCATATTTTTGTATTTATCGGGGAATTTAATTTCCGGCAATTTTACTTCGTTACCGTAAATATCATAAGCTTTTACATCGGGAGAGTTTTCAGCGCCGCCTATGCAACAAATTACACCGTTTGTGCATAGAACACTTGGTCCGGAAGGTATTACGGCACGAGGGGTTGACCAAGTTCCTTCAATAACAGACATCGCATTATCATATTTAATAATTCCTGCAAAATTATCATCCGTATCACCAAATGGTGTATTCAAATTTTTTCCAACAGAAATTATTCCGCTCGGATGACTCTTAAAAATCCATTCCGAAAAGAAACATCCGTAACAACTGATATCAAGATATACTCCGCCGCCATACTCGTTTTTATGCCACCATGTTTTACTCCTTAAATCATCGGACATTTCCTGCGCCTTTTCAGTAACACCACGGTGCTTTGCACCTTTACCGAGCGGACCGGTATGGCCGTTTATATAATTAAGTTTTATCGGCTTACCCACAATTTGACTTTCTATTGCATTCATCATTTTATGAACATAAGGTCTATACATAACCGGCCAATTTACGACTGCTTCAATTTTATATTTTTTTACAATGGCAAACAATTTTTTTGCATCATCATAGTTTATGGCAATCGGTTTTTCTATTGAAACATTGATATTCCTTTTGGCACATTCTTCAACAACAGCTGGCTTTAATAAGTTTTCTGTAAGAATAAAAGCAATATCGGGTTTTTCCTCATCTAACATTTTTTTATAATCATCATAAATGTTTGAACAATAGTTTTCTTTAATATTGTTTTCGTTCCATTGTGGTGTATATCTATAATTACCGATACTTTCAATCCCACTGTCAACTCCTGCAGCAGCAACTAATTCAAAATCAGGATTTTCAGTAATATACAATGCAATCTCATTTACATGCATATGAGCGAAGCCTATTATAACCGCACGAATCATTATATTTCTCCTTAAAAATGAATTGTTTTTTCTTCTATTTGCGAAATTACCGCAGCATCCAAAACATGATTTATCTTCACAGCAACATCAATATCGGTAGAAACTTCTGCTTTTCCTTTGCAAGTTTCAATAAACTGTGCAAATGGCGGTTTCTCGCCAGCAGGTAAATCCTTAATGAGAATTTGGCTTCTGACTTCGTCCCTATTTATAATAGTAACATATTCAGTATCCGCCAAGAAAACCAAATCCGAGCCATAGATTTCAATTCCGTACCAATTTCTCTTTATCGGTGCAGAAAATGTGCTTTCAAGTTCGGCAATTGCACCATTCTTAAATTTCATCACACATACGCCCGTGTCATCTACGGCAAAGTTTCTAATATGCCCCACTGTAGTTGATATTGATTCCGGTTCTCCTAATAACCAGCATGCAATATCAATATTATGACAGCCAAGATCTCTTATAGCTCCGCCACCGCCAATAGGTTCTTCCTTAAACCAATGGTCACCGAATTTAGCATTAACAGTAACACCGTTTCTGACCTTCAACAAAGCAACCTCGCCAAATTTTCCTTCATCCATAAGCTTCTTTGCATAGGTATACTCTCTATTTGAATGTCTTGGAAGTGCAACACTGAAAATTATTCCTGCCTCTTTAACTGCTTTTCCGATTTCATCTGCTTCTTCGCCGTTCATTCCAAGTGGTTTCTCGGTAAATATATTTTTACCTGCCTTTGCGGCTTTAATTATTAATTCCTTATGTTGATCGGTTCGTGAAGTTATACAAACGGCATTGATTGTTTCGTCCGAAAGAATTTTATTATAATCACTTTCAAAAGGAGCTTTAACAGTATCAGACCATTTTTTGCCACGCTCTTCATCGTCATCCCAGACGCAAGCGATTTCACAATCAGTAAGGTCTTTCATTTGTTTGACATAACGGCACTGAATTCCATGTGGGTGCCAGCCACCTATCATTGCAACTCTAATCATAATTTAGGCACCTCAAAATCACTTGTTGAAATAATACGGCTCACCTGTTTTTGCAGAAATATAAATACCTTCCAAAATCTGAGTGACTACTGCCGCTTCCTCAGGTTTTGTAACCAAATCACACTTGCCTTGAATAGCGTTTATAAACACAAACTGTTCTTGTACCGTAGGATTCATTTTTATATTAGCGTCAAAGAACGAAACATTGCTTGCCGATTTTAAATCGGGCTCAGATATATACTGAATATCATTATTGATACCGTTAACCTTAAATTTACCATTATAGTTATCGACACCGGCTTCTGTTCCGCAAATCATATAGCGAATACCTGCCGTATCGGTAGTGTTGAGTGCCCAACTTGTTTCAAGTATAATAGTTGCACCGTTTTCCATTACAATGTATCCGAAAGCACTTTCTTCAACATCATATTTATCAGGATTCCAAGGACCAAATGGATTTGCAGTTTCTTTTTGATTTTTTAACTTATCATAGGCAGTGCCTAACACCATCTTCGGCTTATAGTTATTCGTTAAATAAAGAATAATATCCAATGCGTGAGTTCCGATATCAATCAAAGAACCTCCGCCCTGCTCAGATTTTTCGGTAAATACACCCCATGTAGGAACGCCTCGGCGTCTAATTACATTACCTTTTGAAAAATACATATCGCCTAAATTGCCTTTTTCGGCTTCTTTTTTTGCGTAGACAACATCAGGGTCGAATTTATGCTGATAACCGATAGTCAAAAGTTTTCCGCTTTCCTTTTGTGCCGATAACATTTGTTTGGCTTCATCGTAATTCATAGCCATCGGCTTTTCACAAAGAACATGCTTACCTGCTTTTAAAGCATCAATCGACATAACAGAATGCCAACGGTTTGGTGTTAAAACTCTGACATTATCAACCTCAGCATCTTTTAACAATTCTTTATAATCTGTATATACTCTCGCATCAGGTGTGCCGTATTCTTTTGCTGCCTTTTCGGCTCTTTCAGGTATAATATCGCAAAAAGCAACAACATCAGCATAATCTGATAATTCTTTAAGCGAAGGAAGATGTTTTCCGTTTGCAATACCTCCGCAGCCAATAATACCAACTTTAACTTTTTCCATTTGAAACACTCCCAAAATATTTTTATAAATAAATTATACCAAAATCCTGTGCTTTAACAATACAATATATTAAGATGAAATTTAACAATATTAAGAATATTTGCAAATGTTCGGCGAAATATCAAAATTTATTTAAAAATTTTAATATTGAAAAGTGTTTGGATATAAGTTATAATTATCGCAGCAACTAAAAGGAGAAAAGATATGTTAAGACATATAATAACTGCTTTCAAAGAATATAAAACATTTGATTTGAACAAACCGTATAGCATAACAAAGATTACTTTTCAAAGAAAAATAACAACTCCGCCCCATTATGCCGACACGATAGAAATTTTGCTTTGTTTTAACATATCGGGTGACTGCTATATCGGCGGAGAAAAGTATAGTTTAGGTGGAAAGCAACTTTTCTTTATCGCCCCGAATGTTATACATTCAATGAACTATCAACCAAACAGCGGCTCGTTGTATGTTATAAAAATATATCCTTTGGGACTTAACAGATACATAAACCTTGACTCAATTTTGAGCGACAGCATGATAACTTGGAACGATATACCGAATAATCCCTCAGGCTTTCAGACAATCAACGAATTATCAAAAAAATTGCAGAACGACAACAATAACATTACAGAAAAAATGATATGCATATTGCAGATATTTGATTGCTTTATAAAACAAATCAATCTTTCCGATATTTCAAAAAACCGCAAAGTAAACAACACAAACATTTACAAAATACTAAATTGGACCGAAGAGCATTATAATGAAGCAATTTCGATTGATGATATATCATCTCAGCTTGGTTATACAAAAAATTATTTTTGCAATAAATTTAAAGCACTTACCGGAACAACTTATATTGATTACTTAAACCATGTAAGAATTTCCCATGCTTGCGAACTGTTAAAAGACGAGCGAAATATACCTCTTGAACAAATTTCCGAAGAATGCGGATTTACAAGTGTTTCATATTTTATTACAACTTTCAAAAAAGCATTGGGAATAACACCCCACGCTTACCGCTCCAAGCAATAAATAATGGCTCTATAATAAATGTTGGGGTAACCAAGTAGAGCCTACGAAAGAAAAATAAAAAAAGTAGAGCATATTTGGAAAGAATCCGTTAAAATGGAATTGCTTAGAAACCATGAACGGAGAACCAAATATGCTCTACAATCA
>JAZUHF010000016.1:0-38957 GCA_045641585.1 Acutalibacteraceae bacterium
CGCAGGACCCATTTATGGGTAATAAGTAATAGTTGCATGGCTGGCAGGCCAACCTAAAAGCGCACTTGTGCGCCGCCAGTATCGGTTAGGGCTATGCCCGAAAATGAAAAACCACCCGCTATGCGGGTGGATATTTATTATGTTTATAGCATACCATTAATTCAAGAAGGAATAGGGAAGATGTCCCTCACATCAAAATTACCGCTTAATTAAGGAATAGGCAACAGAATACAAGGGAGTATGGGTGAGTAATATTAGGGACAACATTTTCGTCAATTGATAGACGAATGCAGGGAAATGCCCAAACACAGAAAAACCCAAAACGCTCACAAACCCGGTGTTTATGCGGGTTTCGGGAATTTTATAAAAAATAGTGTTGTCCCGATTCAGATGTAAGACGGCAGATGTCAAAGGGCAGACAAGCGGAACGGTCAATGACCGTTCCGCTTTTATATGCTGTCCGCAGGACACCAGAATATTTATTATTCGCCGAAAATATGCTCGAAACTGCCGAGAGCGTGGCAAACGAGAATAAATTAAAAGAAGTGTTGTAAAATTTTAGCAGAGTGAATTTGGAAAAAACTTTCCAAGTTTACTCTGCTATTGTTTTACTGCATCATAATTATGCGGGGATATTTGTTGTTTTTAAATTCAATATTTTTTTATGACATCTTATTCTGTGGTTTCTTTCATTTTTAACATTTGTTTCGGGGTCATTGAATACATTTTTTTAAATTCTTTATAAAAATACCCCTCACAATTAAAACCGGATTGGAAACAAGCGTCAATAATAGGAAGATTCTCTTCAACTATTAGTTTTTTTGCATAACTTAATTTAAGGAAATTAAGAAATTGCGTCGGGGACATATTTATGTGTTTTCTGAATGAACGGGTTACATATTCTTGAGAGTAGTTTGTTAAGCTTAATAATTTGGGTAATCCTTCAATAAAATATTCGGGATTGCGCATATCATTGATTAACTTTTGCAACCAATTAGGTATATTGGATGAATATTCAAAACCAAGTTTATTTTCACGAGGTATAATAAGTAAAAGTAATAATTCGGATAACAAGTTTTTAAATAATTTTCCGTGCAATTCGCCATACTCTATTTTTGAAAAAATATCAATTTTTCTATTGAGTTCATTATATTCTTCAGATGTTAATGACACATTAATAGGTTTGTTTGAAGAAAACAGAAATGTTGAATCAACATCATAATACTGCACTGCTTTATTGAAATGATTTATCGGAATTCCGACATTGAAGATTTTTGCATCATCGTCTCCGAACTTACTTACAGAATGAATATCATTTGAACGAATAAAACACAAAGTATGTTCAGATAAAATATCGCTTTCGCCATTTGCTTTGTGCAAAACACTGCCCGATGTGACTAACATAAATTCATGATAATTATGTGTATGAGAAATATTATTGTTTCTTTTAACATTCAGGTGTAAACCATAGATATTTTGTGCCGGAGTATCGGGGTCTAAATATTGCTTATTGATATTCATAATTATCACTTCCTAATTGATTAATTTCAATTTTATATTAAACAAGAAAGAATGTCAATATGTATAATTTGAAAAATTGAGCGCATTAAAAGAAGAATAGGTTTATTATGCTAATGCAACAAAACAATGGATTGATTTTGTAAATATTTTACTTATTTGTAAAACATTTATACGGTATTTGTTAAATAAAGGATTATGATGTTTTTTTGTGTTTTGGTCAATATAGTTGAATTTTGTCAATATTATCGTAGAAAAAGCAACAATAATTATCTATAATATTTGAAATTACTTTTATGGGATGAGTTTGGTGAAATTAAATAAATATTTTTGTAATTTAAATGATTTACATATAAATACAGAAAAAAACAGATGCTATTATATTCCAAGCAGCAATTTTTGTGATGCAGAAAAAATCAATTTGCGAGATTTTTCTGATAGAGTCCAAATGCTTAACGGTGAATGGGATTTTTCATTTTATGATTCTATTTACCATATTCCGAGTGATTGCATTAAAAACTGCGATGAATTCAAATCGGAGAATAAGATTGATGTTCCATCGGTTTGGCAAAATTACGGTTATGATTTGCATCAATATACAAATGTCAGGTATCCGATTCCGTATGAGCCGCCTTATGTTCCCAAAATGAATCCGTGCGGGGTTTATAAAAGGGAGTTTGAAGTTAAGGATTTTGAAAAACTGTATTTGAATTTTGAAGGTGTAGATTCTTGCTTCTATTTATGGATTAACAAACAGTTTGTAGGCTATAGTCAGGTTTCTCATTGCACCAGTGAATTTGACATAACGCAGTATGTCAATAAGGGCATAAATAATATCACGGTTGTTGTATTAAAATGGTGTGACGGCACATATTTGGAAGATCAGGATAAACTCAGAACATCAGGAATATTCAGAGATGTTTTCTTGCTATATCGTCCGCAAAATCATATTTTTGATTATTCTGTAACAACTGAATTAAATGAAGATTATTCATCTGCAATAGTTAATTGCAAATGCTGTTTTTCATCTCATATCGAAAAAATTGATTATAGTTTTTGTGATTCGAGTTTTAAGGAAATTTCAAACGGCACATCTTTGGATGGCAATATTGAAATAAAAATTGCCAATCCTTTGTTATGGACGGCTGAAACGCCTAATCTTTATTATTTAAGGATGAAGTGTAATGGCGAGTGCATTTCGCAGCAGGTCGGAATGATTGATATTTCTAAAAAAGACGGAATCTTAAAAATAAATAACACTCCTATAAAGCTGCATGGTGTTAACAGACACGATTCCCATCCTCAGAAAGGTCCTGCTGTTTCATACGAAGATGTGCTTAATGATATTTTGATGATGAAACGGTATAATGTGAACGCCATCAGAACAAGCCACTATCCCAATGCACCGTATTTGCCGTTACTTTGCAATAAATACGGTTTATATTTATTAAGCGAAGCGGATTTTGAAGCACATGGCGTAAGAACATTATATGGCGAAGACATGGGATATCAAAATGTTCAAGACAATTTGATTTTCAAGGATGCGATAATTGACAGACAAAAATTATTATTTGAACGGGATAAAAATAATGTTTCAATAATAATGTGGTCTGCGGGAAACGAATCGGGCTGGGGAGATAATATAGAAAATGCCCTCGCTTATCTGAAAAGCGTGGATAAAAAGAGACTTACTCATTACGAAAGTATGTATTGTTCAGAAGGTTTCACACCTAATTACTCTAATTTGGATACATATAGCAGAATGTATCCCAGATTTTCAGTAATTGAAGAATATATGGAGCAGTTAAAGAACAAATCTGCAGAAGACAGAAAACCGTTTGTAATGTGCGAGTATAGTCATTCTATGGGTAATGGTCCCGGAGATTTAGAGGACTATAATGAGATGATATATAAATATCCGGAATTTGCGGGCGGATTTGTATGGGAATGGAGCGACCACGCAGTTCAATCCGGAACATACAATGTAAATCAACCTAAATATTTGTATGGCGGAGATTTTGGCGACACAATAAATGATGGAAATTTTTGCATGGACGGTATGGTAAGACCGGAAAGGAAACCTTATCAGAGTCTTTTGGAATTTGCAAATGTAATGAGACCTATCAGATTTGAAATTTCCAATGGAAATGTTTACGCAACAAATATGCTTGATTTTGTTGATGCTTCCGAAATATATGATGTTTATTTTGAAGTGACCGAAAACGGCTCTTCTGTAAACAATGAGTCCAAACAACTTCCACACGGTAAAATTGATAAATTGCCCAAATTAAAACCGCATGTGAAAACAGCATTGCCCATTCATATTTCAAATAACAGTAACGGACATCTTTTTGTTAAATTTGAAATAGTATCAAAAATTAAGAACGATTATATTTCGCAAGGGGATGTTGTTGGATTTCAGCAAATTGAAATCAATGATTTTGTTCAACAGCAACTGTTTAAAAACTTTGGTAGTGTTGATTTCTCGGAAAATGAGTTATACATTAAAATTAAAGGAAATAATTTTTCATATGTTTTTGATAAGTTGAGGGGCAGTTTTTGCAAGATTACATACAACAAATGCGATTTAATTAAAAAACCTTTGGAATTTGTTTTATGGCGTGCTCCGACCGACAATGATATGTATATCAAAAAAATTTGGGAAAGTGCAGGATATAACAGGATAGTTTTCAGACCTTACGATTGCACTATCGAGAGATATCAAGGGGCAGTCAAGATTTCTTGTTTGGTTTCAGTGGCTTCGGTGGCATTGCAAAGAATTTTGCTTATAAATTCAACCTATATGATTAACGGAAAAGGACAAATATCGGTGAATTTATCTATTGATAAAAACAAAGTTATGCCTACTTTACCCAAATTCGGAATCAGATTCTTTTTAGAAGAATCTTTCTCTGATGTTCAGTATTTGGGATACGGACCCGGCGAAAGTTATATTGATAAGCATTATGCGACATATTTTGGAGAGTTTAAATCAAACATAGACGGATTATATGAGAATTATTATAATCCACAAGAAAACGGCAGTCATTTTGGTTGTGAAAAACTAACAATATCCTCACCAAAAAGATCTATTATCATTCAAGCAGTAAAATCCCCGTTTTCATTTAATGCTTCTTACTATACTTACGAAGAACTAACAGAGGCAAAACATGATTTTGAATTAAAAAAATCTGGATATACGGTTTTGTCTGTGGATTATAAGCAAAACGGTGTAGGCTCAAACAGTTGCGGTCCGGAGTTGCTTGAAAAATACAAATTCAACGATAGTCATTTTGATTTTTCATTTATAATAAATCTTGCTTAAAGCACTATAAAAAATTACGGTGGTGAATGTTTGTATGAAAGCAATTAAGATTATTTGTTTAGCTATTATTGTTTTTATTATCGCATCATCATTTCCCATATTTGCGGAAAATGATAACATTTCGAAAGAGCAATCAAACGAACAAATAACATTCGGCGATAAAAGCAACGAGTATAAGGAGTATTCTAAAAGTATAGAAGATGTTGATTATATAAAAAATGACATTGCTTTATCAAACCCTTCATCGAGTTCGGATAGCTTCCGTATTGAAGATAATGTTATTGTTTTGAAAGAGGGTAAAACTTCGTTTGACTTTTATTCTGATAATGATTCTAAGTTTATTATCAATCTTGATTACAAAGTCGTGAATGAAGACTTCATGGATGCAAATATAGGTGTTTCAATTGATGATAGTTACTCTTTTTTGGGTTGCGAATCTATAGATGTAAAACGCTATTGGGTTGATTCGGGCATAATGCGTAAAGATGATTTGGGCAATGAATTTGCGGCTGAACAAGTGCCGTATGACGGTTTTGTTAACAGACCGTTATCGGATAACAGCGGTGCAAATGTTTTGCCATATGAATTTGCAGTGGCAAAGGGTAAACATACGGTTGGAATTACCGTGAATTCCGGAGAAATTGCTGTTTCAAAAATAACACTTTCGCCTCCGGATGATGCGGCTAAATTATATAAAGATAAAGAAAAAGAATACAAAAGAAACGGTTATAAGAATTATTCTTCAAAGCCCATTGTTATTGAAGGCGAGAATGCCGCTTTAAAAAATTCAAATTCCATTGTCCCCAAAAGCGATAATACTTCCAAACTTGTTACACCTTCAAGCGCATCAACTTCTTTGGTGAATTATATCGGCGGCACAAATTGGAAAAACTCAACCGAAGAAATAGTTTGGAATGTTAATGCTCCCAAAACCGGTTTGTATAAATTGGGAATAATGGCCAAACAGGATCAGATTGTCAATGGCTGTTCATACAGACATTTAAAGATAGATGGAAAAACACCTTTTTTTGAAGCCACTGAATTGACATTTGAATATAGTGAAGATTGGAAATTGTATGAATTCGGAAGCGGCAATGAACCTTATTTGTTTTATCTTGAAAAAGGCAAACATCAGCTTTCTTTGAGTGTAACATTAGGTCCCCAAGCAGATTTTTATTCAAGATTAAAAGAATGCGCAGAAGAATTGGGAGATTTCTATATTGATGTAGTTATGATAACAGGAGAAACTCCCGATTCAAACCGTGATTACGAATTATTCAAACAAATTGCAGATTTTTATGATATTCTTGACGCAAATTATAATGAATTAAAATCTTTGGCTTCTGATGTTAAAAAGTTAACGGGTGAAAGAGGAAATAATTATACAGCAGCAATTGAAAATATGATGCGTGTAATTAAACAAATGAAAGAGCATTCCTATTCTGCACAAGATTATGTTAAAGATTTTTATTCAAATTATGTAACACTTAATTCTTGGCTGTATGAAATGACGGTAATGCCATTATCGTTGGATAGAATTTTTTTAGGAAATCCTGAGGGAGAATACGGTGAAAAGCAGGCTTCACTATTGTCCAAAATGGTTTTCGGAATTGAAAGATTTTTATTTTCGTTTGCCGAAGACTATTCAAGTATAAACGATTCAAAGAACAATAAAGAAATAAAAATATGGGTTAACTGGGGAAGGGATCAGGCGCAAGTTTTATCTTCTTTAATAAATGAATCTTTTACTCCGTCTACGGGAATTAAAGTCAATCTTGAAATAGTAAATGCGGATTTGATTAAAGGTATATTGTCTGATACTCAGCCCGATTTGGCATTACATATGTCACGGGCAACTCCACTAAATTTAGCAATGCGGGGAGCATTGTATGATTTAAGTGAGTTTGATGATTACGATGAAGTTATGCAAAGATTCGGCGATTCTTCGGGTATGCCTTATGAATATAACGGCGGGCATTATGCATTGCCGGATCAACAGTCTTTTTACCTAATGTTTTATCGTAAAGATATTTTTGAAAAATTGAATTTATCTGTTCCGGAAACATGGGACGAATTTTTAGCTACAACCGCAGTATTACAAAGAAACAATATGAATTCGTATATCCCTTATACCAAAATAACTGCAGCCAATACCACCGATACCGGTATAGGCGGATTGAATTTGTTTGCAAGTATTTTAATGCAAATGAATGGAAAATTGTATAACGAAAGTAAGAATAAGAGTTTAATAACTGATACTGTTTCGTTAAATGCGTTTGAATTCTGGACTGAGTTTTATACGGAATACAAGTTGCCGACAGAAGCAGATTTTTACAATCGCTTTAGGGTTGGAACTTGTCCTCTTGGTGTTTCTTTGTATACACAATATACTACATTTTTACAAGCTGCTCCGGAGATTCAAGGCAGATGGGGAATTGCATTGGTTCCGGGAACCGTTCAAAAGGACGGTTCAATTAACAGAACGGTTTCGGGTGCCGGAACCGGATGTGCAATTTTGAATAAATCAAATAAAAAATCACAGGCTTGGGAGTTTTTGAAATGGTGGACTTCCAATGATACGCAAGTCAGATTTAATGCAAATGTAGAATCAATTTTAGGCGCAGTTGCAAGAACTACAACCGCAAACATTGATGCCTTTTCAAAAATGGGTTGGAAGAAATCAGATTTGGAAGTATTACTTAAACAAAGAGAGCAAATTGTTGAAATACCGGAGGTTCCGGGAAGTTATTATTTGACAAGAGCTGTTGACCAAGCTTATTGGAGTGTAATAAACGGCAACAGTTCTGTTAAGGATGCTATTGATAAATGGGGAAAAGAAGCTAACCTTGAAATCAAGAGAAAAATTAGTGAATATCAGGGTGAAAAACGATGAAACTTCAAATTAAAGAAAAGAGAAACGGTTTTTCGGATAATGTTTGGTATTTGATATTTTTATTACCGTTTTTAATAGTGTTTTTTGCTTTTACGGTTCTTCCTATTTTGTCATCGGTAGTGTTAAGCTTTTTTAACTTTGATATGATTGACAAATTGGAGTTTTCCGGATTTTCAAACTATGTTCGTTTGTTATTAAATGATACGGTTTTTACGACCGTATTTGGAAATACTGTTTTATTTGCGGTAATTACAGGACCGTGCGGTTTTTTACTGTCATTCGTTTTGGCTTGGTTTATTAACGAATTTAAGCCGGCAATCAGAACAATACTGTCATTTTTGTTTTATGCTCCGGCATTAGTCGGTAACGCCTATTTTATTTGGTCTGTTGCTTTTTCAAATGACAGTTATGGTTATGTTAATAGTTTACTGTTAAGTTCCGGATTGATAACCGAACCGATTACATGGCTGAAAAATGCTTCGTATACGATGCCGATTATTATTGCGGTTCAACTTTGGCAGAGTATGGGCGTTTCTTTCCTTGCAAATATTTCCGGACTTCAAAATGTGAATGCGGAAATGTATGAGGCGGGAGCGATTGACGGCATTAGAAACCGCTGGCAAGAACTATGGTATATAACTTTGCCTTCAATGAAGCATATGCTTTTGTTTAGTGCTGTTATGCAAATTTCAAGTGCGTTTTCAGTCAGTGCAATTGCAATTCAACTTGCGGGATATCCGAGTGTTGATTATTCGGTTGATACAATAGTTTCGTATATGTCCGATGTCGGAACTGTCAGGTATGAAATGGGCTATGCTTCTGCAATGTCTGTTGTATTATTTGCAATGATGTTGTTGTTCCGTTGGATAATTAACAAATTGATAAATAAAACCGGAAAGTAGGCGAGTTATTTGAAAAAAACACATAGTTTAAAAATTAAGATTTCAAAACAAAATCAGACAAGAAGATATACTCGCTCAAAAATCGGAAATTTTTTCTATATTTTATTTTTGATATTGTTTGGTGCATTTTCGGTTTTGCCGTTGTTTTATTGTATAGTTACTTCGTTTAAACCTTTGGATGAATTGATGATTTTCCCTCCGAGGTTTTTTGTGGCAAGACCTACATTTCAAAATTTCAGAGCATTGCCCGGATTGTTGTCAAACTTGAAAATTCCGCTTTCCAGATATTTGTTTAACAGTTTGTTTGTTACAATCGTGTCAACAATTTTATATGTTTTTATTTCAACAATGGCGGCTTTTACATTATGTAAATCTAATTTGAAATTCAAAAATACAATTTTTTTAGTTGTTCAGTTCGCATTGTTGTTTAACGCTTATACATTGTCAATTCCAAGATATTTAATATATTCAAAGCTGAATTTAATAAATACATATTGGGTAATGATATTACCGTATATCGCATCAACCATGGGCGTCTTTCTCATGAAACAATATATGGAAGGCAGTGTCCCCGATGCTTTGATGGAGGCTGCGAAAATTGATGGTGCGAGTGTGCCGAGAATTTTCTTCCAAATTGTTTTTCCGATTATAAAACCATGTTGGCTCACACTGACTTTGTTTGGATTCAGAGATGTTTGGTCTGCTGTTCCGGAGGGAACTGTGTTTTCAGAGAATATCAAGACTTTGCCAACGATTATGAGTCAAATTACTTCAGGGGGTATAGCCCGTTCCGGAAGTGCTATGGCTGTTACTGTAATTATGATGATTCCTCCGATAATTGTATATTTTATTTCACAAAGCAATGTAATGGAAGCAATGAACAGCGCAGGAATTAAGGAATAAAGGTGTGTTTATGCGAAAATTTATTAAAACAATAATTTTTATAATATGCCTGTCGTTTGTGATTCAAACAAGCGCTTTTGCAATGTCAAAAAACGAAAATGAGCAAATACCTTTTCAAAGCTACACATATTGGGAAAATTATTCCGGTTCATCAAAAAAAGCAGTATTTAATAAACCTATATATGAAACATACACGGTTATTGATTCCGGTTCGCTTAATTTAAAATCAAGATTTGAAGAAATTACAGATATATATACCTCAAATTCAAGGATAACATACATTCTTGACGGTAAAAGTTCAAAGGTTGTTTTTCTTAATCCTGATTATACATACAAAGGCGAATTTTCAGGAATTACAAATAACAAAGAAACATTATTGTATAAAAATGCATCCGGTATTTATGCTACAGATGATGGCGAAGTTTTTATAGCTGATACGGATAATGAAAGAGTTATTGTTTGTGACGAAACCGGTATTTGCAAGAAAATCTTTTATCTTCCGAAATCAAAACTGATTCCGTCTTCTTTTAAGTATAAACCTATAAAAGTTGCCATGGATTCAAGGGGATACCTTTATGTTTTGAGCGATGGTTCTTATTATGGTGCTTTGCTTTATTCTCCCGACGGAGATTTTTTAGGGTTTTACGGTGCAAATAATGTCAAATCTTCAATATCTGATGTAATAACAAAAATGTGGAATAAGTTGATTTTAAACGACAAGAAAAGAAGTTCTTTAGAATCAAAATTACCATATCAGTTTACCGATTTATTCATAGATAATAAAGATTTTGTTTTTACAGCAACCGGAAACACTTCAACAATAACAAATGGCGACGACCAAACCGGTCAAATCAGGAAATTAAGCCCCGGCGGAAAAGATGTTTTGAATTCCGACTCTGTCAATTACGGCGATGATGATAACGGTCATTACAATCAAGATATTTTAGGAGTTGCTGTTGATGACAGTGGCTTCATATATGCTTTGGATTCGGCATACGGACACATATTCGTTTATGACCAAAAAAACAATTTGCTCGGAGCTTTCGGTTGCGGAACAAGAGCCGGAAAGCAAAAGGGAAGTTTTACATCAGCTGTTGCTGTATCTTTAAACGGTTCGGATATTATAGTTGCCGATTCGTCTCATAATAGTATAACTGTTTTTAAAGAAACCGATTACGGAAAGAAATTGAAAAAGGCACAAGCACTTACAAATAAGGGCAACTATAATAAGGCGAAAGATATTTGGAAAGATATTTTTTCTCAAGACAAAAACAATCAGTTGGCTTATAAAGGATTGGCTAAAGCGTATTATGAGTCCGAGGATTACAAATCAGCGATGGAATACGCTAAAATCGGTTGCGATAGAGATACCTATGCCATCGCTTATAAAGAAATCAGAAACAATTGGATTAATAAGAATTTCATTTACATAGTTTTATTAATCGTATTTACTGTTATTCTTTTGATTTTTGTTTTTAAGAAAATAAAAAAGAATAACAAAAAAATATTACCTGTATATATCTCAAATTCGCTGTCAGTATGGGGACATCCGAGTATTGCATTTGATACTTTGATGAAGAATAAAAAAACCGGTGCTGTTTTATCGGTCGTTTTTTCGTTATTGTTTTATGTAACAACCGTAATGAAGGATATGTTAAGCGGATTTTGTTTTACATATTTCAATAGTTCGGATTACAACGCTTTGTTTATTTTGGCAAGAACTGTAGGACTTGTTTTGGTTGCTTCGCTTTGCTATTGGGCTGTTTCTACACTTATGCTGGGCAGAGGAAAACTTATTGATATATTCATAGTGATTTCGCATTCGCTCCAACCAATAATATTATCAAACATCGTTTATTTGATATTGACTAATTTTGCATTGCCGTCCGAACTCGGATTTTTAAACATTTTAACATATTGTTTGTTTGGATATTCGGTTTTTATTGCAATATTAGGTTTGATGCGTATAAGCGATTACGGGTTTTATAAGTTTTTGGGTGTAACATTATTGACCGTTGGCGGTATTGTTTGCATTTTGTTTGTGGGAATCGTTGTATTTCTGCTGTTTCAAACTTTTATTGAGTTTTTGAAAACTATAGCATCCGAAATATATAAAATTATAGTTTTTGGGAGTTGAGAATTTGAAAAAGTTGTTTCGTTTATTAAGCATACTATTATGTTTATTAGTTTTACTGACATTTTCATCTTGTGCAAAAAACAATAAAGCAACGATAAACTGGTATGATTATAACGCCAAGTTGGAGCATATTGTTTCCAAAAAAGTTTGCGAAAACGCTAATTTTTCGTTGCTGTGGAATTCTGATACAGCAGTTGTTACGCTCCATGACAAAATAAGGAATGTTGATTATTGTTCGATTCCCGATAAAGCTGAAGAAAATACTACGCAACCTACTGTTTTCTCTCCGATAATTGTAAATTACATTGAAAATGACACACTTAATTCCAATAATGTTTCTGCATACAGTCATTCTATTAAAAGCAAAGATTTTTCCGTTAAATTAACCGAAAACGGTATAACAGTTACATATTATTTTAAGAAAGTCGCAATATCTGTTCCGGTCAATTATATTTTAAGAGATGACAGTCTTGAAGTATCTATCAATCCGGCAGACATAGGAGAAGACTTGCAATATTGTTATAACATTGAGGTTATGCCGTTCTTTTGTTCCGTAAATAACAATGATAATTCCGAAAATTCATATTTATTTGTTCCTTCCGGTAGCGGTGCCTTGATTTATCCGAAGATTTTGGGAGAAGGACTTACCTCTATAATCAGTGATGAGGTTTATGGCAACGATGATATATCACAAGACGATAGTCCGACTCAATCGGCAGATGTTTGCTTACCGGTATACGGTGCCAAAAACGGAGATAAAGCAATGTGCGCTATTATAGAAAATGCGTCTGAAACAGCTTCTGTTACAACAAATGTCGGTTCGTCAACTTATGCCTATTCATCAGTATATTCTACATTTAATATCAGAGGTTCTGAAGTGCATACGACAACAATAATGGGTGAGTTGGCGAGTAAAAAAACCTTATTTTGTAAAGATAAAACCGGCGATGTAATTAAAATTGGATTTTATCCTTTGTATGGAGAAAATGCAAATTATGTCGGTATGGCAAAGGTATACCAAAAATATTTAACCGAAAAACTAAATATGAAAAAGGCAAAATCCTGTTCGGAATTAAACCTTAATTATATCGGCGGCACGATTACAAGAAGTTATTTCGCAGGAATTCCGTATGAGAAATTAAATGTCTTAACGGCTTTTTCCGATATTGATAATGAAATCAAAGAAATTTCTAAAAGTTATGATGGGAAAATCAATATTAAATTAACGGGATTCGGGCAGAGCGGTTTGTCTATCAGAAAAATAGCCGGCTCGTTTGATTATAACAATAAATTTGGCAATATCAAAGAATTAAATAACCTTGTTTCAAATGACAAAATCAATACATATTTTAATTTTGATATTTTACATTTTAATAAATCCGGCAATGGTATTTCGTCTTTTACCGATGTGGCGAGATCTGCGATAGGAGACAAAAAGGTAAAGAGGGATTTTTCGGTTGCACTTCATGAAGTTAATTGGACCGGCGATTCTTTTTGGACGGTTAAAAGAGAAAAGTTGAATAAATCATCCCAAAAAGCGGCTAAAGCAGTTAATTCGTGGAAAATGAAAGGCATAAGCTTTGATACTCTTTCAAGCAGGGCTTATTCAGATTATTCTTCTGATTCGTTTTACGCAAAATCGGGTTATTCAAAACAGGTCAAGGATATAGTTGGTAATTTGAATAAAACAGGATTGGATTATTCGTCAACGGGCGGTAATTTGTATTCTGCAATTTTGGCAAAACATATTTTTAATGCGCCTACATCCAGTTCAAACTATAACATATTTGATTTAGAAATACCTTTTTACCAGTTGGTTTTTAAGGGATATGTGTCCATGTCAACATGCCCAATCAATTTTTCATCTGATAGAAACAGCAGTTATTTAAAGGCTGTTTCAACAGGAATGGGGCTTGGTTATACTTTAATTGCTAAGCATAACACAGATGTTTTCACTTCAAATGATAACCATTTTTACGCAGCCGTTTGGGAAGATAATAAAAAAGTTATTAAATCCGACTTGAAGAATTACAGCAAACTTTTTTCTTTGATTTCAAACGCTTGTATAGAAAACTATGAAATCATGGGCGACCTGCATATTACAACATTTGAAAACGGTGTTAAGGTTTATACAAATTTCGGAGATAACGAAATTGAAACAGATTTAGGTTTGCTTCCCGCTCAGACTTTTATTTATGAGGAGATGAATTGACTTGAAAACAAAGAAGCACAAAGGCATCAATTCAATTAAAAGTAAATATGGTATGCTGTTTGTCCTTCCTTGGACGATAGGAATAATCATTTTTGTAATGATACCGACATTTCAATCTATTTTATACTCCTTTTCAAGCGTATCTACAAATGATTATGGACTTGAAACCAAATTCGTTTGGTTTAAGAACTATATTTATATAGTCAATGAAGATCCGAATTTCCTTACATTTTTTACAAATGCTTCTGTAAAGATACTTTATTCGTTACCGTCGATACTGATAATAAGCATAATAATAGGTATTATACTAAACGGTGAGTTTAAAGGTAGAATTATTTTCAGATCTTTGTATTTCTTGCCGGTTATTATAGCAACCGGTGTGGTTATGGAATGGATATTGCTGTCGACAAACCCGAGTTTGGCTGATTCCGGAGCATCAAATAATTCTACAACGAATATGATAGATGTTTCACAAATAATAGGTGCTTTGGGGTTGTCAGGCACTTTTGCCGAGTATTTTCAGATAGCCATTAGCGAAATATTCACATTAGTTTGGTCTTCTGGCGTTCAAATTATCCTTGTTATTGCAGGATTGCAATCTATACCGGCATCACTTTATGAGGTTGCAAAGGTTGAAGGTGCTACTAAATGGGAAGAATTTTGGTTTATAACATTCCCGATGTTGTCGCGAATAACTTTGTTAATTATTATTTTTACGGTAGTTGAATTGGTTACCGATAAAACAAATGAAGTAATGAATTATGTCTATTCTTTAATGTCTACACTTAACTATGATGAAAGTTCTGCCATGCTTTGGTTGTATCTTACTATTTCAGGACTGATAATGGGATTGATAGCACTTCTTTTCCGGAAAATATGTATGAAAAAATGGGAATAGGGGTGATGGATGTGAAAACTGAAAAGATAGTTGATTTTTTTAGAGAAAAAAGAAATTACTACAATATTTCAAACGGTATAAAGAGAGTTGTTGTATCAATATTCAGACTGTTGTTGTTAATTTCAATCGGATATGTAATCATATATCCTTTGATGTATATGATTACAAATTCAATCAGAACAGGTCAGTCATATTTTGATCCTACGATTACTTGGATTACAACTAAAACAACTATTTCAAATTTTGTATATTCTATGGAGGCGCTGTCGTATTTTACATCACTGAAAAATACATTGATTTATGAAATTATTCCGGCGGTTATTCAATTAGGCAGTTGTGCGGTTGCTGCGTATGGGTTTGCGAGATTTGAATTTAAGGGTAAGGGTTTGCTTACCATAGTTCTTTTTATTACTATTCTTTTGCCGGTGCAGGCTTCTATGCTACCAAGCTACATAAATTATTCTCATATTGATATTTTAGGGATTTTTGAGAAGATTTACCGAGCTACCGGAACGGACTTAAGAATCAATTTAATAAATACTCCTTTGGTTTTTTATTTACCCGCATTATTCGGAGTTGGTTTGAAATCAGGAATAATAATATATATCTATATTCAGTTTTTTAAGGGTTTACCGAAGGAATTGGAAGAAGCTGCTTGGATTGACGGAAGCGGTCCTATCAGGACATTCCTTGTTATTGCAATTCCGTCATCATCGGTAGTAATTCTGACAAATTTGATTTTTTCAATTATTTGGCACTGGAACGATTTCTTTCAGGCGGCAATGTATTTGAAAGAAAGAAGCAACTTTACTTTAGCAGTTCAATTATCTGAAATTCAAAACACTTTAGATTCTATGCGACTGAGTTTGAATGGGGATACTCCGGCTACGGTTGCTATAATCATGGCGGCATGTTTGTTATATGTTTTGCCGATTTTGGTTATGTATATGTGCCTTCAAACAAAGTTTGTTAAGTCTATAGACAGGGTAGGAATAACAGGGTAAATAATCAAATTTATTTGATTAAATTATAAAATTTAGGTGGTATTACTATGAAAAAATTTTTTGCAAAGTTCATCAGCATTTCTTTAGCAATCGCCATTGCTTTTGGATTGTCGGCTTGCGGCTCTAAAGAAACAAATCCGACAAAAAACGCATCGGGTGAAAACGGCACAAAAACATCTTCGGGGTCGGAAATTAAATGGAATGATTTACCAAGCAATATTGGTTTAAACGGTAAAGATTATTCCGATTATAATCCTTACGAGGGTATAGAAAAATTTAAGGGAAAGACCGTTAAATTTGCAACATGGATTGATCATTCACAAACAGAAGGAGCTTTTCCGATAAAACAATTCAAGAAAAAGTATGGCATAAATGTTGAAACGGTATATTGTTCGCAGGATAATTATGTTGAAGAATTGTTGGCTTTGATTGCTTCGGGAAATTCACCTGATATATTTGTTGAAAACCAAACATTTCCGGTAACTTTACAGATAGCACAGGAAATTTCCGCTTCCGGTCTTGATTTAAATGAACCTATTTGGGACCAAAAAGTTATAAACGCTTGCAGTGTAGGCGGCAAAAAATACGGAGTTAATACAATAAACGGTCCTTGGAATTCCGCAGGAATAGTTATTTTTAATAATGAGCTTATGGAATCTAACGGAATAAAAACACCGGCTGACTATTATAACGAAGGAAATTGGACTTGGGAAACCATGACCGAAGTAATGAAGCAGGTTGATAGGTTGGGCGCTGATTACTACGGAGGAAGTATCCCTGATGCGGTAGAACTTTACCGTTCGCTTGGTTCGGATATAATTACATACGATGCTTTAAAGGGAACATTTGCAAATACAATCACAAACGACGGTGTGGTTAAGACTTTCCAATATATAGCTAACGGTTGGAAATCAAAATTATTAACCGAACAGGAAAAATTCAAAACCGGTAAGGTCGGACTTATTGTAAAGAGCACTTACGGTTTAAAGAAGACAGGATATTATAAGGATATGGATCCTCTTGATTTAGGATTTACCTACTTGCCGGATTATGACAGTAAAACAAAAGCTAATGTTGGTGGTTCTCTCAGAGCATACGGAATTGTAAAGGGAGCAAAAAATCCTGTTGCTGCCGGTATGTTCCTCAGATACTTCCTTGATTCTGCAAATTATAATCTTGATGAAGTGTTTATTTCTGAAGAAGCAGGAAATTTCTTCTATGAAGTTTCAGATAAGATGGCAAAATCCGATAACAGAACATTTGATTATTCCGGTGTTGCAAAAATGACGGGTGAATCTGTATGGAGCTGGACATATCCTGCGCAGATTTGCGATCCTGCACAATGTTCTGCAACATTGGCAACAAAATCAAACAATTGCACAGCAGCCGTTAATAAATCCAATTCGTTGCTTGAAAAAATGAAATAATTTAAGGTGAAAACAATGAAATTTCAAATAAAGAAAATAGTGTGCATTATTTTATCTTTGGTTATGCTGTTTTGTTTTATCGGATGTAAATCTCAAAAAAAGGATACTTCGCAAGACGACCCCTATGCCAATTCTGAGAAAATATCATTTTACCGAGACAACATTTTTAATTACCATATTGTAAAGGCATCAACTCTGTCTTTACAAACACAGGCAGATGTTAAAAGCACTATTTTTAAGAAAGCAAGAGAGTTAAACAAAAAGCGTCCGACATTTATTAACGATACAGAAAATTATGATTCTTCAAAACCGGGTATTTATATAGGTGAAGTAGAGAATGCTTTGACCGAAAAATGCAGGGAAAAGTTAAATGAAAACGATGCAAATTATTATGACTTTGTTATTATGGCAGATGGCGGCAGTATAGGTATTCTTGCTAACAGCGACAAGGGATATAATAAGGCTCTGAATTATTTTGTTGATAAAATTTTGGTTGATATTGATTCCACGATTTATGAAGATTATTGTTACCATTATATCAAAAAGGATAAATCAAAATTAAAGTTAAATAATGTCGGTATTATGAACTATGCGATAGTTTGTGATGACAATCCGTCAAATATGGTTTATATGGGTTGCGAAGAATTACAAAAAGCCATAAAGGAAATGGATAATTTTGAAATACCGATAGTTTGCGATTCGGATTATGGATATACATATCAAATCAGGGTAACGGAAACAAATATCGGCAGAGATGAGTATGCCTTGAAATTTGAAGGTAAGACCTTAAAAATAGAAGGCGGTCATGCTTATTCTCTTAATGCGGCTATACATAAGTTTGTTAAAAACTTAAATTCTGCAATTAAGAAAGCCAATAAAAAGAAAACAATTAACATTCCGTCTACATATTCTTTTACGGGAAAATACGGCGATGATACTTACGGCACAAATGGATACAAGCTTGTTTGGGCTGATGAGTTTGACGGAAATAAACTTGACGAGCATTTCTGGCATGCGGAGTATTATGAGGATAACGGAGTCCAACGTAATAAAGACGCAGTCAGCGTAAAAGACGGTTGTGCTCTGATAACCTGCAAACCTACTAAACTAACCGACGGAACGGCAGGATATACAGGTGCCGATGTTAAAGGTCAGAATGTGAACTTTAATTACGGATATTTTGAGGCACGGGCAAAATTGCCGGTTGGAACCGGAACAGGTGTTTCTTTTTGGGCAGTAGGACAAAGAACAAATGACCACCCGTATTCGCCTGAAATAGATGTTATAGAATCTTTTGGATTTGATAATTATATTGCTTCCAATATTCATAGTTGGTGGAAAAGCTCAAGAAGAATTAAAGGTTTGGTATGCTCGGAAACCGAACAATTAAACGGTCATATACAGCATTTGAACAACAATAAATCTACTGATGGATTCAGCGGCGGTAACGGTTACTCCAAACCCGGTATAACAACTATGTCTGATGCTTTCCATACTTTCGGTTGTGAATGGACGCCGACCTATATTAAATTCTTTATGGACGGAGTTTGCTATTCAACAACTGATATTACTTCCAATTTGGTTCATCAAACAGAAGGGTATAAAATGTCTGAATATATGTTCTTCTCAGATGGCTCAAAAATGCATCTTGCTTTTGGCGCCGGATTAGGTGCAACTCTTGATTTCTGGGACAAAATAAGTGATTCAACTCAAATACCGTCAAAGTATTATATTGACTATATTCATTTGTATCAAATGCCGGGCGTTGGCGAAATAATCATAGAATAAAAGGAGAAAAATAATGAAAACGGTAAAAATCAGAACATTATCAATTGTTTTGGCAATGATGTTAATTGCTTTATCGGTATTTATTCCGTTGCCGTTGATTGCTGATGAAGATAATTCTATTGATTATTCAACATTTAACGGTAGAAAATCATGGCTTTTCAACAAAAGCCCGTCAGAAGAAAATTTTCAAGTGAATATGCTGAATGCGGCTGTTGATACCGATAAGGGATATTTCTATGCACCTACTAACTGGACACAGACACAACCTGTAAACTATGAGTTTAAGACAGGTCATAGGTATGTTGTAAACTTCAAATGGAAAGTAAGTGCTAAACCCACAGAGGGATTTCAGCTTCAATTAAAAAGCAATGATACGGTGTTTAAAAATTACGGTTGGATGTCAACTACACCTACCGATTGGCAGACCGACAGAATTAGCTTTACGGCAACAAATACCGGACTTCTTAAAATTTATATGAATGCCGGAACAGGTCAAACATTCTATGTGGATACAGTTTCTGTTTATGAGGTTGGAACACCTGTAAGATTTGATTTTAATGATGATACTCAAATTCTCGCAAAGTATGCGGATAAAAGCAAAAATTTTGATGTATCTGTAAATGATAAAAATACTCTATCCGTAAATGTTGCGACACAGTGGAGCACAAATTGCCAATTTGTTCCCGATTATCTTTTGGAATTCGGCAAAAAATATGAAGTAACTTTCAGATATAAATCAAGTGTTGTTTCATCTTCAAATATCGTAAATATTTTCTATAATAACGGCTCGGGAAAATGGGATGGATTCCAAGGAAATGCAACATCCGGCGGATTTGCACAACCGACTTTGAAAACAAGCAATAAAGACGATTGGAATACAACAATGTTTTCCTTTGTATCGGCGAACGACGAAACACATCCGTATTTGAGCTTTGTGTTCAGAAGCACGGCGGCAGGTCAGTATGAAATTGATGATATTACCATCAACGAAGTCATTCCGCCTAATATCGGAAAGATTGTTTATGACACAAAAGACGGCAATACGAGGGAAGCCGACCTTACATCCTATACTGCCGGTCAGGACTTTTATTTGGAAACACCGACGAGAAAAGGACATGAATTTGAGGGTTGGTATACTGAAGATACTTTTGAAAACAAAGTTGAAAAAGTAACTGTTCCCGAAAAAGATAAAACCGTAACGGTTTATGCAAAATGGTCTGTAAAGCCGAAATATGAGCTTGATTTTGAAAAGTCTACTGATTTGGAAGTAGGAGCTTCGTGGTATGCAGGCCAAGGCTGTAACCCCGTTATATCCAAATTGGGTGACAATAATGTCCTTTCTGTTAAAGGAAGCAAAGACTTATCAGCAAGCTCGGGAAGATTTCCGGTGTATTTAGTTCCGGGAACATACAAGTATTCATTCAAATACAGAGCAAACCCCGTTGCTAAGGGCGATAAGTATTCTTTCAGTTTCATCGTTGCCAATAATACAGCAACCGATAATACAACCTTATCAGCCGGCAAAAAAATATGTTCTGTTTTTGATTTTGCAGTAATTTCAACCGATGAAAAGTTTGAAAATGTTTCCGGAACATTTGAGATTACAGATGCAATGCTTTCTGATACTGCAAGCGCATTGGGATTTATGATAAAAACAGCTAAATATGAAGATATGTTCTATTTGGATGATTTAAAAGTTGAAAAAGTAACTCCCATAAAAGTTGAGTTTGAATCTAACGGCGGCGATGAAGTTGCGGAAATAATGACTTCCAAAGGTGAAATCATTGAGTTGCCTGATATTATGAAATCGGGTTATGTTTTAGATGGTTGGTATAATTCCGATTATTCCAAAAAGTATGGAAATGCCGGCGAAAAATTCACGGTGCCTGATATATCAGAATCTATGAAACTCTATGCTTCATGGAAAGAAAACAAGAAATGGCTTATTGACTTTGAAAAGTCAAAAGACCTTGAAATCGGAACATCATGGTTTGCTAATTATCAACCTAAAATAGTATTGGAAGATTCAAATCATTCATTGGAGTTTAAGGGAAATAAAGATAATGCAAACAGCATCGCAAGACTTTCAATACCTCTCTCGGCAGGAAAACAGTATAGTTACTCTTTTGATTATAAAACACTTCCCTTAGAGGAAGGAGATTCTTATTATGCGGCGCTCTTGGTTGTAGATAAGAAAGCTACAGATAATACCGGTCTTGATAAAGGCACAAGATTGTCAACGCCTTTGAGTTTTGTAAAAGTAAATACAAACGGTGAATATAAAAACATTTTCGGAACTTTTACTGTCCCGAATGACCTGGATTCCAATAAAAACCGTCTTGCAATTGCTGTTAAAACTTCCAAACAAGACGATATGATATGGTTTGATAATATTTTAGTCCAAGAAATCGAAGAAGCTTCATATTCTTCTTCAAAGACTTATGATTTTGACAATCCGCAGGGAATAGTAACCCCTGCCGCAGGCACTTCGTTATCTGACGGAAGTTTGGTTTTCAATAGTGACTGGGCAAAATATATGTGTCTTGATTATATTTTGAAAGACAATCAAGCATATTCAATTACTGTATATTACAAAGTTGAATTAAAAGAGGGCCAAGATTATCAGTCTTTCCGTTTTCTTTACGATTACGGCACATCGTCCTCCCACGATTATAAAACACAAACTATCAGCAATTCGGGTTGGATTTCAGGTAATAATAAAGATTATACCGACCTTGTTAACACATTTACCGTTAAGCCAACGGGTATAGAAGATGGTAAGTGTTTCTTCTGGCTGGGCTTTGACGCCGACCCCGGAACAGCCAAAGATTCGGCAAAAAAAGGCGGCGGAAAAATTGTTATTGATAAAATAGTTATTTCCGAGAAAGACCAATTAAAGTATGCACCCCAAAAGACCTTTAATTTTGATGATAAGGGAGAATTGTTATCAGTTCCGTCGGGAAGTGAAGTTAAAAACAGCACAATGATATTCCCGTGCAGTTGGGGAAAATGGCTCGGTTTGCAGTATTTACTGAAAAATGACCAAGATTACGAAATGACTGTTAAGTATAAGGTCCAATTAGCACCCGGTCAAAAGAGCCAATCTGTAAATCTTGCCGCGGCATACGGCACCGAAAGCAATAAGGTAAAGAATATTACTGATTTCGGTTGGCAGCAATTCAGCAATACCGAATATGATACCTTTGTTGCAAAATTCAAGATAACACCCAATATGGTATCGGCGGGAAGCAATTATTTGTGGCTGTATCTTAATGCCAACCCCGGAACAGAAGGTCCCGATGATGCATTAAAGGGCGGCGGAAAGTTAATAATAGATTCCATTACCGTTAAAGAAGCTAAACCTATTGTTCCCGTAAAGAAAAAGACCTGGACTTTTGACGATAAATCTGATCTGCTTTCAATTCCGTCACTTGCGACTGTTAAAGACGGTGCTTTGGTTGATAAATGCGGTTGGGGACAAAATTTAGGAATGGCATATATTTTTGAGCCTAACAGAACCTATCAAATAACAGTTAAATATAAAGTTAATACTCCCAATCAATCATTACACCTTGTGTTATACAGCGGAAGTCTCACTTCAAAGAAGAATAAAATGGGAACAGTAATAAACTGGAAAAGGGTAAGCGATACTTCCTATACAACATTAGAATACGAAGTAGATACAAACGAGGAAATGTTTGAGGGCGGTTACTATTATATGTGGCTTTACCTGAATAACGACCCGGAATATGGCGGATATTTCTATATTGACGAAATAACTGTTGAAAATATGGGACCGCTTGATTATAGACTTTACGGTGACGCAATAGAGAACTATGAGTGGAAACCATTTGACGAAGATGTTGTTTACGGCGATTGGAAAAATTGGTCTATGAGCAATCTCAATACCGAAAAGACTGCCAATTTCGATGACAAAAACACTTCAAAAGCATTCTTAATCTATGTTATCGGAGGCGCTGCTTTGGTTTTAATTGCCGGCGCAGGACTGTTTATCGTAAAAAAGAAAAAATCAAAAAAAGTTTGATTTTTCCATTTTGAGCAATATTACATACAGCAAATTGTTTACCAATAATTGAACAAATTGCTACAATTTTGTTTTGCGGTTGGACAGTTGTTGTTGAATATAATTAAAAATTTTTTCATATAACTTCTGTCCAATGTTATTAAAATTTGTTCAAAAAATGGTCAATATAGTTCAAAATAATCAATTTTAGAGAAGAATATTTTATTGCACTTTGGTATACTTTCGGTAATGTATAATTCGTTATACAAAAAATAAGGAGGAAGACAAATGAAAAAATTAAGCAAATCACTCGCGTTTTTACTGTCATTTGCGATAATACTTACGAGTATTATCCTGCCGGTGTCTATTATGGCATCTGCTGAATCGGCTGATGCCGAATACCAAAATTTTACTGGGCGTAAAACATGGAAATTTGACACTGCACCCGAAAATGAAAACTTTCAAGTCAATATGCTGAATTCAAAGGTTGATGTTGAAAACGGCTATTTCTATGCACCTACTAACTGGTCGCAGACACAACCTGTAAACTATCAGTTTAATCAAGGTCATAGGTATATCGTAAACTTTAAATGGAAGGTAAGTGCCAAGCCGTCTGATGGTTTTCAGTTGCAATTGAGAAACGGCGATACTGCTTTTAAGAATTACGGTTGGATGTCAACAACACCTACCGATTGGCAGACCGATAGAATTGACTTTACGGCAACAAATACCGGACTCCTTAAAATTTATATGAATGCCGGAGCAGGTCAGACATTCTATGTGGATACCATTTCGGTTTACGAAGTCGGTTCTTCTGTAAGATTTGACTTTTCCGATGATACTCAACTTAAAGCAAAATATCAGGATACAGGTGGCGGATACAGTGTAGAGTTGACAAATAATAATACTGTATCTACAAAACTTGTTAGTCAGTGGTCTACGGGTTGTCAGTTTATTCCCGATTATATATTGGAAAACGGCAAGAAATATGTTGTTACTTATAGATACAAAGCAGATGTAGCAAAAGCTTCCAATACTTTTGCCGTTAACTATAATACAGGTGCCGGTGCATGGAATTCTTACGATACCGCCGCAGGATTTCAAACACCGTCTATTAAAACAACAGCCGCAAACACATGGTATACAGGTTCCTTTGAATTTGTTGCCGCCAATGATGATACACATCCCTATTTGGGAATTGCATTAAGACCGACTTTGCCGGGAAATTACGAATTTGACGATATTACAATTTCTCAGCCTTGCGGCAACATTGTTCTTGATACAATGGACGGTAACACCGAAAATGCAATAACCGCCGGTGCGAAAGTCGGCTCAAACTTCACTTTGCCGACACCGAGACGCACAGGATATTCTTTTGTTTCATGGTATACCGAGCCGGAGCTTATAAACGCTGTAACAAGCATTACGGTTCCTGCAGAAAATCAATCGGTTACCGTTTATGCAAAATGGGAAGTTGCAACTTCGTATTTCTTGGATTTCAGCGACTCAAGAGACATTGAAGCATCAGACTCTTGGTTTAACGGCAATGGTTGTAAACCGCAAATATCAAACGGCGAACTCTATTTCAAAGGTTCTCGTTCCACAAACCCAAGTTTTGCCCGTTTGCCGATAGTGCTTGAAGCCGCAACCTATAAGTATTCATTCAAGTATAAGGCAAACCCTGTTACAGAGGGTAATACATTTTCTCTTTATATGAATGCCGGATTAAATGCCGCAACGACAACTACTGAATTTAACAATGCATATTCTACAACAACTGCCAAGAGGGTATTTAATACTGCTGTGCTTTCAACAGGAGATAATTATGTGACCGTAAGCGGAACATTTACTGTAACGGATGATATGATTAGCAATACTGCTAACAGATTAACTCTCCGTTATGCTACTAAAGAAGAGGGCGATTTACTTTATATTGACGATTTCTCATTTGAAAAGGTTATAACAAGAACTTATGACTTTTCTGATGCTTCGCAGGTCGGAAATGCTTATTCAGCCGTAATAGAGGATGAAACCTTGGTTCTTTCCGCAAATGCCGGTCAGCAGTCAAGAGCCCGTCTTGACTGTGAGTTAACGGCAGGCAGAAGCTATATACTTTCGTATAAATATAAAGCAAATAAGCCACTTGATGTTAAGCTTACTCCTTGGTATGCTCAAAGTGTTGCAACATATAATAACTGGTATTTCTGCGGCGGAGATAACGAATCGCAGAAAATGATACCCGGTATGGATAAGGAATATTTGTTTGCCGATACCGAGTGGAAAACCGAAACCGTAAGCTTTACCGCTAACGGAAACATTGACAGCAACTATAAATATTTAGCTTTCCGTATGCAGTCAAGCTTAGCCGAAGGCAAGATTTACATTGACGATGTTGTTTTAACCGAATGTGCAACAACCTTACAGTTTGATACAAACGGCGGTATTGCAATCGACGATATGGCTTATCTTCCGGTTGCAGATACAGTTACACTTCCTGTAGCCGTAAAAGAAAACAATATATTTGACGGCTGGTTCTTTGATGCGGAACTTCAAAATGCTGTCGGCGATACATACAGCCCGTCAACCGGCAGTCCCATAACATTCTATGCAAAATGGATTGCAAAAACTGCTAATGATTCTACACCGGATGCTCCCGAGGTAAGCTTTGAAAACGGTATCGCTTATGTAAGCGAAACAAGCGGTAACGAGTATAAGCTCGGTGACGGAAACTGGCAGACTTCAAATGAGTTTGGCGGTTTGGTTGCAGGACCTACCTACAACTTCTATCAGAGAGTTGCCGAAACTGCCACTGTTGCTTCTTCTTCGGCAAGCGACGCTGAAGAATTCACGATTTATGCTAACGGTGACTATGATAAAGACAGTGATTTTGATGCAGACGATTTAACGGGTATAGTTGATAATCTCATCGGCAAAGAAGCATCCGATGATATTTCACTTGTAGATGTAAATGAAGACAATAATTTAAACATTATTGACTTAGTAAATATCAAGAAAATTATTGCTTCGGGTGCAACATTGTTTGTGGGAAATAATGATATTACTGCATACACTCTTGTTGAAGATTTTGATTCATCATTCATAGCAAACAAGGCTTCGGAAACTCTTTCGGCATCTGTTTTGGAATTCACCGGAAAAGAACTTGCAGAAGACTCATCCAAAACAATTACTTTAAGCGTTTCAGAGGATGACCAAGACGGATATGCAATATCTGTTGACAATGGAAATATTGAGATAGTTGCAACAAGCGACTATATGCTTTTAAATGCCGTAAATGCTTTTGTCAGCAAATTTAAGGATTCCTCCTGTTTTGTTCACTTCCCGAAACAGTTTGCTCTTTCAAACGAAATCGTTGATACAGATTCGGGTTATTCACTTGCTTGGTCGGATGAATTCTCCGGAACAGAGCTTAACAGAGATAATTGGGTTAACGATATTTACAGTGATACATCAGGCGATAACACAGTTTTCAGAACCTGCAATGCCGTAGAGGTAAATAACGGAACACTTAAGCTTAATACCTATGCGGGTGAAACAGGAAAATGGTATGGCGCCGATATAAGAACTACCGGTAAATATGATTTTTCATACGGATATGTTGAAATTCGTGCTAAATTGCCCGGCAGCGGAAATTGTGGTTCATTCTGGCTTATCGGCAGCGATGAGGAAAGAAGAAACGAAGTAGATGTATTTGAAACCTTCGGTGATACCGAAAAACTTACAACCACAGTTCATAAATGGACCGGAAGCACAGGCGAAGGTCACGAACGAGAAAAATTTGAAAGCGCAATCGATAATACATATTCAACTGCTTATCATACATACGGTTGCGAATGGACATCTGAGTATCTGAAGTTCTACATTGACGGCGTTCTCAAAGGCACTTTTACATTCTCTGATAATCCCCTGTTGTTTACGGCTTTGGCAGATGGCGATAATTTGCCGATTCTCCTTGCCAACTCTACGGGATATGATAATACCAAAACTGATTTTACTCATATAAAAGGCAATCCTACTCCCGCAACATTTGAAATTGATTATGTTCGTGTATATCAGTAATCAGAATTAGGCTATAGGGCATTTGGGTGAAAGCCTGAATGCCCTATAAGTGCATATATAGTCAGTTTTTATTTATACCTTGAAAGGCAATTTTATGAAAAAATGGAATAGAATTAACAATTTACCCGTCATTCCTTTGGGTGAAAACGGAAAATTTTTGACAGGCTGTGAGAGTCAAAGAAAAATATCAAAAGCCGCCGCAACAGAAGGCGTAGTTCTGCTTAAAAACAGTAATGGTTTTTTACCGCTTAATAAAAACAGCAGAGTCGCTTTAGTCGGAAAGGGCTGTGCAGGATATGTTGAATACGGAGGCGGAAGCGGCAGGGTTTCAACCCAAAACACAGTGACAATATGCGATGGGTTTGAACAAAAAGCCAATGAGAATAAAATATCTCTTTTTATGCCGCTTAATGATTTATATAAAGAAAGTGTAAAAAAGCAGTATGAAAACGGAACATGGAAAGGTAAGGCGCATGAGCCGAGCAATTCTAAAGAGTTGATAACCGAAGCTTCAAAAAGCTGTGATACTGCAATAATCACCATATCAAGAAGAACATGCGAGGGATTTGATGTTGACCTTTCAAAGAACGATAACGCATATAAGCTTTGGAATGAGGAAAAGGAAATAATCGAGCTTGCGACAGAGCTGTTTAAAAATATCGTTGTAATTTTAAATGTCCCCTCGGTTTTTGATGTTTTTGAGTTTCAAAACAATCCGAAAATTGATGCGATTCTGCTTATTTGGAATGCCGGAATTGAGGGCGGAAGTGCAATAGCGGATATAGTATGCGGCGATGCTTATCCTTCGGGAAAATTACCCGATACTTTTGCAAAAATAGAGGATTATCCGTCAACTTCGTCTTTTCTTGAATCGGATGAATATGTTGAGTATACCGAGGATATTTTTGTCGGCTACAGATATTTTGAAACAATTCCAAATGCACATAAAAAGGTAATATATCCGTTCGGATACGGATTGTCATATACAGATTTTGCTTTTAATAATGTTTTGGTAACAAAAGAAAAAAACAATATCATAATAAATTTGGATGTTAAAAACACAGGCAATTTCAAGGGAAAAGAAGTAGTGCAAATCTATACTTCTTCGCCTCAAACCGATATTGACAAGCCGGCAAAGGAACTTAGGGCTTTCAAAAAAACAAAAGAACTTTTGCCGGGCGAAAGCGAGCATATAGTAATTGAATTTCCCGTCGGCGAAATGGCATCGTATAATGAGGAAAATTCATCATTTGTGTTGGAAAAGGGTGAATACACCGTTTTTGTCGGTAATTCCGTAAGAAACATTGCTTTTAAAACAACACTGTGCTTTAATTATGATGAGATAATAAAGAAATGTAATCGCTGTCCCGAGCCGAAAAAACTGTCAAGACGCCTTATGTCAAACGGTGAATACAGGATATGCGATACTTCCGAATATGATAAATTGTCGGAGCATCCTGACTGGCATTCAAAACCCACATGGTCGCAAGAGCATATATTGCCGGACAGACGCGGTGTTAAGCCGCCCGAAGATACTGTTATGCTTATTGATGTTGCAAACGGGAAGAAAAGCCTTGAAGAATTTATTGAACAACTAAGCATTGAGGAGCTTATTACTCTTGTGGGAGGAACGCCGAACAAGGGCGTTTCAAATACCTACGGTATGGGAGATATGGAATACTTCGGAATACCGTCAATGCTTACTGCGGACGGACCTGCCGGTCTGAGAATTGAGCCCGACTGTGAAGTTTATACAACCTCCTGGCCGTGTGCTTCCATGTTGGCTTCAACATTCAATACTGAGCTTGTCTTTGAAGCCTCAAAGGCAGGAGCCTTGGAGGTAAAGGAAAATAACTTCGGTATGTGGCTTACTCCGGCATTGAATATTCACAGAAATCCGCTTTGCGGAAGAAATTTTGAATACTTTTCCGAAGACCCGTTGCTTTCGGGGAAAATGGCTTGTGCAGTAGTTAAAGGAATACAATCTGTCGGTGTATCTTCTTGTGTAAAGCATTTTTGCTGTAACAATAAAGAGACAAACCGTTATACAAGCGATTCCCGTGTTTCCGAAAGAGCATTGCGGGAAATATATTTAAAGGGCTTTGAAATAGTAGTAAACGAGGCAAAACCGTGGGCGCTTATGACTTCATATAATATTGTAAACGGGCGTTATCCTTCGGAAAGTTATGAGCTTTTAACCGGAATTTTGCGGAATGAATGGGGATTTGATGGGCTTATATGCACTGATTGGTGCAATTATGCAGAGCATTACAGAGAACTTCTTGCCGGAAATAATATCCGTATGCCGTGCGGAAGCAGTAAGCGTTTGTATGATGCTTATAAAGAGGGATTAATAAGCAGACAAGACCTTGAAAAAAGCGTTAAATATTTACTGTCGTTTTTGCTTAAATTGGAATAATTAAAACGACAATATAGGAGTAAAACATTATGGATAATAAAAATCTTACTATTTTTTTTCATTGCAGCACACATTGGGACAGAGAATGGTATTTGCCGTTTCAGGGGTTTAGGTATAAGCTTGTAAAAACCGTTGATGATTTGATGCAAAAGCTCGAAAACAACAGTGACTTTTCCGTTTTTAATTTTGACGGGCAAACCATTGTTCTTGAGGATTATAAAGAGGTTGTCGGCGATAAGGCAAAGCGTTTGCAAAAACTTATAGAAGAAAAAAGGGTCCTGGTGGGACCTTGGTATGTTATGCCCGATGAAATGTTAGTTTCGGGTGAAAGTCTTATAAGAAATTTGTTGTTCGGTGAAAAAATTGCAAAAAAATGGAATACCGACACATGGAAATACGGGTATGTCAATGATGTATTCGGTCATATAGCTCAAATGCCGCAAATTTTCTCGGGGTTTAATATAGAAGGTGTATACCTCGGTAGAGGAGTCGGAAATCGGCAAAATATCAATCATTTTGTTTGGAAATCGCCCGATGGCACTAAAGTATATACTTATCAAGGCTTTTACGGCGGATTTTCCCGTTATGTTGCTTTAAAATACAACACGGAAGAATTTACCGAAAAGTTAAAAGGCTATATTGACGAAGAAATCAATAAAAGCGATGTGCCTATTATTCTTATTACCGATACAAATGACCATATTTTGGCGGAAAATAATGTTTCCGAAATCAAAAATGCAATAAAAGAAAATTATCCGAATGCAAACTTGCTTCATTCAAATTTAGAGGAAATGGTGAGTCTGCAAAAAAATTACGAGTCCGATATGCCGATTATTACCGGCGAGCTTGCAGAGACGATGCATTGCCGTTCAAACCCCAATACCGGTAATTTGGTTACGATTACAAATTGTATTTCAAGTTATTATCCTTTAAAATACAATAATGACAGATGTCAAAATTTGCTTGAACATATTATTGAGCCGATGATTGCATTATCAAAAATTGAGGGTAATGAGTTAAATCATCAATTTGTTGATGTTGCGTATGATTATTTGCTTAAAAATCAGCCTCACGACTCAATTTGCGGATGCAGTATTGATGCTACACACAAAGATATGTTTTACAGGTATAGGCAGATTGACAACATTTGTAATGCTCTAAAAGAAGATTTTTTGCATGTTGATTCAATGCAAAATGACAATGATTATGTCCTCAGAATTTATAATTTTTCGGGAAGAAAAAGTGTTAAAAATATAACGGCTGATTTACCCTTTTTGACCGGATATAAAAAAGATTTTAACCGCTTTACTCAAAATGAACCAATAAATTCGTTTGTGATAAAAGACTCTGACGGAAATGAAATACCATATCAAATAAATAGTATTAAACATAGAGTCAGCAAAAGAACAAACGAACAAAACAGCGCCGCGTTTGATGTGTATAATGTGTCATTTAGTGCAGATGTTGAGGGATTTGGATATAACGATTTTGCTATAATTGAATCTGAAAACAGAATCGTTTATAAGGATGGTTTATCATATTCCGATAATTATGTCGAAAATGAATTTTTGCGTGTTGATATTGCACAAAATGGCGAAATATCAATCTTAGATAAGAAAACGGGCAAAAAATATGAAAATTTGAATAGATTTGTTGATAACGGTGAATTTGGTGACGGTTGGTTTTCCATGCCGCCCGCAAATGATGAAATAATTTCTTCTTTCTCTTCTCCGGCTGTAATTAAAAGGTTAAAGGCAGGTTGCATCGGCGTTTCATTTGAAATAATAAAACAAATGAAAGTTCCTAAATATTTTGACAATTCTTCGTATACAAGGTCGCAGGAACTTGAAGTATTAGAAATAGTATCAACCGTTACGCTCAATAAGAATTCAAAATATCTTGATGTTAAAACAAGGGTAAATAATAACTGTAAAAATCACAAGCTTCAATTAGTAATTCCAACTGGTATACCGTCTTCAAAATATTATGCTTCACAAGCATTTTATAAGGTTGTCAGAGAAACAGGAATTAATGAAGAAGGTAAAAAGTATTTTGAACAGGAACAACTTGAAAAGAATATGAACGGAATTATAGCGGTTAAAGACGGAAACAGCGGATTTGCTTTTGTTTCTCCGTTCGGAATACACGAAGCAGGCGTAGAAAAAAACGGCGACATATATGTTACTATGCTTCGCTCTTTTAATAAAGTTTTCTTGCAGCCCGATGCATTTGAAAGTCAAATTCAGGGTGAACTAAACTACCATTATGCTTTTGTTCCTACCAAAAACGATACAAATTACTGTGATTTGTTAGATATACAAAAAGATTTGGAAGATAATATGCTTTTCTCTTTTAATAAAAGAAGCAGGGAAGAACTGTTAAATAAAGATTATCTTTCGATTGATAACAAGAATATAGTATTAAGTATTGTTAAAATTGCGGAAAATAGCAGTGGTATAATTGTAAGACTGTTTAATGCATCGGATAATAACCAAACTGTTGTTTTGAAATCGGAATTTACTGTGGACGGAATTTGGTCTTGCAAATTAAATGAAAATGAAATTGAAAAGGTTTCAAACGGTAGAGAATTTACCGATTCGTTTAATCCTTGGCAGATAAAAACATATTTATTAAAGGTGAAATGATATGAGTGTTAAAGCATATATTGAAGAAAATCTTCCTAAAACAATTCGTGCGAATAGAGATGATATAGGCTCTTTGTTGGGACTTCCATACCCTTACACTGTCCCATGTCCCGAAGATAAATTCCTTGAAATGTATTATTGGGATACCTATTTTACGAATATAGGCTTAATTGCGGACGGCAAGATTGAATTGGCAAAAAACAATATTGACAATATGCTTTATATGGTTGAAAAGTATGGATTTATGCCAAATGGAAACAGAACATATTATCTCAATCGTTCGCAACCGCCGTTTTTATATCTCGGAGTCCGTGATATATTTAATGAAACAAAGGATATTATATGGCTTGAAAATGCTTATAGAATCCTTTGTAAAGAATATGAGTTTTGGCAGACAGAGCGTTTAGCATCAAACGGACTTAATTTTTACGGAAATCATAATAATATTTCGCAGGATAGAGTTGAAATATTATATAACGATTTTACCAAACGCTCCGGTGGCTATACTACTGATGATTGTGCGGAAAAAGTTAAAATTGCACATACAATTATGTCTTTTGTTGAAAGCGGCTGGGATTGTAATTCTCGTTTTGGATTTGACGGAGAGTTTATTAATCCCATAGATTTGAATTCATTGCTTTACGGTTTTGAAAATCAAATGGCTGATTTTTCAAAAATTTTGAAAAACGGTATGAATGATAGTTGGATAAACCGTGCTGAAAGGCGTAAAAAATTGATGAACAAATATATGTGGAATGACGAAAAATCAATTTATATGGATTGGAATTTTTGCGAAAAGAAATTCAGTCCTGTTATTTCTGCGGCATCAATTTATCCTTTATATGTGAAGTTATGCGATAATTCCGAAAGCACATTGTCATTGCTAAATGAACTGACATTACAGTATGGTGTCAGCGCATCTTTAAAAGATAACACAAACGGATATCAATGGGATTATCCTAATATTTGGCCTCCGGTTCAATATATTGCATATGTATCAGCCAAGAATTATAACTGCGATGATTTTGCCGAAACCATTAAAGAAAAATATATAAGTCTTATAGAACAAAATTTTAATAAAACCAATAATCTTTGGGAGAAATATGACGGAACTAACGGTGAAGTTGCAAATCAGGATTACAACGCTCCTAAAATGCTCGGCTGGACGGCAGGAGTATATTTGTATTTTGCCAAAGATAAATAATAAGAAATTATATTACTGCGAAAGATGAGAAAATTATGATATATTACTTAAAATCCAACCGAGTTTACCGTTCGTATTTTGGCGGAAAAAGATTGGATAAATTATGCGGTAAGGATACTTGCGAAGATACACAATTTCCCGAAGAATGGATAGCCTCTACTGTAAGAGCGTTTAATGCAGGCAGGGAAGATATTGTTGAGGGCCCGAGCGTTTGTGAAGATGGTAAATTGCTTAAAGAAATCATAGACAAAAACCCAAAAGAATTTTTGGGCGAAGAAGAGTTTAACAAGCACGGCGAAAATATGTCAATACTCGTAAAACTTCTTGACGCCGCAGAAAGACTTTTTATTCAATGCCACCCTACAATATCTTTTGCCAAGGAGAATTTCAATTCGGACTTTGGCAAAACGGAGTGTTGGTATATAATTTCGGCTGAAAAAAATGCTTGTGTGTATATTGGCTTTAAGCCTGAAATCACTCGCGAAAAGTGGCAGGAATGCTTTGATAATCAAGATGTAAGCGGTATGCTTGGCCTGATGCATAAAGTAAGTGTTCAAGCAGGCGATTTGATTTTTGTTGAGGGCGGTGTTCCCCATGCCATAGGCGAGGGATGTCTACTTTGCGAGCTTCAAGAGCCGACTGATTATATGGTCATTCCCGAAAGGACTTCAAAATCGGGAATAACATTAACCGATAAAAAAATGCATGGCGGATTAGGCTTTGGAAAAATGATGGATTGCTTTGTTTACGAAGGGTTAACGGAAGAAGAACTTAGAAATAAGTATGTTAGGCATCCGAAATTAACAGATAATGGTATGATTCCTATTGTAGATGATTCCATTACTGATAAATTCAAAATGGATTGTTTGAAACTTAAAGGAAAAGTGTCATTTGATTTTGGAAACACTTATGCAGTTGCAACAGCAATAAACGGTAATTGCAAAATTGTTTCAAATGGAAAAACAAATGAAATCAGAAGCGGAAACAGTTTTATTGTTTCTGCAAACAATGGTGAAATAATATTTGACGGAAATGCAACATTAATGATTTGCAGACCATAAAAAATAGAAACAATTGTTTGTTAACTTAAATTTTTGAGGTGGTTATGATGAAAAAAGTGTTATTTTTCGGTGATTCAATTACTGATGCATGGAGAAATCATACAAATGATAATGTAACAGGAATAGGATATGCAACATTAGTAAAAGCATATTTAAGTTATTTGTATCCAAATCAATATGAATTCTATAATAGGGGCAATAGCGGAAACAGAGTTGTTGATTTATATGCAAGAATAAAAAAAGATTGCATAAATTTAAAGCCTGACTATATGAGTATACTGATTGGTGTTAATGATGTTTGGCACGAGATTTGTGAAAATAACGGAGTTGACACAAAAAAGTATGAAATGGTTTATGATTTAATGATAGAAGAAATCTTAAAAGCACTTCCAAACACAAAAATTATGATACTTGAACCGTTTGTTTTGGAAGGAACCGCAACCTGCAATACTCCTGAAATACCTAATAAATACGAAATATTTAAAAGTGAAGTTGCTTTAAAAGCCCAAGCGGCGAAATCTGTCGCTGTTAAACATAATCTGCCATTTATTGAATTGCAAAATAAATTTGATGGGTTATCGAAAAAATATGGCTCGGAATGTTATGTTTCAGATGGGGTCCATCCTACTGCAGCAGGTCATGAAATAATTAAGAGAGAATGGATTGAAGTTTTTGAACAAATCATCAATAACAATAAGTCTTGAAAGTGTGAATTGAATGAGGAAAGAACAAAGGTTAATTGATAATTGGTTATTTCATAAAGGGGATATAAATATTTCGTATCCTACTAATAAAGGACAAGTTTATGCCGGAGCAAAAACCGAGCGCAGAAAAGTAGGTCCCGCGTCGTATCTTTATCCCGAAACTGTTGATGATTTCGGAAATACCGGAAAAATGCGTTTTGAACAGTGGGAAAAGGTTTCGGTTCCCCACGATTATATAATAAACCAAGACAACGATAAATCAGAAAACAATGCACTCGGATATTTTCATTATACTAATGCATGGTATAGATTGCATTTCGGCATAGGAGAAGAGTATAAAGATAAAAGGATTACTTTGAATTTTGAAGGGATTGCGGGAAAGTCTACAATTTACCTTAACGGTTGTCTGGTTTACAGAAATTTTTCATCCTACAACAGCTTTGAGGTTGATGTAACCGATGTTGCATATTTTGAACAAGAAAATGTTTTGGCAGTTTATGTTGATACAACCGAGTTTGAGGGTTGGTGGTATCAAGGCGGAGGAATATACCGAGATGTAACCCTTTGCATAACCGATAAAATTTCTTTTGACCTATACGGTGTATATGCCCCTGTCAAAAAGCTCAAAGGAAACAACTGGCAGATTGATTTTGAAAACACGGTGCGGAATGATTACTTTGATGATGAAACAGAGGTTGAAGTTCAGAATTGTCTTTTGGATAAAAACGGCGATTGCGTTCTTAAATCCTCTTCAAAAGCAGTAGCATTGCCGCAGGAAAAGGCAGTGACTAAATCATCGGAAATCATTGAAAGTCCAATGCTTTGGGATACAGAAAATCCAAATCTTTATACAATTAGGTCTTTGCTTATTGTAAATGGCGAACAGATTGATGAAAATTATACGAGAATTGGTTTTCGTGATGTAAAAATAACAAAAAACGGTTTATTTATCAACGATAAAAAAACCGTAATAAAGGGCGTATGCTGTCATCAAGATTTTGGTCTTACAGGTCTTGCCGTTCCCGATAATATTGCAAAATATAAAATCAAGCTTATTAAAGAAATGGGTGCAAACGGCTACAGAACAAGCCATTATCAGCAATCAACCGCTACTATGGATTCACTTGATGAACTCGGCTTTATAGTTATGGACGAAACAAGATGGTTTGAAAGCACAGCCGATGCTGTAGCACAGCTTGAAACTCTTGTCAAAAGAGACCGAAACAGACCGTCGGTTTTCTTTTGGTCAACGGGTAATGAAGAACCTTTTTTTGTCAGTGAAAACGGCAGGAAAATACACAGAAAACTTGCCAATGTCATAAAAAAACTTGACAACACAAGGTTTATAACTGCCGCCGAGGACAAAAGTCCCGAGAAATCTACAATATATGATTATTGCGATGTAATAGGTATAAACTATAATCTCAATATATACGATAAAGTGCATGAAATGTGTCCTGATAAGGCTGTGTTTGCTTCTGAATGCTGTGCAACCGGCACAACAAGAGATTGGAATTTCTTTTCCGCAAACGGCAGAATAACAGATAAAGACCAAGATACAAACAGTTGGTTTTTGGGAAGAGAAAAAACATGGAAATTTCTTAATGACAGACCGTATGTTTTAGGCGGTTATCAATGGATAGCGATTGAACATAGAGGTGAGGCAGTTTGGCCTGCAATTTGTTCAAAATCAGGAGCAATTGATTTATTTCTGCAAAAGAAAGGTGCATTTTATCAAAATAAATCTTTTTGGACCGATGAGCCAATGGTGCATATTGTTCCTCATTGGAATTTTGAGGGCTTTGAAGGAAAAGAAATACCCGTTACGGTGTATACAAATTGCGATGAGGTTGAACTGTTTTTGAACGGTAAATCGCTTGGTAAAAAGCAAATTGAAAAATACGGCCACGGCGAATGGAATATTAAGTATGCTCCAGGAAAAATTGCCGTAAAAGGGTATATAAACGGCAAATTTCTTGCAGAAGACAGCAGGGAAACAACCGGAAAACCCGTAGGTCTTAAATTAACTCAGCTTAACGATTTCAAAGCTAACGGCGAGGATATTGCCCTATTTGTCTGCGAGTGTGTTGATGAGCAGGGGAGAACGGTGCCGGATGCAAATGAATTTGTAAAATTTTATGTTTCAAAGAATGCAGAAATCATCGGAACAGGCTCTGATAACTGCGACAGCCATAATGTAAAAAACACTGATAGAGAAATGTATATGGGGAAAATACTTGTCGGCGTTAAACCTAAAATATTCTCGGAATCTTTTGAACTTTTGGCTGTAAGCAACCGCTTGAAAACGGCAATAATCACGGTAAATATGGCTTAAATAAGTGATTATGAAATTTATTTTAATACCGAGAATTAGTCAATTATATATTTTACGGAGGAAAACTGTATGAAAACTTTTGAAATTGAAAACCACGAACCGAGTTTATTACCTGACGGAGAATGGAAACTTGCCTGGAACGATGAATTTGATGCTACTGAACTTGATAGAACGAAGTGGGATTTTCGTCGTCATTTATTTCATAAACAGCACGACGGTTGGATTGGTGAAGAAGGAATTGAATTTGACGGGGAAAGTAATATCATTTTCAAATTAGTAAAAAAAGACGGTAAGTATTATTCTTCACAACTTCAAACCGGAGAAAATTGGTATGATAGACCCGGTTTTTCAAAAGATTGGGATGTTGCAGAACTCAAAGAACCTAAATTTTTGCATAAATTCGGTTATTATGAATGCCGTTGCAAATTACAAAAAGGGAATAATTGGTGGAGTGCATTTTGGCTCCAATCTCCGGTTATCGGGACTCAGCTTGACGAAAAAAAGGCAGGAGTTGAGGTTGACATATTGGAAAGCTTTTTTGGAGACACATATCTGCCTCACAATATTCATTTTGGCGGCTATGGCAAAAACTATAAAATGGATACCACTAAGGTGCCGAAAACCGGCTGTGTAGCGAAAGATGCTATACCGGTTGACGATGGATTTCATCGCTTTGGAGTTCTTTGGGAAGAAGACGGTTATACATTTTTTGTGGACGGAAAACAATCGGGCGAAAAACTAATAGGAGGCGTTTCTCATATAGAGGAATTTTTACTTTTAGGCACAGAATGTATAGGATATCGTTCCTACATTCCGGGAATCTATAAAGATGTTGGCTGTGATAAAATAGTTGAAAACGATAAGTTTATTGTTGATTATGTCAGAGTTTTTGACTGTGTTAAATAGCGGTGAATTAAAATAAATATGAAAGTTACTTTTTTAGGACAAGCCGGACTGCTTTTTGAAAACGGAAACACAAAAATAATGATAGACCCGTATTTTTCGGAAAGTGTTAAAAAAATAAATCCGAATAATTACAGAAGAGTTCCTGTTTGCCAAGATTTTTTGAAAATCAAACCCGATGTTATGATTTTTACACATAATCATTTAGACCACTATGACCCCGCTACCGTGCCCTATTATTTAAATAAGGAAAGCAATGTTACGGTGCTTTCTCCGAAATCGGTGTGGGACGAGGTTCGGACTATCGGCGGAAACAATAATTTCGTTCTTTTTAACAGAGGAACATCTTGGACATATTTTGATGTAAAATTCACCGCCGTTAAAGCCGAGCATAGTGACCCGACACCTATCGGAATAATAATTGATGACGGTGATAAAAAGTATTATGTTACGGGAGATACTCTTTATAATGAGGAAATATTTAAGGATATCCCGAAGGATATTTATGCTTTGTTTTTGCCGATTAACGGTGTCGGAAATAATATGAATATGGCTGATGCCAAAAGATTTGCCGAAAT
>JAZUHF010000017.1:0-4533 GCA_045641585.1 Acutalibacteraceae bacterium
AACCGTTGCGGTTGACGGATGCACAAAGATTGACGAAAAGGCAACAGGATTCGGAAATGACGCAATAGGATATGAGGGTGCAACGCTTTCGCAAATCGGCGGAGCAGTATTCTCAAATCAGGCGTTCGGAAGTTCCGATAATGAAGCCGCAAAAACAGCAGACGGCAGTTTCTTTGCAAGCAATTACTATACCGCGAAAGACGGAGAAAAAGCAACAAAACTATCATCAAAAAGTAAAGTTTACCGCGCTGAAACAGAAGGTAACGAAGATAAACTGAATTACAAAGCAACATATAATTACTACATCTATAAAGACGCTTTGGCATTAAAACTTGCCGAAGGAGACAGAGCGGTTTACAAGATTGATGTTGCAAAATCCGGTTTTTATTCTATAGAATCGTTGTTTTCAAACGACAGCGACGGCAGTGTTATAAAAATTCAAATTGATAATAATAAGCCGGTTTGTTACACAATCAGGAAGAATAATTACGAAAAAATGACCGGATATGATGATTATTATAAATCGTTAAAATATCAAAAACGTTTAATAGATGAAATCAGTTTGAAAAAAGGATTGCATACCTTTACTGTAAAAGCAGTTAAGGGTAATTACACGGCTATTGAATATGCGTTAAACCGAACATCTGAAAATTCACCTCAATACAGCGATAAACTGGACAAGAAAAGCGGACATGACTATTTCTCAAATTGGGCGATAAAAGACAAAGCCTATTATGCTTCAAACGGTCAAAAGAGTCTTGTTCGTTTCGGCGGCTCTGAGTATACCGATTACAGAGTCAAGGTAGATTTGAAAACCGAAGCAATGACCTCAAGGTCTAACAAGGCGGGAATTATTCTGCGGTTAACAGACCCGAGCGTGTTCTATCGGCAAACATACGGCAGCGGTCACGGTTACTTTGTTTGTTTGGATACTTACGGGGTAAGTCTTGAACGGTTTGGCTACAATGAACAGTTAGTTGCCTATTACGAAACTAAATTGAGCAAGAACCGTTACTATACACTTGAAGCCGAGTGTATAGACAACACAATAACGGTTTATTTGGATGGCGAAAAGGTTATCACATATATTGACCCATACGAATATTCAAGAGGTGCAACTGCACTGTATTCGTATCAGGCGGCAACATATTTTAAGAATCTGCAAATAATACCGAAATAATTTTAGAAATTTTGGAGGAAAGATTATGAAAAGATTACTATTTAGGATTACATCGTGCTTATTGGTTTGCTGCGTATGCGTTATGTCGTTTTTGAATTGTTTTGTATCTGCGGCAGAACAACCGGAAACAAATCCTGACTTTAAGGTCATCGGAGCATCGGTTGAATTTAACGAAGATGATTCAAAAATCGTCGGCATTCGTTACACAGTAGGAATAAATGAAACTGCTTTCGGAAATTTAAGCGATTCCGAAAAGAACAGTTTTAGACTTTTGGTTATGCCTCAAATGTTAGTTGACGGTGAATTGGAAGCCGATGAAGTATACCGTTATCAAGTCGGCAAAGATTCTAAAACAACATCTCCTATTGATGTTTTGTTGAATTGGGACAATGTAACATATAAAAACGGTTACGCTGTTGCTGATGTTGTTGTAAGATATATTTCTGATAAATATTATAACAAAAATTTAGTAGCAAGAGCATATTGTGAAGACGAAAACGGAAATCCCGTTTATTCTGACAGTTTTATTTGCTCCTATGTGGAACTTGCCGTTGCCGCATTAAATGACACTAATGGCGGTTATAATGCCGCTCAACGCAATCTGCTTCTCGGTATAGCTTTTGAAAAGCAGGGAACATGGGATTATTCTGCAGATGATATGGTGTTGACAACAAACGGCTCTGAAATAGTAGAAGATAATAATCTTTTGCATCCAATGATTTTCGACCGTTCTCAAAAGATAAAATCTTCTAATTATATTATCAATGCAGGATTTTATATCGGTATTGACGGTGAAAATCCGTTCCTTAATCAGCCCGACGGAACAGACACAAACATCAAAGGTCTTATATTCGGATATGATAAATTCACAAAGGCAGGTATGTATTTTGATTTCAGATACCGCAATTTAGCAACACCGGGATGGTATCCGTCAATCCGCGTTTTTGACGGCGAACAGTGGAGCAATTACATCGGAAGCGGTGCACCTCTTGACGAAGGTTGGTATGATTTCAGAATCAGTGTTGATTCGTCCGACGGTTACGCAAAAATAATCGTTGAAGCAAAGCAGGAAAATGACGGACATTATAAAACAATTATCAATACTTCCTCTAATAATGATTGGAATTCATCAAAACCTCAGATTGTGGGTGAAAAAGTAGGTTTCGGAAGCACAATTCTCGGCAAGACTTTAAAATTCAAACCCGAAATCAGTGTTACAAATGATGCGGTGCAGTTCAGAGGTTATCAAACAAAGAAAGTTAACAGCACATTAAACTCGGACGGAACAGGAACAATCAGCGGAACATTTTTAACCGATTACCGCACCACAGGAGTCAGAGATAAAAACGAGGGTGTTACTTTCGGTGGTTCCGCCGCTGATGACGGTTATACATTTTATGTTGCCGGTCAGGCTTCCAATAATAGATTTTATGTTGGTATGTGGAGAAGAGTAGGCACGGATTGGAATAATGCTGATATGTCTATTCATAAGGTCGGCTCAGACGGAGTGGACACCGGCGCTGCGAGTGTTCCGGGATACTCTAAAGTTTCTGCTGCAGGACTAACTCTCAGTGAAAACGATGAAATAACCGTTAAATACCTTATTAAAATCACATTAGAAAACAATATCAGATATTTTGATATTTCTTATAAACTCTTAGTAGGCGAAACAGTTATTCACGAATGCAATAATTGGGTTGTCAAGGATACCAAAAATAATTTCTCCGGTAATCAAGTATTCCTCTATTCAGAAGATTCCGGAACAGAAACCGATACAAACACCGGTGACGGAAAAACCGTCTTCTATAATACAAATGTTACATCGGATTCGGGAATTGAAAAAACCACAGCGGATATGACGATAGAGGATATTGAGGTTTTCCTTAATGAATCCGCAAAGTATTCCAATCCGATTTCCGATGAAAATCAACCATACAGAGAAGGCTCTTTGGAGGCTCAGCGTCTTGCAGACGAAACCGAGAAAACCGACAGAAGCCTGACGGGCGACCCGTATATTCTTCGTTATAACGGTAAATTTTATCTTTACTGTTCAACAGACAGTTGGTATTGTTCATACCGTTGTTGGGAAAGTCTTGATTTAATTCATTATACTTATCTCGGTAAGTTTAATTTGCTTGACCAAGACGGCAATGTAACACAAAATGACGATTCATCAAATCAGGGATACGATTTGGAATGTCCGTGGGCACCTGAAGTTCATTATTGGAACGGTCAGTTCTATATGTATACTTCGCCTCACGCTTCAGGACACAAGGCATTTATAAGCACAACCGGATTGCCTTACGGTGATTATAAAGTTGTAAATAATAGTTTCTCAGGCGGAATAGACGGCTCTATGTTTATTGATGACAATGAGCAAAAGTGGTTTGTTCGCACCGACCGTTCAGATGCAGACAGTTGCCCTGTTGCCATACCTGCTACCACAATGACAACGGTGGACAAGTCAGGAAAAATCCAACTTACAAAAGCAGCAATTACGGGCGACCAAATCGAAGGCCCGTTTGTATTCAAACGCAACGGTATTTATTACTTCATAGGTGCCGGCGAAGGTGCAGGTGAAGCCGCATACAGAATAAACTATGCTTATAATGAAAGCGGTATTTCTCAAAGCTCTGCTTGGCAGACTGAAATTAACCCGACACTTGTATTAAATACCGAGGGTGATTATGTCAGCTACGGTCACGGTGCCGTTACTGTCGGACCTGACCTTGACAGTTATTGGTTGCCTTACCATATGAATCGTAATTTCGGCAGCAGTTCGGTTAAACAAAGCCGAACACTCGGCATTAACCGAATTGAATTTTCCGGAACAAGAATGAATGTTATCGGTCAGGATAAGGAAAATTATGTCCCCGATGCACCGGCTTTCTATACCTCGTATTTCACGGCGCTTTCGGATAAGGACGCAAACCAAAATATAACCGGAGTTGTTGCAAGAGCGGCGGGATACCGTTCGTATACCGATGCAAGAACAAACGCCGGCGAAGGTTTATACAATGTAAACGGAAAACTGCTTTCGGGTAACAGCAGCACCGATTTAATAAAGACAGGCTCACGCTTTACGGCTGAATATAACTTTAAGGAAATAGCTACAAACGGAAGCTTTAAGTGTCTTTTCGGCGGTGGATATGTAACCATAAACGGAAAGAAAGTTGAACTTTACAAGGGAAACAGTAAAATAGCCGAGGCAAATATGCTTGTAAACGGCGAGTCATGGGATTGGTCGGCATACCACAGCATAGTAGTAACCTGCGAGCCGGGAAGAATAACCGTTGCGGTTGACGGATGCACAAAGATTGACGAAAAGGCAACAGGATTCGGAAATGACGCAA
>JAZUHF010000018.1:0-17114 GCA_045641585.1 Acutalibacteraceae bacterium
AATCTTTTCTTTAGATAAGCTATCTGCTCTTATCTCTTCAAATGCTGACGCATTCTTTTGTCCTTCGATTTACTAAAATTTCTCTTAGAATCTTTGGGTCCTTATTATCGTCGTTGTTTAATTTTCAAGGTCCATTTTCGCTACCCTCTTTTTTTGGGCGCTCGATTATATTACCACATCCGTCTCCGCTTGTCAACAATTTTTTTCATTTTTTTTAAACTTTTTTCCGATTTGTTGATTTTTTACTGAATATATCAAAAAAACGCGGCGCAAACAGGCGTTTTTTACCCTTTTGCACCGCATTTTATCAAACTTCCGACAAACCCTCGCTTATTCCGAGCAAAATTATTCCGAATATAACTGCAAAGATGCATATGTATTGCGCTTTGCTTAACCGTTCTTTAAGCACATGCCTTGAAAGTATAACGCTCACGACACAATAAGACGCTATCATCGGCGCCGCAAAGACAGGTCGAGCCGCCATTGCGTAAACATAGAATATCTGTCCGCCCTCTTCAAAAAGCGCCGCTACTCCCTTTGTTTTTATTTCGGAAACGCTAAATAAATTATAAAATTTCTTTTCCTTAACCGAAACAAATATATAAGAAAAAACCGAAAACACAAAAAAACTAAAACCGTAAAGCACAAAAACATCGGTTTCCGACAGCGAAAATCTGTTTTGATTGCTTAATATTATTCCGTCTGCCGAAGTGCCTATTGTGTCAAAAAGACAATAAAGCAGGGGAAAGGCGAGTGCCGACGCACCCATTCGCCGTTTTTTTTCGGCTTTGTCTTTCGGCTTTGTCTTTTGACCGTTTTCAACCACAGCAAGTGCAATCACTCCGATTACTATGGCAACCGTCCCGATTATATCGAGCAATGAAAGTTCGTCCTTTATAACCGCACCCTTGCCCGTAACAGCAAAAAACACTATTATCGCAACCGCCGAAAAGGCACCTGATGCATTCTGCACGGGCGAAATGATAGACACTTCCAAATACCGCAGTCCGACATATCCGATTACCATAGAAGCGATGTAACCGAGCGAAGCAGGGGAGTAAACCGCCATTCCCTTAAGCCAATGCGATAACGAATGACCGTCTTTTGAAAAGGCGAGGACAAACGCCGACGCTATCATCATAACCGTTCCCACAAATACCGAGATTTTTAAATATGAATATTTATCCGTCTCGTCGGTGCTTTTTTTATAAAACAAATCGGCAAAACCCCAGCAAAGCACCGTTATAAGCGAAAAAACAAACCAAAACATACTATTGTTTTGTTAGATTTTTAACAATCTCGTCAAGTTCGTTCTTATCGTAAAACTCTACCGTGATTGTTCCGCCTGTTTTTCCCGTCTGCTTTACAACAACTTTTCTGCCGAGTTCTTCTTTTAGTGCAAGCTCAACCTCTTTATAATATGTATCTTTAATATTTAACTTTTTCTTTTGTGTTGTAATCTTTTGCTTTGCTATAATTTCAAGCTGACGGACAGAGCAACCGTTTAAAGCAAGTTCAAATGCGGTTTTGCGGAGTCCTGCGTCGCCAATCGAAAGCAGTGCTCTTGCGTGCCCTGCCGTTATAGCGCCTTTTTTAAGCGCCTCGAGTTCGTCCTCTTTTAAATTTAAAAGTCTTAACGCATTGGTTACGGCGCTTCTTGATTTTGAAACGGTTTTTGCCACCTCTTCTTGCGTAAGGTTATAGGTATCAATGAGTGACTTATATCCAAGCGCTTCTTCTACGGGGTTTAAATCTTCGCGCTGAAGATTCTCAATAAGTGCAAGTTCCATAACGGCCTTTTCGTCTATGTTCTTTATCACAACGGGAACAGATGTAAGTTCTGCTTTTCGGCACGCTCTCCATCTGCGTTCACCCGCAATAATGCTGTAGGTTCCGTTTGCGGTCGGACGGACAACAATAGGCTGAATGAGTCCGTGCTCGGCTATGCTTTCGGCAAGTTCGTCTATTGCAGTTTCGTCAAAATCTTTACGGGGTTGGTTTTTGTTCGGCTCTATATCTGTAAGTTTTACCGTAACAACACTTTCGTTTTCTATTGAATTTTCATTAAAGAGAGATTCAAGTCCTCTTCCAAGTCCGCCCTTTTGATTTGCCATATCACATTCTCCTGTTTCTCTTTAAAAATTCTTTTGCCAAACTGTTGTAGGCGTCCGCACCCTTTGAACGCTTATCGTAATACTGTATCGGCTGGCCGTAACTCGGAGCCTCCGAAAGACGGACAGCGCGGGGGATAGCGGTTTTGTAAAGTTTCTTTGCAAAATATTTTTTTATTTCTTCTACAACCTGATTGGTGAGATTTAATCTCCCGTCATACATTGTAAGGACAATTCCCTCAATATCTATTGTAGGGTTATAAAGCATTTTTACCTGTCTTATCGAAGCCATAAGCTGAGAAAGCCCTTCAAGAGCAAAATACTCGCACTGTATCGGGACAAGGACGGTGTCGCTTGCGTTTAATGCGTTTATGGTAATAAGTCCGAGCGACGGCGGGCAGTCGATAAATATGTAGTCATAATTTTCACGCAGGGGAGAGAGTGCCGTTTTGAGCTTTGCCTCTCGGTGTTCTGTTTCTATCAAATCAACCTCTGCGGCGGCAAGATTGATTGAAGCGGGAATTATATCTACATTCTTAAACTCGGTTTTTAATACGGTTTCGTCAGCACGGGCGGTGCCGATAATGAGTTCGTAACTCGACTTTTTAACATCCCGTTTATTTATTCCGTATCCGCTCGTAGTATTTCCCTGAGGGTCGGCATCGACAATTAAAACTTTTTTGCCGAGTATTCCGACTCCTGCGGCAAGATTTACCGATGTAGTGGTTTTGCCGACTCCGCCTTTTTGGTTAACAACAGAAATTATTTTCCCCACGGTAACAATCCTCTCAAATTTGGTAATTTTATGATAATATAATATATTATTATATAAATATATATTGTATAATAGCGCAATGTTTCACATGAAACATTGTTTTTTTATCTTTTGTGTTTTTCATTATATCAGTAATTTTATAAAAAGTAAACAAAAAAATAAAGCCGTTTATTTGGCTTTACTTTTCATCAGATTTAAAAACGAGCGACGCAGCAAATCCAAAAAACAGTGCTGCCGCTATTCCTGCCGCCGTTGCAGTAAGACCGCCCGTAAGCGCACCGATAATTCCTTGTTTTCGGACGGCGGTTTCAACCCCTTTGGCAAGACAGTAGCCAAACCCCGTAAGCGGAACGGTTGCGCCTGCTCCTGCAAAATCGACAATTTTATCGTAAAGTCCCATTGCCGTCAAGACCACACCCGCAACAACATACGAAACAAGTATCCGTGCGGGTGTAAGGCTTGTATAATCAATTAAAAACTGCCCTATCAGACAAATCAAACCGCCCACGGCAAACGCCGGAACACAATTTGCAAAAAGACTCATAGTATCTTCCTTTCAATGTTTCATGTGAAACATCGAAAATAGTATGCGCACCTTTTTTGCTCTTATTCGTCCTTGATTTTGTCCCAATAGTTTTTAAACGCCTGTTCGTTTTTGTTGTCGCCATACGAATAGTATTTTTTGCCCTTTAAAACATCGGGCAGATATTGTTGCTTTACATAATGGTTTTTGAAACTGTGAGGATATAAGTAGTTTTGTCCTTTGACCGCCGCCTCATCGCCGTCGCAATGCTTGTTTTGAAGTTGACGGGGGATTGCCCCAAAGTTGCCTGACTGAACATCGCCGAACGCACCGTCAATGGCTATCACTCCGGAATTTGATTTTGGCGCATTGGCGACTAAAATAACCGCATCCGCAAGCGGTATTCTCGCCTCTGGAAGACCTACCGCATTTGCAATGTCTACTGCCGATTTGACTATTGGAATGATTTGGGGATAGGCAAGTCCCACATCTTCACAAGCGCAAACCATAAGCCTTCTGCAAGCACTCGGCAAATCTCCTGCCGCCAAAAGTCTCGCAAGATAATGAAGCGCCGCGTCTGCGTCAGAGCCTCGTAAAGACTTCTGATACGCCGACACAATGTCATAATGCTCATCGCCCTCGCGGTCGTATCTGACCGAGTTTCCTGCAAGTATTTGCTCTAAAATGTCGTCCGACAAAACATCATTGTTTGAGGACTTAACAAGCATTATACCGAGTTCCAATGTGTTTAACGCTTTCCTGACATCTCCCGCCGCCGACCTCGCTATCTTTAAGGCAGTTTCGTCATCGAGTTTGATTTTTATGTTTTCTTGACTTTCAGATATTGCCACCGCCCTTTTTATAACGGGAACAATGTCCTGCGCCGAAAGTGATTTGAATTCAAAAACGCTTGAACGGCTCAAAATCGCATTGTAGACATAGAAAAACGGGTTTTCAGTGGTGGACGCAACAAGAGTAATATCCCCGTTTTCGATAAAAGACAACAATATTTGCTGTTGCTTTTTATTAAAGTATTGAATTTCGTCTAAATAAAGCAGAATACCGTTTGCCGCATCAATGGTGCCTATTTCGGAAACGATTTCTTTTATGTCGCCCGTAGATGCTGTTGTTGCATTAAGATAACAGAGTTTCTTTCCTGCTTTTTGCGCTATTATCCGTGCAACCGTGGTTTTGCCGACTCCCGACGGGCCGTAAAATATAAGGTTGGGCGTTTCGCCCGACTCTATTATTCGGCGAAGAACTTTACCCTCGCCCAAAAGGTCTTTTTGACCTGCAACTTCGTCTATTTCGGTAGGTCTTACTCTATCAGCAAGCGGTGTTTTCATTTATTTTCCTCTTTTCGTTAGTATGCAAACATTTTATGCCGCATATTATTTATCGGTGATACAGTTGAAAAAAACATTATTTATCAAAAACGCGGCTATCCTTACCGTTTCGGGTTTTTTACTTAAAATTATAGGTGTTATATTTAAAGTTTGGCTTGCCTCTAATATCGGCAGTGAGGGCATCGGTCTTTACCAAATTGTTTTTTCGGTCTTTGTCTTTGCCGGCACCTTTGCAACAAGCGGAATTTCCACCGCCGTCACAAGAATTTGTGCCGAAAAAAACGCTCTCGGCAACCGGCAAAAAGCATTGGATACGCTTAAAAAGTGTATTCTGATAACGCTTGCCGTTGCTTTTTTCAGCACAGCGGTTTTGTTTTTCGGTGCAAACTTCATATCGAAAAAAATTCTTTCGGATGCAAGAGCCGTCCTTCCCGTAAAAGTGCTCTCGTTTGCGCTTCCCTTTATGGGAATATGCTCCTGCCTTCGAGGTTATTTCTTTGCGTTAAGGAAAGCGACAACCCCTGCAATATCACAAATATTTGAACAACTTATAAGAATTCTTGTTGCGTTTATTGCCGTTCAAAGCACGTCAGGAAAGGGAATAGGTGCCTCCTGCGCCGCAATAATGCTCGGAGACACTGTGGCAGAGATTTGTGCCTGCCTATTTCTTTTTGCCGTGTTTAAGTCGGGTAAAAAGGCGCCTTTAGATTCCCGAAAGGAAACCGACGGAAAAGACGACATATATAAAAAAATAAAAGAAATTGCACTGCCCATAACGCTCGGCAGATATTTAAATTCGGCACTTCGGACTGCCGAAAATATTTTAGTGCCCAAACTTTTATGCGCCTACAAAAAATCGGTTAAAACTGCGCTCTCGCAGTTTGGTATGATAAAAGGAATGGCTCTGCCCGTAGTTTTCTTTCCCTCAACTCTTTTGAATGCCGTTTCTTTACTGCTTATTCCCGAATTGTCGGAATCGCTCGCCAAAAGGAAAGATTATGCCGTTAAAATGGCGGTTGGTGAAGTAATTTCCGTTACCGCCGTTATCTCTTATATTTTTTCTGCCGTTTTCTTTGTTTGCGGTAAAGATATCGGCGTTTTGATATACAAAAGCGAAGAAGTGGGAATTTTAATCAAACTTTTGTCGCCCATTGTCCCCATAATGTATCTTGACAGTGTTTGCGACGGTATGTTAAAAGGCTTAAACGAACAGCGCTTTGCGTTCTACACGGGCGTTTCCGACTCCGCATTAAGACTGATTGCCGTTTTCTTTGTTTTGCCGAAATTCGGCATAGCGGGTTTTGTGGGAATTATGTATTTTTCAAACTTCTATACGGGTTTTTTAAATATCTTTAAATTGCTTTCTGTAAGCAAAGCCAAATTTGATTTTTTAAAAACTGTTTTTATTCCCGCAACTTCGGCTTTTTGTTGCGTATTGGTTGTAAGCACTGCGATAAAACAATTTGCTTTTGTTACGGGTTATGTCTATGTTTTTGTGCTTACACTTCTTTCCTTCGCCGCTTATCTCGTTTTGCTTAAAAAGACGGCTTGTTTTGACATAAGAAGCATTCTATAAACAAAAATTTCTTTTTATCACTTTTTCGCCGCGCCACTCGTATGCTCTGCCCGAAATATCTTCGCCTAAAACATATTCTTCTTTATAGCCGTTTATAAACTCGGGTATGTAGGTGAGCGCCTTATCTTTATTCATAGGACACACATCCGAACAAATATCGCATCCCCAAACAGTGCCGAGGCTTTTCATTATCTCGGTTTCTTTTTCGGTCAACTCTCCCTTTTTTTGAGTAATTGCCGACAGACAGCCGATATTCTCGCTTTTGGGACAGTTCTTTTTACAGTTTCCGCAATGCATACACTCTTTTAACGAAAAATCTGAATAATCGCTCTCTAAATCGGTAACGATTTCACCGATAAAAACGAAACTTCCGTATTTTTCGGTTATAAGAAGTCCGTTATCACCCAAAACACCGAGTCCGGCGCTTACCGCCGCATAAACTTCGGGAACAGGGGAATTGTCCGTAAAATACACAAACTCACTTTGCGGAAACGCAATTTTGAGTTGGTTTACGGCGTTTGACAGATATTTTGACAAAACATTATGATAATCGGGAACTGCCGCATATCTTGAAATGTTTTTTGGCTTTTTTTCTTTGACTTTATATGGAAAGACGCACATTATTGCCGTTTTGACATTTTTTGGCAATCTTTGCTTTGCGCCGCATTCTATTAAATACGGAAAAAGCGGTAAAAAGGAGCATATTGATGCATCCGGAATACCGCTTTTGTTTATAATATCAATTATTTGCTGTTTACTTGCTTTCATTTGTTCTTACCTTTGCAAAAAAGTCCTTTAAAACCTTTTCGCATTCGTCTTCTTTTATTCCGCCGAAAATTTGAGGCTTTTGCGAAGACAAAGCATTATTTAAATTTATTACACTGTCGGCACAACCGCAGTTTAGGTCGTATGCACCGAAAACAAGTGTATCTATGCGCGAATTTATAATAGCGCCCATACACATTGCACAGGGCTCAAGAGTTACATACATAGTGCAACCGTCAAGCCGCCACGAATCAAGCGCCTTGCAGGCGTTGTTTATTGCTTCGATTTCAGCGTGAGAAAGTGCATTTTGCTTGCTTTCCCTCATATTTCTGCCATATGCGATTATCTTTTCGTCTTTAACTATCACTGCGCCTACCGGTATTTCGCCGTCATTTGCGGCTTGCTTTGCCAAATCAATGGCGCTTTGCATATATGAACTTTTCATATTAAATAATTATATCATTTCCGTCCTCGGAAGAAAAACCGCCCATTCCCGATATTCTGTTATTGCGAACAGAAAACAAAAACACCGGAATAAGTATCGGCAAAACAATTGAAATAACTGTGATTAAAAGCGCGTTTTGCCTTGAAAAATTCGATAAAATTTTATAAAAGTAAACATACCCGATTATTACATAGATAAGTTTAAAAAAGAGTGCAATACCCATCAATACAAACGGTATTATAAGCGGTTTTACCGCCGCAACATCATAAGTTTTCCCTGCCAAAAGGGCTTTGTCGGCAATAAATACCGTATCGACAAACGAATAAAGGCAGGCTATAAAGCCCAAAACTCCAAACACGCAGGAAAGAATATGGACAGTTAAAAAAGCGTTGTTTTTTTTCGTTCTGTTTTTTAAATTTGCAAGTTGCGAAGCTTTAACATCGAAAAAGAACGGAAAAAAAGAAAACCAACCGTTATTTAATTCTGCGGTCTCTGACATATTATAAACGCCCAATGTTTTCATAATATAAAGGACAGCGGCAAGAAAAAACAAAATAAGCGCAACAAGCGAATATAAAAGCACAAGCGCCTTGATGTTAAAAGAATTTAATCCAAGCGAAGACAAAGAAAACATACTATCTCTCCTAAACAAAATACTTAACTGCTTTTAAAAGATACCAAACAATCGGAAGAACAATAAAAACAGATGTAAAAAACCATTTGTATTTATCCTTTTCCTTTACTTCCGTTTCACCGTTTTCAAAAGAAAAAGCGTTTTTGCCCATTCTTTTTTGCAACAGCACTACCGCAGGGAAAAGTCCTAAAATCGCAACACAAACCACAACCGTATATATTGCGGACATAACCGAATCGGAAACGCTGTTTGATATATAATCAAAAGTAACGGAAAATAAATTATTTGTAAAATGAACTAAAATACAAGGCCATAAAGAGCCTGTTTTTATTCTGATATATCCGAGGACCAGTCCGACAAGAAAAGCGAACGGCATTTGTTCAAAATTCCCGTGCATTATTCCGAAAAGCACTGCGGAAGTTATGACCGAAAAAGCCTCGCCAAACGGAAGCAATACTCCGAGCACAACGCCGCGCATTGCAAATTCTTCAACAAGTGCCGGAACTATTGCCGTTGAAAGCAGAGCGAGTAAAACTCCGAAAAATCCCGACGGGTTTTTTCCGAAATCTACGCTATACTCTATACCGAAAGATTTAAAAAACATTCCTGCATACGAAACCGCCGTGCTTGAAAAAAAGCAGACCGAAACACCTAACAAAAAGCAGGGTAAAACCGTTCTTTTTTCGGGCTTTGAAAGGATAACCAAATCGGAAACCCGTTTTTTTGAAAGCATAACGGCAAAAATAAACGGCAGTGTAAACATTATTATTGACAAAAATATCTGCAATATTTGTCTTGCGCCGTCTCCGTTTATAAAATCAATCGCTTTTATTTGGGAAATTCCGAGTTCCCGGACAAAAAACAAATACACATTTGCCCAAAACGCCGAAATAACAAGTATTACTATATAAGGAACGCCGATTATTCTGGCGGCGCTCCTTATTTTTCTTTTTTGCCGTTCGGACGGACTTTCGCTTAATAAAGAATAGTTAAAAATTCCACGGTTGTTTTGAGTTTCTTTTTCTTCAACAAAACCGTTATCAAAAGGCTCGTTTTGCATAAAATTCTTTGCCTTTCCTTTTGTTTATTCCTCGTTTTCTTCTTCGGTTTCTACTGTTCCCGCATCAGCATCAGCCTCTTCGGGCGCATCATTAACCTCAGATGCATCATGCTCGGCAAGACCTACCGAAAGTATCTTTTCACCCTCGGCAACTCTCATCACACGAACACCCTTAGCAGGACGGGCAAATTCCGAAATATCTCCCGCATATATCCTTATTATTATGCCGTTTGAAGCAATCATTATGAGGTCCTCGTCCTTAGTAACCGGCAAGGTTGCGGCAACATCGCCGTATTTTGAAACCTTATAGTTTGTAAGTCCTTTACCGCCTCTTGACTGAACTCTGTAACACGAAATGTCGGAAATTCTGCCGTAACCCGTTTCGGTAACCGTCAAAACCTTGGTGTTTTCGTTGCATATTGCCATATCTACAACACAGTCGCCCTCACGCATAGTGATTGCCTTTACGCCGCGGGCAGTTCTTCCCATCGAACGTGCCTGTGTTTCGTTAAACTGAATGGCAAATCCTTTTTTGGTGGCAACAAGCAGATTATCGTTTCCTGTTGTCATACGGACACCGCAAAGCTCATCGCCCTCGTCAAGATTAACTGCAATTATGCCGCTCTTTCTTGTGTTTTTGAAGTCGGAAAGACGGGTTCTCTTGATGATACCGTTTTTGGTAATCATACAAATATATCTTTCTTCTTCGTCGGTTTTGGTAACGGGGATAATAACCGTTATCTTTTCATCCGGCATAAGAGGAACAACATTTATAATATTCATACCCTTACTTGTTCTCGAGCCTTCGGGTATTTCATATGCCTTGACTCTGTATGCTCTGCCGAAATTTGAAAACAGCATAATTCTATCGTGCGAAGAACATACAAACATATTTTCAACAACATCGTCTTCCCGTGTTGTCATACCCGTAATGCCCCTGCCACCGCGGTGCTGAACATTATATGTATCGGACGGCAGTCTCTTGATATAGCCGTTAACCGTCTTTGTAATAACACATTCTTCTTCGGGAATAAGGTCTTCTATATCAACCTCACCCAAAACATCGCTTATTTCGGTGCGGCGGTCATCCGAGAACTTATCACGCAAATTGAGTGCTTCGGTCTTTACTATTTCAAGTATTCTTGACTCGTGAGCTAAAATGTCATCGCAGTCTTTTATGAAATCAAGTTTTTCCTTAAGTTCATCAATAATCTTTTGTTTTTCCATTCCTGCAAGTTTACCGAGCTGCATTTGAACTATGGCGGTGGTTTGAATATCGTCAAGTCCGAAACGGTCGGTCAAAGCCTGCTTACTTTCGGGAATGGTTTTGCTGTTGCGGATAATGGAAATAACTTCGTCAATATAATCAAGCGCAACCTTTAACCCCTCTAAAATATGGGCTCTCTCGGCGGCTTTTTTGCGGTCAAATTCCGTTCTTCTGCGAATAATTTCACATTGGAAGTCAATCGCATTCTGAAGCATTTCTTTAAGAGTTAACACCTGCGGTTTTCCGTTTACTATTGCAAGCATTATCGTTCCGAATGTTGTTTGCAACGATGTATAGGAATAAAGTTTATTTAAAACAACCTGCGGATTTGCATCTCTTTTTATATCAACAACTATGCGCATACCTCCGTCTCGCTGTGAAGAATAGTCAACAACATCATCAATGCCCTCTATTCTCTTTTCAACAGCCAAGTCATAAATATGCTTAACAAGGTCTTTCTTTCTTACCTTATAAGGTATTTCAGTTATAACAATGCGGAATTTGCCGTTTTTAACTTCCTCAATTTCCGCCTTACCTCTTACGGTTATTTTACCTCTGCCGGTAGCATAAGCGGCACGGATACCGCTTCTTCCCATAATAATTCCGCCGGTCGGAAAATCAGGACCTTTGATAAAGTGGCAAATTTCCTGCAAATCGGCATCGGGGTTATCAATAAGACAACACATACCGTCAATTACTTCGCCTAAATTATGGGGCGGAATTTCGGTTGCCATACCAACTGCTATACCCGAGGAGCCGTTAACAAGCAACTGCGGAAAACGAACGGGTAAAACCTCAGGCTCTTTAAGACGGTCGTCATAATTAGGCACAAAATCAACAGTGTTTTTATCAATGTCGTCAAGCATATTAAGAGAAATTCTGTTCATTCTTGACTCTGTATATCTGTATGCAGCGGCAGGATAACCGTCAATATTACCGAAGTTTCCGTGTCCGTCAATCAAGGGATATCTAAGTGAAAAATCCTGTGCCATACGAACCATAGCATCGTAAACCGATGTGTCGCCGTGCGGATGGTATCTACCAAGCACGGAACCTACCGTATCGGCGCATTTCCTGTATGCTTTATCGGGAGTAAGACCGTTTTCATACATTGTATAAAGAATACGGCGGTGAACGGGTTTAAGACCGTCCCTGACATCCGGAATTGCACGGCCTACAAGCACCGACATTGAATACTGAAGCATACTGTTTTTTACTTCATCAACAATTTCAACCGGTTTTATGTTGGTTTCGCTGTCTTCAGGCCATCTTTTATCTTCTAAAACCTTTGCCATTTTTACTCCCCTCCTTAAATATCCAAATCTGTCGCAAATATTGCGTTTTCTTCTATGAATTTTCTTCTGGGCTCAACTTCTTCACCCATAAGCATTGTAAATGTTTCGTCCGCAAGTGCGGCATCTGCCATTGAAACACGGAGAATTGTTCTGTGTTCGGGGTCAAGTGTTGTATCCCACAGTTGTTCGGGGTCCATTTCACCTAAACCTTTATATCTTTGAACATCTGCCGAGCCGCCGAATTCTTCTATATACTGTGCTTTTTCTTCATCTGTAAACGCATCTTTGTGCTGTTTTCCTTTTGAAACACGGAAAAGCGGCGGCTGTGCCAAATAAATATGCCCTGTTTCAATAAGTTGCGGCATATAGCGGAAGAAAAATGTTAAAAGAAGTGTTCTGATGTGGCTTCCGTCAACATCGGCATCCGCCATAATTACTATTTTATCATAACGAAGTTTTGTAATATCAAAATTTTCGGCTATTCCTGTTCCGAGAGCAACAATCACGGGGGTTAATTTATCGTTACCGTAAATTTTATCTGCTCTTGCTTTTTCAACATTGAGCATTTTACCCCACAAAGGAAGTATTGCCTGATATGTTGAATTTCTGCCGTCAACCGCACTTCCTCCTGCACTGTCTCCCTCAACTATAAATATTTCGGTTTTTGTCGGGTCGTTTGAAATACAGTCTGTAAGTTTTTCGGGCATTCTTGATTTATTTCCGAGTCCCGATTTGCTTCTTGAGGCTTCTCTTGCCTTTTGTGCTGCTTCACGGGCATTTGAAGATGCTATTGATTTATCAAGTATTATCTTTGCTTCGGCAGGATGTTCCTCTAAATACTGATACATCTTATCTGCCATAATACTGTTTACAAGTGTGCCTATTGAAGTATTACCGAGTTTTGCTTTCGTTTGTGATTCAAACTGTGCATCGGTAAGTTTAACACTTACAACTGCAATAAGACCTTCTGTTATATCGTCGCCCTTTAAATTTGGATTTGCATCTTTTAAAAACTTAAAGTTTCTGCCGTATTTATTTACAACTCTTGCAAGACTGTTTTTAAATGCCGCTTCGTGCGTTCCTCCGTCAACCGTATGTATGGTATTTGCGAAAGACATCACCTTTGTATCATAACCCGTAGACCAAATAAGCGCAATTTCAGCAATAGAATCGTCTTTATCTTTACCGGAAACATAAATTACATCATTATTAAGACGGTTTTTCTTTGATTTTTCGAGCAAATATTCAACATACGATTTTATACCGCCCTCAAAACAAAGGTCTTCTTCTCTGCCTTCAATATCCGCATCCGAGCGCATATCTTTTAAAACTATTCTTATTCCCGCATTTAAAAATGCCTGCTCACGGAGACGCTGTAAAAGTGTATCATAATCGTATCTCGTAGTATCGGTAAAAATAGAAGGGTCTGGCTTAAAAGTAACCGTTGTGCCGGTTTCTTTTGTATCTCCTATTATTTTTAAATCTTCTTTTATATTTCCGGTTTCATATCTTTGTTTATAGATATGAGTGCCGTCCTTAACTTCTACTTCAAGCCACGAAGAAAGAGCATTAACTACCGATGCACCAACACCGTGTAATCCTCCCGATACTTTATATCCGCTTCCTCCAAATTTGCCGCCTGCGTGAAGTATTGTAAATACAACACTTACGGTTGGAATACCTTTTTGAGGATGTATTCCAACAGGTATTCCCCGTCCGTTATCGGTAACTCTTATAATTCCGTCATCAAGCAATTCAACAAGAATTTTGTCGCAATATCCTGCCAATGCTTCATCAATAGAGTTATCAACAATTTCATAAACTAAATGATGAAGTCCTCTTTCTCCAGTAGAACCAATATACATACCGGGGCGTTTTCGGACTGCTTCAAGACCTTCAAGCACTTGTATAGAACTTTCGTCATAATTTTCGGTAACCGGAGTGTTTAATTCTTCGCTCATTTTTTTCTCCTTTAATTTGTTTTAATTTTCATTTTCAAAATACTGTTTTTCAGTAATATTTTTGTTTTTCTTATTTATTCTTTTAAAAATTGTTTGGGAAGAAAGTTGTGATAAATATATTTTTCTTTTGTTTTCTTTTTCATAACAAACAATAAAAGAACGGGGAATATCGGTTGAAATATTTATTATTTCTTTATTTTTTTCGGCATCTCTTAAAAAATTTCTTGTTTTTACCGAAACACTTGAATTATCAATATCAAAAACCGCAACTATATCTTTATCATTTATAACAGTTTCTTTTCCTATATATATATACATATTTTATATAATTGCACCGCCTTTAATATTAAATACAGTTCCGCTTTTAAGACGGTCTGTATTTGCAGGGTCGCAACAACTTAAAAAAACCTGCCAATCTTTTATATGATTTAAAATATAATTTTGGCGTTTTGGGTCAAGTTCGCTCATAACATCATCAAGCAAACAAATAGGATATTCTCCCGTTATTTCTTTTGAAACTTCTGCTCCCGCAAGTTTAAGAGAAAGAGCTACGCTTCTTTGCTGTCCCTGAGAGCCAAAATTTCTTGCTGAAATACCGTTTATTTTAAAATCTATATCATCTCTGTGAGGTCCGACCGAAGTAACTCCCGAAAAACTGTCATTCTCTCTCGAATTTTTAAGATTTTCTTTTAAATCTTCTTCAGAACAGTTTTTTAAATATTCGGTTTTTATTGTTTCTTTACCCGAAGAAAGACCAAAATATATATTAGGAACATATTTTTCTAAAATTTCTATGTATTTTTCGCGGTATTTTATTATTTTTATTCCTTTTTCATATATTTCTTTTTCAAAAATATCAAGCATTATACTTAATGTTTTATCATATTTAAAATCTTTTATTATTTTATTTCTTTGGACTACTGCCCTTAAATAAGAATTTAAAATTTCTATATATGAAGGATAAAGCTGACCTATTGAAACATCTAAAAATTTTCTTCTTATATTTGGAGAATCTTTTATAATAGATAAATCTGACGGAGAAAAAATAACCGCATTAAAATTTCCTGCAAGCGAAACAGCCGAGGATAGTTTTTTTTCATTTAAAAAAACAGTTTTTTTATTATCATCTATTTCTATTTTTATATTATTTTTACAACCTTTAAAAAAATACTCTGTTTCTATTTTTGCTTTTTCTTCACCAAATTTTATAAAAACAGTATCTTTGCTGTTTCTAAAACTTTTTGCTCCGGTTAAAAGCCAAATTGCTTCTATTATATTTGTTTTTCCCTGTGCATTTTCGCCGCTTATTATATTCATATTTTTATTTGCTTCTATATTTATATTTGATAAGTTGCGAAAATTTTTAATTTTTATATTATTTATTTGCATTTTTAATAATAATGCCTTTATCTTCAAATATTATTTTATCGCCGTTACGAAGTTTTTTTCCTCTTTGGGTGCATATTTCATCATTTACTTTTATTTCTCCGTTTTGAATAATTATTTTTGCATGTCCTCCGGTAACAACTAAATTTGCAAGTTTTAATGCTGAATCAAGTTTAATAAAATCTTCTTTTATATAAATTTCTTTATATTCCATTATTTTAACCTCATCGGCATTATAAGATAAAGATAGTCATTATTATTTTCATCAGCCGAAACTATTACAACACCGGAATTTGCACCGTTAAATTTAAAGAGTATATTTCCGCTGTCACAAGCCTTTAATGCTTCATTTAAATATCTGCTGTTAAGACCTATTTCAAATTCTTCTCCCGAAAATTCAATATTTACTTTTTCATTTGCTCTTCCTAATGTTGTAGCACAATTTAAAATTAAATTATCTTTATTTAAAGTGCATCTTATTGGAGTTGAAAAAATATCGTTTATAAGGAGAGAAACACGGTCAACAGACTCTATTATTTCATTTGAATTAACCTTCATTGTTTGATTAAATGATTCGGGAATTATTTTTTCATAATTTACAAATTCACCTTCAAGCAAACGGGAAATAAAAATATATCCGTTTATATCGGCACAAATGAGTCTTTTTCCTACAATAAGATTTATTTCTTTTGTTTCTTCATCAATAAGTTTTACTATTTCATTTATTGCTTTTCCGGGAACAGTAAATTCTATATCACTGAAACCGTTTACTTTTTCTCTTCTTATAGAAAGTCTGTAACCGTCAATGGCAACAAATTGCAAAATATCATCTTTTATAGAAATATTTATACCCGTAAGAATAGGTCTTGTTCCCTCAACCTGTGAAACCGCAAAAAATGTTCCTTTAAACATATCGCAAAAAGTATTTCCGTCAAGAGATATTTTGTTTCCTTCGGATACAGACGGCATTTCCGGAAAATCACTTGCCGCCATTCCCATTATTTCAAATGTTGCCTCTCCGCTTTTAATATGGCAAACTAAATTTTTATCACATTCTATTAAAACCTGAATACCCGAAAGTTTTCTTAAAATATCTGAAAGAAGACGGACATTTATAACAATGTCTCCTTCTTCTTCACATTTGGCATACATTTCTTTTTTCATTCCCATTTCGAGATTATAAGTAGCCATTGTTAAAAGACCATTTTCCGCCGAAAGAAGAATACCTTCGAGTATTGGCATAGATGTTTTTGAAGTAACAACCTTTTGAAGTTTTGAAACAGCATCACAAAATTGAGCCCTGTCAACTAAAAATTTCATTTTTTTATTTCCTTTCATAATAAAAGAATATTTTAAAATAACAGTAGTAGTATAGTAGGTTAAAAATGTTAAATCAGTAAAAAAAGTGCAAAAATAAACGATTTTTACTGTTTATTAAAAAAATTAAAAAAAGTTAAAAATGTTAACAATTTTTTTAATTCAACAAATTTAAAAATTTATCAATGTTTATTTAACAATAAAATGTTGAAAACTTTTTTAATTTGCTCCTTTTAAATTTTTAATAATATCTTCGACAAGTTCTTTTTCATAAGGCTTGTCTTTTAAAAATTCTTCAATTTTTCTTACATTATATAAAACGGTAGTATGATCTTTGCCAAAACTTTCGCCTATTTGCTTATAAGACATAGATGTAGTTTCTCTTGCAATATACATTGCAACTTGTCTTGCAAGAACCAAAGAAGCAGTTTTTCGGTTTGAAAGAATGGCACTTTCCGAAACATTATAGGTTCTTGCAACCTCTAAAATAATTTTATCAATTTTAATAGGCTCTGGCTGAGTTTCGTTAATAACATCTTTTATAAAGCCTTGAACAACCGAAATATTTGGTTTTTTATTTTCACATTTTTCGTAAAGCTCTATTTTTTTAACAACACCTTCAAGCTGACGGGTATTGTTTTTAATGTGTTCTG
>JAZUHF010000019.1:0-83431 GCA_045641585.1 Acutalibacteraceae bacterium
AAAAAAGAATCCTCGCATCTGCAAAAAATGTTGTCGGCACAACAAACGGAACGGGAAAAATGTATGCGGACAATGGTGGACTTGTATCCCGATTGGAAATCGGGTGTTATAACGCAGGAAGAATATATGCTGATAAAAGCAAATTTGACCGAAAAAATCGAGTCGCTCGATGAAATGATAGCAAATATAAATAAGAATATCGAAGCAGTGGGGAACGGTATAGACAGTGAAAATGAGTTTATTTCACACTTCAAAAAATACGGCAATTTCGAAAAACTTACCCGTTCAATGCTTGTGGAACTTGTAGACGAAATCCGTGTCCATGAGGGCAACAAAATCGAAATCGACTTAAAATTCAAAGATGCCTACAAGCAGGTCATTGAATATATTGAACTCAATAAAGAAATCGCAAAGACGGCATAAAAATACGGCTGAAATGTGAAACCATCGCATTTCAGCCGTTTCTTTTACGCAAAATTGAAAAAATTTCAAAAATGCGAAATATACTGGACAATTTTATTATTTTTGAAATATTGTCCAGTAGAATTGATATTTTTATTTTGATTCCAAAAGCCAGTCGGCGGCATCAATGATTTTTACACCCTCGTATTGATACGGCTCCTGCCTTGTGCGGGAAATAATCATTTTCGGATAAGCATCGGCTATTTTCAAAAGCGGTGATACTTCCCGCTCAAAAGTATCCGGATCGTCAATGCTGTTCGCAACCTGAATATAGATTTTCTCACTGCGTTTGATTGCCACAAAGTCAATTTCCTTTTTATACAAAACACCGGCATATAATTCGTATCCTCTGCGAATAAGTTCTATAGCCACAATGTTTTCAAGTGTTCTTCCGTAATCGGCATTTTTAGTGCCAAGCCGTGCATATTTGAAAGAATGGTCGCTCAAATAATATTTTTCATTGGAAGCAAGATACCGTTTTCCCTGAATATCATACCGCCTCACTTTATAAAAAGCAAACGCATTGCATAAATACTTGATATAGGCACTGACAGTGCGGTCATTTGCTTTGTAATGCTCTTTTTCAAAGGAAGCCGCTACACTTCTTGTAGAGGTCAGATTGGATATATTATCAATTAAAAAATCGCAAAGCCGATCCATTAGCGGCATATTGCGGATTTTATATTTCTGATGAATATCCCGAACAATAAGCGTTGAAAAAACATCGGAAATATACTGATATTTTGATTCGGGTGTCTTATACTGATATGAACCCGCCATACCGCCTTCGGTTATATAGGTGTTAAGAGCAGAATAACGGTCGGAAAGTTCAAAGTATTGCATATATTCCGCAAACGAAAAGGGGAATACCTGTATTTCAAAGGTTCTTCCCGTAAAAAGAGTGGCAAGGTCGGAACTTAACAGAAAGGCATTTGAGCCGGTAATATAAATATCATATTTTTCGTGAGCGTGAAAACTGTTTACGGCTTTTTCAAAACCGTCGCACATTTGCACTTCGTCAATAAAAATATAGTTATTTTTGCCCTGCACATAATGTGATTCGACATATTCGTTTAGTGCGTGATATTCAAGCAAAGATTCATATTCGGTTAAACTAAAGTTGATATGAATGATATTTGCATCACTGTCGGTATCACGGATATACTCCATAAAGGATTCCATAAGTTTAGATTTTCCGCTACGGCGAACTCCGGTAATCACCTTAATATCCGGTGTTCCCATAACATCTTTTAATTTTTGAAGATAAAAATCTCTTTTTATAAGTTTCATGGTTAGTCACTTCCTTGTAAGTAGTATATCACATCTGTTTCGCAAAATCAAGATTTTTTCAAAAATGCGAAATAGGAAATTATTTTATCGTCTACGCTTGACATTTACTCCGAGCGCTGCAGACACCATATTGCACTTTTTTGATGATACAAAAACTTCTCCCGATGATTATGATATAATTTTCACGGGCGATTTAGGGTATGTGGGAACAAAATTGCTTTATGAGATTTTAGAAAAGGAAAATATTGATATCAGGTGCCGTCATAATGATTGCGGTTTGATTATTTATGACAAAAACCGCCAGGATGTTCATTCCGGCGGTTCGGGTGCAGGGTGCAGTGCGGGTGTTTTAAACTCCTATATTATGCATAGGTTGGAGGATAAAACATTTAAAAACATTTTATTTATTTCCACCGGCGCTTTACTGTCTCCGACTTCAGTTTTGCAGGGTGAAAGCATACCAGGAGTTTCACATCTTGTGAATATTAAAATTGATTAGTTGAGTTCTCCTATCATATATCCATTTAAACCTTTTGTAAGACGGACATTTTTGATTTTCCCAATTAAGTTTTGGTCGGTTTTAACCTTTACACGAATATAATTTTCGGTATATCCAACGGCATATTCATTTTCGGGTGTTTCAAAAAGTATCGGCATGGTTTTGCCAATATGCATATTTATAAACTCTTGTTCGCTTAAAGCGGCAATTTCCGCCATTCTTTTGGCTCGTTCGGTTTTTACGGAATTTGCCACCTGTGATTTTAGATTTGCTGCAAAAGTCCCCGTCCTTACCGAATACGGAAAAATATGTGTTCTTGAAAAACCGATTTCATTTGCAAACCGAAGACTTTTATTAAATTCCTCTTCGGTTTCGCCTGAAAAACCTACCATTATATCGGTCGTAATTGATGCATCGGCAAATATACTTCGTATTCTTTCTATTAAATCACGGTAAAACGCAGTGTCGTATTTTCTGTTCATTCGTTTTAATGTTTCATCGCAACCCGATTGAAGTGAGAGATGAAACTGTGGACAAAACTTTGTTTGACTGTTTAATCTTTCAAGCATTTCATCGGTTATGTGGTCAGGCTCAAGTGAACCCAAACGAACTCTTTTAATAGCGTCCACAGAGCAAACGACTTCAACAGCATCGCATATGTTTATGTTTTCATCTTTACCATAAGCAGATAAGTTTATTCCCACCAAAACTATTTCGCTGAAACCTTTGTTTGCAAGTGTTTCGGCCTCTTTTTTAATATCATGCAAATCTCTTGAACGGACTCTCCCTCTTGCATAGGGAATAATACAATAAGAGCAAAATCGGTCGCAACCGTCTTCAATTTTCATATATGCACGGGTCCGCTCTGAAAAATCGGAAAGCGAGGGGGTGTTGTATAAATCACCATTATTGTGCTTTTCAACATTAAAAATTCTTTTGCGAGTTTTTAAAAATTCTTCTGCGAATTTTGCGATATTTGAAAAATCTTTATTGCCTAAAATAATATCTGCCTCGGTTATTTCCTTTGACTTTTCGGGAAATGCTTCAACCATACAACCTGTAAGAATTATAACAGAATTTTTGTGTTCTTTTCGGAATTTTCTTACTGCCTGCCGTGTTTTTCTGTCGCTTTCGGCGGTGACCGAACAAGAGTTTATTACGATTATGTCGGGAGACTTATCGCCGTTTGCGGTAAATCCGTTTTTTATGAAAATTTCACGGATAACCTGCGATTCATACTGATTAACCTTACAACCTAAAGTATGTAACCAAATGTTCATATGATACCTCAAAAACTTTAATTACGACTATTATATAATAGATATATTGTTTTTTCAAGATTTCTTGACAAGAATACACTTTTGGTGTTAAAATTTTAAAAAACATATTTGGTGGTTGATTTAATTGATTTACTCGTCCATTGAAGAACTTATAGGAAAAACTCCTATAATTGAACTTAAAAATATTGAAAAAGAGTTTTCTTTAAATGCAAAGATTTTTGCTAAACTTGAAAGATTTAATCCCGCAGGTTCGATTAAAGACCGCGTTGCACTTAATATGATAATTGAGGCGGAAAAAAGCGGAAAACTCAATAAAGAAACAGTAATTATTGAGCCTACATCGGGAAATACCGGTATAGGTCTTGCTGCAATATGCGCCGCAAGAGGAATAAAACTTATAATTGTTATGCCCGATTCTATGTCTGAAGAACGACAAAAACTTATGAAAGTTTACGGCGCAAAACTTGTTTTAACCGAGGGCGCACTCGGTATGAGCGGTGCAATAAAAAAAGCCGAGGCTTTACAAAGGGAAATTAAAGGCAGTATCATTGCAGGTCAGTTTACTAATGATGCAAACCCGAAAGCACACTATTTAACAACGGGTCCTGAGATTTTTGAAGATATGAACGGGAAAATTGATTATTTAGTTGCAGGTGTCGGAACGGGAGGGACGATAACCGGAACTGGTGAATTTTTAAAATCAAAACTTCCGAATATAAGGGTGGTGGCGGTAGAGCCTCAAAATTCGGCAGTGCTGTCGGGCGAAAACTCCGGAAAACACAATTTGCAGGGAATAGGTGCAGGCTTTGTGCCTGAAATTTTAAATACAAAAATATATGACGAAATTGTAAAAGTATCGGACGAGGATGCGTATCTGTGCGGCAGGGAAATTTGCAAAAAAGAGGGAATACTCGTAGGTATTTCTTCGGGTGCGGCGCTTAGCGGTGCTATTGAAATTGCAAAAAAGCCTCAAAACAAAGGAAAAAATATAGTTGTTATTTTGCCCGATACAGGCGAACGCTATTTATCGACAAAAATGTTTGGTGAAGCATAAAATGAGTGAAAGATTTATTCGTAATGAAATGCTTTTTGGCAGTAATGTTACCAAAATATTAGCACAAAAAAATGTTGTTGTTTTCGGTGTCGGCGGTGTTGGCGGTTATGTTGTTGAATCACTTGTCCGTGCGGGTGTCGGTAATATAACCGTTGTTGATAATGACACTGTTGATATTTCAAATACTAACAGACAAATTATTGCTTTGCAGAGCACATTGGGTAAAAATAAAGTTGATGTTATAAAGGAAAGAATAGCGGACATTAACCCTCAATGTAATGTTACGGCGCTTTGCAAGTTTTTTCTTCCCGAAAACAGCAATGAGTTTGATTTCAATATGTATGATTACATAGTTGACGCAGTTGATACTGTTTCAGCAAAAATCGAACTTGCCGTTTTGGCACAAAAATATAATGTTCCGATAATTTCTTCAATGGGGACAGGGAATAAACTTGATGCCACTGCATTTGAAATTGCCGATATTTACGATACATGTGAAGATGCACTTGCAAGGGTAATGAGAACAGAGTGCAGAAAAAATAATATTGAGTCTCTTAAAGTCGTCTATTCAAGGGAAAAGCCTCTTAAAAACGATGAAAATAAAAGAATCCCCTCATCAAATTCTTTTGTTCCTGCGGTTGCCGGTTTTATTATCGGCGGAGAGGTAATTAAAGATTTGATAAGAGGGTAAATTCTATTTTTCTTCAACATTTAATATTTCGATTTCATTGTCTTTGATTTTAAAATGAATATCCCATTTCAAAAAGAGCATACTGTATACTCGTTCTCCGTCGTTTTGGTAGGCGGGTCGGGGGTCATCGCATAAACAGTCTATAACAGTTTCTTTTTTTTCTTTTGGGATACATTCTAATTTTTCAGCACCGATTTTAATTATAAGTCGGTGCTTTTCTTCTGCCTGTGCAAAACTTCCCGTCGCATCGTTATGTATATCGGCGTAAGGAATATACGGCTTTATATCATATATCGGTGTGCCGTCTAATATATCAACGCCCGATACTTCTATTGTGTTGTCATTGTTTATTCTCTCGAGTTTTACCGAAGAAAGTCCCAAACCGTTTGGTCTGAACGGTGAGCGGCTTGCAAATACGCCGATTCTTTTGTTCCCTCCGAGCCGAGGAGGTCGGACGGTTGGCGAAAACTTTTCGGAATTTGCAAGAGTAAAATCAAAAATAAGCCAAATATGTGAAAAATCGTTTAAACCTTTTAGCGATTCTTTGTTATTGTAAGGCGGAAAAAGTGTGATAATTCCTCTTGCGCTTTTTACTCTGCCGCTTTGACGGGGAATGCCGAATTTTTCTTTAAAATCGGTTGATATGATACCTATTGGTTTGATAGTTTTTTCGTCCATTTTTAACTCCGTTATATTAAAATTTGTTTTTAAGTTTTTTTAGTGCCGCCGTTTCAATTCTTGAAACATAACTTCTTGAAATACCGAGTTTTGCGGCAATTTCTCGTTGTGTTAACTCCTCTTCGCCGTTAATTCCGTAACGCATATTGATTATTTTTTGCTCTCGCTTATCGAGAGTTGGAGCATAAATTTCTCTTAACCGCTCTATGCGGGTTTTTGTTTCGATTTCCTCGGCAACATTGCTGTCGTCTGAAATAATGTCAATCAGTGTCAGTGAATTTCCGTCTTTGTCAGTATCTATTGTATCGCTGATATAAACATCCTGAGCGGACTTTTTTGTCGCTCTGAAGTGCATCAATATTTCATTCGCTATACGCTCGCTGTGTCTTCGGAAAATCTATTGACTTTTCATCACCGTCCGGGTCGCCGAATAGGTAGACATGGACATTTTCGCCGTCCCAAATAATTTTTTTAATGAACACCCGAAGAGAAGCCCGCTTTTCTTCGGGTGTCATTTCTTTAAATGAACTTGCAAAATTTGAAAGTAAATTTTTAAGCAGATAAAAGTCATTTTCGGTAAGGTCTCGGTCTTTTGCGGCAACCTTTAGAGTTGACATTTTTTCTTTCAGTTGTTCGTTTTTATGATGTAATTCTTTGATTTGTCCGCTGATATAGGATATGGTTTCTTCTTCACTTTGAGAAAGTGCGGTAACCAAATTTCTGATCTGCTTTTCGTTTTCTTCGATGGATTTTTGCAAGTTTTCTATTTGCTTTTCATAGTCATCAACATCCATTACCAACTGTTTTGAAGCATCCATCAGACCTTTTACAAATTCACTGCTGTCTTCATTCAGTTTGGCTATTTCTTCACATATTTTTTTATCGAGGTCGTTGCCGTAGATGTTTTTCATCTGACAGTTATGGCTTTTGCTTTTTTCTTTCATTTCACAAAGATAGGTGTAAATTTCCTCGCCGTTTTCGTTTAGCCGTTTTGATTTTTTGGGACGCATAAACGAACCGCAATTTCCGCAACGAAGAAGCCCCGACAAAAGAGCCACATTGCTTTTCGGCTTGTGATATGCTTTGGATGAGTTTTGTTTGAGCATTTCCTGAACTTTTATGAAGTCGGAACTGCTGATAATCGGTGCGTGCTTTCCGACTGCCAATATCCATTCATCGTATTCTCTTTTTTTGTTTGCTTTACCTATTCGCTGTAAGGTTTTGTTATATGCCATAACACCGTGTTTGCCGTCAAAACTTTCTTTTTCGGCATAGATTTCAATTCCTAAATCTTTGTAATACTGATATGCCTTTTCATCGGCAGACATATAAACGGGATTTGTAAGAATCGTCCGAATGGAAAAGCGGGTATAGTCCCGTCCGTTTTTGGTCTTGATATGATTTTGCAAAAGATAGGTTTCGACTTTTGTCAGTGAATTGGTTTCCAAAAATTTATTGAATATTTCTTTTACGGTTTCGGCTTCTTCTTTGATGATTTCAAGTTTGAATGCTTTTCGCTCTTTGCCGTCAACCGTGACACTGCCTACAATTTGCGAACTTTTATAACCGGTCGGCGTAGTACCGCCAAGCCATCTGCCCGATTTTGCAAGGGCGTGCATATTGTCTTTTATACGCTCGGCAATGGTTTCTCTCTCGAGTTGTGCAAAAACCGTTGCAATGCTCATCATGGCACGACCTAAAGGGGTAGAGGTTTCATAACATTCGGTGGCAGATATGTAGGCAACCCGGTTTTCGGTCAGGATTTCATACATATTTGCAAAGTCAACAACGCTACGGCTGATACGGTCAAGACGGTAGGAGTAAATGGCTTTTATTTCATTTTTCTTTACAAGTTTCATCATTTCCTGAAACTTAGGCCTATTCATATTTCCGCCCGAAAAACCCTCGTCCTCGAAAACTAAAATGTCTTTTTTGGATATATCGGGGTATTGCATACGGATTTTGCTTTTGCAGATTTCAACTTGGTTTTCTATACTTTCACCCTTGCCCGTAAATTTTGATTTCCTCGAATAAATAGCAATCTTTCTGTTATCATCTTTCATTTTAATTCTCCTTTAAGTAATGTTTTGTTTGTATATATAACATTTTGTCTTCAATATTTTAACATATTATTTTAATTATTGCAATAAAGAAAGTCAAGTACCAACAAATGGACTTGACTTTTGTTTTGCACAGAATCCTACTTAGAAAACATTATTTATATTATTGTTTTTTTATTATTGTTTTTTTGCGAAAACTGTTTTCTGTATTCATTTGGAGACAAATTGAATCGTTTGATAAACAATCGGTAAAACGAGGACATATCCGAAAAGCCGCAATTATTGCAAATATCACGCAATGTGTTTTCGGTGTTTTCAAGATAGTATTTAGCATATCTGAATCTTGTGCTGATAAGAAATTCTTGAGGTGACATACCGATTTCTTTAGAAAAATTCTGTCTGAAAGAAGAAACTGACATACAGCAAATATCGGCAAGACTTGAAACAGTAATGTTCTTTTGGTAGTTGGCTTTAATGTATTTAAGCGCGGGGAGCAACTGGGTAATACGCTTATTATATATCCCGTGTGAGATGTCATCTGAAGATTTGCAATTTTCCGAAGCGGTTAACAACAACAGTATAATAAGTGCTCTGCATTTTGTGAGTTTATTTTTTTCATTTCCACGAGAAACATCAATGATTTGCTTTATTAGTCCACAGATATTTGGATATATATCATTGTTGATTATTCCTGATATAAATGAGTTGTTTTGTACAAACTCATCCCAAAAGGATGCATTGAAACCGGCATCATTAAAAACTTCGCAAATATCAAAATAACTGAAATGCCATGTGCTTTGGTTGGTTTCATCACTTTTAGAATAGTGAGCCTGAAATGGTAAAAATAATGTAGCATCTCCTTTTTTGAATGTAGTTTTTCCGGAAGTTGACATACATTCACCAGAGCCTGAATAGCAATAACCGATTTCAAAAACATTGTGATAATGCAAATTGGCTATCGGTTTTGACGGCAGTTTTACTAACGGATATGCAGGAAGTGAATAAGGGAAACGATTAAACATTGTTTCTTGATAAAAAATATTCATTGTTCTTTTCATATATGTCACCAAAAATATTATAACCCAAATGAATAATATTTCAAGTAAAATGTGTTATTTTTGGCGATAAAACCGCAAAATAGCAATATATATAATGTATAATTTAACATTTTTGTAAAAATATACAATGCATTTATTTTTTTAAGATTATTAGAAGCCAAAATGTTTGTTCATGAAAATCAAAGTTTATTTTAGTTGGACATCTGCACAAAAAATTATGATTTCTATGATAATGTTATTGCTCAAAAAACGACGATTTAACAATATAATTTGTCGATTATGCAATTCACAATATATTATTTATCGTGTATAATTAAACAAAATAAATTGTGTAAGGATGAAGCGTTTTGAAAAAATATTTCTGCATTATTTGTGCGATTTTGTTGATTTTGAATAATTTTTCCATCGTTTCTTATGCTGAAAGAAGTGAAGAAACAAGTGAAAATATTCCTACACAAATTAAATCAACCGGCATGGTTTCATATGCAGATATTGTTTCCGATTCTGATGCTTTGTCCGACATTGTTATTGAAGCGACTTCCTTTGTTAATAGTAAAAACATAGCAGTTGAGACGGTGAATCGTGAAGATGCAGGTGAAGTTCTTGATTTGAAGAACGGTTTAGGTTCCATTGATTATGAATTTGTTTCCCAAGTGGATGCTGCCTATTATCTTAGATTTGATTACATAGCGACAATCGGGAAAAGCGACATAAATGTTGGCGTTAAAATTGATGGTGAATATCCATTTGAAGAACTAAAGGTTATTACTCTTAAAAGGACATATAAAGATAATGGCAGTGTAAGAAAAGATGGGCAGGGTAATGAATTTAATGCCGAACAAATCGAAATACAGAAACTCGATTCGTGCTATGCCGTTGATTCTTTAGGCCATTATAAAGACCCGTATCTAATAAATCTATCTGCCGGGAAACATACTGTTGAGATTGAAATAAAAAGCGGTGCTTTTGCTTTAAAACAAATCGTATTTGAAGCACCAAGTGCTCCGGTTAATTATAGCGAGTACATAAAATCTTATTCAAATATTCCGAAGGCAAACGGCGAAATAATCGTGCAGGGCGAAAACGCTGCCTATAAATCGTCGGACACATTGGTGCCGCTTTCCGATTTGGCTGATTCGTCTATGCTCTCATGGGACGGTGAAAAAAACAACGGCAAAACCGAAAAGATAAACTATATCGGTTCAACTAATTGGCAAAAGCCGGAGGAAAAATTGACTTGGGAAATTGATATCCCGAAAACAGGTCTTTATAAACTTTCTTTCAGATACCGTCAAAAATATGTCACCAACGGCGTTTCGTACAGAAGACTTCAAATAGACGGTAAAACTCCGTTTTCAGAGGCGGCTTCGATTGCATTTCCGTATGATTCCGATTGGTCTTACCTTACATTAAATGATAATGAGGGTAATGCTTGCTTTTTGTATCTTGAAAAGGGAAAAAGAGAATTATCGCTTACCGTATCTCTCGGCGATTTTTGCGAGGTTTACAGCAAGCTTTCCGATGTAGTGGAGGAAATGGGAACCGTTTACCGTAAAATCGTAATGATTACGGGAGAAACGGTCGATGCAGGCCGCAGTTATGAACTTTTTAAGCAGATTCCCGATTTGAACGACCGCTTGCTTGCTATGAAAAACAGTCTTAACGATACTGTAAAAAGGATTGAGGAAATACAAGGTAAGCGTGGCGGTTCGGGTGTTTCCACCATAAATGCGGCAGTACTTATTTTGGATAAAATGCTTACTAATTATTATACTGCTCACAGATATAAGAGCGAATACTACACCCAGTATTGTGCGTTAAGTTCGTATGTTACCGAGCTTACAAATCAACCGCTTGATATCGACTATTTTACATTGTCAAATGAAAAATACGATATAGAGGATAATGAAAACGGTGTTTTCGGCGGATTTGCCTATTGGGTAAAACGGATGATTTTCTCGTTTTCCGAGGATTACACCGAAAATAAAAATGAAAAAAACACAATTGAAATATGGGTGAATTGGGGCAGAGACCAAACAAAGGTGCTTAGTAATCTTGTTCAAAGCTCGTTTGCAGAAAACAGCGGAATCAAGGTTAACTTAAAAATCACTAATGCCTCTGTAATTCAAGGCATACTTTCGGGCAACGGTCCCGATTTGTATTTGCATATGCCGAGAACCAACCCCGTAAATTACGCAATGCGTGGGGCTTTGTACAATCTTGAACAGTTTGATGATTTTGACGAGGTAACAAAACGGTTCAGCAAAAGTGCAACCGTACCTTATCAGTATAAAGGCGGCACATATGCACTGCCTGACACACAAAACTTTTATGTTATGTTTGCAAGAGATGATGTGCTTGCCGAGATGGGACTTTCCGTACCGAAAACCTGGGACGAATTTATTTTTGCGGCGGCGGTTTTGCAACAAAATAATATGCAGGTAGCACTGCCCATCACACAGCTTTCCAATATAACGCAGGTTAATACGGGACTTGGCGGTTTATCCCTTTTCCCGACTATTGCACTTCAATATGGGGCAAGTATTTATAACGAAGAGCTTACGGGAACGAATTTAAGCAGTGCCGAGGCACTTAATGCATTTGAATTCTGGACCCAAATGTTTACCGAGTATAAAATGCCGGTAAGTTATAATTTCTATAACCGTTTCAGAACGGGAACTATGCCGCTTGCCATTCAGGTCTATACCGAATATATTTCTTTGAGTGTTGCCGCACCTGAAATTACGGGTAAATGGTCGGTATATGAGATTCCCGGATTTGAAGATGAGAACGGAAATATAAACAACATCGAAGCCGGAGCAGGTACGGGAGCAGTAATACTGAAATCGTCGAAAAACAAAGAAGCCGCATGGGAGTTTTTAAAATGGTGGACTTCTGCCGATACTCAGCTTAATTATTCAACAAATGTGGAAAACATACTCGGCGTTGCAGGACGTGTGGCTTCCGCAAATGTTGAGGCGGTGTCAAGAATGTCGTGGAATGGAAATATTCTTGATACATTAAATAAACAGTGGGAAAAGGTTTCCGAATTACCGGAGCTTCCAGGAGGCTATTATGTTCCCCGTTCGCTCGATATGGCGTTTTGGAATGTATATAACAGCAGTGCCAACCCGAAAGATACACTGTTAAAATGGGATGAAACAGCCAATATAGAAATTGCAAGAAAAATGAAACAGTATGAGGGAAGGTGAGGATATGAAACTGAAAAAGAAAAATACCCTTGCAAGACAGCAAGTGCCTTTCCATATTTTGTGGCTGCCGTTTTTGATACTGTTTTTTATCTTCACATTATTACCGCTGATGTCTTCAATAGTATTAAGCTTTACCGATTTTGATGCAGTATCTTTCCCTAAATTTATTGGTCTTGAAAACTATTTCAGAATGTTTACGCAGGATGATGTGTTCCCCTACGCCATAAAGAACACTATAATGTTTGCTTTCTTTATCGGGCCTGTCGGCTTTGCCTTTTCGTTTTTTCTCGCTTGGATAATAAACGAATTCGGCAACGGTATGAGAAGTTTTCTTTCGTTTCTTTTCTATTCTCCTGCACTTGCAGGTAATGCATATTTTATATGGCAGGTGGCATTCAGCGGCGACAGTTACGGATATGCTAACAGTATTTTGCTTTCGATAGGTGCTATCAATGACCCTATTCAGTGGTTCAGAGATGAAAGATATGCATTTGTGCTTATAGTGCTTATTCAACTTTGGCTCTCTGTAGGTGTATCTTTCCTTGCTAATATTGCAGGACTACAGAATATTGATGCCGAAATGTATGAAGCAGGAGCGATAGACGGTATTAAAACAAGATGGCACGAACTTTGGTATATCACACTGCCGTCAATGAAAAGTATTTTACTTTTCGGTATAGTTATGCAGATACAGGCGGCATTTTCGGTCAGTGCAATACCTATGGCACTGTCGGGATATCCGTCGGTAAATCATTCGGTTGATACTTTGCTTTCGCATATTCAGGATGTAGGAACAGAGCGTTTTGAAATGGGATATGCTTCTGCACTTTCGGTCATACTGTTTTTGGTAATTATTCTTACAAAAAAAATACTTACTAAATTCATTGAATCGGTAGGAAGGTAGGTGGCAGAATATGAAAAACACACCGGCTTACCGTAAATATACAAGGTCACTCGGCGGAAATATCGTATATTTCGGATTTTTGATAATTTTCGGACTTTTCGCCATACTGCCGCTTGTCTATACGGTTATAACTTCTTTTAAACCTCTTGATGAGCTTTTACTTTTCCCGCCTAAATTTTATGTGGTAAGACCTACACTTGAAAACTTCAAGGTTTTGCCGTCGTTGCTTTCTAACCTTAAAATTCCGCTTGGAAGGTATATTTTCAATAGCCTTTTTGTGAGCGTTGTTGCTACTGTATTACATATTTTTGTTGCTTCCGGTGCGGCATATACCATTTCAAAATCAAAAATCAAGTATAAGAATGTGGTATTTTCACTCGTTCAGTTTGCTTTGCTTTTTAATGCCTATACGCTTGGAATACCGAGATATCTTATATATTCAAATCTTAAAATGATAGATACCTATTCGGTGTATATTCTTCCGTATGTTGCAAGCACGCTCGGTGTATTTCTTATGAAACAGTTTATGGATACCGGCATACCGGATGCATTGCTCGAAGCCGCACAGATTGACGGTGCGGGGCAGTTCCGTGTGTTTTTCCGCATAGCTCTGCCTCTTGTAAAACCGGCATGGCTTACGCTTGCACTTTTTGCTTTCCGTGATATGTGGCAGATTACCGGTAGCGGTACAATATTTACCGAATCACTTAAAACCCTGCCGGAAGTAACCGCTACTATAGCGGCGGGCGGACTTGCCCGTTCGGGTTCGGCTATGGCAATGGCATCTATTATGATGATACCGCCCATAATCGTATATCTTATTTCACAAAACAGTGTAAAAGAAACTATGAGCACATCGGGTATTAAATAAAGTCAAGGAGGATAAGACATTGAAAAAATCGCTTTTAAAGATATTACTGTCTTTTACCCTTGCCATTATTTTGTCTTTTGGCTTTGCGGCATCTGCCGAATCGCCGTCAGTACAGGACATACCATTTGATTCGTTTTCTTATTGGAGTGATTCCGAAACGGCAGTTGCGGTAAGACCGATGTATGATATTGAAAGGGTTTTATCCGCAGACACATTCAATTTGGAAGGCAAGATAACCACTAAAGATATTTTTACGGATACCGATAATCTTTATATACTTGAAAGTGAAAAGGGCAGAGTAATTATCTGCGATAAGAAAACCTACGCCTTTAAAAATGTACTTTCGGATTTAAGCTTTGACGGTGAAAAGCTCCGCTTTAAAAAGGCAGAGGGCATATATGTTAAAGACGGAAGTATTTATATCTGCGATACCGATAACGAGAGAATTATAGTAACGGATATTAACGGTAATGTCAGCCGAATTATTACCTGTCCGGAATCGGACATAATCCCCGAAGATTTTCTGTTTTCACCCACAGAGATAAAAATTGACGGTAAGGGATTTATTTATGTAATCAGCAAAGGCTCTTTTTACGGGGCATTGCGTTTTAACAACAACTATGAGTTTATGGGATTTTACGGTGCCAATCCTACAACTGGCTCATTATCGGATATAATTTCCAACATAAAGTCACTGATAATGAGCAACAACGAGAAAATGAGCGGTCAAGCCAAAACCGTGCCATATCAATTCGTTGATATAAGTATTGATTCCGATGATTTTATCTATACCGTAACCGATTCCGGCACGGCAGGGCAGATAAGAAAACTTAGCCCCGGCGGAAGCAGTATTTTAAAGGTTTTGGAGCAGGGCAAAAGAAATATTTCCGACTCGGTTTCATTCGGCGTCAAAGGTTCGGTAAGAAGAACCTTTATAGATGAAAAAACTTCTCTTACATCCATTGCAGTAAACAGCGAAAGATTTATATTTGTTGCCGATAAGAAATTCGGAAGAATACTTATATACGACCTTGACGGCAGAATGATATGTGCCTTTGGCGGAGGTCTTGAAAACGGTACTAATGACGGTAACTTTAAAACCCTTACCTCAATACATATTGACGGCGAAAAGCTGTACGCAGTTGATGAAGGCAAAAGCACGGTTACGGTATTTGCTTTGACACAGTACGGAAGATTGTTTTATGAAGCGGCAGACCTTACGGCAAGAGGAGAGTACAAAGATGCTTTAGGTAAATGGCAAAAGGTTCTCGATATGGACCGAAACTGTCAGGCGGCTTACTGTGCTATGGCAAAGTCATATCTTGTTGAAGGTAATTATGATAAGAGTCTTCAGATGGCAAAATTGGGAAAAGATCCCGATTTGTACGGTCAGGCATACTCTAAGGCAAGAGATGTATTTATTCAAAAATATTTTTATTTGTTGCTTGCAGGTGTTTTGGTCGTTTTAGCACTCATAGTGGCTTTTGTAATTATTAAGCACAAGAAAAAAATAACCGTTATAAAGAATGAAAAAATCAAAATGGCAATAAGTATGTGTGTTCATCCTTTTGAAGCTTCAAAGGGAATAAAAGAAAAAGGCTCTGTTCTGATTGCGTCGGTTATTTTATTTCTGCTGTTTGTAAGTAAAGTTTTATGCGACTTCTTTTCGGGATATATGTATGGCGGTGTGGATGTTGCAAGCTATAACACATTTTATACCTTGCTCAGCACTGCGGGTATAGTCTGCCTTTGGACAGTGGCAAACTGGGGCATATGCTCGGTACAGGGCGGAAAAGGAAAAATGAGCGAGGTATTTATTGCATCATCATACAGTATGGTACCGCTTATCGTTTATCAGTTGTTTACATTGATAATATCTAATATATTTACTGCCGAAGAAGCGTTCTTTATGGGAATCGTAAATATCGTGGTATGGTGCTTTACATTGTTTACACTGCTTATTTCACATATGCAGATACACGAATATGATTTCTTTAAATTCCTTAAAACCACCGTTTTGGCGGTGCTTGGTATGGGACTTATCATCTTCCTTATATTTATGATAATCATACTTATAGGTCAGGTATGGACTTTTATACAAACCCTTTACAGCGAGATGTTGTTACGCTGATTCAAAAAGGTAAGGAGGCGTTTTGATTGAAAAAAGCAAAAGGAATACTGTGCCTTGTTTTGAGTATAGCGGTACTGTTTTCGCTTTCATCCTGCGGCAAAGATAAAAAGCCGACGATAATATTGGCACCTTATGATAAGGATACACAGTTTGAGCTTCCGGAAAGTAAGCTTGTAACCGAAATCGGGGAATATGCGCTTTTGTGGGATAAAACGCTTAAAAGTCCGGTACTTAAGACAAAATCCGGTACTAAGTGGCAGGTGGCACACAGTCTTTCCGAAATAGGAGAGGAAGATTATTATACGCCGATAAGTGCCGCAGGAATATTCGTTAAATACTATGACCCGTCATATAAAAAGTTCTTCACGGTAAATTCTGCCGAAAATGTTGATGATAACAGAATAAGCGTTGATATTAACGAAAGCCGTATAAGGATTACATATTATTTTGATGAATTTGAATTTTCGGTGCCGGTAAGTTATGCGCTTACAGAAGAAGGACTTTCGGTTTCGGTGTCTCCCGACGAAATAGACGAGCACGATTATACCGTGATTTCGGTAGCTCCGGCACCATTTTTGGCGTCAGCACAAAACACGAATTCGAAAGAAAACTATTTGTTTGTACCGTCGGGAAGCGGTGCACTTGTGTATACCGGAACGGCCGGCGGCAAAAAGGAATTTTCAGCCGAGCTTTACGGTGATGACCTCGCAAGAGAAAAAAAGTGGAATTACAACAATGAGGATAACCTCTATTTGCCGGTGTTCGGTGCGGTTGACAAGGATAAGGCACTGTACGGTATTATTACCGAGGGCGATGAGGCCTCCGGCATAGGGGTTTACGCAGGAGATGCGGATGCACTTTGCAGCGGTGTTTACCCTATATTCAATATACGAAGCTACAACACCATTGAAATAAATTTTTCAGGTACTCAAGGTCTTACCGAGATAATAAAGCTTGCCGATAAGCGCAGTAGCTGCAAGTTTTGCGTAAGATATGCTTCCTTAAACGGTGAAAATGCAAATTATTCGGGCATAGCCGAAAAATACCGTGAATATCTGAATCTTGAAGGCGGAGTAAGTGGCAAAACGGTAAATCTTACATTCTTAGGCGGATTGATGGCAGACAGAAGCTTTATGGGATTTCCTTATCAGACATACAGTGCCACAACAACCGCAAAACAAGCAGAAGAATGTGTATCAGAGCTTTCAAAAACGATTGAAACCGGATTCAATGTAAAGCTTAAAGGCTTTGGTGATACGGGACTTGATATCGGTGAAATCGCAAACGGATTCACGGTTAATAAAAAATCCGGAAATGAAAAAGAGTTAAAAGCTCTTGCCGAAAGTCTTAAGAAGAATAATTCACAGCTTTTTATGGATTATGACATTTTGCAGTTTACAAGCGGTGGAAACGGTTATTCAAAGAGCCGAAGCGGTGCAAGAGATACTACCGATTATAATGTAAAACTTTATCGGTACGATATGGCACTGCAAAATAACAAAAGTGTAAAAAACATATTGCTTCTTCGTCGAAGTCTTATTTCTTCCACTGCCGAAAAGCTCCTTAAATCCGCCGATAAATACGGATTTGACGGCATTTCGCTTGATACACTCGGAAAATACTGCTATTCGGATTTTTCCGATACAAAGTATTATACCAAAATGAATATGGCAAAGGATGTTACCGCATATTTTGAAAAGGTTAAAAAATCCGGTAAAAAAATTGCGGTAGACAGTGCAAACGGATATGCTGCCGCAAATGCCGATGTAATTTTTTCGGTTCCCACACAAAACGGAGGAAACGGTATATTTGATGAAAGCGTGCCGTTTTACGGAATGGTTTTTGCAGGTACAAGAGAAAATTCGGCATTCCCGGTCAATCTTTCAACCGAGCCCCGGAAACAGTTTTTACGCTCGCTTGAAACCGCAAACGGACTTTCCTTTGTGTTGGCGTATGATGTGAACAAGGATGCTGTGGCAAGCGATTACAGTGCTTATCTTGCCGCTGATTATAAATCCAACAAAAGTAAAATTGAGGATTATTACAGCGAAGCAGAGGAGTTTTACAGAGCAACGGACGGGGCAACCGTAAAAAGTCATAAACTTATAAACAGCTTTGTCCGCTTGACCGAGTTCTCAAACGGTGTGAAAATCTGCATAAATCTTTCGGACGAAAAGGTAAATACAGAGCTTGGCGTTGCAGAGGCTAACGGCTTTATTTGGAGGTGAACGGATTGACAAGAAAAAAACGGGGCATAGAGGCTAATAACCGTCTTACGGGTAGACTGTTTATTCTTCCGTGGGAAATCGGAATGGTTTTGTTTGTAATTATACCGCTTGTCAGTTCGGTAATATATGCCTTTTCGCAGGTGACTATTGAAGTAGGCGGAATGCAATATGATTTTATCGGTCTTGATAATTTCAAGTATATTTTGAAAAGCGACCCGTATTATACAGACCATTTGGTAAAATCGCTCACCCAGCTTATTTATTCAATACCGATAATCGTCTCGATAAGCCTGATTCTTGCAGTATTGCTTAATCAGAAATTCAAGGGGCGTACGGCTATGCGCGCAGTGTTTTTTCTGCCTGTAATCATAGCCGGCGGTATAGTACTTAATATTCTGACTACCCAACTGAACGGTCAGCCACCTATCTTAAAATTAGGCGTAGACAGTGCTACTTCACTTACAGGGGACAGCGGATATTTAGACCCTACGGCCCTTTTGAACGGACTTAATTTTCCGCAATCTGTAACCGAGGTTATGTCGAAATATATAACAATGATATTCAATCTTCTTTGGAAAAGCGGAATACAGATAATTCTTTTTATATCAGGTCTTCAAACCATACCCGATTCGCTTTATGAGGTTTCAAAGGTTGAGGGTGCTACAAAATGGGAAGAGTTTTGGGCAATCACATTTCCGATGCTTCGGGATGTAACATTGCTTGTTACGGTGTTTACGGTAGTTGAGGAAATGGTTTCAACACAGAACACCGTAATGTCGGATGCGACCGCACTTATTCAGTCCCAACAGAGATATGACCAACCCTCTGCAATGATATGGTTTTATTTCCTTTGTTCAGTTGTGATTTGCGGTGCAGTTCTATTCCCGATTTTCCGTTCATTTAAGAAGAAATGGGATTAAGGGGGCGATGCTATGAAGAATAAAAAGAAAACAGCTATATCCTTAATTATTTCATTTTTCAGATGGATTTTTCTGCTCTCGGTAGGATATATCGCAATATATCCTTTAATAGCAATGCTTTCGGCTTCGGTAATGCCGCTTGATGATGTCCTTGATTTAAGTGTTGTATATATACCGAAAACCCTTACATCCGAGTATTACACGCAGGCTTTGAAACAACTTGATTATTTTAATTCTTTAAAAAATACACTTGTTTTTTCAATCCTTCCGGGACTTATAGAGGTTGCAACATGTGCCATAACGGCATACGGATTTGCAAGATTTAATTTTAAGGAAAAAAATCTGCTTTTCGGCCTTGTGATTATTACAATCGCAGTTCCGGCAACCTTGCTTATGATACCTCAATACTGCGGATTTTATAATTTTGACCCTATTAAAATAATAACGGTTTTCAATAAGATAACCGGCAAAGGCGTAAACATAAATTTACTTAATACCGGATTTACTACATTGCTGCCTTCAATTTTTTCGGTAGGACTTCGTTCGGGTGTATTCATATTTATTTACCGGCAGTTTTTCAAGGGTTTACCCAAGGAATTCGAGGAAGCGGCGTATGTTGACGGTGCTAATCCCTTTATAGCGTTTATAAGAATTATTGTTCCGTCGTCCTCGGTTGCGATTGTTACCGTTACGGTATTTTCACTTGTATGGCATTGGAATGAATATTATACAACCTCTATGTTCTTTACTGAAAGCAACAGGACACTTTCGGTTATGTTAGGCAATATTGCTTCAAATATTCAGCTCGATAACGGAGTCAGAATGGCGGGAGCATTGATATTCATTTTGCCAATTCTTATTGTGTATCTTTTCCTGCAAAGAAGCTTTATCAAGAGTATTGATAAGGTTGGAATTGTAGGTTAAATAAAAAAATTTTTAAGGAGAAAATAGTTATGCTAAAAAAAATTATCAGTTTACTTCTTGTTGTGTCACTTCTTTTCTGCTTTGCCGCTTGCGGTGATGAAAAGCCGGCAGACGAAGAAACAGGAGAGAATGCCACCTATACCCAGCTTGTAAATAAGCCGGATGATTGGGAGACCAATTTTAAGGATTATTATGTCCTTGATGAAGACGGCAATCCCGTTCACCTTACAGGCGATACAGCACCTGAATTTGTTGCCAATAAGTATTTGGCTTACGGTGTGGTTCAAAAGGAAAATGCAGAAACCAACTCTTCGACAGATAAAAATTCAAACAATAAAAAAGGCGGTTCAACATCAAAGGTGAACGCCACTGCTACCAAAACCACAAAGTTTGCAAACGACCCGTATTCCGATATTCCTGCATCGGTTAAGGGAACTACGGTTGAATATCTTATGTGTCGCTCGATTACCGATAATGATAAAAAATTAGTTTCCGACTTTGAAAAGAAAACCGGCATAAAGGTTAATCTGGTTTATGCCGAATTCGGTACTTACGGTGAAACGGTGGCGAGCCGTGTTGCCGCAGGAAACGCTCCTGACATAATCAATTCGGAACGCCTGGCATATCCTAACGGTCTTATCTCACTCTGCGAGCCTTTGGATAAGTATGCATTTAAGCTTGAAGACTCGTTTTGGGATTACGATACAATGAAATATTCAAAATTAAGGGGTAAATATTACGGAGTTGTATCAAAATCTGCGCTTTATCATGATTGCCGTATGATGATGTATAATGTTGACCTTATGAAGAAAATTCTTAAGAGCGATTATTCAAAAAAGTCACCTCGTGCACTTTGGAAAGCAAATAATTGGAATTTTGACACATTTAAAGAGCTTGCCGACACTATACACGATGCCGGATATACACCGCTTACCTATATTTCGCAGTATGATTTTGCTTTGGCATCGGGTCAGGATTTGGTTACATTTAACGGAACGAAGTACTCATCCAACCTTTCAAATAAGACCTTGATGAAGGCTTGGCAGTTTACACACGATTTATTTGCACAAACTGGCTATGTTGAGCCGTATAATCAAGATAACTTTATTTCAGGTAAGACGGTAATGTTTATAAATACGGTTTATAACTGCTATAACAAAAACGCCTTTCCGAAGATTAAATTCGAGGTAGATGCTGTTCCGGTTCCGGGTATCAACGGTGTTACCAATGCACCGGCTGATATAAGATTCTATTCTCTTGCAAAGGGCGCAAAAAATCCGATTGGTTCTGCCTATTTCCTGCGCTATATGCTTGATTACGGCAATGGTTTTGAAAAGTCTGAAGCTATAAATAATAATGTATGGGAAACTGCGGTATATGTATCCAATAAGCTTCCTAAGACTATGGAATGTTCTTCGCATTTGCTTAAGTATGTGAGTGATGCGGCTGAGAGTCAGGTGCGTACATATCTTCTCACAGAAGCGCAGATTGCAACCGCACTGAAAAAATGCGAAAACCAAGTTACAAATGCTGCAAACAGAGTTAATAAATCGGTTTTAAAGGTTAATTGATTTATACAATATTATTGTAAACAGTTTTAATTGGGGATTATTGATATGAACAGTAAATATGTATCGTGTTCAGGTTTAACCGGTTTACCGTTTGAACGATACGATTACAAATTATCTGCCGAAAGTTGTTTGTTTGAGGTTTCCCTCTTGGATAAAGAGGGAAACCAAAAGAAAATATCTTCAGCATTTTATGATAAATTCGACTGCAAAGGCGATAGTTTTATTTTCTCGGACAAAGAAATATTCGATGGGGAAATTATTTGTAAAATCAGCAATAACGGTGAAACCGTAAAATTCCGAATAGATATTGAAAACAATACCGATTTAATTATTGAATCTGTAAATTATCCGATTTTGGAGTTTCCGTGTAAAATGAAGAGAAACGGCGGTAACGATGTCGTATTTTGGCCCTCTATGGAGGGTGCTCTCATTGAGAAAGCAGATAACAGTTACCTTAATTCTGTTGATATTACGGGCGGAGGAGGATATACCGGATTAACACCCGGTGCTTCTGCCATGCAGTACATGGCGTTTTTTTCGGACGATGATGCTGTATATTACGGAGCTCACGACGATACTTGCTGCTTGAAGGATTTTGAATATATTTTCACCTCGCATGATACGGTACTGTTTACATGTAATAATTTCCCCGGCGGAGTACATGATTATAAAATGCCGTACGATTTTATCGTACGGCATTTTTTCGGAGACTGGCAGGATGCGGCTGAAATATACAGAAATTGGGTATTAAGTTCTAAAATGCCACTGCCGCAAAAGTTATCCGAAAGAAACGATTTACCCAATTGGCTTAATGATTCACCGGTTACTGTTCTGTATCCCATAAGAGGTACAAGCGATAAGTGTAAAGATGAGGAAATGGCACCTAATTGCTATTATCCTTATACTAATATTTTGCCAATAATAGATGATTTAGCAAAGAAAACAGATAGTAAAATGCTTCCTGTTTTGATGCATTGGGAAGGTAGCGCTCCTTGGTCAACTCCATATATTTGGCCGCCGTATGGCGATAATCATAATTTTGAAATTATGGTTAAAGAATTGCATAATAAAGGTCATCTTGTAGGATTATATGCAAGCGGTCTCGGTTTTACTATGCAAAGCGTAACTGACAGTTCTTACATTAACCGTGATGCGTTCGAAAAAGATGAGTGGAAAAAAAGTGTCTGTTGTACCTCTAATCAAAATTTAAGAAAAACAGAAGCACTTGCGTTTGTTCGTGACGGTTATGAAATTTGTCCGGCTTGTGAGCAAACACAGAGAACAATTATCGATGAAGCATTGAAGCTTGCAGATGCCGATATTGACTATTTTCAGGCATTTGATCAAAATCTCGGCGGGATCCCCGGATTTTGTTGGAGTAATAATCACGGTCATCCCATTGCTCCCGGAGCTTGGATTACCGAAAGTATGATCGAGATATTTCGCAAAATGAAGGATGGAATCACATTAAAAGGTAAAGAAATGCTTTTTGGCTGTGAACTTGCGGCTACAGAACCGATGATTAAATGGTTGCCTTTTAACGATTTGCGCTGGTTTACTGTGTTCAGGCAGGGAATTCCCGTTCCGGCGTACAGTTATGTATACCATGAATACATAAATAACTATATGGGAAATCAAAACGGCTTGGAAGGAATGATCGATTTTTCCAAATGTCCCGATAACCTTTTATACAGAACGGTATACTCATTCCTTGCGGGCGATACACTGTCTGTTATCCTCGGAAAAGACGGAATGCTGAATTGGGGTTGGAACGCCCCGTTCGATAATAACCTGCCAAACGGAGATATTGTACTTTCATTTATAAAAGAAGCGAACAAATGGCGCCGTAGTTTTACTAAAAAATATATATGCTACGGAAAAGTTGTTAAAGGCAGCAAAATTTGTTGTGAAAGAAGTACGGCAGTCGTTACCGTTGACGGATATGAAATAGCTGAAAATAATATTATGTCACGAAAATACGAAGCTTCTGACGGTACAAAAGCAGAATTCTTTGTAAACCGCACTACTACTTTGCAAACATTTCACATTATTGAGTACAATAATAGTCAAAAAATATATTTAAATCCCGAAACTGTGATTCCGTTTACCGATGAAATCAAACTTGAACCGGCACAAATTGTGTGTATAATTGATGAAAAAGGGTGTGTGTGATATGGACGAAATTTTTAATTATACATTTGATACCGATTTACCGGAAGACGGAATAGTAAATTTCAATGATAAAAAATGTGTAAAATTGTTGAATTTCGGTTGTTGGCCATATAATACAAGTCCTGCCTATGGGTATTCTAAAGGCAGATGTGCTTTGTGGAATAATAACTTAGCGGCAGCATTGGCTTCTTCTGACAATTTTCGTAAATGTAACATTGATAAAGACTGTAATTACATTTTGAAAATATGTCTTAAAACAATCAAAAATCTCGGTGATTCGGTTTATGTAGGCTTTTTCAGAGCGTCCAACGATTTCAACACACTTAACGATGGTCCTCATAAAGGCAAAGGGCCTTTCACCGCACTTGGTAACCCAAATAGAATTAGAGATGATGTTCTCATAAGCACTGTTGATTTCCCGTGCGAAACGGTGTCGGATGACTTCACCGAAGTTACGGTAACGGTCAGTGGCTATAAGATTCTCGATAGTATGCTTGAAAACGATGAAACGGATAAAGTTTATGTCGGTGTTATGAATTTTGCTCACCGTGATGAACCGGAAGATTGTTATATAGCAATAGATTCTATAACGGTTCAAAAGGAAAAAACTTATATTTTTATAAACAATATTGCTTTGTCCGAACATACCACACCATCAGGGAAAATAGGAATTAAGGTTTCTGTAAGTCATGCTAATATTGATTCGAAAATTTTGTATAACGGTGAAATATTTATTGTAAAAAACGCCTTGTGTAATCTTTGTGACAATCTCGGCGTTCAAATGAAAACGGTAGGCGGTATTGAAAATACTTATTTTTATATAAATGAATTTGATGAAGCAGCTTTCAGCACAGAAATAACATTTACACCTATACTTATAGGCGAAAATTCAGACGGTGAAAAGAAGGCAATATTTGGCGATACGGTAAGCTTTTCGGTACTGTCTGTTTACAAGCGAATGTTATTCCATTCAAAGTCGGTATCTCCTGCAGTTTTAAAAAAACTTGTTATTTCAAAACCTGAAAAATTGCAACTGTATAATGATAACCCCGTAAACGATGATTTTCTCGGCTTTTCGGCAATCTATTATCCATGGATATACCAAAGGGACCCGGACGAGCGCAATTATACCGAAGAACAGGCAAAAGAAGAACTTGACCGTTTGAAAGAAAGCGGAATTAAAATTGTTAGACTGACTGTTTTTGCAAGCTATGATTGGTATGATGAAGAAAATAATTCGTGGCACTTTGATGACGAAAAATTTTATGCTCAATTAAGAAGCTTAAAAGAAATTCAAATTCGTGATATTGATATGGTTATCAATGTTGAGTGGGGAACTGCAATACAAACTTCTTGTCATGTTTTCGGTGATAATCGTTTTTATAAATTTCCGTTTGAAAAAGAATGTGAACTGTTTGGCGATTTTGTATATGAGTTTTTAAAAGTATTGAGAGAAAACGGGATTTCGAGGGCAAAATATATTTCGTTCTTTTCCGAGCCCAACAATGAAAAAGCTGCTGTTTTTGACGGCAATAAGGATTCTAAATATCGGGAGAAAAAGAGCATAAGCGCTGTTCATAAAAAATTGAAAAAAGAGGGAATCAGAGACGATTATAAGTTCATAATGGGACAGACCGCTATCGGTGACGATATTTGGAATTACACATGGCAACTTATTAAACCGACTTATGATGCCGTAAATGAATATGCGGATATATGGGCTTACCATACCTACAACCGTGCTACCACCGAATATGGAAATACAGCATCAAATTTCGAGAGGATTTTGGGAGCTGTTAACGAGTCTATCGAAGATAAGCTCGGATTATCGGCTAAAAATGTATGGTTTGATGAATATAATGCGCTTGAATACGGAACGGATAATTCTTCAATACAAAGAGATGAATTAAGGATACGGTATCCTCTTAATCTTGTTTCCGGTATGATCGCTTTGTTAAATACGGGATACAAGACTGTTATTAACTGGACATTTGTTGACACCTTATGGATTGGTTCGCACAATGGCAAGAATAATCACATTGACGGTTGGCACGACGGCGTTCACTGTCACGGACTTATGCCTAATTTGATGCAAAGTAAAATACCTTACAGGTCGTATTATGCTTATACTTTGTTTTCAAAATTTATTAAAGACGGAAAAATTTTCAGAGGAGAAAACTCCGAGGAAAAAGAGATGTGTTGCACTGCTGCTTTGAACAACGACGGAAGTATGGCGATTGCAGTTATCAATTCAGGTCTTTTGGGTAGGTCTTTCATCCTCAATTTCAATAAAGAACTTGAGCAAAAAACTTTTTACCGTCATTTGTTTGTGTGTACAGAAGATTACAAAGATGAAAGTGCCACAATTATTTCAAGCGACAAGGTGCTTAAAAATGTGACCAATGTACTTAAAGACACTTTGCCTGCCGGTTCGGTTGCGGTTTACACTACGGAAAAATGACTTTTACACCAATTCAAAATCTCTTTTAACGGAGGAACATTATGTCTGTATTATATGATGAAAAGAGTAACATTTTTGCACTTCAAACCGAAAACACATCCTATGTGTTTTCGGTTTATTCGGAAAAGCCGAATTATGAGAATTCAACCGAAAGAAGAACTTTACGAAGCCTATATTGGGGAAAGAAAATCAATAATATCAATGACTTTATTCGTCCTTTTGACTGGCAAATAAACGGCTGCAATGATGGTGGAAAGCATTCCCACGAACGCTATTGCAGTGAATATGTAGGAAGCGGAGGTATGTTTTACTGTGAGCCGACGCTTAAAGTGGATTTTTCAGATGGGGTAAGAGATCTTTTTCTGAATGTAAGCGGTCACAATGTTGAGGGCAATACTCTCACGGTCACCCTTAAAGATGTTACATATCCTATTGAGATTGACCTTATATACCGTGTAGTTGAAGATAAAGATTTAATCGAGCGAAACTGTGTAATCAGAAATACGGGTAAGGAAAACATTATTATTGAAAAAGCATTTTCCGCAACGGTTAATATACCTTACGGCGGGGAAGTTTATCTTACTTCGCTTGGCAGCAAATGGACTCACGAATACCGTGAAGAGCGCAGCAAGATAACGGGGGCAAAGACCGTTATTCAGTCATCGGGAGGGGTTTCAAACTCGCAAAATTATCCGTATTTTGCCATAGATAAGGGCGAAACCGGCAGATATCACGGTGACCTTTGGTTTGGCACTTTAAAATGGAGTGGCAATTTTAAAATTACGGTTGAACGAGACCCGATGGAACAGGTAAGAATAACCGGCGGAATAAGTGATGATGATTTTTGTATTATTCTCGCACCGAGTGATGAATTTGCCACACCGGTGTTCGTTTTCGGATATACGGCAAACGGTGTTCAGTCGGCTTCACATAAGCTTAATAGCTATGTTTATTCGATTATGCCGCAAAACAAATGGACAAATAAACCTCTTCCGATAATTTATAACTCGTGGTGTTCCCTTGAATATAATATAAATGCCGAAAATGTTGAAAAAACCGCTGATTTAGCGGCTAAAATCGGAGCAGAGTGCTTTGTTATTGATGACGGTTGGATGATTAACCGTGTTTCGTGGCAAGGCGGACTTGGTGATTGGATAGTTGACCCCGTGCGATTTCCGAATGGACTGACTTCAATAATTAAAAAGGTAAATTCACTCGGTATGATGTTTGGTATTTGGGTTGAACCCGAAATGGTGTCAAGAGACAGTGAATTATATGCGGAACACCCCGATTGGGTTTTGGGTTTTGAAACCCGTGAGCAGGAAGAAAGCCGCTGTCAATTAGTGCTTAATCTTGCAAGAGAGGATGTTGCGCAGTATCTCATTAAAATGCTTGATGATTTATTGAGTAATAACAATATCGAATATTTGAAATGGGATATGAACCGCTATATCAGTCAGGCGGCATGGAAGGATGCACCTTTTGATAATCAAAAAATGGTTTGGGTAAAGTATGTAGAAAACCTTTACCGTATTTATGATTCTATCGTTGAAAGACATCCGGATGTTCTTTTTGAAAACTGTGCTTCGGGCGGACTTCGCTGTGATATCGGAACAATGCAGTACAGTCAGCGAATAAACATAACCGACAATCACGACCCGGTTGATGAATTGTATATGCGGGAAGGCTACACCCGTATCAATCCTTGGAGTACCATCGGAGGAGCAGGGCATATAACCAAAAACCGTGCCGGTTTCAATTGCCGTGAATGTCCGCTGAAATACAAAGCATTGCTTGGAATGACCGGCTCTCTTGGTATAGGTATTGATTTGACACTTCTTAATGAAGAAGAATTAAACGAAATAGCCGGATATGTATCCCTTGCAAAAGAGGTTCGCTCTACTGTACAGTTTGGCACACCGTATATTTTATCTTCTGTAAAGAATGATGGCTATATGGCGGTTGAATTTGTAAGCAAGGATAAAACCGAAGCATATATTTTCATTTTTGCACCAATGAATACTTTTGCATTTTGCACACCCTGTCTGCCGTTGCACGGACTGATAACCGATGCGATTTATTCTGTGGACGGTAAGTATTGTATGAGTGGTGAAGGACTTATGAATAGAGGCATTGATGCCGCAGTCCATACGCTCGGAAATATGGGCAGTAAACTTATTCATATAATAAAAGAAAACTGATTTTGGAGAAGAGTGTTATGAAATACCCTGATTATTGTAAAACGATTGTAGATGTAACAAAAGCACCGTATTTTGCGGATAATAGCGGCAAAACCGATTGCACCGCTGTATTAAGGCAGGTGTTTGATGATTTACTCTCAAGGGAAATAAAGGGAATTTCGGATACGAAAGCCAAATTGGATGAAATGGGAGAAAATGATGTTTATATCGGATTTGAAAACCGCAAGGAAGACGGTCATACCGATGTGATTTTTCCCGAATTCGTGCCTGATGCGAGAATAATATATTTTCCGTCAGGAGTTTATTTGATAAGTGATACACTTTCTTATACTTTTAAAGATTTCAAAAATATTTTAAAATCAAAATATTTTTCCGAGCTTGCACGCGGAATTCATATTATGGGTGAAAAGAAAGAAAATACCGTAATCCGCCTAAAAGATTACAGTTTGGGGTTTGACACCGAGAAGTATGTTGTTTCAAATATTATGAACGATGAATTGACCAATATCGGTCAATTAAATACCGTTTTAGATATTACGGTAGACTGCGGAAAAGGTAATCCCGGTGCTGTTGCACTTCACTTTAATTCCAACAATTCGGGACGAATAGAAAATGTTAATATCGTTTCAAGCGGTTCAAAATACGGAATTTCCGCAAAAAGTTGTGATGGTTGTTTTAAAAATATAGAAATATCCGGATTTGAATACGGTATTTATTCAAAAAGCGGTTCGCCGGCAGTTTACGAAAACTTAAACTTTAGCAATATAAAAAACAGTGCGTTTTTGCTTTCCGGCGGCAGAGATGTTTTTCGGAATATCAATTCAAAAGACAGTTCTCTTGTTTGCTTTGAAAATGAAAGCGGCAACGGCAGTTTGTTCGAAAACTGTAATTATCCGCTTGACACCGATGTGAAAAATAATGCCGTTTGCGTATATGATAACGGCAAATTTTATAAGTTTGGTGCTGCGGCGAATAATTCGGGTGAGCCGTATTTACTTAAAAGAAAAGCAGAATTGCCGAATAGTGTTTGCCCCAAAACTCACGAATGGGTCTGTGTTGACGATTTCGGTGCAATAGGGGACGGTAAAACCGATTCGACACTTGCTATACAAAAGGCATTTGAAAGCGGAAACCCGTATATACTGTTCGGTGACGGTCATTATCTTGTAGATAAACCTATAACCGTACCTAAAACGGTAAAAGCGGTTGATTTTATGTTCTGCGATTTATTTGCAGGCGAAAATCTTAAAGGTATGAAAAACGAAGGCCTTTTTGTAATAAATGAGGAAAGCAAAGACCTGATTGAATTCAGAAACCTTTATACATTTGAGCAGTTTTACGGTTATATGCATTTAATAAAGCATTCGGCAAAGCGAGATATACTTATGCGTGACTTACATACACAAACTGCGGCATTGTACTTTAATACAGTAGGCGGAAGCACTGTTTGGATAGATAACTGTGCTTGCACTACCGGTACATTTTCGCAGGATTACATTCTTTCAAGAGTAGGTCACAGTCCGGAATATTCATCGGTTATTCCGTTTGAGTTTCATCATCAAACGGTTTATGCATTTCATATCAATCCCGAAAGGGCTGATATAGAAGTGCTTAACGATGGCGGAAGCTTACTTATATACGGCTTAAAGGTTGAAGGACCGGGTACTGCTGTTAAAACTGTAAACGGTGGTATCAGCGAGGTATATACCGGTACTGCGGGGATAGGTAAGAACAGTGTACCGAATGCCGTTTTTGAAACCGAATATTCCGATGCGTTGGTAGCTATGTACCGTGTTTTCGGGATAAAAGGAGTACCGACGCTTGACTATAATAACATAATTGAGGAATTGGATTTTTCGGGAAGACGCATCATACATAAAAGCGAAATTGATGACCCGTATAAAACGGAATATTCAAGATGTTTGAATTTCTATTCGGCAAAGCTTAAAAAGCAGGGGGAAGAAACTTTATGACTGCTGATTTGAATTTTGATATTTTTAAGGGATTAAGTGCCTTTGCCGAACTGAATATTCAAAAAGACGGTAACTTGTCAGGTGAACGCTGTGCGCTTGAATTGATAAGCCGAACGGAAAATTCGCTGACATTTGGTGAAAAAACGCTCGGTATAGATTTTACGGTTACATTATCAACCTGTAATAACAGTAAAGTGTTGCGGTATAAGGCAAATTTCACACCCCGAAATCTCGGAGATATAAGGGATAGAAACCATTTTGCAATAAAATGTGCCGTAGGTCTTCATATCGGCGGTATTGAGAATTTTAAAAAATATTTCGCAACCTACCGTAAATGCGATTTTTGGGTGCATCCTGCTTTCGGAACAAAACTTTCATCACTACCCAAAAACACACAGACCGTTTTGTTTGATACGGGAGAAAATTACGGTTGCTTTACAACGGTTTGCGATAAAATTTTCAAGTCATCGGTTGAGGGCTGCGAGGACGGTGGCTTTGAATTATTTATTAAGAGCAATGATTATAGGAACTGTGCCGATACGGTGGCACTTGTGTATTCATTCGGCGATGATATTTACGAACTGCCGAAAACAGTAATTTCCGATGCGTTCATATCTATGGGTAAAAAACCTCTTATGCGTGAGGAAAGAAAATACCCGAATGCTCTTGAATATCTCGGTTGGTGCAGTTGGGATGCGTTTCATATGGATGTTACCCATAACGACCTTGTAAACAAAGCAAAGGAATTTAAGGAAAAGGGTATTCCGGTGCGCTGGATGTTGCTTGACGATATGTGGGGAGATGTTCCCAACAACAATATCCCGACAATGCATTCAAGGGAACTTGACAGTTTTGAAGCACCGCTTGACCGTTTTCCAAAAGGACTTAAAGGTATAGTTTCGGAACTGAAGAACGATTATGATATGCTTGTAGGTCTTTGGCACCCGACAACGGGCTATTGGCACGGCATAAATCCCACATCAAAACTTGCGAAAGAGTATAAAGATTTGCTTTTTTATTCGCTTGATAAGGTTCTTATCCATTCGTACGATAGGGAAAAGATAAAGGAATATTACGACCGACAGCATAATTTTTATAAATCCTGCGGTGTTGATTTTATCAAGGTGGATTATCAGTCGAGCATAGATTATTACGGTAAACTTGTAACCTCATACGGTGAGGCGGCAGATAACCTCCATAATGCAATAGAATATGTTGCGGATAAGTATTATGACGGTCAGCTTATAAACTGTATGGGACAGGCAAGCGAAAACTTTTGGCACCGTGACCATAGTGCAGTGTGTCGTTTCAGCGGTGACTTTCAACCCGAAAACCGCAAATGGTTCGCAACGCATATTATGCAGTGCAGTTTTAATTCAATGATGCAGGGAACGGTTTATACGGGCGACTGGGATATGTGGTGGTCTGATGACGGACAAGCGGTACGCAATTCGGTACTTCGTGCTATGAGCGGCGGACCGATATACATAAGCGACAAGCTCGGCAGAAGTATTAAAGAAACTATAATGCCGACAGTTTTATCTGACGGCAGAATTCTACGCCTTAAAAATCCGGCATATCCGTCAAACGACTGTCTGTTTGATAATCCGAAAGAATCCGGCGGTCTTTTCAAGGTTTTTAATACTCATAATGATTGCGGAATACTTTCGGTCTTTAATATTGATACCGCTGAAAGATGTGTTTCGGGCAGAGTTTCGGCTTGTGATATGCGTCTTGATACAAAAAAAGATTATTGCGTATATGATTGGTTTGCCAAAAAAACATTTAAATTATCTGCAAACGATTCGTTTGAGTTATCCTTAACGGATTATGACGATTTCAGGCTGTACTTATTTGTGCCGATAGAAAACGGCAAAGCGGTGATAGGACTTTGCGATAAATATATGTCGGTGGCTTCTTTTGATAAAAAAGGCGATATATACACCTTTGCTGATGACGGAACGGTTTGTGTTTATTCTGAAACAGGTGTCACTGTAAACGGTGAAGTTTTGAAAAGCACCGGTGATGGCTCTACTTATGTGTTTATTGCCAAAAAAGATGAACAATATGAATTATATTGATACACAAGATACAAAAATATGTTGATTTAACATTGTTTATTGTCGATTAAACAATATACTTTTTAAAAATCGCTATGATATAATTATCTCGGAAAAAAATATTTTTATGGAGGTATTTTTATGAAAAAAAGCAAAAATTTCAGTCGCATATTATCGCTGACACTTTCTTTGTTATTGATAATATGTGCAAGCCCAATGTCTGCACTGTGGGTTGGTGCAACCGAACCTGATGTTTGGGACGGAACGGCATCTGCATCCCTTTCGGGAACAGGTACTTCGTCAGACCCGTACTTAATTCAAAGTGCAGAAGATCTTGCGTATTTTGCAAGTTCGGTTAATGCCGGAAAAGATTATTCCGGCAAAGTTGTTAAATTAACAACCGACCTTGTGCTTAACGCAAACGCAGAAAACTATGAAAATTGGGAAGATACTCCTCCCGCAAATGAATGGACACCTATCGGAAATACGACTAACTTTTTCATGGGAACATTTCTTGGCGGCGACCACACAATCAGCGGTTTGTATGTAGATACTACCGCACAAAACGGTACCGGTCTGTTTGGTGCAACAAAAAATGCTGTAATTAAGAATATTAAAGTTACTGATTCTTTTATCCTTGCATTTGATGCTGTTGCCGGTATTGCAGGCTTTGCCGATAACACTTCTTTCTCATATTGCTCATTTGACGGACTTGTGGCTGCAAACGGTGCAGATATAAAAGGTGTAGCAGGCATTGCCGATTTTTGCCGTAACACTTGTACTGCTGTGTGCTGCAGCGTTTCGGGTAAACTTTATGCTACAAAAATGGGTGCCGGCGGTATTTTCGGAAAAAATTACAGCAATACTGAAACGATAACTTTGACTGCTAAAAATTGCTATTGCGATGCAGAGTTTGAATATGGCAGTATTGAAAATTATCCCGCAGGTATTATTGGCGTAATAACTGCAACCAGTGCAGGTAGTAAGGTTGATGTTGTAAATTGTTTTGCAACTAATTTTGCTATCCGCAAACAGGACTCGACACTTCGTAGATTATCTCTTGTTAGTTATTTGGCTTCCGGTATAAACTTAAATGTTACCAATTCGTATTATTTGTTTGACAGTGGCGATAACAACACTTGGCTTGCTAATGCTGATAAAGGTGTTCAAAAGTCCACAGCGGAGTTTGCTGACGGTACAGTAGCAGGTTTGCTCGGCCCGTGTTTTGTTCAGGGCGACGGTCATCCCGTTATCACTGATTTTGAACTTGAAGGCGAAGGCACCGAAGGTTCACCCTATTTAATCAATGATGCAGAAGATTTTGCTTACCTTGCAAATCTTGTAAATGTAGGCAAAGTATGCTTTGAAAACGAACATTTTGCACTTACAAACGATATCGTGTTTAACGAGAATGCAGAAAATTATGCAACTTGGGGAACTACCGCTCCTGCTAATACCTGGACACCTATCGGTGTAGGCAACAACTTTAAGGGTATTTTTGACGGTGGAAATCACACCATTTCGGGCGTTTATGTTAACACCGCGAATAATAACGGTGGATTATTCGGTACGATTCAAAAAGCAACTGTAAGCAATCTTAATGTTGTTAATTCTTATATTGAAGCACAAGATTTTGCGGCAGGTTTGATAGGATATGCTGCCGATTCAAATGTTAAAAACTGCTCGTTTACAGGTCTCGTTAAAACTAAAGATACAAAAGGTACTTCTCACGGTGCAGGTTTGATTGCTCAGGTATTAGATACTGTAAATGTTGAAAAATGCTTTACTGAGTGTAAAATTATTTCCGGCTCACGCTCGGCAGGTCTTGTAGGCGTTTCGGAAGCAAGTACCACACTTGCTATTAAAAACTCCTACTCTATCGTTGATATCCCGATTGTAGCGACACAAAATACCCCCGCAGGTATTTTTAGCTTTGCACAGGGCAGTGGCTCTGTTACCGTTACAAATTGCTATACCATAGGTACCGGTGCAAATCCGGCCGGTGCAGCAAGAGAACTCAGACTTGTAGGTTCAACTCATGAATCAGCCACTTCAACCTGCATAAACTCATATTATTGCCAAACCTCAGATAGTGCAACTATGTGGGGTGTTGACCAAGGTACCGTAAAAGCACCTGCCGACTTTGCTGACGGTTCGGTTGCAGGTTTGCTCGGTCCGTGTTTTGAACAGGGCGATACTCATCCGGTCATTGTTACCGACTATGAGTTTGAAGGCAAAGGCACTTATGAATCTCCGTATTTAATAAATAATGCAGAAGATTTTGCTTACCTTGCAAATCTTGTAAATGTAGGAAGAGTAACCTTTGAGGGCGACTATTTTGCACTTACAAATGATATCGTGTTTAATGAAAACGCAGAAGATTATGCAACTTGGGGAACAACCGCTCCCGCTAATACCTGGACACCTATCGGTGTAGGCAACAACTTTAAGGGTATTTTTGACGGCGGAAATCACACCATTTCGGGCGTTTATGTTAACACCACGAATAATAACGGTGGATTATTCGGTACGATTCAAAAAGCAACCATAAAAAATCTTAATGTTGTTGATTCTTATATCGTAGCACAAGATTATGCGGCAGGTTTGATAGGCTATGCTGCCGATTCAAATGTTAAAAACTGCTCTTTTACAGGTCTTGTTAAAACCAAAGATACAAACGGTTACTCCCATGCGGCAGGTTTAATTGCTCAGGTATTAGGTGCTGTAAATGTTGAAAAATGCTTTACAGAGTGTAAAATCGTTTCGGGTTCACGCTCGGCAGGTTTAGTAGGTTGTTCAGAATCAAGTACAACGCTTGCTGTCAGAAATTCTTACTCAATCGTTGATATACCGATTGTAGCAACATCAAATACCCCTGCAGGTATCTTTGGATTTGCACAGGGCAGTGGCACTGTTACCGTTACAAATTGCTATACCATAGGCACCGGTGCAAATCCGGCCGGTGCAGCAAGAGAACTCAGACTTGTAGGTCAAATCCATCAAGATTCTCAATCAACTAACAATCCTACCTCAACATGCACCAACTCTTATTATTGCCAAACTTCAGATAGTGCAACTATGTGGGGTGTTGACCAAGGTACTGCTATGGCACCCGCTGATTTTACCGATGGAACTGTTGCCGGTTTGCTCGGAGATGAATTTGTTCAGGGTGCTGAATATCCTGTATTTGTTTCAACTTTGGTTAAGGGCGACTTGCATGTCGATGGAGTAATAAACATTCTCGACCTTGTAGTATTGAAAAAATACATTGCTAACCGTTCAAATTTGACATATGCACAAGTTTATGTAGCGGATTTGGATGACAGCGGCAATCTTGATGCTAAAGATTTAACTGCCATGGTTAACATTATACTTGGTATTCCCGTTGTTACCGCAAGATACAATAACAATAATTACACCTTAATCGGATAATTGTTATGATGTTGTTATAAATCTGATAAATCCGGCCGTATCTTTTGCCAAAAATCTACGGTCGGTTTTTTAAATGGTGATTTTTTATGAAAAAACATATTCGTTTTATCTCTGCTGTGATATGTATTCTTTTTATCATAGCATGCACAAACATTTCAGTTTTTGCAATTAAAACTTCTTATACCGTAACAGCAGATGCGGTATCCGGCGGAGAAATTACTCTCTCTGTTTCGAGTGCAAAAGAGGGCGATACCGTCAATGTAACTCTAACGCCTGATTCCGGTTACATTATTAAATCCGGCAGTGCTTATTATTCCTTTAACGGCATTAAAAAGTCACTTGCGAATGTTTCCGAAAATGCTACCGATAAGCATATTCTTAAATTTATAATGCCCGCCGGAAATGTCAGGGTGTACTGCGAATTTCAGCCAACCGATAACGAAAATTATTCAATGAGTTTCATCGGCGTTTCCGCCCATACTGCCGACGGTAGTTTCGCTCAGGACAGTTTTGATGCCGTAAGATATTTTGCTCGGGTTTACTACGAGGAAAATTCTTACAATAAATATTCAGGCACATTTACCTTTAAGCACGGCGGCAAACAGGTTTCCGCCAAAGAATTCGGTGTACTTTATGCCAAAGCAACCGATTTAGGTTATGAAGGCGTTCTTTCACTTGAAAACTACCGAAATGATGCTTATAAAAATGCACACGGTATAAATGATTTTGTTTCTTACAATATAACTCAAAAGAACAATGAAAATTTTTATGCACTTACATCTTCCTATGCTGATTTTGTGGCGGAAATAAAAGATTCAACACGCAAAATATCTTATGAGGATTATGTCGCTAAGGCATATATTGAGTTTACAGACGGTACGGTGGTTTATTCCGATGAACGCACCGATAATGCGAACAGTACCGCCGAACGGTTAGGGTTAATAAATATAAATCCGTCCACAGTTTCAAATACACTTACAATCAGCAATAATTCAACCGTTAATACCGGTTTTGCAGGTTTCGGTGTTGTCGTAATTCCGTGGATTGACAGTTGTAGAGACGAAGGCGGTAATTTTACCGGCTACTATAACAACGGGCCGACAAGACAAAAGGCACTTGCCGAACTTGACCGATTAAAAGAAGCCGGAATTACAAAAGTGAGGGTTATATATTCAACTCCTGACCCTTCATATTATGATTTTACCAATAAAAGAATGAATGCTTTTCCCGGCGACTATTGGTATAATCAAATTTGGGTTGATATGCTAAAAGAGATGAAGAACCGTAATATTGAAGTAATGCTTAATATGTGTTGGGGCAACTCAATCGGTTCCGATTATATGCAGAACAAAAATCTTACCGCTGTTTTAGGCGGTGGTCGTTCGGAATGGCTTAATCTTACTCTTAACGAACAAATTACAGCATACGGTCAGTATACTGCGGCATTTGTTAAAGATATGCTTGATAACGGTTGCGATAACTTAAAATCGGTTACATTTTATTCAGAACCCGGCTCTGATTTTGGGGGTTCCGGCACCAATAAATCCGATCCCAACAGCGTAATAAATAAAGCAACGCTATTGAATTTCGGTAATGTTATTACAACCTATGCGAGCTGTGTAAGCAGTGTTAAAACAGAGCTTTCAAACCTCGGCATTAGTAACCGCATTGAACTTGTAGGTCCTAATATTTCAATGCCGTATGATAATGTAGACGGACAAAATTGGAGTTGGTGGAATCAAACTAACTATAACGGTGTAAATGTATCGGCTAAAAACTGGTTCAGAACAGCTTATAATAAACTTAACGGCAACATTAACCGGTACACCTATCATTATTACGGAAAATATACCAACTATAAATTAAGCAACTATCAAGGTAATCTGAATGCGATTAACCAAATCGCAAGCGATGCTCTAAGTAGCACTGGACTTACAAAAGCGGATATAATATTGGATGAGGTTTCATCGCATTTTTCAAATAGTGCTACTGCATTTAATTCTTCCACGGCACCTGCTTACGAGGCGGGTCAGGTTGCAGAATACCTTGCGGCTGTTATGAACAGCGGTTATAAAGGCGGATACTTATGGACTGCTTCCGATTTATCGTCAGATAATATGTTTGGTCTTATGCCGAGCATCCAGAAATATAACGGTCATGTTTATGACAGATACTACGGCATTTCTCTTGTTACCAAGTATTTCAATAAATGCAATACGGTAATCGGCGGAACAAACTCGGGAAGCTGTGTAAGCGTTGCCGCAAGAGATGATTCCGGTAATTATGTTGTTATGGTTGTAAATGTAAGCCATAAGGGTGAAGCGTTCAATGTTAATTTTAAGTCTGCAATTAACAAGACACTTTCAAGGCATTTGTACAACCCTTCAACCGTTATCAATTCGGGTGATGTTAAAACCGTAGGAGCGGATAAAACATTTACGGTAAGCAACTCATTTACAGACTATATACCGGCAGGCGGAATTGCGGTTTATACAAATTTTGCTGATTAATATATCTCTCTTTTATGCGGTTATCGTTTCGGTAACCGCATTTTTCCTTTATAATATTAAAAAATGGCGATTTAACATAGCAATTTGTCGATTTTACAATGGTAATTGCAGTGAGTTTTGTGGTAAAATGATAACAACGAATAATGCAGGGGTGTATTCTATGAAAAACATTACTAAATGTGTAGCATCAATACTTTCATTGGTCTTGATAGTTTCAAGTGTATTAGTATTTGCTGAAGCCGAAACTGATTTTGATGTTTGGGACGGAACGGCATCTACATCCATTTCAGGTACAGGTGCTAAAAATGACCCGTACCTTATTGGAACTGCAGAAGACTTTGCATATTTTGCAAACACCGTTAATGCGGGAACAAATTACTCCGGCAAATATGTTGTCTTGACAATTGACCTTGTTATGAATCAAAATGCCGATGGGTATAAATCTTGGGAAACTACCGCTCCCGCTAATACTTGGACATCAATCGGTGACGGTAAAGCCTTTAAAGGTAATTTCGACGGTAAAAACCACACTGTTTCAGGTGTTTATGTAAATACAACAAGTCAAAACTGCGGTTTATTCGGTCGGGCTGATGATGCAACGGTAAGCAACCTTAATGTTGTTGATTCTTATATCGAAGCACAAGATTATGCGGCAGGTCTTATAGGATATGCTTCAAATGATTCTAAGATTAAAAACTGCTCTTTTACCGGTCTTGTTAAAACAAAAGATAAAAACGGTTGGTCTCGCGGTGCAGGTTTGATTGCTCAGGTATACGGTGCTGTAAATGTTGAAAAATGCTTTACAGAGTGTAAAATTATTTCTGGTTCACGCTCGGCAGGTCTTGTTGGTGTTTCGGAAGCAAGCACAACACTTGTTATTAAAAATTCCTACTCAATCGTTGATATACCGGTTGTTGCAGCGCAAAACACGCCCGCAGGTCTCTTGTCTTTTGCACAAGGCAATGGCTCCGTTACCATTATAGATTCGTATACAATAGGTATCGGTGCAAATCCGTCCGGTGCGGCAAGAGAACTCAGGCTTGTAGGTTCAACTCATGACTCAGCCACCTCGACTTGCACGAACTCATATTATTGCCAAACCTCAGGGAGTGTAACTATGTGGGGTGTTGACCAAGGTACCAAAAAAGCACCTGCCGACTTTGCAAACGGCACTGTTACCTCTCTTTTAAATAACGGTGCAACTGAACCGATTTGGGAGCAGGGAGTCGAACATCCTCAATTAATTCCTTCTGAACCGGTCGAGGAAGAGGAGGTTGTTGATAAGACATTATTATCGTGGACATTTGAAACTAACGAAAATGCAGACGGAGTTTATGATTACGGTGAATATGTTGGAACAAGGATATATAACTATGGTACATGGAATAACAACAAGGCATATCTTCCGTTTAATGGATACGGTAAAGACGGCTCGGTTGGCTCTGTATGGGTACCGAAACTCGGTGCGTCATTTTGTTCGCTCAAACTTTCAAGCGTCAAGGATGATTGCCTGTACACTTTCTCGATAGATGCAAAGGTTGTAGAAACCAATCCTGATATAACCGTTCAAATCGGTTTGTTTAGGCAGGATTCAGCCCCCGGAAGTTACTCGTTCCGTGACACCGCAATGACAACTAATGATACTGCTATCGAGGTTACCAAAGTTACCCTTGATAAAACAACAGATTATACTACATATACTGTTCAGATTTCCGGTGCAGATATCAATAGATTTTTGGACAATTTTGAAACCAATTACTCAAATGTTTATTTCGGAGTTTTTTGTCCTACTACAATTGGATTGAACGGCGAGAAATACGAAAAGCCTCTTATCTATGTAGATAACTTCAAAATCAGCCAGTCTAAGCTTCCCGATGACTATGAAGAAAAAGATTTTAAGTTTAACAGCACTTTACTTTCGTGGACATTTGAAACTAACGAAAATGCAGACGGAGTTTATGATTACGGTGAATATATCGGAACAAGGATATATAACTACGGTACATGGAATAACAACAGGGAATATCTTCCGTTTAATGGATACGGCAAAGACGGGTCGGTTGGTTCTGTATGGGTTCCAAAACTCGGTGCGGCTTTTTGTTCGCTGAAACTTTCAAATGTCAAAGATGATTTTCTGTATACATTCTCCATAGATGCAAAGGTCATTAAAACTAATCCTGATATAACCGTTCAAATCGGTTTGTTCAGGCAAAATTCGGAACCGAGCGGCAATTCATTTCGAGATTCCGATTTGACAACTAATGATACTGCCATCGAGGTTACCAAGGTCACCCTCGATAAAACAACAGATTATACTACATACACCGTTCAGATTTCCGGCGCAGATATAAATAGATTTTTGGCTGATTTTGACACCAATTATTCAAGTATTTATTTCGGAGTTTATTGCCCGAATACAATCGGAAAGAACGGCGAGAAATACGAAAAGCCCCTTATATATGTAGATAACTTCAAAATCCAAAAGTCAACACTTCCGGATGACTATGAGGAAAAGAAATTTAATTTTAACAATAATTTACTTTCGTGGACATTTGAAACCAATGAGAATATAGACGGAGTTTATGATTACGGTGAATATATAGGAACAAGAATATATAACTACGGTACATGGAATAACAACAAGGAATATCTTCCGTTCAAAGGATACGGTAAAGACGGGTCGGTTGGTTCTGTATGGGTTCCAAAACTCGGTGCGGCATTCTGTTCACTTCAACTTGAAAAAATAAGGAACAATTCACTTTATTCATTCTCCATAGATGCAAAGGTCATTAAAACTAATCCCGATATAACCGTTCAAATCGGTTTGTTCAGGCAAGGCGGCGAAGCAGGCAGTCTTTCATTCCGTAATACCGATATGAAGACATACGATACCGCTATAAAAGTATACAAAGTTAAACTTGATAAGAAAACTGATTATAAGACTTATACGGTCTCTGTTTCCGGAAAGGATATCAAGGATTTCTTGAATAACTATTCTACTAATTATTCAAAGGTATATTTTGGTATTTATTGCCCTGAAACAATAGGAAAAAATGGCGAAAAATATGAAGAAGCCCTCATTCATATTGATAATTTCAAAATAGAAAAATCTGAAATACCGGAAAACTATGTTCCGCTTTCAGAAGCATCAAATTCAGATGTACTTGATTATAATTTAAATGCAAGCTACGGTGAGGATTTCTATTCACTTATAGATAATCCGAATTTTGAAAATCAACCTACCGGAGTGTTCTCCGATTTGCCGTCCGGATTTTCAATCAAAGAGGCAAATAACGATGACGCTATGTTAGGCAGTAAATATCTTTCGGTTAATACTAAATCGACAACGCGCATTGCAATACCCATTACTCTTGTTATAAATAAAACCTATACTTTCGGTTTTTCGGCACGAGCATATAAGGGTGCATCGTTTAAGGTGTTTTTCACTGACGATCCAAACAGTTCACAGTATTTTGCCGATGTTTCAACAGACCCGAATAATAAAATGATTAAGACTCAGGTTGCATCTGACGGAAAAATATACCGCTACGGATTCTTTTTCAGAAACAGAATAAAGACAAATGTTAAACAATATATAGTTATTGAAGTTTCCGGTGGCAGAGTTGATTTTGACGGCTTTACTCTTACGAACAAACAAGCAACCGAAAAGGACAGAAATCATTACGAAAGTAATGCAGAAAGAAAAATTGTTGTAATTGATATTAAAACCGGTAAGAAAACAACCTGTATTCTTAAACCTAAAGAAACAATTTATGACAAAATAGGATAAGGAGGTTAAGATAATGAGTTTTTTTAAGAAAAACAAAAAGTTAACAATTATTATTTGCATTATTTTAGTTCTTCTTATTGCTGCGGGTGGAATAATTTGGGCACTTTGGCCGGACGGTGATGATAAAGGAAATAAAAAGAAACCTATCATTAAAATCAATAGCGAAGATATGATAGAGGTTATTGAGGATATTGATATTGACACACCGGATGGTGAAGTCGATATTTCCGACCAAAAAGATTACGGCGATGACATTGAAGACGAAGATAATGAATCGGTTATTCATTACCTTAAGGTAAATAATAAAAAGTCCGTAAACGATAGTTTTATGGGATTCGGTGCTACATACTATCCGTGGATTTATTGGGAAGATTCAGCCGGAAGAAATTACACTGAAGAACAACGCCAGATAGAACTTGACCGTCTTGCCGAAAGCGGCATCACTTGGATTAGAAGTGTAATTTATGCACGCTCAGAATGGTATAACAATAATACAAAACAGTGGAGTTTCAAGGGAAAGTCAGAAAATAAATATGAAGGACTTTTAAAATTTTTCCAAGAAATTCAAAAACGAAATATCGAAGTATTATTGAATTTTGAATGGGGCGGCGATATAAATGCCGATAAGTTTACATTCAATGATAATACGCTGACTTCTTACGCCAATAGTGAAGAAGAACTTATTGATATGTACGGAAAGTTTTGTGCCGCATTTACTAAACAACTTTCTGACGATGGCATTACCTGCGTTAAATATATAACATTCTTTTCCGAACCGTCGAACAGTGAAGCTTGGGGCGGACAGTACGGATCTCCGGAGTTTGAAGACAAATATCTGAAAATTGTCGTTCCTCGGTATGCTAATTGCGTAAAAGCCGTTGACGAAGAATTTAATAATCTTGGAATTCGTAAGAATTATAAGTTCTTAGGTTGCAATACTTCTTCTTACATTTATATTAATGGTTACACATACGAACAGTTTAAGCCGATTTGGGATGCCTGTGACGGATATCTTGATGAGCTTACCTATCATTTCTATCTTAAAACCGATGAACCTTCTCAGTACAGTTATGACGATTTTAACTATATGTCGGAGTCGATGGCGGCGACAACAAAAAAAGCTATGGGAATAAGCCCGAACAATACTTGGATTGATGAAACAAGTTATATAGGAGAAACACTCAGAATACATGAAGTAAGAGAAAAACCGTATGCCGGCACTCAAATTGCCAATCTGTTCCTTTCTTGGCTTAATAATGGATATAAGACTGCAGGTATTTGGACTTTCACTGATAATTTATGGCCGGGTTCGATAGAAACTTCCGGAGAGTTTAAAAACGGCAATTTCCTTTGCGGACTTATGCCGAATTTGATGGATAGTCAAGTTCCTTATAATACTTATTATGCTTTTTCTATGATATCACGCTATTGCAGTAATGTTAAATCCGTTTGGACAACAGATAATAGCGGTGCTGATAGTATGGCTGTTGCCTGCGTTGAGGATAAAGAGGGCAATACTACGGTATTTGTTGTGAATAGTGGTTCCACATCGGCAACCTTTAATCTTGATTTTACTTCGGCTTTAGGTAACGAGGTTCTTTACCGTCATATGTATAATCCTCAGACATTTGAGGCTGATACCGCTGCGAAACAAATCGGTGTAGACGAAGTTCTTATCAATGTTGATAAAGGATTTTCCGACACCGTTGTTCCTGGTGCAGTTGCGGTTTATACAACTTCTAAAAAATAAAGTATGAGAATTTGATAGAACTCAGACTGATATGTTTGAGTTCTATCGTTTTAAAAAAATTTACTTGATAAATTTTTTGGAGTCTTGACAATGAATTATGAAAAACTTGAAGCACATCTGAATAATATGATGTGTAAATTTGATGTTAAAGAATATGACCTGCTTGTAAAGCGAAACGGTAAAGAGGTTTTCAGAAAAATGGCCGGGTTTTCTGATGCCGCAGGCACCAAACCTATTAACGAAAACAATCTTCGTTGGATATATTCTATGACAAAAGTTATTACTTCAATTACCGTAATGAGATTGGTTGAAAAGGGATTGTTAAATCTTGATGATGCAGTTTCAAAATATTTGCCTGAATATAAGAATATGACCGTTAAAACCGAAAACGGAACAGTTCCTGCAAAAAATACAATCAGGATATGGCATCTGCTTTCTATGCAAAGCGGAATGGATTATTATTTAGAATCCGAATCGCTAAAAAGGGCAAGAGAAAACAAAAAAGCCACAACAAGAGAAATAGTATGCGCAATGGCTTTGAAACCCTTGCACTTTGAGCCCGGAACAGATGCTTTATACAGTTTGTCACACGATGTACTTGCGGCTGTCGCAGAAGTTATTTGCGGGAAAACATGGTACACGATATTAAAAGAAGAATTGTTTTTTCCTCTCGGTATTGCCGATATTGGTTTTCATCCGTCGAATGAGCAAAAATCAAGATTCACACAACAATATTGTTATGATGAAAAATTAAATAAATGTTTGGTACATAATATGAATAATATGTTTTGCTTTAGCGATGTTTATGAAAGTGCAGGAGCCGGATTGTTTTGTAGAGCAGAAGACTATTCCGTAATTATTGATTCGCTTGCAAACGGTGGCATTGCATATAACGGCTATAGAGTTTTGTCGCAAGAAAGCATAAATAAAATGAGAGAAAATCGTATTAAACATAATGGATTCTTTATTAAGGACGGTTACGGATACGGCTTGGGAGTAAGAACGCTTGTTGACAGAAATGCTGCAAAAACTATTACCGGCGACGGCGAATTCGGTTGGGACGGTGCGGCTTCTTCATATAACCTTATAGACCCGGAAAATCATTTAAGCATTGTTTTTTCTACGCATATTCTTGGTACAAATTTGTTTAATTCAAATTTAAGTCCCAAAACCTGTAATTTGATTTACGAATTGCTTGGAATTTAAAATGAATATTTACGAAATTAACGGCAGCGGTTATACTGCAAAAATCAATCTGTCGCAAGGGGCAAACTGTATATATTTTAAAAAAGGAAATGCGGATATTTTACGAACTCCCGATTACTGCAAACCGCTTGATAATCCTTTCTTATACGGAATGCCAATTCTTTTTCCGGCAAACAGAATATCCGGCGGATATTTTGAATTTGAAGGCAGGGAATACCGATTCCCCATAAACGAAGAAAATACAAATTGCCATCTGCACGGAATAATTCATAAAACAGAATTTTTGCTCGAAAGTATTTGTGAAAATTCAGTTTCGGCGTATTGTAATGTGATGAAAAGGAATTATTTTCCGCACGATTACCGTATAAAAATCACATATTCATTAAGTGAAAACGGACTTTTGCATACAACCGAAATAACCAACCTTTCGGATACGAATATGCCATTGATTTTAGGGTATCATACGACTTTTAATATTCCGTTTATACCAAATTCTACCGTTCGAAATGTAAGAATTTTCGCCACAATAGGCGATGAAATCGAAAGAAACAATAGTTTTCTGCCTACGGGAAGAATTTGTAAATCTGACACTATTACTGAAGCATTGAAGTCGGGTGAATTTTGCCCAAACCAAAAATTGAGCCGCCATTATAAAACAAACGGCGGCATAATTGAAATCGATGATATTGAATATGGTCAAAAAGTTATTTATGAAAATGGAACAAATTACAAATTTCGCTTATTTTACGGGACAGGCAAAGATTTTATCTGTCTTGAACCGATGAGTGGAATGGCGGATTGTGCTAATTCGCCGTTTGGAAGGGAATATTCCGGTTTTGGATTTATTGAACCGCATAAAACCGAAGTATTTACATCAAAAATTTATTTGTGTGAATATTAAAACAACGATGTTTTGACATCGGTTATAGCATCATATAACGAGTAAAATTGAGTGCCGGTTAAAAGGTAATCTTTCATTTTTAAAAGACAGGTCGCAATGGCAATTTCTTCATCTGTAAGCCTTGCCTTATAAAACGGATTTTTATAAAGTATTTTACCGTTACCCGTAATTGAATCAAGATATAATCCATCAAGGCTTTCGTTCTTTCCGCAAAAGTTTCGCTTTAAATCAAATGTTACTGGGGTTACACCGTCAAGGTAAGTGCAGGTATTGTTTATTATTTCACCGTTTGTACCTCGTATTATTATTCTTGAATGCCTTATATCCGAAAAATACTGTTCACTTGTAAAATCATATATTGCAGATTTGTTTTTATACTCCAAAACGGCAATTTTTTGTTGCGAAAGCCTTTCTTCCGCCTTTTCAAATGTACCGTTTCTTCCGCCCATAACATTAAGCTTGTCAGGAAATGAAAAAGAAGTAATTTTAGGAATTTCGTCTTTTACATCAAGGAAAAACCGAATAAGGCTTGCGGCGTGATAATCGTGACAGCAGGAAAGTTGTACTTGATTTATTTCACCTAAAATGCCACTGTCAATAATCGCCTTTATTGCCTGATTTCTCGGCTGAAAATGAAACTGCTCTGCTACCTGTACTTTCCATTCCGGCTTAATTTTCTTTTTGAAACCTTCGATTTGCATAGGAGTTGTTCCTATCGGTGTTTCGCTTAAAACGGCGATACCTTTCTCGCAAAGTTCGCATATCATATCGCATATACCGTCTTTGTTTACGCAGGAAACAACAAATTCGGGTTTTGTCTTGATAAGTTCATCAAGGTTGTTGCAGATTTTAACATTATATTTGTTTTTAAATTCCGCTTTTTTTAATTCGTTTCTGATGTATATACCCGTTATATTGAATTTTTCAGGTACAAGAGAAGCTATTCGCAGGTAAAATTCGCTTCTCCAACCTGCACCGATTATTCCGAAATTTATCATTTTGATTTCCTTTCTTTAAAAGATATACTTTTTTATACAGTTAAAAAGTTCTTCTTTACTTTGTGTTCCGCATTCGTTTACTAATTTTTTAATTCGGTATTTTATTCCGCCAACCGTCAGAAAACAGTTTTCCGCTATTTGATTAAGAGTTGCTCCCGATAAAGACAAATCAATAATCTTTTTGTCTGTTGTATCTGCTATGTTGAGATATTTATCAACCGTCATCATTTCTTTGAGCTCGCAGTCACTGTAGAATTTATCGTTACTGCTGCCAGACAAAAGCGGTATATCGCCGTGCTTTTTGATTTTATCTGTTCCTGTGAGACTCCATTTTACCTGCAATGTCATAGCAGAAACATACGGATTTTTCGATATACATTCGTAAATATAAACAGCGGCTTTTCCGTACTGTTCAAAATTCATATCAAGAGATACAATGTATTTTTTATAGTATTCTGAAAGCATAGCCTTTGAGCAACTTATTACGGTAAGGCGGTTAAGAATTTCTTTATGTGATGATTTAAGTCTTTTTACAAGTGAAACTGCCGCAAAGTCATTGGCACAGATAACAGCATCAAAGTCATTAAGTCTTTTTTCAAAATTTTTGTAGCATTTTTCGAGCGAACCGTCATTTACAAAGACCTGCATAGTATCAAAATAATCGTCTTTCCACGAAAAAAGACCGTCAACCCTTCCGATGTCGGAAATCGAATTTGTGTTTACTCCGTAAATTGCAATCCGGTTTTTTCCGTTTGCTTTAAGTGAATCAAGCAGATTTTTCATAGAACCGTTGATGTCTGAACATACGCAGTTATATATAAGCCCATGTATAAGCTCAAACTGATTACAGAGTAATATCGGCGTTATTCCATGTGTGTTTAATTGCTTGATAGCAGAGTTTGTCCATTCATAATCGGAAGCAATTATGAAAACGGCATCGGTGTCGGCAGGGCAGATATCGTAAATTTCACAAAACGGTATTCGCTTTTGCCGCAACTGGCTTGTAAGACCTTTAAGGAGGTTATCACACCATAAACTTCCGGAATATTTTGTGTCAATAAGTATGGAAACCATATCATCACCATCTATATTATACATACAGCGCACAAAATTTGCAAATAGAAATCTATGCTTTTTTTTACACAGTTTTCTACCTTTAAAATTTTGTAAATATTTAATAAAATAATAGTAGATTAATTGGAAAGGTGATTTTATGAGCAAAGTTAAAATTAAGAAAGAAAAACAGATAATACCAACATATAAGCCTAAAAAGGCTAATGATTTACCGATGTTTTTTGAAAACAAGCCGTATCAGGGGGCATCGGGCAGACTCTATCCGATACCGTATTCGGACGGTATAACCGATGAAAAAACCGATGTGGAATACGATGCATATACACTCGAAAACGAGTATGTGAAAACGGTTGTACTACCCGAAATTGGCGGTAAAATTTTAAGAGGATACGATAAAATTGGAGATTATGATTTTATCTATTACAACGAGGTCGTAAAGCCTGCTCTTGTAGGACTTGCAGGTTCTTGGATTTCGGGAGGAATTGAGTTTAACTGGCCTCAGCATCACCGTCCGACTACCTTTATGCCGCTTGAAGCGGTCATAGAAGAAAATGCAGACGGCAGTAAAACCGTATGGACGGGTGAGGTAGAGCCGTTTAACCGTATGAAAGGTATGGCGGGTATTACACTCGACGAGGGCAGAAGTTATATTAAAGCAAAGGTAAGAGTTTATAACAGAACTGCATTTCCGCAGGTATTTATGTGGTGGGCAAATTTGGCAGTTCCCGTAAACGATAATTACCGAACTGTATTTCCGCCCGACTGCGAATGGGTAAATGACCATGACCGCCGAGCAGTGCTTGAATGGCCTATCGCAAAGGGTACATATAAAACCGCAAGACCGTATGATTTTGGAAAAGGCACCGACCTTTCGCATTACGATGCGGTCAAGGTTCCGTCCTCATATCTAATTTCGCAGGGGCAGTCTGATATGGATTTCATTTCGGGCTATGATACCGGCATTGAAAAGGGTATTGCAACCGTTGCAAATCACCATATTTCTCCGGGCAAAAAAATGTGGCATTGGGGAATAGGCGATTTCGGCGATATGTGGTGTAGTAACCTTACCGATGAAAACGGGCCTTACATAGAACTTATGACCGGTGTTTTCACCGATAACCAACCCGATTTTACTTGGATTTCGCCTTATGAAACCAAGGAGTTTGAGCAGTATTGGTATCCTATCCGTGATATTGGAGAGGTCAAAAACGCAACGATTGATGCCGCCGTTAATATGGAAATGAGAAACGGCAAACTGTTTTTCGGCTTTAATGTGACGGGTAAATTCAGCAATGCAACCGTTTCGGTTTGCTCAAAATCCAAAACACTTTTTAGCGAAACAGCAGATTTTTCACCCGATAAATCCTATAGTAAAGAAATTGGAATCGGGAATGAAAAGTTTAACGATATAACCGTTTCACTTATATCAGATGAGGGTAAAATTCTTGTAAGTTATACGCCTTATGTAAGAGGGCAAAAGCAACCTATTGAAGTAAGAAAGCCGGTAAAACGACCGAGAGAGATAGAAACAGTTGAAGAACTTTATATAAACGGCTATCACTTAGAGCAGTATAAACAGCATAACTATAAGCCCGAAGATTATTACCTTGAGGGTATAAAGCGTGATGCCGGTGATATACGCTGTAATACCTCGATGGCACGGCTTTGCCTTAAAAACGGTGAATTCGGGAATTGTATTGATTACTGTGATACGGCAATTAAACGCCTGACTTCGAGAAATCAGCACCCTACCGATACCGAAAGTTTTTATCTTAAAGGCTTGGCACTCGAATATCTCGGCAAGGATAAGGAAGCGTATGATATTCTTTATAAAGCCGCATGGAACTATGCTCACAGAAGTGCTGCATATTTTGAACTTGCCTGTCTTGACTGCAAGAACGGTGACTATGTTTCGGCACTCGAAAAAATAGAAGAATCTTTGGGACTTAATAAGGGGCATACAAAGGCACAAAATCTTAAAACTGCGATTCTCCGTAAACTTAACAGCAGTGCGGCACGCAAAAACGCCAAAGAAAATGTTAATGACGATTTGCTTGATTTGTTTGCAAAAATAGAATGGTCGCATTTTTCGGGGGACATTTCAAGTATTGAAGCTTTTTCTGTTAAGCCTGAAAATATGCTTGATGTTGCAAACGATTATATAAAGGCAGGATTTTTCGAGGATGCACTTTATGTTCTTAATCTTTCAACCGAAAATCCGCTTGTAAACTACTATAAAGCATATTGCAGTGCAAAACTCGGCACATCGTATGATGAGTTTATCACGATGGCGGAAAATGCAGATACGGGTTACTGTTTCCCGTCAAGGCTTGAAGATATTGCGGTACTTATGTTTGCTCAAAATGTTAATCCAAACGGTGCAAACGCATATTATTATCTCGGAAATCTTTATTACGACAGATTCCGTTATACAGATGCCGCAAGTCAGTGGGAAAACTGCATAAAAAATAATGCACAACACGGTAAAGCATGGCGTAACCTTTCGCTTTACTATTTTGATAAGGCGGGTAAACCCGAAAAAGCAAAAGAGTGTATGGAAAATGCACTGAAGTACAAGAGTGATGACCCGAGACTACTACTCGAATACGAACAGTTGCTTAAGAATATGAACTATACTCCTGAAGAAAGACTAAAAGTATATGAAAAATATCCCGAGCTTTTAGCCGAAAGAGATGACTGCTATCTTGATAAACTTACTCTTATAAGCCAAACAGGTGATTTTGAGACTGCTATAAATATGGCAAAGGCAAAACGCTTTCATATTTACGAGGGCGGTGAGGGTAAGCTTACAAAACAGCACGCATGGATGCATGTTCTGTACGGTAATGAGTTGACCGCAAAGAGTGATTTTGAAAAAGCGGAAAAAATATACATGGACGGCGTAAATATGCCGAAATCCTATGGCGAGGCAAAAACATTCTTCAATCAAGAAGCTCATATTTTTTATTATCTCGGAATTCTTTATGAGAAACAAGGCAAAGCAGAAGAAGCAAGGAAAGCGTATGGGGAGGCGTCTGTTTATAAGGCGGCGGTTTCGGAAATATCGCTTTTCAGGGCTTTGGCTCTTAAAAAACTCGGGGAAGAAGAAACTGCAAAAGAGGTTCTCGACGAGATGCTTGCATCGGCTCAAAACCTCATTGATAATAAGGATTTACGCACCTATTACGGTGTCGGTTCTCCGTCACCTATGCCGTTTGAGTATGATATTGAGAAAAACAATCTTACCGACGGTTATATTCTTAAAGCGTTTGCGTATATGGGCATAGGGAATGATGCTGAAGTTGAATCGGCGCTTAACAAGGCAAAGAAAATGAATCCTTATGATTTCAGAATATATATTGCTGAGACTATAAGTTTATAAATATTGTTATGCAAAAGGAGTTTTTTTATGGCAAAACTTAAAATTGGAGTTATGGGTGCATACAGAGGCAAAACAATGATAGATGTGCTTATGGTATACCGCGAGGACGCCCAATTGGTTGCAATCTGTGATATGTTTGAGCCGGCACTCAAAAATGTTAAGCATCAGGCAGAAGATTTAGGACTTAATGATATTACATACTATACCGAATTTGATGAATTTATTAAGCATGATATGGATGCGGTGGTTCTTGCCAATTATGCCAACGAGCACGCTCCTTTTGCAGTGAAGTGTCTTAAAGCAGGTAAACATGTTTTATCGGAAGTTTTACCGTGTGAAACAATGGCTCAGGCAGTTGAACTTATTGAGGCGGTAGAGCAAAGCGGTAAGGTTTATGCTTACGCCGAGAATTACTGCTATATGAAAGATACATTTGAGATGTGGAAAACATATCAAAAAGGTGAGATAGGCGAGATAGAGTACGCAGAGGGTGAATATGTTCACGATTGCACATCTGTTTGGCCTCAGATAAGTTACGGTGATAAAAATCATTGGCGCAACCGTATGTATCCTACTTTTTACTGTACGCATTCTTTAGGTCCTATACTTACCGTAACCGGCAAGCGACCCGTAAAGGTTTCTGGTTTTGAAACACCTCCGAATAAGCAGTGCCGTGAACTTATAGGTAAAAATTCCAATGCGGGCATAGAAATGGTAACTCTTGATAACGGTGCTGTTGTAAAAAGTTTGCACGGTGGACTAAAACGGGAGCCGGCAAGGAACTCTTATCTCTTTTACTGTGAGAACGGTATGATGGAGAGCGGCAGATTTGATTCTGATCAGAAATTCAATTATTATCAACAAGGGAAAAAAGTTTGCAAGGGCGAATGGAAACAGTACGAACCGATAAGTGATATAAGACCGGAATTTGTGAGTCAGTTCAAAACACACGGCGGAAGCGATTTTTACTCAACCTATTTCTTTATTCAAAAGTGTTTTGGCAAGCCGGACGGCAAGTGGTCGATTGATGTGTATCAAGCGGTTGATATGGGAATTTGCGGAATTCTTGCCTGGAAAAGTGCACTTAACGGCGGTATGCCGATAGATGTTCCGAATCTTCGCAATAAAGAAGAACGAGATGAATTTCGCAATGATAATGCTTGCACTACTCCGGAAGTTGCTGGCAATCAACTTGTCCCCCAAAGCACATTTGATATGCCCGAGATTTCGGACGAGATTTTCGCCAAAGCCGAAAAACTTTGGAAAGAGGGCAAAGATGCCAACGGTGACCGTGATGAGGTTTACTCGGCTATACTTGATGTAACCGATGAAAAAAACAAGTAAAAATGACCGAGTTACAGTTTCCTTAAAAAGTGCGAAAACAAAGATAACGGTCTCGGAGGAATATTTTGATGTATGTAATAGGTCTTGATATAGGAACATCATCCGTTAAAGGCGTTCTTATGGACGAAAACAGAAAAACGGTTGCTACAGTTACAAGGCGACAAACATATTATTTTTCGAACAATTTAAAACTATTGGATCCCGATGTTTTTTGCGAAAATTGTTTTGCGGTCTTGCGGGAACTCAAATCGAAGGCAAAAGGTAAAGTGATTGCCGTTTGTGCCTCCGGTGCCGCCGGAAATGCTATGACTGTAGGTGAAAAAAATTCACCGATATACGGTTGGCAGAACAAATTCGACAAAGAAACAGTAGATAAATATTTAGGTCAGTATTCTTCCGAAGATATAAGGCAGATTGTAGGTTGGCCTAAACAGTACGGCTTTCCGCAAGGCGTGTTTGCTTACCTTTTGGAAAGAGAGCCCGAAGCAATAAAAAAAGCAGATAAAATCTGTATGAGTATCGAATATTTGAATTATAAGCTCACTGGCAAATGGGGTATAACACCCTCTATGGGAACGCCATTCTTTTTAATAAATCAGGAAACAGGAAAGTATCATAAAGATTTTCTTAATATTTTCGGCATAAACGAAGAACAATTGCCACCTATAATGAAGAATTACAGTGTCTTGGGTACTTTAACTGAATATGCGGCCAAAAAGACCGGTCTTTCAAAAGAAACAAAGATTGTGCTTGGAACTTTTGACCATCCTGCCGGAGCCATAGGTGCCGGAGTTTATGACGAGGGTGATATGTTGCTTTCGTGCGGTACATCGTGGGTTGCATTATTTCCGTTTGGTAACAGAGAAAAGCCGATTGAAAGAAAAATGCTTACCGATCCGTTTATGGCACCTTACGGTAACTGGTGCGGTATGTCTTCAATTACATCAATCTCGCAAAAGGTTTCGGATTGTAAACAGTATTATCTCGGCGAAACCACCTATGAGGAATTCGATGCAATGTTAAGCCGTTCAAATTGTGAATACGGAAAAATTAAAATAGACTTGGATAATTTCAAGGAACTTGATGGCAATTACAGTAAAGACGATATTGCCAGAAGTATTGCCCTTACCGCCGCAAATGAACTGAATATTATGCTTGCAAAATGCAAAGTAGAAGCAAAAAAAATTAAAATTATAGGCGGTATTTCAGAATCTCCCCAATGGCTTAAAATAATTTCCGAAATCACCGGAATAGATGCAACCGTTGTAAACGGTGAAACCGCAGGTGCGGTCGGTTCGGCGGCAATGGCGGCTGTAGGTGCAGGAATATTTAAATCTGTAAAAGAATTATTTACAAAGGGATGATTATATGTTTGGATATAAAATGAATGAATATGATAAACGCATATATGAGGAAGAGTTAAAGGATTTTCTACCCGATAAAATGATAGATATGCACAATCATGTTTATAAGGCGGAATTCAAAAAAAATATTAAGAGAGCAAGCGGAGTTGTAAGTTGGACGGGAATGGTCGCAAAGGACTGTGAGATAGAAGACTTATTGCAGACCTACAAGGATATGTTTCCCGGAAAAACTATTAAGCCTGCAATTATGGGGTCACCTACTGCAAATTTAAAAATTGGGAACGAGTACATAGAAAATGCAGCAAAGGAAAACGGTCTGTCGTGCTACTACTGTATATCTTATGATACTCCAACTGAAGAAATCGAAGAAGCACTTACAAAAAAAGGTTTCTGCGGTGTGAAACCCTATTTACAAAACCGTCCGCTGTATATTCCCGGAAGTGAAGTCCGTATATTTGATTTTATGACCCATGAGCAGTTTGAAATTGTAAACAAACTTAAAGGTATTGTAATTCTACACATAGGACGGGATGGACGGCTTAAAGACCCCGTAAATTATATGCAGTTGCTTGAAATTGAGGAAAAGTATCCCGATTTACAACTTGTTGTGGCACATATAGGCAGAGCGTATGCGCCGGAGGATATAGGCGATGCTTTTGATTATCTTAAAAATACTAAAAATATGATGTTTGATTTCTGCGCAAACACATTGGGTGAAGCAACATATCGTTGTATTGAAGCGGTAGGTACAAAGCGATTGATGTTCGGTACGGATATGCCGATTGCGAAAATGCGTATGCGTAGGGTTACGAAAAACGGATTTTATTATAATATTGTTCCGAAAGGTCTTTACGGAGATGTGTCGGGTGACCCGCATATGATAGAGGCAGAGGACGGCAGTGAGATAACCAATTTCACCTATGAGCAGATGCGTTCATTTAAGCGTACCGCAGAGCAGCTAAAACTTACCAAACAGGAAATAAACGATATTTGCTATCAAAATGCCGCAAACATTCTCAATGCAAGGGGAGGAAACTATTGATGAAAGCAGGATTATTACCGCTGTATATTGCTCTTTATGATGTGGGAGCAAAGCATTTGCGTGTAAGACTTGGTGAGTTTTACGATAAAATCGCCGATATGTTAAGGCAAAGAGGAGTTGACCTTGTAACTAATGAAATCTGCACAGTTAAAGATGAATTCAAAGCTGCGGTTAAAAAGTTTGAAGATGAGGGTTGCGATGCAATATTTACAATCCATCTTGCCTATTCACCTTCTATTGAATCGGCAGAAGTTTTGGCTAATACAAAACTTCCGATTATCGTTATAGATACAACAGATACAGAAGATTTTTCAAGCAACGGCGATCCATCTAATATATCCTATTGTCATGGAATACATGGCGTTATGGATATGTGCAATATGTTGAAAAAGGCAGGCAAGCCCTATGCCATAGCCGCAGGTTACTACGAAGACGGTGCAGTTTTTGACAAAGCAGTCGGTCTTTTGAAAGCGGCGGTAAGTGCTAAATCTGTAATCGGTTCAAAGGTTGGAAGTATCGGCGGATATTTTGACGGTATGGGCGATTTCCAAATTGAAGACAGCAGGCTTAAAGAACTGTTTGATGTAGATGTTATTTATCCGAAAGACGGGGAACTAAAAGCTATTTCAGATAATGTAACAAACGAAGAAATAGAAATAGAAAAGCAAAAAAATAGAGCTGATTTTGAATTTATAAAAGAAATAGATGATAACATCTATGAAAATTCAGTTAAAGCGGACGTAACCCTTAAAAAATGGATTGAAAGCAACAATCTTAATGCTTTGACAGTTAACTTCAGAAACATAAACGGCTTGCCTACAATGCCGTTTATGGGTTGTTGCCGTGCTTTGCAAAATGGCATTGGTTATGCGGGTGAGGGAGATAAATTCACGGCAATGTTTGTTGGTGGACTTTTAAAGGAATATAAGGAAACATCGTTTGTCGAAATTTTCTGTCCCGATTGGAAAAACAACACTCTGCTTATCAGTCATATGGGAGAAATGAATTATGCAGTAGCAGATAAAAAACCTACGGCATTTGAAATGAATTTTATTTACGGAGAATGTGATAATCCTATTGTTGCTACCGCTGCGTATAAGGCAGGCAATGCTGTTTTTTTAAATGCATTTGAGGATGATAAGGGATTAAACCTTTTAATTTGTCCCGTAACGGTTAAATCCGAAACTTCGGATAATTTCCGCCAAAAAATCAGAGGTTGGCTCGATTTTGGCAAGCCAATCGGAGATGTGTTGACAAGCATAAGCGAATACGGTGTCACACACCACAGTATGCTTGTTTACAATACAACAGTAGAAGAAATGAGATTTTTTGCTGAATGCTTATCATTAAAACCAATTATTATTAAATAGGAGAGAGAAATATGCTTTATATTATTGACACAGCAGATTTAGAGGCGATAAAACACATAAACGAGTTTTATCCGGTAGACGGCGTTACAACCAACCCGTCTATAATCGCAAAGGAAAAAACCGACTTTATCGCAAGACTTAAAGCAATAAGAGAGATTATCGGGGAAGATAAGATTCTCTGCGCTCAAACGCTTCAAACCGATTGGGGAAAAATCGTTGAAGAGGGCAAGAAACTTCAAAAAGAAATCGGCGGAAATTTCTATCTTAAAATTCCGATTGGCGAGGCAGGACTTAAAGCCACTATGGAACTTAAAAAATTAGGTATCGGTGTTTTAATGACGGCTATTTTCACCCCCACGCAGGCTCTTATGGCGGCAAAAGCCGGTGCTGATTTTGTAGCACCCTATGTAAACAGAATACAGAATATTTGCGGAGACGGAATAGGTGTTGTTGCCGAAATCGTTAATCAGTTTAATAATTACGGCATTACCTCTTGCCGAGTTATGGCGGCAAGCTTTAAGAATGCCCAGCAGGTAAGCAACTGTGCATCTGTAGGTTGCCATATTGCCACCATCGCACCTGATATTTATAAATGGCTTATCACTCATCCGCTTACCGATGCTGCCATAGATGGCTTTAAAAAGGATTGGGAAAGTGTTTACGGCGATAAAATGATACTTGATTTTTAAAAGCACTGATTAAAAACGCACAAAGAATAGGATACTCAAGTTGCGGACATCGGGGGTTGTTTTATTGATTTTAGCAAATCAAACCGATATAACTATTGATAAAAGTAATACATATAGATTTGCACATCTGCTTCTTGATATAGGCGAGGGAATGCTATGCTCGGGAGCGGAAGTACATCGTGTTGAAGAAAACATCTTAAAAATATGTGCCTCCTACGGAGTAGAGGAGGTAAATATTTTTGTGATTCCATCGGTTATTACATTGACTTTAAGGGTTGAAACCGATTTTGAAATCACTCAAACAAGGCGTGTAATGCCGCAAAGCGTTTCCGTAAATCTTCGCAGACTTGAAATGCTTAACGACATATGTCATAAATGCAGAAACAAAAGATTTGCTTTGGATGAATTGGACACGCTTATAAATGAAAGTAATAAATCGGTAAAATTTATCCGCTTTTTACTCGGCAGTATACTTGCCGCTTCGAGTTTTACGGTTTTTTTCGGCGGTACGCTTAAGGACGGATTGATTTCCGCTTTGATTGCTGTTGTTGTATGTCTTTTTCAAAGAAAAGCATCAACCGTACTTACCAACCGTATAATTGCTAATTTTATTTGTGCTTTAATTATAGGTCTGTTATCGGGTTTGGCTTCAAATTATGTTTGCTCATTTGGCAGCGATAAGGTAATAATAGGAAATATAATGCTTATCGTACCGGGAGTGGCGTTTACCGTTTCGGTAAGAGATATTATTTTGGAAGATACCATTTCGGGCTCGTTAAAACTTATCGACAGTCTGTTTTTGGCAGGCGGTCTTGCACTTGGCATTTTAGTATCGTTTATGTTGTGTGGTGGTTGAGATGGATGTTCTAATAACCCTTATAACCGCTTTTACGGGTTCATTCGGATTTGCTTTACTTTTCGGGTTAAGAGGCAAACTATTGCTTCCGGCATCTTTGGGCGGATTGATTTCGTGGGGAACATATTTAGTTTTTTCCGGTCTTTTTACAGATAAATATATGTTTTTAAACTGCTTTTTGGCAACGGCAACAGCCGCAATTTATGTGCATATTATGGCTTATACCTTAAAGGCGGCGACGGTTGTTTTTTTGATACCGGCAATAATTCCGCTTGTTCCGGGAAGTGATTTATACTATACATTTTTGTGCTTGTATCGCAGCGAACGGGCTGATATGAATATTCATATAGGAAATTTATCTAAATTTGTATTTTCAATTGCCGCCGGCATCACGGTAGTTTGGGCGGTAAAGCGCGTCATAAGAAACATTAAAAAATGGAAATCAGGTGTTTCGAAACAATGAAAAATGAAATAGCAAAGTGTTTTGAATCGGTTGATTCGCTTTCCGGTAAATATCTTGATTTTATCAGAACACTTGTGGGAATAAGCAGCAAAAGTGAGGATAAAGCAGGAGTCGATGCTGTTCTTGATAAGATTATCGAGCACGAAACCGAAAACAGTTATAAGCTTGTAAGACAACCAATGGAAAAATCGGGTGATGTAGCAAGTTTTACGCTTTTTAACGGAGAAAATCTGCCGACTGTCTGCCTTTCGGCACATATGGATACCGTATTTGAAAAGGGCGAGTTTGCAGATCCGGTTGTGACAGAGGATGAGGAAAACCTATATGGACCCGGTGTTACCGACGATAAAGGTGGTATAGCATTGGGATTTCTTGCTATGTCAGCACTTAAAAAGTCGGGGTTTAACCGTGCCAATATAAAAATGATTCTTCAATCCGATGAGGAGGTAAGTTCCGAACTTTCGGGTAAAAAGACAATAGAGTTTATGTGCGAAGAAGCAAAGGGAAGTAGTGCGTTTTTAAATCTTGAACTTGGTCGCAATAACACACTTACTACCGCAAGATATGGAATAATCAAAGCAAGGTTTGATATTACGGGAAAAGCGGCACATGTGGCTCAAAAAATGAAAGGTATGGGAATAAATGCCATAAAGGAAGCGGCGTATAAAATACTCGAAATAGAAAACAGGGAAGTAACCGAAGACCTTTCTTTTTCCGTAGGTACTATTAACGGTGGCACAACCGTAAATACTATCGCCGAGCATTGTTCGTTTACCGTAGATTGTCGCATTAAGACAAATGCATCTGAACAAACGGCAAGGGCGTTCTTGCAAAGTATAGCGGATAAACAGTATGTTTCGGGAACATCTTGCAAACTTACCTATATCGGTGTTCATTCACCGTTTGAGGCAAATAAGAAAACCGATGATTTGTTCCAAATTATCAACGCCGCAAATATTAAATATTTGGGCGAAGATTTGGTTACTTCAACCGCAGGAGGAGCAGCGGATTCCGTTTATCCATCAGCAATGGGAATACCCACTATGGATTCAATGGGTGTTGACGGCGGAAATCTTCATACGATAAATGAATATATGATAAAGAAATCTTTGGCACCGAGAGCCAAGAGAATTATTGCGGCAATTTATGCTATAATCAATCAGTAAATTACTGACAAAATATTATAATAGAAGGCAAAAAGAACGGAGAGCGATATACATAATGGGTGAAAATATATCCGATGAAATGATAGAAAGTGTCAGAATAATAGGTAATGTTTATTTTGTCGGAACGAATGATTATTCTTCTTCAAGTCATCTTATTGATACCGGCGATGGTCTGATTCTGATTGATTCGGGTTATCCGCATCTTATGGATAGGGTTTTGTCCAATGTTGAAAAATTAGGTTTCAGTTGCAATGACATCAAATATTTAATAATCAGTCACGGACATTATGACCATTTGGGTTCTTCGGTATTGTTAAGGGAAAGATATAATACAAAAATTTTCATAAGCCGAGAAGATGCACCTATTGCAAACGGAACTTTGCCTCTTTCGTGGGCAGAGGAACTCGGATTTGAATATACGCTTCCTTTTGAACCGGATGTCCTTTTAAAAGACGGCGATGTAATAAAGCTCGGAAATACGGAAATACATTGTTACAGCACCCCGGGACATACAAAGGGAACGATGTCATTTGTATTTGAAACAGAGGATAATGGGAAAAAATATACCTGTGCTACATTTGGCGGAGCAGGTATAAACTCAATGGAAAAATGGTTTCTCCAAAAATACGGTTTATCCTATGATTGCCGTGATGATTTTCGCAATTCGCTTATAAAAATGTCAAAGTTTAAAGTTGATGTTTTCTTGGGCAATCACCCGTTCAATAATCACACAAGAGAAAAGGTCAAAATGTTAAAAGAAAGTAAAACCAATGATAATCCCTTTATAAACAAGGAAGAATGGCATGAATTTTTAAAAGAGTGCGAACTCAAATTAGATACATTAACCTGAATATTATATAATATATGCTTTTAGGAGAAATCAAAATGAGCAGTATAAGCGAAAAATCGATTGATTTACATAAAAAAATTAACGGGAAAATAGAGGTCACTGCAAGAGTTAAGGTTAATGACAGCAATATGCTTTCTTTAGCATATACTCCGGGTGTCGCAGCTCCATGTCTTGAAATAAAAGATAATCCCGAATTATCGTACGAATATACAAGGAGAGGAAATATCGTAGCGGTAATAACCGATGGCTCTGCCGTTTTAGGACTCGGCAACATTGGACCTAAAGCCGGTATGCCGGTCATGGAAGGGAAATGCGTTCTGTTTAAGGAGTTTGCAGATGTTGATGCTTTTCCGATTTGTCTTTCAACAAATGATGTGGATGAAATTGTAAATACAATCAAAAATATCTCTTACAGCTTTGGCGGGATAAATCTTGAAGATATTTCCGCACCTCGTTGCTTTGAAATCGAAAGGCGTTTAAAAGAAATTTGCGATATTCCTGTTTTCCACGATGACCAGCATGGCACGGCGATTGTTGTTGCCGCAGCTTTAATCAATGCATTAAAACTCGTAAAAAAGGATATTGATAAAGTTAAGGTTGTCATTAACGGAACAGGGTCTGCCGGTATTGCCATCGGTAAGCATTTGATGAATATAGGGGTGAAAAACCTTACTTTTTGTGATAAATTCGGAATTATTTGCGAGGGCGATAAAAATAACAATTCGGCACAGGAAGAAATCGCAAAGGGTACAAATTTTTCTCATAAAACGGGAACGCTCGCCGATGCAATGACGGGTGCAGATGTATTTATCGGTGTTTCGGCTCCGAATGTTGTAACGGAAGATATGGTCAAGTCTATGAGTAAGGATGCAATCTGTTTTCCAATGGCTAATCCGACACCTGAAATAATGCCCGATTTGGCTATTGGTGCCGGTGCAAAAGTGGTCGGTACGGGCAGGTCTGATTTTCCAAATCAAATCAATAATGTTTTGGCGTTTCCCGGAATATTCAGAGGTGCATTGGATGTTAGGGCGAGTGATATCAACGACGAAATGAAATATGCGGCATCCTATGCTATTGCAGGACTTGTAAGTGATGAGGAATTGAAAGCCGATTATATTTTACCGAAAGCATTTGATAAAAGAGTCGGAAAGACAGTCGCAAAGGCTGTTGCAGATGCGGCTATTCGTTCCGGTGTCGCACGAAAAATATCAAACTAATCAATTAATGGGTAGGGATTCAAAATGAAAACCGAAGCTTTAAAAGCGGCAAAGGAAGTTTATACAATCGAAAGCGAATGTATAAAAAACATGGAAAACTATTTCGATGAGAAAAGTTTTTCCGATGCCGTAGATTTGCTTAAAAACGCCGATAGAATAGGCTGTTCGGGTTGCGGACATTCAGGGATAATTTGTCAGCACTTTGCACATTTGATGTGCTGTATTGAACGCCCTGCAAAATTCATATCGCCTGCCGAGGCGGTACACGGCGGTATGGGCTTTTTGCAAAAGGGCGATGTTATGGTGTTTGCCTCCAGAGGAGGTAAAACAAAAGAGCTTTTGCCGATTATGGATATTTGCAAAAGAAAAGGCGTTTCGGTAATTACTATAACCGAAAATTTGGAATCAGATTTGGCAAAGGGTGCAGATGTTGTCTTAAAACAGTATGTAAATAGGGAAACGGATAAATATAACTGTCAGGGTACTACATCTTCAACCTCGCTTGCGGTAATCTTTCATATTTTGCAGACAGCACTTATAGAAGAAACAGACTATAAAAATGAGCAGTTTGCCGTAGTACACCCGGGCGGTGCGGTAGGCGAAAGGCTTAATAATAAATAAAAAATAATTTTTAAAGGAGATATTAAAAATGGAATTTAAGGTTTATCAAAAGGAATTGGAATTACAGTCAAGAGGTTGGATACCTACATTTCACGATGTTTCAAAGGAAATCATCGAAATCGTAAAGGCGTCCGGTGTTAAGAACGGCACAGTTGCAATAGCATCACATCACACGACCTGCTCTGTAATGGTACAGGAATGTTCACACGATATAGACAGTTTTGACCTTGAATATTTACAGCACGACCTTTTGGATATTATGCGAAAAATGATACCCGACTTTGCAGAGGAGCATCAGTACCGTCACCCCGGACCGTTACACGCAAAGTTCGGCAGATATGTAAACGAACCCGGTGATTACACCTCTATGAACACCGACGGTCATTTACGCTCTGTTTTCTTTGGCAGAAGCGAGACTATGACCATAAAGGACGGCGTACTTGACGGCGGCGAGTTTGCACACGTTTATTTTATCGACTGGGACCATGTCCGTGCCAGAAGAAGACAACTTAATGTTACCGTTATGGGTACTACCGAGGATGTAGAGGACAGAAAGTGGAATAACGGTGAGGTAATCAATACCTTGCATAAGTTTACCGACGAAGAAAAGGCTGACGATGTTCACTACACCTTACAGCAGCAGAGATAAGGAGAAATTATTTAATGAAAAGAAAGATAAGAACTCCGTATTTTGAAGTAGGAACAAAGAACTATATCTACGGCGACGATGTTTTGAAATTGGCACTTGCGGCAGATAAAGCGGCGGAAAAGTATGATATAGATGTGCTTTTCTTTGTACCTCCCGTTGAGGTTTACAGAGTGGCACAGAATACGAAAAATCTATTTGTAATGTCTACATATATGGATACATTAAAGCCCGGCAGAGGTTGTGCGGATATTCTTCCCGAGGGCATCAAGGCGGCAGGAGCTTGCGGTGTTATGATAAATCACTGCGAAAAACCAATGAGTCTCCCTCAAATGAAAAAAACCATTGAACGTGCAAGAGAACTTGATATGTATGTCTTTGCCTGTGCTGATACATTAGATGAAGCAAGAGCAATAGCACAGCTTCACCCCGATATAATCAACCCCGAGCCGTCAGAGATAATCGGCGGCGGAAACGGCGCAAGTCCAATGTCTTATGTTAAGGATTCTATCAAGGCTATTAAGGAAATCGACTCTAATATTATGGTTGAGCAGGCGGCAGGAATCACCTGCGGACAAGAGGTCTACGATTTTATTATGGCAGGTTCTGAGGCGGCAGGTGCGGCTTCCGGCATAGTAAACGCCAAAGACCCGATTGCTATGGTAGACGAAATGATAGGTGCTACCCGCCGTGCCGCAGATGACCTTAAAAAACAAAAGTAAGAGGGGTAAAAATGGTTTATAAGAAATCACTTAAACTTGAATCAAATCACCGAGCAGTCACCTTTCACGATATTACCGATAATGTCAAAGAAATCGTAAAGGAATCAAAAATTAAAAACGGCATAGTTGTTGTATATTCTCATCATACGACCTGCTCGGTAATAACACAGGAATGTGCTTTTGATATGTCTATGACCGGTCTCGAAACCTTGCAGCAAGATTTGGTAAATGTATTTGAAAAATGGATACCTACTTGCAGATACGAGGGAATGTATCTCCATCCGGGTAAAAAAGCACTCGACTTTGCGGAGAGTGTCGGCGAGGATAATTTCGGCTGTCATAACACCGATGCACATTTGCGTTCTTCTATAATCGGCAGAAGTGTTACCGTTGTAATAGATGACGGCGTTGCGGATTTAGGAGAATTCGGCAGAGTTCATTTTATTGACTTCGACCAAACAAGAGGAAGAACACGTACCGTTCAGATAATGATAATAGGGGAATAGTATCCTCAATGTTTTTGATTGAAAAAGGTAAGATATATGCGATATAGATTTTTGAGATTTCCGGAAGGCAGAGTAAAAGCTCTTACATTAAGCTATGATGATGGATGTATTTATGACAAACCGCTTATAGAGACAGTTGATAAATACGGGATTAAAGTCACGCTTAATCTTAACAGCGATTGGGTGGGCGATGGCGATTGGCATTTATCGGTTGATGATTTAAAAGAATTAACTTCAAACGGTCATGAAATTGCAGTGCACGGTGCAAGACACATAGCAAATGGAAATGTATCGGCAATTGACGGAATTCGTGATGTTTTAGAGTGCCGTCAAAGACTTGAAAACGAATTTGATGCTATTATCCGCGGAATGGCTTATCCGGATACCGGAATAACACAAGTTGTCGGTGGCGTTTCAAAATCAGAAATCAAGGCATATATAAAATCACTCGGTATTGCTTATTCTCGAACATTAGGCGGAGATAATGACAGATTCGATTTGCCCGAAGATTTTTATGAATGGATGCCGACAGTACATCACAATAATCCCAAGTTAATGGAATATCTTAATAAATTTATTTCAGAACCGATTCCTGATTATTCCGCTATAAGAACCCCAAAGTTATTCTACTTATGGGGACACAGTTATGAATTTAATGATAATAATAACTGGAATTTGTTAGAAGAGTTTTGCAAAATTGCCGGAAGCAGGGAAGATATTTGGTATGCTACGAATATTGAAATTTGCGATTATATAAATGCATACCGTTCTTTAATATTCAATGTTGAAAACACAAAGGTTTTTAATCCTACTAACAAGGAAATATGGCTTGAAACATCCGATATTAAAACCGGAAAACAGTTGTTCAGCGTAAAACCGGGCGAGACTTTGAAAATGTATAATGCGGAGAAATAGAAATGGCACAAATAGATAAAAATACGGTTGAAGCTATAAATCAGTTAAAAAACAAATTTGTTTTTGTTAACGAAAAAGATAATGCCGATATAAGAATAATGTTTGTTGGCAATTCCATTACATTGCACGGCGTAAAAGAAGATATAGGTTGGCATAATTCTTGGGGTATGGCAGCTTCGAGCAAAGAAAATGACTATGTTCACAGAGTTGTAAATCAACTTGAAAATTCCGGAAAAAGGGTATCATATTGCATTTGTCAAGTTTCCGTATGGGAGACAAAATATAAAAACGGTTCTGAAATATTGGATACATATAAGTTGGCAAGAGATTTTGGTGCCGATGTTATTATCATGAGATGTATTGAAAACTGTCCCGGAACTGACTTTAACGGAAATATTTTTGAAAAAGAATATAAAAACTTAATTTCATATCTTAACAGCAATGATGCTAAAATTATAGTTACAACAGGATTTTGGCATCATCCGGGTGATAACAATGTAAAAAGTGTTGCCAACAGCTTAAAGGCTCCTTGTATATGCTTAGGCGATTTGGGAGAAGACGATAAAATGATGGCAAAAGGTTTGTTTGAACATGAGGGCGTTGCAATGCATCCCGGTGATTTAGGAATGAAAAATATAGCAGAGCGCATTTTTAATGCAATAAAGAATGAGATTTGATTACGAAAATAGCGTTATGTCAGAGCTTTAGCAATTTCAGCCGTATATTTATTGGAGGATAAAATACTATGAATCAAAATCTTTATAGTTTCATCGTAAACAAAGAACACCATAAATTTCGCCATACTGTTGATTGGAATTTGGGCGAAGAATATTCCAAAAAAGGTTTGTCACCGATAGAGCGTATGGCAGACCGGTTTGAAAGAATGTGCAACGAAGAAAAAGCAGTAATACTCGAAAATGAGCAGATAGTATTTTTGCGTACCGTTTCAAATCTTCCCGATTGCTTTACCGGAAAAGAATGGGCGGATATAAAGAGTAAGCACTATATCCACGAACTCGGGTATATGTCTAACCTTTCTCCCAATTATTATGATACTATTTCTGTCGGACTTTTAGAAAAAAGAAAAACCGCCGATGAATACGGCAAGCGTGCCATAGATAATATAATTATGCTTTCGGATAAGTATTTGGAAGAAGCAAAAAAGCAGGGCAGAGAAGATTTGGTTGAGGTCTTAACACAAGTGCCGAGGCTTCCTGCACGCAATTTCCGTGAGGCTTTGCAGTTCTTCAGAATTTTACACTTTGCACTTTGGCTTGAGGGCAACTACCATAATACAGTCGGCAGATTTGATAAATACATATATCCGTATCTTAAAGCCGATATGGATAAAGGCGTTTATACTTTTGATTCCGCACTTGAATTGCTTGAAGATTTCTTTCTTTCATTTAATAAGGACAGCGATGTATATGTCGGTGTTCAGCAGGGCGATAACGGTCAGAGTATGATGTTGGGCGGCATAGACGAAAACGGCAACGATGTATTTAATCTTTTGTCAGAGCTTTGCCTTAAAGCAAGCTATAACAACAAAATGATAGACCCGAAAATCAATTTAAGGGTAGATAAAAATACACCGAAAGAAAGATATACCCTCGCAAGCCATTTAACAAAGGCAGGCTTGGGTTTTCCGCAGTATTCAAATGACGATATAGTAATACCTGCACTTGAAAAACTTGGTTATGAACATAAAGACGCAACCGAATATACCGTTGCGGCCTGTTGGGAATTTATTATTCCTTTTGTAGGTGCGGATGTCGCAAATATCGGCGCACTTTCATATCCGAAAGCGGTAGATACCGTTTTGCATAGAGATTTTTTAAATTGCAATACCTATGATGAATTTTTAGGTAAAGTAAAGCAAGAAATATTCTCTATGGCAGACAGTATTTGCAATAATATAAAAGATTTATGGTTTGTGCCGAGTCCTTTTATGAATGTGCTTATGGATTGCGATATATATACAGGTGGTAAGTATAATAACTTCGGTATTCATGGTACGGGTATAGCAACCGCCGCCGATAGCCTTGCGGCAATAAAAAAATATGTATATGAAGAAAAATCAATATCAAAAGAAGAACTTTTAAAAGCGGTAGACCAAAACTTTGTAAATACCCCCGAACTTTTGCATAAACTCCGCTACGAATCTCCGAAACTCGGAAACAACGATGATTTTGTTGACAGTATTGCGGTAGAACTACTTGATACCTTTGCCGACTCCTTAAAGGGTAAAACAAATTGCAGGGGCGGTATTTTCAGAGCGGGAACGGGCAGTGCTATGTACTATCTGTGGCACGCCGACGAAATAGGTGCATCTCCCGACGGCAGACGGGAAAAAGAGCCGTTCGGCACTAACTTTTCTATAAGTCTTTTTGCCGATGTTAAAAGTCCTATTACGGTAATTGCATCTATGACAAAGCCACATTTTGAAAATGCTATTAACGGAGGACCTTTAACACTTGAATTCCACGAAAGTCTGTTTGCGGATGACGAAAGTGTAGAAAAGGTCGGAATGCTCGTTAAAAACTTTATCGACAGAGGCGGTCACCAACTGCAACTTAATACCGTAAACCGTGAAAAGATGCTTGATGCACAGGCACACCCCGAAAACTACAAACAGTTAGTAGTTCGTATTTGGGGTTGGAGTGCATACTTTGTCGAACTTGATAAAGAATACCAAGACCATGTTATAGCAAGACAGGCATATACAGTTTAAAAAGGGGAATTTCTATGTTAAACGAATTAAAAAAGAATAATCCGGAGCTTAATATCTATGATGTTAATTCGCAGGAATTTAAATCATACGGAAGAATTATCGAGGGAATGGATATTACCGAGATTATAAAAGAAGCAAAGAAAATCAAAAATCCCGAAAGCGGTTCAATGTATCAGCCAAGTGTAGCGGCTTTTGAAAAACTCGAAATAGCAGGGAAAATAAAAACTCAATTATTCGGTGAATGCAGAATTCAAGTCGGATACTGTTGGGGCTACAATACCACATTCGGTGCAACAGAATGGCATACATCAAGTGAAATTGATATTGCTGTAACCGACCTTGTTATTATTGCAGGACATCTTTGGGATGTTAAGGATAATACTATCGACACCTCTAAATTTGATGCTTTCTATGTTCCTGCCGGTACGGTTATAGAGTGCTATGCTACAACACTTCATTACGGACCCTGTCAGATAGATAAAGACGGCTTCGGATGGATTGTTGCTCTTCCGGAGGGCACAAATACTCAACTTGACGGCGAATATGACGATAAACTGCTGTTTGCCAAAAATAAATGGTTGCTTGCCCATGTTGAGAACACTGAGCTTATAGAGCAGGGTGCAGTCGCAGGTGTTACCGGAATAGATTTTGAAATTAAATAATTTATGACGGGTACAATTTTTGATATAAAGGAGTATAATTATGGGGGCTTACAAGAATAAGAAAATATTATTTATGGGTGACAGTATAACAGCACTTGGCGTTTGGGTTAAATATTTTAACGAAATTATGCAACCTCAAAAATACATCAATATCGCCGTCAGCTCTGCAACTTGGAGTGATAACGCAGATACCGTATATGATGGTAATCCACTGTTTAACGGTTCCGATATGAATCAAAACAATACTCTTTGTAATCAAATAGAAAAATTACTGCGAGGTAAAGACAGCAAAAACAAAAATTATACATACAATTCTGATTATGACGATTTTGATATTATAGTTGTTTCGGCAGGAACAAATGATTGCGGAATTGAAAAAACAGATAATATTGAAAAGGAAATATACGGTCAATTTTTCGATGAGAACGGAGATTTACTATCACTTGAAAAGGTTGATTGCAAGACTATGGCAGGCGCAATGCGTTATTCATATGAAAAATTAAGACATATGTATCCTGATGCTGTTATTTGCTATTGTTCTCCAATTCAAGGTGCCGAAGATATAAGACCTTATTCGTCAATAAAACTGAAAAGAGACTATATCAGTTCGTTTTGCGAACATATTTCGGATGTAAAGTTTATTGACACTTTTGAGTGCGGAATCTGCGGTGCTTATGAAAAATTGCAACATAGCGGATTAAATCTCGCCGACGGACTTCATCCAAATGATAGCGGTGCAAAAAAGATTGCATTTTTTAATGCAAGGTCAATAAAGGAATACTATTTGTAAAATGATTTACGGAAATGTTTTTGATGTTAAGGAAATGGCGGTACACGACGGACCCGGCATCAGAACAACGGTGTTTTTCAAAGGTTGTCCGCTTCGCTGTGTATGGTGTCATAACCCCGAAGGATTATCGAGTAAACCTCATCTTATGTATAAAAAAAACAAGTGCCAAAAGTGCGGTGCCTGTTTAAAAGTGTGCGAACATAAAGAATGTAAGCCGTTCGGTAGATGTATCCACGCCTGTCCCGAAAACTGTTTAAGTATTTCGGGAAGAACGGTGGAAACAAAAGAACTTGCAAAGGAATTAAAGCAATCTGCCGATATATTGGGTGATACATTCGGCGGCTTTACCTTTTCGGGTGGAGAACCATTGTTTCAACCGGATTTTCTGCTCGAATTGTGCGATGAATTAAAGGACTATAACCTTTGCATAGAAACAAGCGGATATGCCGATAGCGATACCTTTAAAGCTGTGATAAACAAACTGCAATTTGTTATTATGGACATAAAGCTTGCCGACAGCGAACTGCATAAAAAATATACCGGCGTTTACAACGATATTATTCTTGAAAATTTTAAGATATTAAAAAACAGTGGTAAACCTTATTTGATAAGGACACCGCTGATACCAAATATTGTAGATACAAACGAAAATCTTTCTGCCATAAGAGAAATTATTGGGGATAGCGATTGGGAAAAGCTTCCAAACAATGAAATGGCAGGAGCTAAATATAAATTTTTATCAGATAAGGTGCGAGAAAACTAAAATGTTTAACGGAAAACTAAAGGCAGTTACATTCAGTTATGATGACGGAATAACGCAGGATCAAAGACTGATTTCAATCTTTAATAAATATGGATTAAAAGCTACTTTTAATATCAATTCCGGTTATTTAGGTACACCAAACAGTCTTGTGCGTGAGGATGTAACAGTTGCATTTGTAAGACCGTGTGCTGAGGAAATACGGTCTGTTTATGAAGGTCACGAAATAGCCGGTCATACATTGACTCACGCTTTACTCACAAAATGTTCTGACGAACAAGTTGTAAAAGAGGTTGAAGAGGATCGTTTGCGGTTGTCGGAATTGGCAGGATACGAAGTTTGCGGTTTTGCTTATCCCGGCGGAAGCATTGGTTGCTTTGACGATAGAGTGGCTCGCATTATCAAGGAACATACAGGAATTAAATATGCTCGCACCGCTGTTTCTTCGCATTCTTTTAGTTTGCCTGATAATATTTTTCAATATAAACCTACCGTGTATCACCACGCTGAATGGGATAAAATGTTTGATTTGGCAAACGAGTTTTTGTCAAGCGATACAAAAGAATCGGCTTTATTTTATGTTTGGGGTCACTCATTTGAGTTTGACATACATAACACCTGGGATAGGTTTGAAGAATTTTGCCGTTTGATTAGCGGTCACAATGATGTGTTTTACGGAACAAACCGTGAAGTGTTCGATATATAACTCATTTAGGAGAGATGTATTATGGCAATTATATACGATGAAAAAAATAAGATTTTTATATTGCAAACCAAGAGCACATCGTATGTGTTCTCCGTATATTGCGAAACACCGAAATATGAAGGTGCAACAGAGCGCAGGACTCTTCGCAGTCTGTATTGGGGGAAAAAAATAGAAAACGCCAATGATTTTGTTCGCCCTTTTAATTGGTTTATAAACGGTTATAATGACGGTGGCAAGCAATCACATGAGCGATATTGCAGTGAGTTTACAGGTTGGGGAGGGCTTTTTTATTGTGAGCCTACTTTAAAAGTGGAATTTCCTGACGGCGTAAGAGACTTGTTTTTAAATGTTGTAAATCATAAAATAACTGATGATACTCTTACCGTGACTTTGTCAGATGTTTTTTATCCTATCAGTGTTGATTTAATTTACAAAGTTCACTATGATATGGACATTATTGAACGAAGCTCAGTTATAAGAAATACCGGAAACCAAAACATCAGATTAGAAAAGGCATATTCCGCATCGTTTAATATTCCTTACGGTGGTAAATGTTATCTTACCTCGCTTGGCAGTAAGTGGACACACGAATATGAAGAAGAACGAACCGAAGTAACAAGGGCAAGGACTGTTATACAATCCGGAGGCGGTGTTTCAAACTCTCAAAATTTTCCGTACTTTGCAATAGATAAAGGACAAACCGGTAGATATTATGGTGAATTATGGTTTGGCACACTTTGCTGGAGCGGTAATTTTAAGATTACCGTTGAGAAGGATGTAATGGAACAGGTACGCGTTACGGGCGGTATAAGTGATGATGATTTTGAATGGATTTTAGCACCTGAAACCGAATTTATAACCCCATCATTTGTTTGCGGATACACTTCAAGCGGTATACAGGCAGCATCACACATATTGAATAATTATGTTCTGTCGATTATGCCGAATTGCAAGTGGAGCAATAAACCCTTACCTATTGTTTATAATTCGTGGTGTGCTTTGCAATATAAATTTGATACCGAAAAACTTGAAAGAACTGCCGAGTTAGCCGCCAAAATCGGCGCGGAATGTTTCGTTATTGACGACGGTTGGATGCGAAACAGAACAACATATTTCGGCGGGTTGGGCGATTGGACAGCAGACAAAAACAAATTTCCTGACGGATTAGGTCCAATTATTAAAAGGGTTAATGACCTTGGTATGATGTTCGGTCTTTGGCTGGAGCCCGAAATGCTGTCTCGTGACAGTTTGATTTATGAAAAGCATCCCGAATGGGTGATTGGATTTGATACTCGTGAACAAGAGGAGAGCCGTTGTCAGTTGGTTCTTAATCTTGCAAGGGATGATGTTAAGCAGCATCTTATAGATATTTTCGACGATCTGCTTTCAAATAATAATATCGAGTACATCAAATGGGATATGAACCGTTATATCTCTCAGGCTGCTTGGAAAGAAGCACCCTTTGGCAATCAAAAGGCAGTTTGGGTGCAATATGTAAGAAATTTGTATGAGGTTTATGAGTTTATAATAAATAAATTCCCCGATGTAATCATTGAAAACTGTGCTTCCGGTGGATTAAGAAGTGATATCGGTACAATGAGATACAGTCACAGACTTAACATTACCGATAACCATGATCCTGTTGACGAAATATATTTAAGAGAAGGGTATACACGTATAAATCCTTGGCGTTCGATTGGCGGAGCAGGTCATATCACGCAAAATGGATACGGTATGAATAGGCGTGATTGTCCCTTGAAGTATAAGGCGTTGCTTGGCATGACGGGCACGCTTAGCGTTGGTATTGATTTGATGGCGCTGACAGAGGATGAACTTACAGAAATATCCGGTTATGTCGAGCTTGCAAAGAACACAAGAGAAACCGTACAACTTGGAACACCGTATCTTTTAGCCTCTTTAAAAGATGACGGATATATGGCTATTGAATTTGTGAATCAGGCAAAAACGGATGTTAATGTATTTATCTTTGCACCGCTTAACACATTTGCATTCTGCACACCATGCTTACAGCTTCACGGTATTGAGAAAAATGCGATTTATTCGGTTGACGGAAAATATCAAATGAGCGGCGAAGGACTTATGAACAAGGGAATAGATGCGAATGTTCATACGCTCGGGAATATGGGATGCAGACTGATTCATATTGAAAAGGTTTAAAAAATGAAGAGGAAAAATGGCAGTGAACGGAAAATATATCAGTGCAGGTAAAGAATTCTGTACGCTTGAAAAACATATAAATGCTCCGTATTTCAGAGCAGCATTTAATGTAAATGAGGCATTAAAAAGTGCTGTTCTTACAATTACCGGTCTTGGAATATACGAAGCGCACATAAACGGCAAAAATATAACAAAAGGTTACTTTGCACCGTACAGAAGTAATCCGGAGCATATCGTTTATTTTGATGAATACGATATTTTACCTGAAATCAATAAAGGCAAAAATATTTTAGGTGTGATTCTCGGTAACGGTTTTCAAAATCCGTTTGGTGAATATATGTGGGATTTTGATAAAGCCGTTTGGCGAAGTGCGCCCAAACTGTGTTTTGAAATACAACTTTGCTATAAAAGCGGAAGAATAGAAACAGTAATATCCGATGAAAATGTTAAAACGCATCCTTCACCTATTCTTTTTGACGATTGGCATTACGGCGAATATTATGATGCAAGTCTTGAAATTACAGATTGGGATATGCCTTTTTTTGATGACGGCGGATGGGCAAATTCGATAATAGCCGAAACCCCGAACGGTGAAATGCGATTATGTGAAGCCGAACCTATCGTTTTAAGAAAAAAATTAAATCCTGTATCAGTTACAAGATATAATGACGGATTTATTTATGATTTTGGTTTAAACAATGCAGGCTTATGTGAACTCAACATAGAAAATACTCAAAAAGGTCAAAAAATATTGTTGCGGCATTTTGAGGTTATGAAAGACGGCAAACCGTTTTTGGAAAACATACGGTTTTATTTAAACGGCGTTTTGGATTGTTATCAGGAAGACATTTATTATTGTGACGGCAGAGAAAAGGAAAACTATATTCCGCATTTTTCTTATCACGGTTTTCGTTATGTCTATGTAGAGGGAATAACAGAAAAGCAGGCAACGAATGAACTATTGACCTATCTTGTTATAAATTCCGATATTAAACAGATTGGCAGCTTTTCTTGCGATAGCGAAATTGTGAATAAACTGCAGGAAGCAACCGTACGCTCCGAACTGTCTAATTTTTATTATTTTCCGACAGACTGTCCTCACAGAGAAAAAAATGGTTGGACTGCCGATGCTTCACTGTCTGTTGAGCATACGCTTTTAAACTTAAAGGCAGAAACAAGTTACAAAGAGTGGATGCGTAATATTGAGAAAGCGGTTAGTACCGAAGGAAAAATCCCCGGTATTATACCAACAGCCGGCTGGGGTTATGATTGGGGAAACGGGCCTGCATGGGACAATGTTATAGTCAACATACCGTTCTACACTTATATTTATCGTGGGGACAGTTCAATGTTTCCCGAACTTTCAGAGCCGCTTATGCGGTATCTGAAATATCTTGAAACACGCAGAGACGAAAACGGGCTTATTTCGATAGGTTTAGGCGATTGGTGTCCTGTCGGTCGTGGGCAAGACAAATTTGAAACACCGCTTATTGTAACAGACTCTATTCTGACATATGATATTGCAAAGAAAGCAATGCTGATTTACGAGGTTTTGGGGCAAGAGAAAAAACGGTCTTTTGCAGAAAAACTTGCAATAGATATGAAAAAAAGTATAAAGGAAAATCTTATAGATCATAAGAATTCTACCGTTCTTGGCGATACTCAAACAGCACAGGCTATGGCACTTTATTATGGAATATTTGAAGAAAACGAAAAGCCGAAAGCGGTTAATCGTTTATTAAAACTAATTGATGATAAAGACGGTCATTTTGATACAGGCGTTTTGGGCGGAAGAGTTATTTTCCGTGTGCTTGCTGATAACGGATATGCTGATTTGGCTCTAAATATGATAATCCGACCTGATTTTCCGTCATACGGCAATTGGATCATCAGAGGAGCAACAACACTTTGGGAAAGTTTTCACCGTGAAGGCGGTGCAATCCAATCGCAGAATCATCATTTTTGGGGAGATATTTCGGCTTGGTTTTATACTTATCTTGCCGGAATTCGAATTAATCCAACAGGCAGAAATATAGGCGAAGTGAACATTGAACCTTGTTTTGTTGAAAAATTAAACTTTGTTTCGGCAAAACATCAACACCCGCATGGCGAAATTTCAGTTGAATGGAAACGCAAAAATTCAAATGTTATATTGAATATTATATTACCTCAATGTATTCAAGGTAAAATTATTTTACCTAACAATAATTCCTTTGAAATCGGTGAAACATTAAAGTCATTTGTTTGCGGTAAGTTTATTGTGAATATTTTGAAATAGTATATTATGTATGTTTGTTTATTAACGACAAATAGTATCACAGATTCAGAAAGGTGATTTTTATGAAAACTGATATTTTGCATCTTAAAGATTATTTTTCTTTTTTAGGTGAAGACGGCAGAGATCCTTTGCTTGAAGTCAGTCTTCGGTATAATATGACTGAGATGAAACGCGAAAATGATAAGCGACCGTGTATTATTATATGTCCGGGCGGTGGATACGGTATATGTTCGCAACGCGAGGCAGAACCTATTGCAGTAAATTTTTTGCCCGAAGGTTATAATACCTTTACACTTTGGTATTCGGTTTGCCCAAACCGTTTTCCTACACAAATAAGGGAAGTTGCAGCGACAGTGGAAATTATTTATAAAAACGCCGATAATTGGAACTGTGATACAAACCGTATTGCCATTATAGGCTTTTCCGCAGGTGGTCACCTTGCGGCATACTATTCAAACGCTTATGACTGTTCTGAAATTCGTGAGGTTTTTCCGGAAAGCAAAGGTGTAAATGCAACTATACTCGGCTATCCCGTAATAAGTGCAGACCCGTCTTTTGGACATATAGGAAGTTTCATTAATTTGTTGGGGCAAAATCCAAATGCAGAGCAAACAGAAAAACTTTCTTGCGATAGACTTGTAAACGAACATACACCCCCTACATTCATTTGGCATACCGCAGAGGACGATTGTGTGCCTGTAAGAAACAGTCTTGAATATGCAAAAGCACTTTCAGAACACAAAATCCCGTTTGAAATGAGGATTTATCCTTATGGACAGCACGGTCTTTCCACTGTTGATTCCGATACAAACGAAGAACTTTGTGAAAATATTATACGAGCAAACGAATGGCTTGATGCCGTTAAAAGTTGGTTAAAACTTACCTTTAAAAAGTAATATTAGTGCAACGAATCTACATGATTGCTGTAGCTTTGACGTGATAATCGCTGAACCTTTTATGGCAAAATTATTGTCGGGCGTTTTGTGTAACAAATTTCACCAAAAAAATCATTTAATATGATAATTGTAAATGCAATAAAAGATGACCCAATATAATCCTCACAAATGTAATGAAGAGTGAACCAAATTTTAACATCATCTATGTAACAACATATGAACCGTTTTAGATGAATTTATGATGTGATAAACGATGAACAGATTTTGATTGAGTCAATGTGATAACATATCAACCTTTTAGTATCTAATTTAAATGATATAAACTATGAACCATTTGTGGAATAAATGCGAAATAGATTGTGGAATAAGTGGATGGGGCAAACTTTGAACCGAAAATTTTAGAATAAAAGAAAAATCCGGTCATCAGCATTCCGCAAAACCGTCCGCCCCCTTAAAGGGTAATTTTTGGTTTATTATATATTTACACCATACAAACGTCATCGCGAGGGTTATATCTCCATCGGATTTACACGAAATCACAAAATTTCAGTTATTTTCATTGATTTTCGTTTTTATAAGTTTTTCAAAAATAAATCTTTAAAAATGATTCTCTTTTTGAAATAATAAAATTTCGGTAGCTTTTTTGCGTCCGTTTTCGTTTTGAAATTACTACCATTTTAATATGCAAAAAAGTAACACTCAAACTTTGATATGAATATCTTTTTCATATGATGTTTTGAGTGTTATTTTTTCTTTTTCATATGACAGAAAAATGATTATAATTTTGAGGTTAACAAGAGGGTGACGAGTCTTTATTTTCTATCGAAAGGAAAGTCGGTCTTTCAAAATGAAAATCATCCCGAAATGCGTCATATTAAAATGACAGTGCGGTCATTTCAAAACGAAAGTTTTGCCTTAAATTAGTCACTCTTTAATCTAAAATTAAACTATACGAGTCATTTCGAAATGACAAACATATGTCATTGATAAGTGACAGTAATATAAAAATCAAACCCCATAAAAGATACGGTCTGTGTTTTTAAGCACAGGCCGTTAATCTTTTCTTGAAAACTAAAATATACTTTCGCCATATTTAATTTGAAAACATCATCAATAACTCTTCAAAATGTCATGATGACCGATGTCCACCAGAGCAACCAATGATTCGCCCTCATAATACCAAATTACACGAATATCCATATTTACGCTGAACTCAAATAAATCAGCTGTTCCTTGTATTCGCTTTACCCGCAAAGACGGATGTGTCGGATTTTCAGCAAAGATAGCCAGCTTGTTTTTAAATTGCTTTTTCTCAATATCGTTTAAATTTTTGTAATGCTTTTGAAAGCGGTCGGTAAATGTAATTTGTAACATTAGTTTTCCTCAAGCTTACAAATAAGCGAATCAATATTATCAAACATCGGTTGCTTACCTTGTTTTATGCTTTCTTTAAGTTGTGAAATCTCTCCGTGCAGTTCGTCAACATATTTCTTCGGATAAACCGTGACTGGCATCATACAAATCATACCGTCTTTTTCATATACATCTAATTTGTCGCCTTCAACAAGGCCTAATGATAAAACGATTTCTTTTGGCAATGTAATTTGTGATTTTGTGCGAAATTCCGCTAACATAAAAAAACCTCCATAAGTTAGAAATTCTTACTTTCATACTTATTATATGCAAAAAAATATATTTTGTCAAATGAAATTGATGGAAATTTATAACCGATTAAATAAATTTAATGAAAAACTTTCAAAGAAAATTAAAAATCTACCATCTTTTCTTGAAATTAAAAAACAACATTATCTATAACTTTTCAGAAAGTGAGGTCAAAATTTATGAAATGTCACATTGTACTAACAAAAAATGATGCAGAAATAATCTGTTTCAAAAAATCTTTATGTAATCAAAAATTTAGTTCGGTTGTTGCTGAAATATTAAAATCGGCGGTTAACGGAAAAGTAGCGGTAATTCCGATGAACTTTGAAATTGATATTGAAGTTCAACCCGCCCACGCAAAAGTCACCTTGCCTGACCAACTTGCCGATGCCTGTCGAGTGAAACTTAACTTCACAAAAGGAAATTTTTCATCAGGTATCAAACGAGAAATTAAAAAGTGTATTAAACAAAATTTAGTTGTACCCGAACGCAAACTGATTTCCGATGCGAAATTGAAAGAAGAATTTGAAAGCGTTCTTTCGTTTATAGAAAATCAGAAAGAACAGTTAAGCGACCATCCGGATAAAAACAAATTGACATTAATATGTTACCGCCGTTCAGTAAATTTTTTGATTAATAAATTATCTAAAGAAAGAGGAAATAAAAATGATTAAACGAAAAACTATTCATTTGTTTCTATCAATTGATGATGCAGACATCATTGCTTGGAAGAATATGTTGCCCACCCGCACCTTTAATAAATTTGTAAACGAAATTTTGATTGCGGAAAGTAAAGGCAAAATCGCAGCAGTCCCGTATAAATTTTCGTCTATAAAAGAAACCGCACCTATCCACTGCCGAATCGTAATCGAAAACGGGTCTGCTCTGGACTACATTGCGAAAATTCCAAAAGGTCAGGTTACTTTTTCAATTAAAAAAATCATTCGCAAACATATAAGAAAAAACCGAACGAAAACTTTGTGTTTGGATTTGGTGATTAAATTGCTTTCAGATTTCAAAACGAAAATTGAATCAAAAGAATTGGAATATGCAGGAGTTCGAGACAAATACCGAAAGTTATGCGACTGTTATGACGGTGCATTAAAGAATCTTTTTAATGAAATACTTGACTGCTCAAAAGTCGCCGACCAAAACATTTGCACTTCCAAATTAAAGCAAATTGATGTTTCAAAAATTATTGATGAAACATTTAATAAAAATTTTAATCTACAAGGAGATAAGATTTATGTACGAAGATGAATTTTTAGAATTTTTAAAAAATGACGAGCGAAACGAGCGTGAAATCAAAGGCAATTATTACTATGTAAACTATGAGGATATTGAAATACAACTGAAACCTATTCATTGGCGGGCACTATGGATTATTGTTTCAAGAGGGATATCCGAAGAAAGCGTAGCAATAAATGCTCTTATTGAATCCTATATTGACCTGGATAACAAATATATCGGTGAAGATACAGCATGGCGTGCTATCCGGGTTTTAATTACACTGGGATTATTTGAGGTAAACAAAATCAAAACAGGATACCGCAACTTTGATATTTTAATCCTTACCGGAGCCGGAAAACACTTTTACATTAAAAAGTTTCGGAAAAATCCGCCGATACCGGAGTATATGCAAATTCTAAGAGACCACGCAAGTTTAATTCACGGCTATATGATTAAGGATGTTAAACATATACTTGAAGAAACTGGTATTTATAAGAGTGTGTCTATGTCCCGTTCAGCAAATGTTATCCATTTGTGTGGCGGTAAAAGTGTTATTCCCGATTTAGTTTGCCAAACAGATGACAACCAATATTACTATTATGAAGTTGAGTGCGGTAACCATAATCAACGGGATTTTAATACAAAATGCAACAAGCTGAAAGAAATCACAACAGATATTTACATTATCGGTCAAAACAGAACGACAGTCACCAAAAAATTAAAGCCGCAGGTAGAGAAATGGATCGAATCTGTGGGAAAATATTCATTATGGATGTCAGATGTATATGTTTATTTATACAGTATTTCTGATTTAAAAGCAGATAAAACGACTTACTTTTACGATATGGAAAGTAAAGAGCCGATATGCTGTTTTGATAAAAAACACTGAAAGGAGTGAGAGCCATGAGCAGATTTTTTAATGTAGGAAATCAATCATTTGCCAATGCCGATAAGGTCAAGTACATTATTTCGGCAGATGCCGAAAAAGCAAGACGGACTTTGCAAAAGTACAACGCCGACCGTAATTCCGATAAAGTATCCGATATGACATTCAGCAAAGAAACCCGATCAATGCTTATTATGGATGACGGTTCTATCGGGTTATCCAGCGTTAATGCTACGGTATTGGTTAAACGAGCAAACGGTGAAGTAGACTGAAATTAAGCAGTCCGAACGGTGGGCATCGGTGAGCCGATTCCTGCCGTTACCGAAAGGTAAAATTTTAATTAATGAAGGAGAGGTGATACACAAAAAAATAAGGGAGAGAGCATATTTTGAATTTTCTTTTCATAGATTTGAATGTAATCGGATTTAAGGAAAGAAGGTGTTTCTGGACATGAATGTGATTTTTCATTATCCCGAAACACAAGAGGGAATTGATAATTTAAGTAAAACCGTTTCAAAAGTACATTCCGAATTTGTTATAAATTATTTAAACAAAAAACCGTACTTAAAAATCGATAAAGAAAAAATAGTTTCTGAAATAATAAGCGGAAAATAGTGAAAAAATAATGTAAAAATAGTGGAAATTTTTATTTCATTATGTTATACTATAATCAGAAAATGCAAAGGACGATTTTATGATTACAGTAACTTTAACGAATGAAATCTTAAAAAAGATAACCGCAATAGAGGAAAACAGATTTTCACTCAAAACAATCGAATTGCCGAATGTTACTAAAAACAGACTTAGAAAAAATTCAAAGAAAAAGAGTTCGTATGCTTCCAATAAGATTGAAGGCAATCCGTGGACGGAATCACAGGCGAATGAGGCAATCGAACGGGATGCCCATCAGCATTTTTTAAAGCCCGAACAGGAAATAAGAAACTATTTTTTGGCACTAAATCTTCTTGAAGAAAAGCTGAAAACCAAAGAGCCGTTTTCAAAAGACTTGCTACTTGAAGTACAGGCATTGGTAGAGAAAGGTGCATCAAAGGAAAAAATCGGTTTACGAGGTCAGATGCCGCCGGGAGTTTTATTTGCTGTATACGATTCAGAAAGCGGAAACCCCGAATATATACCGCCCCAATATACCGATATTCCTTTACTGATTGATGAACTTGCCAATTATGTAAATACCACGGATGACCATCCGCTTATCATTGCCGCAGTTGTTCATTATCAGTTGGTTACGATTCATCCCTTTGAAGACGGTAATGGCAGAACTGCACGACTTATGTCGGGATACATCCTTGACCTTTACGGATATGGATTTAATGGCATCGGTTCATTGGAAGAATATTTTGCTTATGACCCTGATGAATATTATGCATCACTCCAAATGGGATTGCCGGCACTTTATTATTCCGGCAGAGAGAATCCGCCCCACCCGGAAATTTGGTTCAATTATTTTCTGCGTATGGTAGAGTTGTATTCGAGAAAAGTTTGCGAACTGTCCAAAGCGTCTACCGAAGATGAACTTATCGGAAGTTTGTCATATCTGAATATAAGGGAAAAAGAGTTGCTTTTATACCTTATAAAAAATAGTTTATTGGAATTTACGCCTATTGAAGTCAGTAAAAAAATCGGTGTAACCAATAAAACCGTTATTAACCGTTGTGCGAAACTTACTTCTAACGGCTTTTTAATTCCCAATATTGTAAAAGAAAGAGTGCGTTCGTATTCATTAAGTGAGTTTGCTTTAAAAAACAGTAAGGAAATTATCAGCAAAATAGAAAACAGTTAGTTGTTTCAATAATCTTTTGCAATTATATGATTTTTGTGGTATAATTCGTAAAAAGAGGTGTTTTGGTTGAAAACATATACCATTGTTGCAGGAGTAAACGGGGCAGGGAAAAGCAGTTTGACCGGTGTACTTCGCACGGAAATAAATAATTTAGGTAAAATAATTGATGTAGATAAAATTACTGCTGAAATGGGTGGCAACCCGATTGGCGGCGGAAAGAAAGCGATTGCAATGATTGAAGATTGCCTTAATCAAGGTATATGCTTTACGCAGGAAACAACTCTTTCCGGTCATAAAACACTTGATACAATCAAGAAGGCAATTGAACTTGGATATAATATACGGCTTTATTATGTTGCTGTAAATACCCTTGAAGAAAGCATCAAGAGAATTAAAAACCGCGTCGCAAAAGGCGGTCATAATATTAACACCGATGATGTGGAAAGACGCTTTAATAAACGCTTTGATGATTTACTGAAAATTCTGCCTTTTTGTAACGAAGCGACATTCTATGATAACGATAACGGCTTTGTCACAATAGCAAAATACCAAAACGGTGAAATAAATAAAATAGGAAGTTACTCACCACTTTGGTATAATGAATTCGTTTCTGATATAAATTTGTTAGAGGATAAATAGTTTTGTCCAAGTGTTTTTTGAAATCGTTACCGATTCGTTTTCCCAATTTTCAACCGTAGTACTCTTGACGCCATATAGTGATGCAAATTCGTAGATGTTTAAATTCATTTTTTCTCTTAACGCTTGAATTTGTTTTCCTTGACCGTTATACAAAAACATATTATATTCATCTAAAAGGTCGATTAAATCAATGCTGTAAAGTTTTGCAATCAGTGTTAAATTTTCATGAGGGTATGCCCGATGCTCTAACTTTTCGTAATTTATATATGTACTTCTGTCGATTCCGATTGCCTGTGCAACTTCAAATTGAAGCATTCGGTTTTTATAGCGAAACCACCGTAGTTTTTCTGCTGTGGTTTTTAATTTTTTCGGGTCAGGATTATCATTCATATAAACATTTGCTTCGACGGTTTTATAATATTGACTAATCGGGAATGAAAGTATGTAAAGCGGTAGATAGACAATTTTGCCGTTTCGCACGGTTTGTAGTATATGATAGGAATCACTCAAAGATAACGCAATGTCTTCCGATGTTGCAAAATTTGGGTGATTTTGGGTGTTTTTCAGCCCATTTGCAACCTCGTGAGCCGCAGTGATAGTATTGCATTTTCTATACATCTTGAGGCGTATGTTGCAAGGCGGATGTTTTTATCGGCTTTAAATGATGAAACTGCCTTTATAAGTCCTATTGTTCC
>JAZUHF010000020.1:0-57339 GCA_045641585.1 Acutalibacteraceae bacterium
GAAAATTATGCCCATAATGATAATGATAATGAGAATGATAATGATAATGTCTATGATAATGAGAGTGAGAGTGATAATGAGCAAAAATTCCGCACTCAAAAAAAACGGAAAAGGTTTTTATTTTTTTAAATTTAAAAAAAGAGTCGGCAATAAGCCGAGTTCTGTCAAGCACGGTCATCTATCTGGTCGTGCGATTACTCACACGCTCAAGCCGCTTTTCGTGGCACATCGGGCAAATGTATAGCCACAGTCAGCGTTGCTCCGAATAGGGTTTACAGGTTTTCTATGTCTCCATAAAAAACGGTGAGCTCTTACCTCGCCTTTCCACCCTTACCGAAAATATCGGCGGTATATCTCTGTTGCACTTTCCCTGAGGTCGCCCTCGGCGGCCGTTAGCCGTTATTCTGCCCTGCGGGGCTCGGACTTTCCTCACATACAAAAACCGTATGCGTAACCGTGTAGCCGACTCCAAGACTATTTTATCACAAAACCCGTCTTGTGTCAAAAAAGAATTTCACGAATAGTATATTCATAGAAAATAAAGTAAGGGTGATACTTTTATGAACGGCTACAAACGGTATTTTTTGTCCTCTAATTCATTTTGCGGTTTCGTATCGCACTTTAAAGACAATTACAGTGCGATACAAAAAGACAATGTTTACATAATAAAGGGCGGTCCCGGAACAGGCAAATCATCTTTTATGAAATATGTCGCTTTAAAGGCAAAAGAAAAAGGTTTTGATGTTACCCTTTGCCACTGCACTTCAGACCCCGATTCGCTCGACGGTGTTATAATAGAAGAAACAAAAACCGTTATTTTAGACGGAACTTCTCCGCACACGGTAGAGCCTTTTTATCCGGGTGTTTGCGAAAACATAATAGATTTAGGCAGATTTTGGGACGAAAACAGATTAAAACAAAACCGCACCGAAATAATAAACGCCGTCAACATAAACAAGGCGCTTCACAAAACTGCGTCTTTCTATCTTTCGGTGTGCGGTGAATTATACAAAGACAATCTGCATATCGCAAACAGATATACCGACACAAAAAAGGTTATTTCCTTTGCCGAAACACTTGCAAAAAAGCACATTCCCCAAAGGATACACACATCGCTCGGGAATGAGAAAATCCGTTTTATCGAAGGGGTTACGCCGAAAGGAATAATGTCATTTCCAAAGACAGTGAGCGAAAGGATAAATAAGTGCATAATAATCAAAGACGAAATCGGTGCGGTTTCGGGTAAGGTATGCGAATACATAAGAAGTTATGCACTTAAAAACGGCTACGGTATAATAACCCTTAAAAACCCGTTTTTGCCCGACGAACTCACCGACCACATAATTATTCCCTCGCTTAATCTTGCGTTTTTAAGAGAGGACGGTTTTTTAAGTTTTGACACAGATACAAGGCGGATACATTCAAGAAGATTTATAAATTCAGCCGAGCGTTCAAGGGCAAAATCGAGAATTTCACTTAACAACAAGATAAAATCAGGGCTTCTTGCAAGTGCCGTTCAAACGCTCAGTAAGGCAAAACTTTCCCACGATGTTATCGAAAGTTATTATATAGACAGTATGGACTTTGACGCTTTAAACAGGGAAAGGGAAATTTTTACCGATAGAATTTTAAATTAAATCGGCAAAAATAATTTCGGTGATATTTTGAAAACTGAAGTTATAAAGAAAAATGCCAAAAGCACGGGACTGGGCATTTTAATAGGAATAATAAACGGTCTGTTCGGAGCAGGCGGAGGAATGCTCGCCGTTCCGCTTTTAAAGCAGAGCGGTTTAGACACAAAAAAAGCGCACGAAAACGCCGTTGCGGTAATTTTGCCGATAACGGTGCTTTCGGCGTTTATCTATATAAATCAGGACTTCGTAGGCATAAAAGACGCACTTATTTTCATTCCGACGGGACTCATAGGTGCATTTATAGGTTCAAAAATCATAGAAAAGATTTCGCCCAAATGGCTCAAACTCATTTTCGGCGGTTTTATGATATATGCAGGCATACGCCTGTTTAAAAGATGAATATTTACGCCCTTTTAGCAGGGCTTCTTTCGGGAATTGCAGGGAGTATGGGACTCGGAGGAGGAACATTTTTAATAGTTTATTTATCGCTTTTTACCGACTCTCCGCAAATGAAAAATCAGGGCATAAACCTTATATTTTTTATTCCCATTGCCGTTTTCTCGGTGGCAATCTATATTAAAAAAAAGGAAATTAAATTCAAAACGGTTATTCCCATCGCAATAGGCGGACTTATCGGCTGTATCTTGGGTATATATTTTGCAAAACTCATAGGTGTCAAACTCCTTTCAAAACTTTTCGGAGGCTTTTTGTGCGCGCTCGGAGCAAAGGAAGTATTGACATTTAAAAAGAGCAAGTGATTTTTATGTTGAAATAATAAAAAATCGGTGCTATAATAAAAAAAGAATAAATGTTCGGCAAAGGGGAACTTTTTTTATGGATAAAGCACCGCTTACCGCAAAACAAACTGCGGTTTATAAATTTCTTGTCAAAAAACAAAGCGAGGGACTTCCGCCCACCGTCAGAGAAATCTGCGATGAAACGGGAATAAAATCAACCTCCACCGTTCACGCAATTTTAAATGCGCTCGAAGATAACGGTTACATAAGCCGTGACAAGAAATTTTCCCGTGCAATAAGGGTGGAAAACGATTTCGATTCTGCCTTTGTTCCGCTTGTCGGAAAGGTTACGGCAGGTCAGCCGATTTTGGCGGTAGAGCAGATAGAGGACTATATCCCCTATCCCGTAAAAAGCGCCGAGGGACTTTTCGCCCTGAAGGTTTCGGGAATGAGTATGAAAAACGCAGGTATTCTTGACGGAGATATAGTTGTTGCCGATAAAAACAAGCCCTGCAAAAACGGTGATATTATTATCGGTATGGACGGCGACAGTGCCACTGTAAAGCGTCTGATAATCAAGGACAAGCAGATAATATTTATGCCCGAAAACCCCGATTTTGAGCCGATATATCCTCAAAAACCCTCTGTGCTCGGAAAGGTTATAGGAAGTTTCAGGAAATACTGATATGGAAAATTTGGAAAACGCAAAAAAATTCGTCCGGATATGGACTGACGGCGCCTGTTCGGGCAATCCCGGACCTGGCGGTTGGGGTGTGATACTCCGTTTCGGCGCTCACGAAAAGGAACTTTCGGGCGGTGAAAAATCTACCACTAACAACCGTATGGAACTTACCGCCGTGATAAAAGGACTTGAGGCTTTAAAGGAGCCGTGTTTCGTTACGCTCACCACCGATTCCAAGTATGTTGCCGACGGCATAAACAACGGCTGGGCAAAATCCTGGCAGAAAAACGGTTGGCGGAAAGCCGATAAAAAGCCTGCTTTAAACCCTGATTTGTGGGAAAAACTTTTAGAACTTTTAGAAGTTCACGATGTTACAGTCCAATGGATAAAGGGGCACGCAGGCCATGCGGAAAACGAGCGGTGCGACTCTCTCGCGGTTGCATACTATAAAAAACTTCAGGAGAACTCATAATGGAACGCAAAAAATACATAAAAAATCTTGTTTTTGCTTCTCTTGTTGCCGCTCTCTACGCAGGACTCACCTATATAAGCGGTTTTTTCGGTCTTGCATACGGAAACATTCAGTTTCGCCTGTCCGAAATTTTAACCGTTCTCGCCGTTTTCTCCCCTTCCTCGGTTTTAGGGCTTACAGTGGGGTGTTTTCTCGGAAACATTGCATCATTTAACCCGATTGATATGATTTTCGGCACTGCGGCTACATTGCTCGCCGCCATTGTTTCCTACCTGCTCAGAAATGTTAAATTCTTTAAAATTCCGCTTCTCTCTTTTTTATCCCCCGTTATTATAAATTCGGTTATCGTGGGACTTGAATTATCCGTTTTCTTTGCAAAAAAACCTTCTTCGTTCTTCGTTTTTGCATTATGGGTGGCGCTCGGCGAAACGGTGGTTTGCCTTATTGCAGGTATTCCGTTTTACAAGATTTTAAGCAAACACAAAAATATCTTTGATTTTTAAAGGTTATACACCGTTTTTAAAATGTGAATATTTTAACAAATGCTTGATTTTTGTATTTAATGAGAGTATAATCTCTTTTATATTTTAGGTAAGGAATATTTATTATGGTTGCTTTTACAGTTTCATTTTTATTCTCCGCGGGACAAACATTTTTGCTTAAATTCATTATGGATGCACTCACCTCTGGCAGAGAAAAGAAAAGCATTAAATTTTTTATTTTAAAATTTATTCTTTACGGAGTTGCGATTGCGCTTTTTATGTTCAAGTATCTGAAATATGCCGTTTTCTGCTTTTGCGGTTTTGCCGCAGGTATGCCGCTTACGGCGTTTGCGCTTTTTATATACTCAACCTATTTTAAGAAAAAATGATTTAACGGCAAAATGCCTTTTAAGGAAGATGATTATTTGAAAATAATAAGCATTGCGGAACTCGGCGTTTCGTGTGTCTGCCTTGCCGTAGGTTTAATCGGAGTTGCTTCCGCAAAAGCCTCGGCGGAGACAGGGCAAAGCAAAAAGAAATCGAAACGCAAAAAATTGCTTTTCACGGCTCTTGCGGTGTTCGGCGGTTGGTTTTTGGCCGGCACCGTTATTTCGGTGATAAGCCAAAAGAAATGCGGTATAAATATTGAGTTTTCTTTGCTCAGCGAGCGAATGAATTTGTTTGGTTTCTCGGTCGCAAAGACTACTTTTATTTCCTATTTGATAACCGCCGCAGTTTTGTTGCTCGGCATAATTTTCAGGCTCTTTGTGTTCCCGAAATGGACTTACGATAACCCGAAAGGTCTTCAAAATGTGCTTGAACTTGCCGTTGAGGCTACCGAAAAATTCGCAAAAGAAAACCTTATGGATTACTCGGGCGTTCTGGCGCCGTATATGTTTACGCTCGGCGTGTTTATGGTGTTTTCCGCCGCCGCCGAACTTTTCGGTCTGCGTGCCCCGACTTCCGATATTTTAACCACCTTTGCGATGGGGCTTATAACCTTTGTTCTTATCAATTTTTTCGGTATAAAGAAAAAGGGTGTTTCGGGAAGGTTAAAGGGTATGGCATCGCCCACGCCGCTTGTTTTCCCGATGAAAATATTAAGCGACATTGCAGTTCCCGTTTCGCTTGCCTGCCGTCTTTTCGGCAATATGTTGGGCGGTATGATTGTTATGGACCTGCTTAAATCCGCCCTGGGCGGTTACGCCGCAGGTATCCCTGCCGTTGCGGGGCTCTACTTCAACCTCTTTCACCCCGTAATTCAGGCTTATATATTCATTGTTCTTTCGATGACCTTCATTAACGAAGCCATTGAATAATTTATAAAAATTTCATTTGTTTTTAAGGAGATATTATTATGAATGCTATTGGTGCAGGACTTGCTATGTTAACTGCTTTGGGAGCAGGATTCGGTATGTGTATGGCAACGGCAAAAGCCGTTGAATCGGTTGCCCGTCAGCCCGAGGCTTCGGGCAAAATCAACTCGATATTATTACTCGGCTGTGCTTTGGCTGAATCTACCGCCATCTATGCTTTCGTTATTGCATTGGTTTTGGCAGTAAAATAAAGAGGTAATTTCATAATGAACATAAATTTATCGGAAACCGCTGTTGATTTAATCTTAAACATTATCAACATCGTTATCCTTTTCGTTGTTGTCCGTGCGCTTGTATATAAACCCGTTCACAAGTTTTTAAGCGAACGCACCGCGCGTGTAAACGAAGAAACGGCAAAGGCTCAAAAAATGCTTGACGAGGCAAACGAAACTTTAAGCCGTAAAGACGAAATCATAAAGGAAAGCGAACTTAAAGGCGAAGAACTTGCAAATAAGGCATACCGCGAGGCAAAGCAAAATGCCGACACGATAATTGCCGATGCAAAACTCGAAGCAAAGAAGATAAAAGAAAAAGCCGAAGCCGATATCAGTGCGCAAAGAGAAAATATGCTCGCTTCAGCAAAAAATGAAATTGCCGAACTTGCCGTAGGTATTGCCGAGCGCATTTTAAAGCGTGAAGTAAACGAAAAAGACAATGAAAAAATCGTTGAAGATTTTTTCGGTGAGGCTTAAATTATGAAGATAATTATAACCGTTCCCACGGGGACAAAAGATGATTATTTTGATAAAATCTGTGAAAAATTCAAAGAAAAATACGGCGAGGAAACCGTTTTTGAAAAGATATTAAGCGACTCTCTTATAGGCGGTTTTTCCGCCGATATTGACGGAACGGTTTACGATACGAGTATCCGTTCAAAACTTTATGCGGTAAAACGCACAATTACTAAATAAACCGAGGGCTTACGATGTCAGAATACACACCTGAAAACATCAGTGCTTTTTTGAAAAAGCGCATAAGCGAATACACTGCTCAGACACTGAAATACAAATACGGAACGGTAATCAAAACGGGCGACGGTGTTGCCCGTATTTGCGGTTTACCCGATTGCAAATACGGTGAACTTTTGCATTTTGAGAACGACACATACGGTATGGTTCTCGATTTGGAAGAAAACCGTATCGGTGCGGTTATTTTGGACACGGGCGACACTGTCTGCGAAAACTTAAAGGTAGTAGGCACGGGCCGTGTTGCCGAAATTCCCGTGGGGGACGAGGTTATCGGCAGGGTTATTGACCCGATAGGCAGACCTCTTGACAACCGCCCTTTAAACGCAAAAAATTATCTGCCGTGCGAGCGTCCTGCACCCGAAATTATCAAAAGGCGTCCGGTAGATACCCCTCTTAAGACGGGAATTTTATCCATTGACAGTATGATTCCGATTGGTATGGGACAGCGTGAACTTATTATAGGCGACCGTAAAACCGGTAAAACATCTATTGCGATTGATTCGATTTTAAATCAGAAAAATTCCGATGTTTACTGCGTTTACTGTGCTATCGGGCAAAAGGCTTCCACCGTTTCTTCGGTGGTTGAAACCTTAAATTCAAACGGTGCGCTCGAATACACATCTGTTGTGGTCGCAACTGCGTCTGACTCCCCTGCAATGCAGTATTTGGCGCCCTTTGCGGCGACAAGCATCGCCGAGTATTTTATGGAAAAAGGCAAAAATGTTTTGGTGGTTTACGATGACCTTTCAAAACACGCCGTAGCATACAGAACTATGTCCCTTTTGCTTTTAAGACCGCCGGGGCGGGAAGCATACCCGGGCGATGTTTTCTATCTCCACAGCAGACTTCTTGAACGAAGCGCCTGCTTAAAAAAGGAGTTGGGCGGAGGCTCTGTTACCGCACTCCCGATAATAGAAACGATGGGCGGAAACATCTCGGCTTATATCCCCACAAATGTCATTTCGATAACCGACGGTCAGATTTACCTTGAAACAGAACTCTTTAACAGCGGTGTAAGACCTGCCGTCAACACAGGTCTTTCGGTTTCCCGTGTGGGCCGTTCGGCACAGACTGATGCTATGAAAAAGGTTTCGGGAACTCTCCGTATAGAATTATCAAAATACAGAGAAATGGCGGTTTTTGCCCGTTTCGGCAGTGATGTTGATGTTTCGACGGCAAAACTTCTCAAAAAAGGCTCGGCTTTAACCGAACTCTTTAAACAGCCCAAATCGAGTCCTTACAGCGAGTTCGATGAAACCGCTTTGCTCTATGCCTATAAAATCGGTGTTTTCGATAACGGAAATATCAAAAGCATCTCCGATTTTTCGGCAGATTTGCTGAGTTATCTTTATGTTGACTGTCCTGCCGTAGTTAACAAAATCAACTCGGTCGGTGTTATGGAAGAAAAGGACGAAACGGCTCTTAAAAATTCAATCAACGAATTTATAACAAGAAACGGAAACGGCGAAAATGAGTAATTTAAGTGAACTTAAAAGCCGTCTTTACGCAATAAAACAGACAAGGCAAATTACGGGTGCCATGTATCTCCTTTCAACTTCAAGAATGAAAAAGTCCATGCAAAATACGGAATTTAATCTTGCGTATATGGAAAAACTCCGTTCGACCATGAAAGATATTCTTGTTGTTACAAAGGGCAACGGTATGCACAACCGTTTTATCGAAAAAAAGGACGAGGGCGTAAAACTTTTTATCTCAATTACTTCGGACAAAGGCCTTTGCGGAAGTTACAATTCCGATATTGTTAAACTTACAGCCGACTTAATAAACGAATGCGGCGACTCCATTCTTTTATCGGTAGGCTCTGTCGGTAACGCATTGTTTTGCTCAAAAGGCATAACACCCGATTATAACTTTACGGATATACTGTCCCACCCGTCCCTTACGGTTGCTTCGTCTATTGCGGAAACCATAATCGACCTTTACCGTCAGCATGAAGTAAACGAAGCCTATGTTGTGTTTACGGAATATAAAAATTCTGCCGTGCAAACCCCCGTTTGCAGACGCATTCTTCCGCTTTTAACCGAAGATTTTGAGGACATAGAGTCTGACTACAAGTATGTTCCGTTCCCGATATACGAGCCTGATATAACCGAGGTTTTCGATTTAATGGTGCCGTCCTATATCACGGGACTTATGTTTGATATGTTTATGCAGTCTTCGGCAAGTGAGAACTCCGCGCGAATGACGGCTATGCAAAACGCAACCGAAAATGCCGACGAAATGATAGAAAAACTTTCGGCGCAAATCAACGCCGAGCGCCAGCTTGCCATAACAAACGAATTACTTGAAATATCGGCTGCTGCCAATCTTGAGGGGGCTGTATGATGGAAAATTTATATAAAGGAAGAATAATTAAAATCTCAGGCCCCGTTATCGACTGCAAATTTGAAAGCGGAGCCGTTCCTCCCATTAACTCGCTGATAAAAGTAGAAAGCGCCGATAAACATATGGAGGTTGCTCTCCATTCGGGAAACGGTATTGTCCGCACGGTAGCCCTTGAGGCGACCGAGGGACTTTCCTGCGGTATGGCCGTAACGGGCAACGGCGAGGGTATCAAGGTCCCCGTAGGTAAAGATGTTATCGGCAGGAGTATTGATGTTTTAGGCAGAGCGATTGACGGCAAGGGCGAAATCAAAGCCGAAAAATATATGCCTATCCACGCAAAAGCCCCCGCTCTCAACAAACAAAAGGGTGCAACCGAAATTCTTGAAACGGGAATTAAGGTTATAGACCTGCTTATTCCCTATGCAAAGGGCGGTAAAATAGGACTTTTCGGCGGTGCCGGTGTAGGCAAGACCGTTCTTATTATGGAAATGATACACAACATTGCCACGAAACACGGCGGTTATTCGGTATTTACCGGTGTCGGCGAGCGTTCCCGTGAGGGTAACGAACTTATGGCTGATATGGAAAAAAGCGGTGTTATAAACAAAGCGGTGCTTGCTTTCGGTCAAATGAACGAGCCTTCGGGAAGCCGTATGAGAATTGCCATGACGGGACTTACCGAGGCGGAGTATTTAAGAGATGAAAAAAAGCAGGATGTCCTATTGTTTATAGATAACATTTACCGTTTCATTCAGGCAGGTAACGAAGTAAGCGCAATGCTCGGCAGAATGCCGGGTGCAGTCGGCTATCAGCCTACCCTTGCAAACGAGTTGGGTGCCATTGAAGAACGCATAGCATCCACCGAAAACGGCTCAATCACATCGGTGCAGGCGGTATATGTTCCGGCAGACGATTTAACCGACCCTGCCCCTGCCACTATCTTCACACATCTTGACGCAACCACAGTTCTTTCAAGAAGTATTGCCGAGCAGGGTATTTATCCTGCCGTTGACCCTCTTGACTCAACAAGCCGTATTTTAGAGCCTGAAATTGTGGGCAAAGAACATTACCGTGTTGCCCGTGCCGTAGGCGAAACTTTGCAAAGATATGATGATTTAAAGGATATTATTGCCATTCTCGGTATGGAGGAACTGTCGGCGGAGGACAGAATTACCGTTTTCCGTGCAAGGAAAATTCAAAATTTCCTTTCACAGCCTATGTTCGTTGCGTCGGCGTTTACAGGTGTTGAGGGCAAGTTTGTTCCCTTGAAAGACACTATCGAGGGATTCAGACAAATAGTTGACGGCGAAGCGGACGACATTCCCGAACTTGCTTTCTCTATGGTGGGAACTATTGAAGAAGCCAGAGCCAGAGCCAAAGCAAAAGAAATGGAAAATTAAGTCAGTATAGATTTGAGGAGGGAGACGCTTGAACGAGTTTGAACTCGAAATACTAACACCCGAAAAGCAGTTTTTTGCAGGAAAAGTAGAAGCGGTAATATGCCCGACCTTAAACGGCGATATTGAAATATTAAAGGGACATCAAAACCTTGTTGCCGCACTTGTAAGCGACAAAATCGAAATGAAAATTGACGGTGTTTGGTCGTCTGCCGTAGTCGAGGAAGGCTTTTTTGAGGTTAAACCCGATAAGGTAATTGTCTTTTCAAAATACTGCGACAGCGCCGAAGATTTTGAGCGCGAAAGAAAAAAAAGAGAAGAAGCCGTCAAAAAAGCCAAACAGCAACATTCCGAAAGTGTTTCAAACCTCAATTTAAGCGGTATTTCGCTCTCAAGACTTATTGTTTCAACCCATAGAAGAAACAAAAATATAAATTTTAAATGATTTATAATAAATCAAATGCGGTGCAATCTCAATCTGATTGCACCGCATTTTTTATGCTTACAAATTATCTTATAATGTCAATGGCTTCTTTCAGGTTTCTTACGGGAATAAGTTCAATTCCTTCGGGAATGGCGTTTAAAGTTTTAAAGGAACTTTTCGGCAAGACACATTTTGTAAAGCCTAACGATTTCGCCTCTTTTATGCGCGGTAAAACTCTCGGAACACTTCTTATCTCTCCCGAAAGTCCCACCTCTCCGAAAGCAATGAGCGTATCGTCTATCGGGATATCGCGAAGTCCCGAAACAAGCGCCATACAAACTGCCAAATCGGCGGCAGGTTCATCAAGGTGCATTCCGCCGACAACATTTAAATAAGTATCAATGTTTGAAAAGAAAAGTCCTATTCTCTTTTCGAGCACGGCAAGAAGCATATTAAGGCGGTTATAATCATAACCGTTTGCCATTCTTCTCGGATTTCCGAAACCCGTGGCGGTAACAAGCCCCTGAATTTCGGACAAAATCGGACGGGTTCCCTCCATAACGCAGGTGATACATCCCCCCGAAACATTGCTTATTCTTCCCGAAAGCAACATCGCCGACGGGTTTTCAACTACCTGCAGACCTTTATCGGTCATTTCAAAAACGCCTATTTCATTGGTAGAGCCGAATCGGTTTTTTATCGCCCTCAAAATTCGGTAGGACTGATTGCGTTCACCCTCAAAATACAAAACGGTATCTACAATATGCTCAAGCACTTTAGGTCCTGCTATATCTCCGCCTTTGTTCACATGGCCTACAATAAATATCGGGATATTGAGTCCTTTCCCCGTGCGCAGAAGCATATTTGTTGACTCTCTGACCTGAACTAAACTTCCTGCCGAAGAAGAAATTTCTTCAATCTGCATAGTTTGAATTGAATCTATCATAACAAGGTCGGGTTTTTGTGATTTAATATATTCGCAAACCGACAAAGTATCGGTGTTTGAAACAACCGTTACATTCTCTCCGCTTACACCGAGTCTTGAAGCGCGGAGTTTGATTTGATTGGGAGATTCTTCGCCCGAAACATATAAAATGTTAAGTTTGCCGTCAAATGCCCTGCATACCTGCAAAAGTATGGTTGACTTTCCTATTCCCGGGTCTCCCGAAAGCAAGACAACGCTTCCCTTTACTATGCCTCCGCCCAGCACTCTGTCAAGTTCCGAAATACCGCTTATAAAACGGGGCTCGTCCGAAGCCGAAACAGATGACAGCGTTTTGGCATCGGTAATAAAGGAAACATCTGAGCCGATTTTACCGTTTTCCTTTTTGGGAACGGACAGATGTTCCTCCAAAGTGTTCCATGCATTACAAGACGGACACTGTCCCATCCATTTAGGAGACTCGTGTCCGCACTCGTTACAAACAAAAACCGTTTTTTGCTTTTGTGGCATAATAATCACCGTTTCTTACTATACCGAAGCATTCAAACCCGAATCAGATTTTGGAACAAAAATTTTCCGCTGTGCTTCGTTAAAATACTCGTAAATCCTATACGACAGGCTTATGCCCGGCATTTAAACTTCGATAAATGCCTTTTTGCCTCGTCTACCGAATATACATAAGAGAAGTAATATCCTTGTATAAAATCTGTATGAAGTTCGCTTACCGCATCAAGTTGTTTTTCGGTTTCAACGCCCTCGCAAACAACACGGATATCAAGATTGTGTGCCATTTCGATAAATCCGCCCAATATCCCTGCACCCCGTTTGGTGGTGGTCTTTGAGATAAACTGACGGTCAACCTTTATCATATCGACCGGATATTCGCTTATATCGGCAAAAGAAGATGTGCCGGAACCGAAATCATCAAGCGCAATAATGAAACCTTCCTCTTTGCACGCACTTATATTGCGGTATGCCGTAGTTTGACTGTCTATAAAAGCATCTTCGGTAATTTCAAGTATAAGTCTGTTATGCTTGAAATTGTATTTTTTTATGATTTTGCGGAAATTTTCCAAAAAATGTTCGGAAGAAATCGTTGCACGGGTAACATTGCAGGAAATCGAAATGTATTTGTATTCCTCAAGTTTACTCCACTCATTTAAAAGACCGCAAACCTTTTCAATCATATACATATCGAATTTTTCAATGACTCCGCTTGTAAGCATATCGTGTATGTAATACGCAGGCATAATAAAGCCGTCCACCGGACTGTTCCAACGGGAAAGCGCCTCGGCGCCTACAAATGTTTTTGTTTTAGAATCATATACCCACTGCAAAAACATTTCAAATTCTTCATTTTTGATGGCGCGTAAAAACTTTGTTTTTAAATTATTTTTTGCCTTTTTCTTTTCGGCAAGCGACTGTGAAAATACACATGTGCTCAACCTATCGTCATTTGCAAATTCATAAGCCGTTTTTGCGTTTTCAATGACAGTTTCAAACGGCAGTGAATTATTATCGCAAATACAAATTCCCGCACGGAACGGCGCAACGCTTTCAAAAAGCATACCGTATTCAAACTTATTGAGTTTGTTTATAAGGTCGGCAATTTTCTGCTCGGCTTCAATTCCGTCATTACAGAAAAAGACAACCGCAAAAGAGCCGGCGCCCATTCTTGCCGAAAATTCATCTGATTTGCAGTTTTCGGTTATTACTTTTGCTGCACCGATTTGCAGTTTTTCTATTGTTTTAACATCAAATTTATGCAAAACCATATCAAAATCAAAAGAAATATACGAAACGCAGATTCTTTTGCCGTATGTGATATTGGCTTTTTTATATTTGCCTTTTATGTAATTTGAATTGCCTATACCCGTAAGTATATCCTTTTTTCCGTAGTCAAAAAAACTGCCTCCGTTCCGCTCTTTAACAAAAATCACAAAAAGCGCAATCCAGCAAACAAGCAAAACCGAAAAACTCAAGCAAAGCTGATAAATTTTTGAAAAAGAGCCTTGGGCACCGTCCGCCAGTAAAAATTTTACACAGGAAAAAGACACAACAAAAATGCCTGTTAAAGCAACAAGCATAATTAAGAGCAAAAACAGAGCCGTGATTTTCTTCTTCATGAAAATTTCTCCTTAAGCCGCAGATATGCAAACCTCTTTTTACTCCTATATTATACTATATTAACCAAATTCCGTCAATAGTTTTTTAATGCTTACGCTCTTTAAAATCACCGATTCAAAAAGTTTATAACTCCGTTTGACAACGCTATCGCCATTTTTGTTTGATAATCGTCGTTCTTTAATTTGGCAAGGTCTTCTTTGTTGCTTAAAAAACCGCATTCGGCGATAACCGCAGGAACTTTTGCATTATAAAGCAAATAGGCACTGCTTGTGGCTTTTTTGATTTTTCTGTTATTATCAGGCTCCAAAACCGACCTTATGCTTTCCTGTATCCTCTCCGCCAACACTTCCGATTCCTCAAAACACGGAGAATAAAAAACCTGCGCTCCCGAAACATAAGATGCGGTAAACTTATTCAAATGGACGCTTACAAAAACAGCGTCGGGGTTTTCTTCCATTACCGCAAGTCTGTTTTGCATATCGCTTACCTTTTTGGAACGGATTTTTGTTCCGCCGTTGTTTGTGGCGGTGTCCGATGTTCTTGTCATTATAACATTGACTCCGTTTATAGTGAGAAGTTTTTGAAGTTTAAGTGCTATTGCAAGGTTTATATCCTTTTCGGAAGTTCCGTCTGATGCGACGGCACCTCCGTCAAAACCTCCGTGTCCTGCATCTACTATGACAGCAGGGGCAAGAGAAACTTTTGAATTTGCATACAAACTCTTTTCCGTTGCATTGCCGAGCAGAAGGCACGAAAGCGCAACCAAAACGGCAAGCGCAAAACCTCCGAATTTTTTAAAAACAGTCAAAAATAAAGAATTATTGTATCGGGACAATCAAACACACCTCTTAATTAACTTTATGAAAACAGGTGCGCTGTTAGTCCAAATGCCTTAAATAATTATTCGATTGATTATGACAGAAAAGTGTGGTAAAATTTAAATGGACTTTTATAACATAAAGAGGGAAAGAGACAGCTTAGTATGAATAATATTGAACTTTTCAAAGACTCTGAAAAAAAGACAACAGAAATCAAACACATTGAGAATACGCCCGATATCTGTCCGCTTACGGAATCTCAAAAGGGCGTTTATATCGAATGTATGAATTCGCCCGAAACGGTAATGTATAACATCGCAGTTTCGTGCGAAATTCCGAGCGATACCGATACAAAAAAGTTTAAATCGGCAATAAAAACGGTTGTAAAAAAACACAAGGCTTTAAATGTTGTTATAAAGTCGCCCGACGGCGTTCCCTCGATGATTTACAAGGAAGCCGATGTTCATATTGAAGAAAAAGTCTGCTCCGATTTTGAAAAAGAGAAAAAAGATTTTATCAAACCGTTTGACCTCGAAAACGGTCCGCTTTTCCGTTTTGAAATTTGCAAATCAAACGAAAATCTTTATCTTATCTTCGATATTCACCATATTGTTTTCGACGGAATGAGCATAAATGTTTTGCTCTCTGAAATCACAGATGCCTATTACGGAAAGCCGTTATCGCCCGAAACACTCAACATATTTGATGTGGCGCTATTTGAAAACAGTGCCGAAAACAGCGATGAATACAAAAAGGCACAAAAGTTTTTTGAAGATAAATTTGCAGGAAACGATTTTGATTCAAAACCCATACCCGATGTTGTGGACTGCGAAGAAATCAAGGGTGCCGGCAGAATAATTTTAAGTGCAGACGGCAAATTCAAATTAAACGAAACCGAAAAATTTGTGCGTGAAAAAAACATTTCGGAAGGCACTCTGTTTTTGGGTGCATTTGCATACGCTCTTGCAAAATTCAACGGCACCGAAAACTGCGCATTTTCTACGGCAAATAACGGCAGACGCGATTCAAGGTTAAGGAAAAGTATCGGTATGTTTGTAAAAACAACGCCGTTATACTATGATTTTTCGGGTGATATGCCCGTCTGCGAATACCTCCGGTATATCGGTAACGATTTTCACGAAACACTCCGTAACGACTCGGTTCCTTTTGGCGAACTTGCAGGCAAATACGGTGCAAATGCCGATGTTGCCTTTATTTATCAGGCAAATCTTTTCCGCGATGTTCCGTTCGGAAACGGCAAAATCACGGCAGAACTGCTTGCATTAGGCGAATGTCAATCCGATTTAGATGTTATGCTTATGAAAAACAGCGACGGCTACTCACTCACGATGCACTACAACAAAGCGGTATACTCAAAAGAACTTATTGAAAGTTTCGGCAATATGTATCTCGGCATAATAAGGGGTATGCTCACTTCGGATATGTTAAGCGACATAAGTCTTACAGATTCTGATTCAAGGAAAATACTCGAAAATTTCAACAAAACCGAATTTGAATACGACGGCAAAAAAACGGTTGTTGAACTCTTTAAGGAGCAGGCACAAAAAACACCCGAGCATATTTGTCTTGTCTGCAAAGGCAAAAAATACACATATAAGCAGGTAGATACCATAACCGATATTCTTGCAAAGCACCTTAAAAAGAACGGTGTAGGCAAAGAAAAGGTTGTGGGTGTTCTCATAAACCGGAACGAATATATGCTTATAGCATCTATGGGTGTATTAAAAGCCGGAGGCGCATATTTGCCGCTTGACCCGACCTATCCTCCCGAAAGACTCAACCTTATGGTTAAAGATTCGGGTGCAATGATGCTTATTTACGATAAAGAATACGACGGGGTTATTACCGATGATTTTGACGGGATACGGTTACCCGCCGGCTTAATTCCCGAATTAAAAGACGATGCAAAGATTTCTCTTACGCTCCCGAGCGTAAACGATTTATTTGTTATGCTCTATACCTCCGGCTCTACGGGAACACCGAAGGGCGTTATGTTTGAACATTCAAACGCACTTGTTACTACCGTTTGGGTTAAAAAGTATTTCGGCATAGACGAAACTTCCCGTGTGACCTCATATGCAAGTTATGGGTTTGACGCACATTCGTTTGATATTTATCCTGCGGTAACAAGCGGTGCCGAACTTCATATCATCACCGAAGATATCCGTCTTGATTTCCCGGAACTCCGCAAATATTACAACGAAAACAAAATTACCCATACCGTAATGACCACTCAGGTCGGCAGACAGTTTGCGCTCATGGGCGGACTTACCACCCTTAAACATCTGTCGGTTGCAGGTGAAAAATTAACACCTCTTGATGTTCCCGAAAACATCAGTCTATATAACCTTTACGGGCCTACCGAGGGCTCGGTTATAACAAGCGCATTTAAAATAGAGAAAAAATACAAAGATGTTCCGATAGGCTTACCCGTTGACAACCTGAAACTTTATGTTGTAGACAAAAACGGAAAACTTTTACCCGCAGGTGCAGTGGGCGAACTTTGGATAGCAGGACCTCATGTAACAAGAGGATACTTAAACCGTCCCGAAAAGACCGCCGAAGCATACGGAGAAAACCCGTTCGGCAAAGAAAAAGGTTACGGACGCATATACCGCACGGGCGATATTGTGCGTCTTATGGGCGACGGTAATTTGCAGTTTGTGGGCAGGAGAGATGCTCAGGTCAAGGTGAGAGGTTTCCGTGTTGAACTCACCGAAATAGAAGAAGTTATCCGCAGGTTTGAGGGCATAAAAGATGCCACCGTTGCGGCGTTTGACGATGCATCGGGCGGAAAGTTTATTGCGGCTTATGTTGTTTCCGACACCGCCGTAGACACAAAGGCATTGGCTGAATTCATCAAATCGGAAAAACCGCCCTATATGGTGCCTGCCGTTACTATGCAGATTGATAAAATTCCGCTTAACCAAAACTGCAAGGTAAACAAAAAGGCTTTGCCTGTCCCCGAACGCAAGGCGGCGGATATTGTGCCGCCCGAAACCGAAGCACAAAAAGAATTATTTGAAATTATCGCCGATATTATAGGTCACAAAGAGTTTGGTATTACAACCGATATTTACGAAGCAGGTCTTACATCTATCGGCGCAATAAAGTTAAATGTTTCTTTATCGGACAAATTTGATATTCCCGTTAAAATTGCCGATATTAAAGAAAATCCGACCGTATCCGAACTCGAAAAATTCATTTTATCGGCAAACAAAGCGGAAGAATACGAAACTCTGCGGGATTATCCCATTACCTTTACGCAAAACGGCATATTTATCGAGTGTATGGCAAACCCCGAAACCACGGTATATAACATTCCCGTTCTTATAAAACTCGGTGAAAAGGTTGATACCGGCAAACTGAAAACCGCCGTTACAAACACCTTAAACGCACACCCGTATATAAAGACCACCCTCTTTACAGACGAAACAGGCAGTGTGCGTGCAAAGAGAAATGACAGCGAAACTCCGATTGTTGAGATAATAGACTGCAAAGAGTTGCCGAAAGAGATAATAAGACCGTTTAATCTGTTAGGCGGTGTGCTTTACCGTGCGGAAATTTACAAAACAAATGACGCTTGTTATTTGTTTATGGACTTCCACCATATTATTTACGACGGAACGAGCGAAAATATCATCTTCCGTGATATTACCGACTCTTATAACGGAAAAGCACTGAAAAACGAAGTGTTTACGGGTTTTGAACTTGCGCTCGACGAAGAAAAAACAAGACAGAGCGACACATATAAAAACGCCTCAAAGTATTATGAAAACCTGCTTTCAGGCGCTGATACCTCCTGCCTTCCCAAAGCGGAGCCCGAAAGCAAGACCGCCGTTGCAGGAAACTTAAACATATCGGGAAGTCTTGATGTTTCGCAGATTATCGGCTACTGCGCCGAAAACTCAATATCGCAAAACGCCTTCTTCAACGGTGTATTTTCATTTGTTTTGAGCAGATTTTCGGGCAAAGAAAGTCTTGTCTATTCGACAATTTACAACGGCAGGAACGATTCAAGACTTCAAAACACGGTAACAATGTGCGTTAAAACAATACCGGTTGCCGTAAATCTTGCCGACGGCGATAAAATCACCGACTTTTTAAGTGCACTGGGCACACAGCTTGTTGAAAGTATGTCAAACGATATATATTCTTTCGGAGAAATTGCAGGTAAATACGGCGTTACCTCCGATATCATATTTATCTATCAGGGCGAAAATTTTGCTTTCGACTCCATTTGCGGAGAAAAAGCCGAACTGATAAACATTTCCTCCGATACGGCAAAGGCTCCTGTTTCGGTAAATGTATTTATTAGAAACGGAAAATTCAGATATGCCGTCGAATACGACAAGAGTGTTTACAGCATAGGATTTGCCGAGGCTCTTGCGGACGCTGTTGAAGCAACCGCAAAGTCGTTTACCGAAAGTGTATACATAAAAGATGTTTCGATGATGTCAAGCCGTGCAGAGAAAAAGTATGAAGAACTTAATTTTGGCGACTGCGACTGCGAAAAACTCCCCGTTCACAAACTTATTGAAAACACAGCAGAAAAATATCCCGAAAGAACTGCTGTTATTGCAGGAAACGGCAAACTCACCTACACCGAGTTAAACGAAAAGGCAAACACCCTGGCGCACGCGCTCAAAAAACTCGGTGTCAAGTCGGATACAATAGTAGGTATGGTGCTTGACAGAACAAACGATGTATTTATTTGCGAACTCGGTATCTTAAAGTCGGGCGGAGCATTCTTACCGATGATACCCACCTATCCCGACGAGAGAATTGATTTTTGCCTTACAAATGCCGAAAGTCCCTATGTAATTACCGCAAAGAGCATAAAAGAGCAAAAAGGGGAACTCTTTGCGGACACCAAGCCTTACAAAACTTTAACGGTTGAAGACCTTTTAAGCGAACCTTCACCCCAAAATCTTGATTTGAATGTTCCGCTTAACAGTCTTGCATACTGCATTTACACATCGGGCTCAACGGGAACTCCGAAAGGCGTTATGATAGAACACCGCAATTTCAGCGGTTTTCTCCAAACCCTTTGCCACCCGCTTAATTATTACGGCAACGATGATTTTTGCGGAACGGCTCTTGCTTCAAGTTCGATTTCGTTTGATATGTCAATTATGGAACTCATACTTCCTCTTTGCTACGGAAAGAGTGTTTATATAACCTCCGAAGATGAATTCCACAACCCGCTTCTTATGAAAGAACTTATGATTAAAAATCACGCACAAATGATGATTTGCACGCCGTCATTTATGAATAATATGGTGAGCATACCCGAATTTCTGCCGGCAATAAAAGAACTTAAAACCATCGTTGTAGGTGCCGAAGCATTCCCGTCTTCGTTATATGAAACACTCCGCCGTTTAAACCCCGAACTCCAAATAATAAACGGCTACGGTCCTACGGAAACCACTATTTGCTGTTCTACCAAGGAACTCGAAAGCGGTGAAAACATAACGATAGGCAAACCTACCGAAAATGTTAAATTTTATGTTACCGATAAACTCGGCCATATTTTACCTCCTTACGCAATAGGCGAACTTATAATCTGCGGTGAAAGCGTGGGCAGAGGATATGTTAAACTGCCCGAAAAGACCGCCGCAGCATTCTTTACCCTCCGAGGTCTCCCCGCTTACCACAGCGGCGACCTTGTCCGTCTTACCGATAAAAGCGAAATTGATTTCGGCGGAAGAATAGACAATCAGGTGAAACTGAGAGGCTTCAGAATAGAACTTGATGAGATTGAAAAGGTTATGTCCTCATTCGAGGGTGTTAAGCAAAGCAAAGTTTTAGTGCGCAGCAACGGCTCGGAAGATTATCTTGCAGGTTTCTTCATTGCCGAAAAACAAACCGACATTGAAAAACTTACCGAGTTTATGAAATCCCGTCTTACCTACTATATGGTGCCTGCCGCACTTATGCAGATTGACGCCATGCCTCTTACGCCAAACGGAAAAATCGACAAAAACGGTTTTCCGCAGGTAACTGTTACGAAGTCAAAGAAAAAGGGAAGAAAAGCACCTAAAAAATCACTCGAACAGAGGCTTTGCGAAATTTTCGCTTCGGTGCTTAATTTAAGCGAAGTTTATGCCGACGACAACTTCTTTGAAATGGGCGGAACTTCACTTTCGGCATCAAAGGTAACAATGATGCTGATGAGCGAAAATATTGAGGTTAAATACGGTGATATTTTTGATAACCCGACTCCCGAAGAATTGGCTGAATTTGTAACGAGGCGCGATATTGCAAACGGAAACGCAAGGAGTGCCGCAAACACTCAGGACAATTCCGATTATGAACGCCCGACTCTTATGTATAACACCGTTCGCTATGCGGCGGATGTTGAACGCAAGCCGCTCGGAAATGTTTTGCTTACGGGCGCTGTCGGTTTCCTCGGTATCCACATACTCAAAGAACTTCTTGAAATTGAAAAAGGGCATATTTGGTGTCTTGTGAGAAAAGGAGAGTCCGAAACACCCGAAATCAGACTTAAATCAATGCTCATTTACTACTTCAGCAACGGTTTTAGCGAGGAACTCAAAAACCGCATAACCGTTTTAGACGCCGATATCACCGATTCTTCGCTTTTTGAAACTTTAAAAGATTTACCGATAGACACGGTTATAAACTGTGCCGCCTGCGTCAAGCATTTTTCCGATAACGATATACTTGAGCGCATAAATGTAGGCGGAGTCAACAACCTGATTAACATTTGCAGGAAAAAGAACGCAAAACTTATTCAGATTTCAACGGTTTCGGTCCCCGGTATTCACACAAAGGAGTCTTACGAAAAACAGGTTCGTATGCACGAAAACGAGTTGTTTGTTATTGATGATATGGACAACAAATACGGCATTTCCAAATATCACGCCGAACTCAATATGTTTGATGCTATTGATGACGGACTGATAGGAAAGGTTATCCGTGTAGGCAATCTTATGGGCCGTCATTCCGACGGTGAATTTCAGGTAAATATGGAAACAAATATGTTTATGAGCGGAATAAGAGGTTTTGCACTTATGGGAAAATATCCTATAAGCCATATGACCGACCCGATGAGATTTTCTCCCGTTGACTGCACCGCAAGAGCGGTTGTTTTGCTTGCCGGCACCAACGATAAATTTACGGCATTCAACGCCTGCAACCGTTACGGTTTTGACGAAATGAAGATAATTCATGCCTGCAACCGCAACGGAATAACCATTCTCCCCGAAGCAGACGAAAAGTATTACGAAGAATTCAGAGCAAAACTCGGCAACGATAAAGTAAACGATAAACTCAACGGCCTTGCGGCTTACGATATTAAGGACGCTCACGCCGTTGATACCGACAATTTGTTTACAACAAACATTCTCTACCGAATAGGTTTCTCTTGGCCGTTAGTAGACGATGCATACCTCGATAAAGCCATAAACAGCATTATGACTCTTGATTACTTCAATGTTGAAGATGAGGAATAACGCTTATGCAAAGTAAAACGCCTCACATATATATAGCCACGGTAAAGCCGTTTTCCGACCGTGAGTTTTTCGCTTTTGCCTACAATTTTTTATCAAAAGAAAGGCAAAAAAAGACAGACAGATATTTAAAAGACAATGATAAATATCTGTCCGCCGGTGCAGAACTTTTGCTTAAATGCGCACTCAAAAGCACGGGAGTTAATGTTTCGCCGTTTGATATATCAGAGGACGAAAACGGAAAGCCGTTCTTTAAGGACAAAAGAATTGAATTCAACATTTCACATTCGGGCGAGTTTGTTATGTGCGCGGTTTCAAAGGACAAAATCGGCTGTGATATTGAAAAAATATCCGATATAAATATGAAAGTTGCAAAAAAGTTCTTTGCAGAAGAAGAATATGCTGATATAATATCTTTAGACGATACTGTTAAGCGCAATCATAGGTTTTTTGAATACTGGACGCTTAAAGAAAGTTATCTCAAGGCAACAGGCACCGGACTTAAAACTCCGCTTGACTCTTTTAAAATAATAAAAGACGGTGATATATCCGTGATTTCAAACGGTCAGGCGCAGGAATATTATTTTAAGGAATTTTCGATTCCAAATTACAAATGTGCCGTTTGCTCTAAAGAAAACTTAAAAGATACAAAACTTACCGCCGTAGATTTAAGGGAGGAAAAACAATGGATATAACAAAGGAAAATACAGACGGAAAAATAGTTTTAAAACTTGACGGTTGGCTCGATACCGCATCATCACCGGAACTTGGCGCCGAAATCGAAAAGATAACCGAAGCAAAATCTGTTACGCTTGACTTTCTGAAGGTTGAATACATTGCTTCTTCGGGTTTAAGACAGGTTGTTGCCTGCCACAAAAAAGCCAGAGAATTAGGTGCCGATTTTAATGTTATAAATGTTTGTAACGAGATTATGGGTATATTTAAACTTACGGGACTTGACAAAAAAATAAATATTTCAGAAAAATAAAAGCACGACAAAAACGCCCCTTGCCCGATGGCAAGAGGCGTTTTGCTTTAAAGATTATTCTACTGTTAAAATATCGGAAAAACCGGTAATATCGAAAACTTCTTTAATTTCATCGCAGGCATTTTTTATAACCATGCTTCCGCTTACCTTGTTCATTGCCTTTTGGGCAGACAAAAGAACACGGAGTCCTGCGGAAGAAATATATGCGAGGTCTTTAAAATCGAAAACAAGACTTTCGGTTCCTTCAAGTTCGGCATTTAAAGTTTCTTCCAATGCGGGGGCTGTGGTAGTATCAAGTCTTCCTTCAAGGGTAAGGGTAAGTGCGCTTCCTTCTTTTACTTTGTTGATTTCCATAATACATTCTCCTTATTTTTTGAGATTAACATCAAGTTTTTCATACGGAATGAAAATTTTGTTTGATGATAATTCTTTTTGTATCATAAATAAAACTTTTCGTTTTATGATATCCTTTTTCTGCGGGTTGCAACTAACTAAAAATCTATACAACACGGCTGAACTTCCAAAACTTTCGGTGCCTTGAAAAATACAATTCTTTACACCCTCAAGTTTTTTCGCCTTTTCGGAAATGCTCTTACAAAGCGTTTCCGTTTTTTCTATATCTTCCTCATAGGAAAGCGGCAAATCTATGAAAAAGTCGTCCTTTATTTTGCGGATTTCCGAGATGTTACGGTTGCAAACGGTTATTTCGGAATGGTCGTTAAGCGCCTCTATTTTAGTTGCGGCAACCGTAAAGCCGACCACAATGCCCTCAATTCCGTTATATTCCACAACATCTCCGACGGTGTAAAACTTATCCGAAATAATATGCACACCCATTATAACATCTTTTAACAAATCTTGCAAGGCTAAGCCTATAACGGCACTCAAAATACCAAAACCTGCTATCGCCGAGCCTATGTTAATTCCGTTAATCTGGGAAACAACCAAAAACGCAAAAATGATAACGGCTGCACGGAGAAGGACAACAACCGCTCGGGTTATTTTTGCGCTCTCCTCGCCTGCATATATTTTACCTATCGCTTTTTTCTTTGCCGTTCCGAGCAGAATGAACACTACCGCAAAAGCGACCAATACAATTCCGCTTATAATCAATCGGTCATAATGAAGATTCGATAAAAAATCTTTCATATCTGGTCATCAAACACCTTTCCGACTAAAGTAACATACTCTTTGTATGCATCGGTATCCGAAAGGTCGGACAAAAGGTCGGCAATAGTCATATAATACCAGTGCTGAATTTTCGGGTCTTTTTGATGGAAACACTCCCACATATCCGTTCCCCGTTCTTTGTAAAGACGGTAAAACGAGCGGATATTTGAAAGTTTATCGCCGAGCCACATCTTCTTAACCTCTATATCCTTTGTATGCGAAAGCATTAAAAGCGACTCTTTTTTTCTGTCCATCCATGTTTCCGATGCAGGTTTGGTCGAAAGACGGTCTTCGCTGTCGCTTTGAACAAGCGCCGCAACACGCGGTCCGAACTTTTCTCTGATTTCACGGGGGTCAACACCGCAGTCCTCAATGGTATCATGCAAAACACCTGCCGCCATGGTTTCGAGTTCTCCGCCTACCGTAGCAATTATGTTTGCAACCTCAAGCGGATGCAAAATATACGGAACATTTCCGCTCTTTCTCCGCTGACCTTCGTGCGCGTGCGTTGCAAAAATTATAGATTCTTCAAGAACATTCATTTATATTAAATACCTCTTTAAATGTTTTTCACGATTGTCAGAATGTTAGTATTGTTCTCATATTTATACTTCATATCGTCCATCGTCTTTTTAACCATAAATATTCCGAGTCCGCCTATATCCCGTTCTTCTGCCGAAAGGGTAGTATCGGGGTCTTCTTTTGTAAGCGGGTTATACGGAGTTCCGTTATCTTCAAAAATAATATGAACACGGCGTGGGTTTTCAAAAGATTTTAAGGTTACTTTGGCAGGTCCGCTCCCGCTTTCCCTATATGCAAACTTTGCAATGTTGCTGTAAATTTCGTCAACCGCAACATTTATCTGAATAACCGATTTCATCGGACATTCGAGTTTTTCAAGTTCGCCTTCGATAAACTCCGTTACGGCAGGTATATCCGCTATGCTCGCATGCTCAAAAGCAATATGCGGTGCCGATTCTTCGCCCACAAACTCAAAGCCGAGCATCGTGATATCGTCAAACTGCGGAGCATCGCCGACAAAAGCATCAACATCTGCCTTGACATATTTGCAAAGTTCTTCCATACTGTAAAACTCTTTTGCGTTAAGAGCATTAAGCAACCTGTCTTCGCCGTAAAGTTCGTTGTTTGCATCGGTGGCTTCGGTAACACCGTCGGTATAAAGATATACACGGTCGCCGGGTTTAAGTTCAACCGTTTGCATTTTATACTTAACGCCTTCCATTCCGGCAAGAACAAAACCTGCAGGCGATTTAATATATTCAAACTTTCCGTCTTTTCTTTTTATGAGCGGCGGATTATGACCGGCATTCGCATACTGAAGAAGCCCTGTATTAAGGTCTATGGTGCCCTGCCAAGCCGTAACAAACATTCCGGCATCGTTGCCTTCGCAAAGTGCATCGTTTCCGCGTGTAAACACCTCGTTTAGCGGAATGTCATTTTCAGTAAGGCTCTTAAGTTCGGTTTTTGCACGCATCATAAACATTGCCGCCGGAATACCCTTTCCCGAAACATCGGCAACAAGAAAATTAAATATATTTGTATGGGTAAAATAGAAATCGTAAAAGTCGCCGCCGACCTCTTTTGCCGTATGCATGGAAGCAAAAATATCAAGTTCTTTGCGCTTCGGAAAAGCGGGGAAAGTGCTCGGCAGTGCAGATGACTGAATGTTTTTGGCAAATTCAAGTTCTTTATCTATTCGGGCTGACGCTTCCGCTATGTATTTTTTAAGGGTTGAAACGGTAGAGTTAATACCTTCCGACAAAGATATGAATTCTTTGTTTGTGCGGACATTGACAATCTCGTTGAGGTCGCCCTCCGTTATCTTTGCGAGCGAGCCGTTTACTTGTTTTATTTGATTTACGACAACCCTTTTAACTATGAAGTAAATTATTGCAAACAAAAGCGCAAATACAAGAATTTCCATATATGTATTTACATACATTGCTATGTTTCTGAACTGGTATGCTTCGGTTTTGGGAATTGCGGCAAATATGTAATGGCCTTCGACCGAAGAAAACTTGCAAAGATAATCTTCCTTTTGTATTTCAGCCGAAAATACATCTGTATCTTTTTCCGGATTAAATGAAGATATATCTTTTTTTACTTTGTCCGTATCAACATCTTTCGGTGCGCTTACGGCGTTAAATGCTTTATCGAAAATTATTATATATCCCGTTTGTCCGACATGGCGGTTTTTGGTTATATCGCTTGCCGTTTTCGCAACCGCACTCTTAAAGCGCGATTCGCCGTAGCCGATTTGCAAAAAACCGTTATCCAATCGCACGCCGGCATACTTTCTCATAATTCTCGAACTGTATGTGATTGAAGTGAACTCCTGGACATACTCGGTCTTGTCTTTTAAAAGGCACATAAATTCCGCCGACTGTTCGCCCGATTTCATATCAAATCCTACAAAATCCGAATTTGTGCTCTTTGTGATAATACCGTTTTTATCGACTATGCTTATCTCGACAATATCTTCTTTTTGCGATATTTCGTCAAGTGAATAGTTGTTAAGCATATCGCGGACTTTATATGCAGATTCGAGAAGTTCTTTATCAAGTGTATCGGAAATTTCATTTGAAACATCTTCACCGGCAAGTGAAAGAGAATCTTGCGCCTGCGTTTCTGCCATTTGGTTTTGAAGCTGTAAAACGAAAAACGAAGTAAGAACAAACGCCACAACCACCGCGACAAGCAACCAGCGCTGAACCGTCTGCGAAATGCGGACATCTTCCTTCTTTTTCAGTTTTCTTTCCTGCGAAAGCAGATAAACGGCAACCGTTGCAAGCATAACGGAAATTCCGTTTGCCAACACCATCGGAACCGAACAAACCTTAACTACATTCATAGCCTTTACGGGAGTGCCCATATTTGTTATAAAGACCATCGTTAAATGGAATATTTCCATAACGATACCTACCGCAAGTGCCATAGCCCAACTCGGCTTTTTATTTTCAAACATATATTTTCGCAGCCATGCCGAATAGAAACCTGCTATAATTGTCGAAACAGAACAGGCTATCTGCGTAAATGTTCCTATTCCCCAGGCTACCGCAACATAACGCTCGATACCGCCTATAAGACCTGCAATAATTCCGGCAGGACTGCCGAACAAAAGTCCCGCACAAAGAACGGCGGCATCGCGGCAGTTAACCTGAGCGCCGTTAAGAGGAATACCCCACTCGGTTCCGAGTATTGCGAGTGAGCCGAAAATTATACCGTATAAAATTTGCCTGACAGCAGGATGAATTTTTGCTGCAAACTTTCTCTTTTCGCAAATGAACAAAATCATTGAGACAAAAACAGGCAAAAGAGATGCTATTGAAAGTTTCGCATAAGATGCCAAAATAATTTCATCTCCCACACAAAAGTATAGAATATTATATCATACTATTTAAAAGAAATAAAGGTTTTTTATAAAATTTAGTATTTTTTAAATTTAAGTGTTGACAAATATGGGTGTTTGGTGTGATAATATATAAAATAGGTAAAATAGGTTTGGTGTGATTATATGCGAGTTATTACAGGCTCGGCGAGAGGCAGACGCCTTGTTACCGTGCCGGGCAATGACCTTGTGCGACCGACCTCGGAAAAGGTAAAGGAAGCCGTTTTCAGTTCCATTCAGTTTGATATTGAAGGCAGGAGAGTGCTTGACCTTTTTGCAGGTTGCGGTCAAATGGGTATTGAAGCATTAAGCCGCGGAGCGCTTAAGTCCACTTTTGTTGACAGTTCGGAGGTTTCTCTTTTGGCAGTCAGGAAAAATTTAAGCGGAACTCCGTTTGAAGACGATGCCGTTATTTTCAAGTCAGACTATCAAAGTTTTCTTATAAAAACAAAAGATACTTTTGATATTGCTTTTCTTGACCCGCCCTACAACAAGGGTATTTTGGAAAAAGCACTTCCGCTTATAACTTCCAAAATGAGTGATTACGGCATTATTATCTGCGAACATCCCACCGACGAAAAACTTCCCGAAAGTGTTGAAGATTTTTCGGTTTTCAAGAATTACAAGTTCGGCAAAACAACCGTTACTGTATATAAAAAGCGAGGCAACGCCGATGAATAAAAAAACGGCAATTTGTCCCGGAAGTTTTGACCCGATTACTTTCGGTCATATTGATATTATCACAAGAGCCTCGGCTATGTTTGATAAAATAATAGTCGTTGTTATGAAAAATATGAACAAAACAGGCTCATTTACTCCCGAAGAGCGCAAAGATTTTATTTTAAAATCGGTTGGACATCTTAAAAATGTTGAAGTAGATGTTTACGGCGGTCTTTTGGCGGACTATGCAAGGCAAAAAGACGCCTGTGCAATTATTAAGGGTCTTCGTGCCATGTCTGATTTCGAATACGAATTTCAGATGGCACTGACTAATAAAAAGCTTAACCCGCAAGTTGAAACCATATTTTTGACCACAAGTGCGGAAAATATGTATTTAAGTTCAAGTATGGTTAAGCAAATCGCAAGTATGGGTGGCGACATTTCCGAGTTCGTTCCCCGCGAAATACTCGGCGAAATCAAGGAAAGACTGAAGAACGATTAAATAAACGGAGGACAAAAAAATGACACTTGATGAATTACTCGAACAGTTTGATGAGGTATTGGACAGCGGAATAAAAATTCCCGGCAAAAAGACCGTGGTTGATGTTGAAAAACTTCGTGCCGTTGTTGATGATATCCGTCTTAACATTCCGAGCGAGATTAAGCAGGCAAGAGGAATTGTTGCCGACCGCACCGAAATCATCACAACTGCAAAGCGTGAGGCTGACGGAATTATCCGTGCCGCCGATGAGCGTGCAAAGGCTATGGTGGCTGAGCAGGAAATAGTTAAACTCGCTCAGGAAAAGGCGACCGAAATCATAGCAAACGCCCAGACAAAGAGCCGTGAGATGAGAAAAGCCGCTCAGGACTTTGTTGATGACATTATGAAGAGAGCCGATGAGGGCTTAACCTCTAACCTTGCCGAAATCCGCAAAACCCGTGCGGCATTACATAATCAGGCTCCCATCACAAAAGAATAATATTACCCATACCGAAGCATTCAAACCCGAATCAGATTTTGGAACAAAAATTTTCCGCCGTGCTTCGTTAAAATACTCGTAAATCCCATAGTATCAAAAAAGCTCTTTCCGTCCGGAAAGAGCATTTTTTGTATAATCTTAAAAATTTATAAATTTTCAACGGTTTTAATAAGGTAGTCGGCAAATTCTTTACAGGTTGCACCGTCTGTATCACCCGTAACTACTACGCTTTTTTCGGTTTTGGTGCAGATTTCAAGTGCTTTGCTCAACCTATCCGCCTTATCTGTAAGACCTATATGGCGGAGTAACAACTCACTCGCCTTAAATATGCTCGTCGGGTTTGCATATTCGCCTATACCCTCCTCAATCATACGGGGAGCCGAGCCGTGCACCGGCTCAAACATAGCATATTTATCGCCTATATTCGCACTGCCTGCCGTTCCGACGCCGCCTTGTATCTGCGCCGCCTCATCGGTGATTATATCGCCGTAAAGGTTAGGCAAAACAAACACTTCAAAATTACTCCTTATGCGTTCGTTTACAAGGTTTGCGGTCATAATATCAATATAATAATCATCGGCGGTTATTTCGGGGTATTCCTTGGCTATTTCGTGGCATATTTCCGAAAACTTACCGTCGGTTTTTTTCATAATGTTTGCCTTTGTTACTATGGCAACATTCTTTTTGCCGTTATTCTTTGCATATTCAAAAGCGGCACGGGCAATGCGCTTTGTTCCCGCATTTGTTGTCACCTTGAAATCGAAAGCAAGTGTATCGGGAATTTCAACACCTCTTGAGCCTAAAACATATTCACCCTCGGTGTTTTCTCTGAAAAATATCCAGTCGATATTCTTTTCGGGAACGCAAACCGGACGGACGTTCGCATAAAGGTCAAGTTCACGGCGCATCGCAACATTTGCGCTTTCGAGCGTTCCGCCTTTAAGCGTGGTGGTCGGCGCCTTTAAAATAACATTGCATTTCTTTATTTCCGCCAAAACATCGTCGGGGATAGCCTTGTTTTCGGCAATACGGTTTTCGATTGTGAGTCCTTCGATTTTTTTAAGCACGATTTTCCCCGAAGAAATTTCGTCCTTTAAAAGAATATTCAAAAGTCTTTCGCTTTCACGGGAAATTATCGGGCCTATGCCGTCGCCGCCGCAAATTCCGACAACTATTGTTTCAAGCGCCGAAAAATCGGTTGCGCCGTTTTCCGACTCCATTCGTTTTTCTCTTTCAATTTGCTCTTTTAACAAATTTTCAAACTGTGCTACCGCACTTTCAACATAATTTTCCATATCAGTTTTCCTTGGTGTATGCCAAGAGACCTCCTGCCTTTAAAATGTTTTTCTGTCTTTCGGTAAACGAGCAGGAAAGTTCTGTTTTCTCACCGTTTGTTTCATTTTCCAAAACAACCGTGCCGTTATCCATACCCGAATATATATTTTTAATAGACAGTTTATCGCCCTCATTTATCTTTTCATAATCTTCGGGATTTTTAAATGTAAGCGGCATAATACCTGCGTTTATAAGGTTTGCAACATGTATTCGTGCAAAACTTTTGGTGATAACCGCACGGACTCCCAAATACATAGGAACCAATGCGGCGTGTTCTCTTGAAGAACCCTGACCGTAGTTTATTCCGCCTACCACTATGCTCTCTCCGAGTGCCTTTGCGCGTTCGGGGAAAGATTTATCGCAAACACCGAAGCAGAACTGCGAAAGATGCGGAATATTTGAACGGAACGGAAGAATTTTAGCGCCTGCCGGCATAATATGGTCGGTTGTGATATTATCTCCGACCTTTAAAGAAACTTCGGCGCAAAGATTATCTTCTACTGCCTTTGAGGTCGGGAACGGCTTGATATTCGGCCCTCTTAAAATTTCCACTTCTCCGGCTTTTTCTTCGGTTTCGGGTAACAAAACGGCAGTATCGTCTATTTTGAACTTTTCCGGCATTTTAATATCAGGCATTTCCCCGAGCAATCTCGGGTCGGTGATTTCACCCGTAAGCGCGGCGGCAACCGCTGTTTCGGGAGAAACAAGATAAACACCTGCATCGGCAGTTCCGCTTCTTCCCTCAAAATTTCGGTTGAATGTGCGGAGTGAAACACCGGCGGAATTCGGAGAAAAGCCCATTCCTATACACGGTCCGCAGGCACATTCGAGAAGTCTTGCGCCCGAAGCCAAAATATCACTCAAAGCACCGCTGTCCGAAAGCATACTTAACACCTGCTTCGAGCCGGGCGATACCGATAAACTCACCGACGACTTAATCGTTTTGCCTTTTAGCAGCGCCGCAACCTTTAACATACCAAGAAGCGATGAATTGGTGCATGAGCCTATGCAAACCTGGTCTACCTTTGTGCCCTTTAACGATTCAACCGTAACAACATTATCGGGACTGTGCGGACAGGCGATAAGCGGAACAAGATTATCAAGATTTATGTCAATTATCTTATCGTATTCGGCATCGGGGTCGCTTTGAAGCTCAACAAAATCCTGTTCTCTGCCCTGAGCCTTTAAAAACTCTCTCGTTCTTTCGTCAGACGGGAAAACAGAGGTTGTCGCACCGAGTTCCGTCCCCATATTTGTTATGGTTGCTCTCTCGGGAACGGACAGTGTTTTTATGGCTTCTCCGCCCCATTCTATAATAGCGCCCACTCCGCCTTTTACCGACAAAATTCTTAATATTTCAAGGCTTATATCCTTTGCCGAAACAAAAGGCTTGAGTTTTCCCGTTAAATTCACCTTATACATTTTGGGATATGTAATATAATATGCACCGCCGCCCATTGCAACGGCAACATCCAAACCGCCTGCGCCCATGGCAAGCATTCCGATTCCGCCGCCCGTGGGAGTATGGCTGTCCGAGCCGATAAGCGTTTTGCCCGGTTTTCCGAAACGCTCAAGCTGAACCTGATGGCAAATTCCGTTTCCGGGACGGGAAAAGGCTATTCCGTGCTTTTTTGCCACCGACTGAATATATCTGTGGTCATCGGCATTTTCAAAACCCGACTGCAATGTATTGTGGTCTATGTAGGCAAGACTTTTTTCGGTTTTTACCCTTTTAAGTCCCATCGTTTCAAATTCAAGATACGCCATAGTTCCCGTCGCATCTTGAGTTAAGGTCTGGTCGATTTTAAGCGCGATTTCGCTTCCGACCTTCATTTCACCGCTTATAAGATGGCTTTTTATTATCTTCTGTGCTATTGTATATCCCATTTTTATACCTTCTTTATATGGTTATATGCGTTTTCTATATGCTTGACCGAAAGTTCGTAGGCTTTCTCTGCATCCCCGTTTTCTATCGCCGTTAAAATCGCTCTGTGCTCGGCGACCGACGCTGACGCACGGCTCTTGTTTGTTACGGCAACACGCCTGTATTTTTGAATTTTATTATGCAACGGTTTTAATATTTCGCAAATTATATTTCTTCCGCTCATTCTGTAAATCAAATCGTGAAACTTATTATCCATAAGTTTTATGTTTTCGGGGTCTGCCTTTGAAACATAAAATTCCTGAAGTTCCACCGTTTTGCGAAGTTCATCAAGTTGTTCTTCGTCGTGATTTTCCGCCACGCTTCTGCAAACAAGTCCTTCAAGTTTACCTCTTATAAGGAATATATCCTCGAGGTCGTCATCGGATATACCGATAACCACTGCGCCCTTGCCCGTTTCCTCTATTAAATGTTCCTGCTCGAGTCTTCTCAAAGCCTCTCTTATCGGAGTTCGGCTTACACCGAGTTCGGCGCTTAAATGGGTTTCGGTTAAAATGTCACCCGTTTTATATACACCGCTTAAAATATCTTTTTCTATATGTTCAAAAACCTGGTCTGCCAAAGAAATTGTCTTATGTTCCAAAATTAAAGACCTCCCTTGAATTTTCCGCCCGACAATTCATCAATTTTTTGCTCGATTTCGTGCGGTGAAAGTGCAGTTTGTCTGCCGTCATCATACTCTTTGTCTATCCACTCTTTAAGCAAAACCACAAGTTCACTCCGCTTGTCAACCTGATTTTCGCCTTCAAGACGGTAGTTTTGATTTATCCAATATGCTATTCCGGCAAGTCCTGAAGTTTTACCGAGCATAACCGACGCAGGTCGGTTTAAAATTTTATCGGTATCAAAAATATTATATATTTCCTGGTCTTTTAAAAGTCCGTCGGCGTGAATTCCCGCCCTCGTAACATTAAAGTTTTTTCCGACAAACGGTGTCATCGGCGGAATATTATACCCTATTTCTTTTGTAAAGTATTCGGCAATTTCGGTGATAACCGTCGGGTCCATACCGTCAAAAGAGCCTCGAAGCGATGCGTATTCCATAACCATTGCTTCAAGCGGAACATTGCCGGTGCGCTCGCCTATTCCGAGCAGAGAACAGTTGACCGCAGATGCTCCGTAAAGCCAAGCAGTAGATGCGTTTGCAACCGATTTGTAAAAATCGTTGTGTCCGTGCCATTCGAGCATTTCGCTCGGAACATCGGAATACTGCTGCAAACCGTAAATTATTCCCGGCACACTCCTCGGCAATGCGACCTCCGGATACGGTATTCCGTATCCCATGGTATCGCAGGCACGAATTCTTACCGGTATTCCTGCCTGGCGCGACATCTTCATAAGTTCATTTACAAAAGGAACTACAAAACCGTAAAAATCGGCACGGGTAATATCCTCTAAATGACAGCGCGGCATAACCCCTGCTTCAAACGCCTGATAAGCCGCTTCAAGATACATATCCATCGCCTTTTGGCGAGTGGTTTTTAACTTTTTGAAAATATGGTAATCACTGCAAGACGCCAAAATTCCCGTTTCTCTTATACCCAAATCTTTAACGAGTTTAAAGTCCTCTTTATTTGCCCTTATCCAAGTGGTAATCTCGGGAAATTTCAAACCGAGTTCCTGACATTTTGCTATTGCCTCACGGTCTTTTTTACTGTATACAAAAAATTCGGTCTGGCGGATAATTCCGTAAGGTCCTCCGAGTTTTGACATATACTTATAAAGGTTTACAATCTGGTCTGCCGTATACGGCTCAACCGACTGCTGACCGTCTCTTAAAGATGTATCGGTTATCCAAATATCCTTAGGCATTCCCATCGGAACACGGCGGTGGTTGAACGCAACCTTCGGAACATCCTTATATTCATAGCAATCACGGTATAGGTTAGGCTCGCTTACATCCTGCAACGAATACTTATATGTATCCTGTTCGAGCAAATTACTTTTGTTTGATAATTCGAGCATAAAATCATATCCTTTCAAGCGGTAATAAACCGACTGCATTCTTGTATAACTGTATGAGTGTATACAATTATACATACATATATGCATACTGTCAAGTAAGACCTGCTATTTTTTCTGCGATTTTTGAAAAAATTGCGGAAACCGAAACCTGCGACTCCCCTTCAGACATTACAACAACCGCATATTCATCGGATTTTACCGAAAAAATACCGCAAAACCAACTGTTTGTTATTTCTTTACCCGATTTATCGTATCTTCCCGTCTGCGCCGTTGCGGTTTTCCCTGCAATCTGCACTCCTTTAACATCTGCCGCCTTGCCCGTTCCGTTTAAAACAACCTCTTTTAAATACGACTTGAGCGTATCTGCCGTTGTTTCTTTCATTGCTCTTGTTTCGGGCGAGATTTTATACTTTTCGGTTTTACCGTTTTTTATGGTTTTTTCGACAATGCTCGGCAGTCGGTAGCAGCCTTTGTTCGCTATACTCATATAAAGTGTAAGCATGGAAACGGGGCTTAAAAGCAAACTTCCCTGACCAATTCCGAAATTTGCAAGCATTGCTTCGTTTACTATTTCTTTTTCGGTTGTTAAATTTCCGCCCTCGACATACATATTTTGAGCGATTTTAAATCGGTTGCCGAAATTAAGCATTTCGGCTTTTTTGTATATCTCTTTTGCACCCAAATTTATCGAAAGATTATAAAAAAATGTATTGCAGGAAAAGGCAAGTGCGTTTTTGAGGTCTACCGCACCGTGTCCGTCTTTTTTATGGCAGGAAAAATCTCGGTCAATTATATGCGTTTTACCGACACAGGTATACTTAAAACCGCCCAAACCGTTTTCTATTGCGGCGGCGGCGACGCAGGGTTTAAATACCGAGCCTACCGAAAAAGGCGTAAAGGCTCTGTTTATAAGCGGTGCGTTTTCGTCGTTTAAGGCACTTTCAATATTGCTCACCGAAAAATCGGGACGGCTCACAACTGCCCTCAATTTACCGCTTTTTGTGTCGCAGACAATCACCGCACCCTTTGTTAAATCAGAGGTTTCCTGCTCGGCTATCCGCTGAATTCTTGAATCTAATGTAAGCACAACTCCGTCTGCAACCTTGGACAAATCGTTATCGAACCGGACTCCCGCTCCCATAAGTATATCACCCTTACCGTTTGCTTCGTAAACCGCCGAAACGCCGTCTTCGTTATAGAGAATATCGTCGTAAGCCGACTGTATACCGCAAACACCGTGCAGGGAGGAATCTGTATAACCTATTATATGCGCGGCAATGAAATTATCTTCATCGGTTGAATAAACATAGGTGGTTTTTATAGATTTATCGGTTATTTTACCCTTTGGTCTGCAGACTGCAGGTTTGTTTTCTTTAAGAGTTTTAAGCACGGTTTCTTTTTCTTCTCCGTGCAAAAAAGAGGGAACACTCATTATCGCCTGAGGGGTAGGCGGAATTACGGCATACAATTCTTTTTTATTATTGGTAAGCGCCACCATATTGCAGTCATACACCGTCCCCCTTATCGAAGATACGGTTATGCGGAAGTTCGACTGCGTTTTTTGCGCAAGCGCATATTCTTTACCCGTAGAAACAACAAAGAGTCTTAAAACCGCGCTCAAAAAAAGGCAGAGCATCACAAAAAAGCAAGCCACACCGCGTTTATAAAATGCCGAATCGGGTTTTCCGCCGCCAAAATTTTGCTTAAACATAAAAAACACCCCGTCAATTAGTATTGCCGAATTTTAAAAAAATAAAATTTTGCTGATAACTCCCAAAATGTGTCCATCATCTGTGATAAAATGAAATTAAACTGAATTACAAGGATGACTTTTATGATAATCTTAATTTTAATATCCTGCATAATCGTGGCTTTACTTTCACTTCTGGTAATGGCAAAAATCATTTCTAAAATAAACAATAAAATTGCTTTTTTGTTTACAGTAATGATTTTATTTGAAATTGTATGTTTTATCATCGGAGTAAATCTTATAAAAGCACTTATCGGTTATTTTGCAATAATTTATCTTGCTTTTATACTGTCAAAAATAATATTTCGTAGAGTGGAGAATTGATTATGTTTAATGGGGTTCAAAATTTATTTTTTCAAGAAAGCCGGACCGAATTTATGCCGTATAAAGCAATGTATGCATTAGCAAAATATATTGAAAACAACAGCAAAAAAAGTTATAATGAAAGTGGTGATAAATTTGGAAACAAAATACAACGGAAATAAAGGTTTTCGTTTGCTTAATATCTATGAACGCCTCAACAAAGGTGAAACGGTAAATAAGCAAAGGTTAGCTGATGAATTTGGTGTGGCACCGAAAACAATTCAGCGTGATATTGATGACCTGCGTGCCTACCTTGCCGAAGAACACTTTACGGAAATTGAAACATCTATTCGCTACGATAAAGCAAAAGATGTCTACTATCTTGTTCGACTCCAAAGAGAGTGGCTTACAAACGAGGAAGCGACAGCACTTTGTAAAATACTTCTTGAAAGCAGAGCATTTAACAAAACCGAACTTTCGGGAATAATTGAGAAACTAATAATGCAGATTGCTCCCGAAGACCGTAAAACCGCTGAAAGCATTATAAGAAATGAGTATTTTAATTACGTACCGTTAAAACACGAAAAAAATCTGTTAAGTCCTTTGTGGCAGCTTTCAAAATACATAACAGAACAAAAAGTAATTGAGTTCTATTACCATCGCCAAGACGGCAAGCAAAGTAAAAAGTTAATAAAGCCGGTATCAATTCTGTTTTCGGAATTTTACTTTTATCTGATTGGATTTGATGCCCAAAACAAGGTCGATTACCCTATAGTTTTCCGTGTTGACCGAATGGTAGATACAAAACCGACCGGCGAAACCTTTTCAGTGCCGTATAGAGATAAATTTGATGACGGCGAATTCAGAAAAAGAATACAGTTTATGTATTCGGGAGAGCTTAAAACAGTAAAATTCTATTATTCCGGTGTGCTTGAGGCCATTTTAGACCGCCTCCCTACCGCAAAAATTTCAGAGGAAAAAGACGGAGTATATCTAATCTCCGCCGAAACCTACGGCGACGGCATCTATATGTGGCTCAGAGCACAGGGGGAAAAGGTGAAAGTGTTATGAACTACAATTGCATAGAAAAAAGCGCATCAAAAAACGGATGCTTCGTTGATGATATTATTCCAAAAGATGTTTCAAAATTGAAAATTTGTTTTGTTTTGGAATCGCCGCATAACGAAGAAATTAAATTTAAATATCCTTTGGCAGGGCAATCGGGAAAAACCGTTATGAAAAAACTCGTTGAAAAAAGCTCTGATAAAAGCTTTGGAAATTACTTAAAAAATGACAATCTGCTTAATAAAAAAATAGCTGTAGTTAATGTAGTAAATATACCGTTGCAAAATACCGAGAACTGTGATGTAAATACAGATTTATCCTTTATAAGAAGAAATTACAAAAGCGTTTTAAAACACAGATGCCAAAAATACAATCAACTTGAAAAATGCATAATAAACAATTTTAACCACAGAATTAAAGACATCAATAATTCTTGCTTATTTGTTTTATGCGGAAAGTTCGCCGAAACTTATTTTAATAAAACATCAAAAAAGCAATGTGATAAAATTTGTATTCCTCATCCATCCAGAAACCAGTGGAATAACATTAAATTAAGTTCTGCATTTTGCAGTATTGCAAAAAAAATAAAAAAAATAAAAGAACAAACGGCAAAGGAGAATGAATATGTTTGTCAATAACGAAAAAGAATTAGGTAAAGCTATAAAAAACGGAGAAAGTTACATTGAAATCGAAGGTGATTTAGCCAAAAAAACAATTAAAATTAAAGCTACCGGAAAGGTCGCATGGGGAGCGTGTGCGCTTGGTTTAACAATTGCTATAGGAGCTACTATTGCTACTGTTGCAACAGGCGGAACTTCTGCACCTGCAACTGCACCTGCCGGCATTGTCGGTTTTGGAGCTGCATCTGCCGGTTTAGGTGCAGGAGCGGCAATGTCTGCTGTTTCTATAGGAGCGGCAGGCGGTGGAATCGCCGCATTAAACAAGCTGAGAAAATACAAGTTGGAAAAAATCGGAGATGAAAAAATAGTTTTACATAAAAAATAAAGGAGATATTATGCCAATAAGAGCTGAATATGTTTTAGTTTGTGAAGATTGCAAAAAAGAATACAAAAAAGTATTAAGCGATGCCATTTTGCCAAAAGAGCAAAACGAGTTGAATCATCCTATGTGTAAAACTTGTAAAATAAAAAAACTTTTAAGAAGACAATAATCGTTTCAAATTAAAAAACTATCCGCCGCCACAAATGTGGCGGCGGGCTTTTTACTTATATATTCAGAATTTCAAAATTAGAAATTATGTGAAGGTGCAATAAAGATGATATAAAAATAGGGCGGATGTTCACATCCGCCCGCTACCGGCATTATTCGGCTTTCATACGAAGCATTGAGCCTTTCTTTATCGGGCGCTCAAACGGAATTTTTATAATGCTCATCGGGTGGGGAGCACTGTCAATCGGACTGTCCTTTTCATCGAAAAGCATATCGGTTTTAACTTCAAACGGCACACTGCCTGCCTCTAAACAGTTAAGCACAGTGCCTGCAAAAAATTTGTTTTTCAAAACGGCTGTGATTTTGCCGTTTTCGTATCCCGTAACAATCGCCGCAAGGGCATAGTCTCTTATATACCCTGCATCTTTATAGGTTTGCGCATTTTGCGGAGTGCCGAAATAAAAACCCGTTGAATAGGTGCGGTGGCTTATGGTATTTAATTCATTTTCCACCCATTCGGGCAGTTTCCATTTGCCTTTGCAATCTTTAAGACTGTCTATCGCACCTCTGTATGCGTTTGCCGTAACTGCAACATAATACTCGGTTTTTGCCCTGCCCTCAATTTTAAGACTCGATATTCCGGCATCAACCATTTTATCAAGGTGCGGTGCCATACACATATCATTTGCATTTAAAATATATGTTCCCTTATCGGTTTCGGTTATATCAAAATACTGTCCCGGCCGGGTTTGCTCCATAAGCGAATAACTCCACCTGCACGGTTGAGCGCAATCGCCTCGGTTTGCATCTCTGCCCGTCATATAACTCGACAAAAGACACCTTGACGAAAACGAAACACACATAGCACCGTGCACGAACGCTTCAAGTTCAAGTTCTTTGGGCGTTTTTGCCCTTATGCTTGCTATCTCATCAAGCGAAAGTTCACGGGCAAGCACAACTCTTTTTGCACCCATATTATAAAACTGTGCAGCGGTCAGGTGGTTTACCGTTCCCGACTGCACCGAAACATGCAAATCGCAATCGGGTGCATATTTTTTCACAAGCGAAATTGTGCCGAGGTCGGAAGCAATGACCGCATCGGCACCCGAACTGTTTAAAAATTCCAAAAATTCCGGAAGTTTTTCCACCTCGTCCTCGTGAGGAAGTGTATTGCAGGTAACATGCACCTTAACGCCGTTTTTGTGGGCGTATTCTATTCCGTTTATCAAATCGTCATTATCGAAATTTGACGATGCCGTCCTCATTCCGAACTCTTTGCCTGCAAGATAAACCGCATCGGCACCGAAGTCTACCGCAGTTTTAAGCCTCTCCAAATCGCCGGCAGGACACAAAAGTTCGGGCAATTTATTCAAAATACTCATATATCCAGTTGTTCTCTGCCTTAAGTTTTGCTATTAGTCTATTATGTTGCGAAAGCGTTTTTGTATAATAGAATTTCATTGATTTATCGGTTACAAAATAATAGAAATCGAAATTTTCTGTCGGGTTGCATGCCGCATTAATCGAGGATATACCGGAAGAACACAGCGGTCCTACAGGCAGTCCCGCACACTCATAAGTATCATACTTACCGTTTCCGTATGGGTATTTTTTGGTGGGTGAAGAACCGAGCGTTTGAAAATCTTTGCTCGAAAGTCTGTTATAGAATACCGCCGCAACTTTTGCCATTTCCGCCTTTTCTCCGCCTGCTTCAAGTTCAACGATAGACGCCATGGTTAAAATTTCGTGCAAATTATATTCCTTTGAGCCTATTTTTGCTCCGCTTATGTCAATGTTCTCCTTCTTTAACCTCTCATTTAAGGTTGAAAGCATTTTATCGACGGCAAGGAAAGCACATTCCTTTGAATCGTAACAGTAAAAATCATAGGTTTCGGGATATAAATAACCCTCAAGTCTGTAATAAACCGTATTTTCGGGAATTGCCTTTACAAAATCATAGTTGAATTTTCCGTCCTGAACGGCATCAATAAAATCGGACTTACTGCAAACCTTGTTTTTTTCGAGCAGTTTTGCGATATCATCAACGCTTGAGCCTTCGGGAATTGTTACCTTTACACTTTCCGCCTTTGCACCCTCGGTCATAAGCATATTCGCAAGCGACTCATATCCCGATTCGGTATTAAAATTGTAAACACCGTATTTATACTTACCGTCAAAGTGCTTTAACTTTGAATAAACTCTGAAAAGCAACGGTATTTTAACGGAGCCCGTTTCATTTAACTTTTCGGCAATTTTTACGGTAGATGAGCCTTCCTCAATTTCAACGGTGCAGTTATCGCCCCTGCCGAAACCGATACCTAAATAATCTGCGCCCATATAGATTATACCGAAAGCAATCGCAACCGATACAATAATAATTGAGATTATCCAAATTACCGTTTTTATTCCTTTGTTTTTACTTTTTTGATGTTTCGGACCGACCGGCTTCTTATATTCGTCTATTTTAAATCCGCCGTCAAGTTTAAAATCATCAAACTGACTGTTTTTATTTTCTTCCATATTATTCTCCAAAACGAGTAGATTTTCTGATATTTTGTGCCGTTTCTTCATCGGTTAACGCCTTAAGCAGTTCAAATCCGAACTGAAACGCCGCGCCTGCGCCGAAAGCCGTAACAATATTACCGTCCGACACAGTGGGTGTGCTTAAAACCTCGGCTCCCGAAAGGTCTTTTTCAAAGCCCGTAAAGCAGGTGGCTTTTTTGCCCTTTAAAAGTCCCTTTTTACCCAAAATGCCCGGTGCTGCACATATTGCACCGATTATCTTTTTGTTTTCCTCGGCAAAATCAATGAATTTATTTACCTTTTCGCTTTTTTCGAGATTTAAAGTTCCCGGCATTCCGCCCGGTAAAACGATTGCCTCGGTTTTTTCGGAAAATTCCGCCTCATCAATCGAAATATCGCAAACCACCGGAACACCGTGCGCACCTTTAACCGTTTTACCCGTAACGCCGACGGTGACAACTTCTTTTTTTGCTCTCCTTAAAATGTCTACGGGAGCAAGTGCTTCGAGTTCTTCAAAGCCCTCTGCCAAAAACACATAAATCATTATAAAACCTTCAAAACTTCCTTTAAAATATCTTTGCTTATATCTTCTATACTTCTCGGATTACCGTTTTCGGCACACGGAATAACCGTCCATCCCGAATAGTTTGCCGTAAAGGTTGCCGCCTCTCTGCAACGGGAAAGGTATTCCGTATTGCTTTCGTGAATATCCTTTTTGGTTTCATCGCCCTTATATCTGCCCGAAAGCAGTTTTTGAGAAACCTCTATCGGCATATCAAGGAAAATCACCTTGTCCGGCTTTGGAATTGCGACCTTGTTATACTCAAAATCATAAAGCCAGTCAAGAAAGCCTTTCCACTGCTCTTTACTCAATTTTGATGTTTGGTGGACGGCATTTGAAGTGGTATACCTTCCCGATATTATTACTCCGCCGTTATTATAGTATTCGCCCCAGTTTTTCTTGAAAGAGGCAAAACGGTCAACGGTATAAAAAACCGAGGAGGCAAACGCATTTACATCGTCGGGCTTTTTGCCGAATTCTCCGTTTAAATACATCTTAACAAGCGCACTTGAATTACTCTCGTAATCGGGAAAAGAAACACTTTTTGTTTCAATTCCTCTTTCTTTAAGTGCTTTCGGAAGTAACTCAAGCTGTGTTGATTTTCCGCTTCCGTCAAGTCCTTCTATAACGATAAGTTTACCCATTTTTCTTTAATTCCCCGTAAAATTCACGCATTTCTTTCGCTTTTCCGCAGGTCATTTTTCCCTCAGGACAAGCCCCCGCAACGCAGGAAGGCCCTGCGTTTCTAAACAAATTCGGCGCACCCGCCGAAACCTCTTTAAGCATCATATCGGCGACCGCTTTTATCTCCCACTGCGCTCTGTTACAGCAACGGTGATGAAAGAAGTTCATAAGCGTTCTTGCATTCATTGTAACGACAATTTTCGTTTCGCAGGCATTAGGCAAAACAAAACGGGCGTCCTCTATTGCTTTCTTTTCCGCCATACGCCCTGCCGTCTTTTCATCAAAACCCTCGGCACAAAAAGTTTTAAAATGCTTTTCTTTTAACGCTTCGGCAATTTCGTCATACGCCTTTTGGTCTTCAGCCATCGTTTTTTTATAAAGGGCAAGCGCCTTTTCGTTTTCGGCAATTTCGGGAGGAACGATATACTCGAATGCGCCCTCGGTTACATACCTCTGACTTTTCTGACTGTAAGATGCAAGTCTGTGGCGGACAAGTTGGTGCGTGCACGCACGGCTTATTCCCTCTATTCCGAATGTGAAACTCACATGCTCTATCGGACTTTCGTGTCCCATATCGGCAAGCATTTTTACAAAAGAACTTATCTTTTCTTCGGTTAAACCGTCCCTTAAATCTTCTATTCCCGACGAACTGTAACAAAGTTTTGCGGCAAACGCAACGGTGCGCTCGGGGTCGGGCGTGTGTGCTAAAAGAGTAACTTTAGGCATAGTTATCCCCCTCAAAATTTATACTTGTTTAATTATAACAAAAAACCGTCATTATAGCAACGATATTTTTATACTGAATATTATATTTTTTTAATAAAAAGTCTTTTTATGTCGAACGAAATGTGTTATTATATAATCAGTTAAAAAAGTTCGGAGGGTTTTAAGATGTCAAACATTGATTTTAAGCATACTCCGTATGGCGACCTTGCCATCGTAAGTATGAGAGGTTGTGAGGGTATTTCTTCTCAGGTTGATTACTATTTGAAACAGTGGAGAAATATTCCCGAAGACGAAAGTTTCGTTGTAGGCGCCAACTGTCCCCGTTTCGGAACAGGCGAAGCCAAGGCGGTTTTAAACCATACCGCAAGAGGTCTTGATGCCTATATTATCTGCGATTGCTTCAACTACAATGTTACATACAAAATGTATGGACAAACCGTTCCGATGAGCCCAGATGACCATTTCCAAGATTTAAAGCGTGTTATTGCGGCGTTCGGCGGTAAGGCAAGAAGAATTACGGTAATTATGCCTATGCTCTATGAGGGCAGACAGCACAGAAGAACCGCAAGAGAGTCTATGGACTGCGCTATGGCTTTGCAGGAACTTGTTAATATGGGTGTTAAGAATATCATCACCTTTGATGCTCACGACCCCCGTGTAAACAATGCCATTCCGCTCGACGGCTTTGATAATGTTCAGGCGGCTTATCAGATGATTAAAGCACTTCTTAAAACCGTTCCCGATGTTAAACTCAATAAAGAAAGCGCTATGATAGTTTCACCCGATGAGGGCGGTATGGGCCGTTGCATTTACTATTCTTCCGTTTTGGGTATTCCGCTCGGAATGTTCTATAAGAGAAGAAATTACTCGGTTGTTGTAAACGGCAGAAACCCGATTGAAGCCCACGAATTTTTAGGTAACGACATCACGGGCAAAGACTTGATTTTAGTTGACGATATGATATCAAGCGGTGAATCAATGCTTGATATTGCAAAGAAACTCAAGGAAAAAGGCGCAAAGAGAATTTTTGTTTTCTCAACATTCGGTCTTTTCGTAGATGGACTCGATAAGTTTGACGAGTATTATAAAAACGGCATAATTGATAAGATATTCACCACAAATCTTATTTATCAAACACCCGAACTTTTGTCAAGAGAGTGGTATGTAAGCGTAAATATGTCAAAATATATCGCACTTTTGGTTGATACTTTAAACAACGATAATTCAATCAGCACACTTCTCGACCCTGCCGACAGAATTAAAAAAGTTGTAGACAAATACGACGCAAAATAATTAAAGCCCAAAACAAAATTAACCTCCCCGAACGGGGAGGTTTTTTGCATTAAAACAATATCAATATCCATCAGAGAACTAAAACATATCCGAACCGGCACCGAAATGTGAACAGGTATAAGTTTATCAATATCCATCAGAGAACTAAAACACGGCATACGAGTAAACGGATCGGAACACGTATAAGTTTATCAATATCCATCAGAGAACTAAAACTTGACTTTGGCAAATGCGATTTTATCAATGTATAAGTTTATCAATATCCATCAGAGAACTAAAACGATTTGGCGGAAAAACTCGGTTGCACATTTGTATAAGTTTATCAATATCCATCAGAGAACTAAAACAGCAGGATGCATATATGGACGAACTTCTCGGTATAAGTTTATCAATATCCATCAGAGAACTAAAACAACATATGACGCAATATATTATTTTACGTGTATAAGTTTATCAATATCCATCAGAGAACTAAAACCGTTCTTTGATTGAATACGAATTTATACAGTATAAGTTTATCAATATCCATCAGAGAACTAAAACAAACTCTCTAACAATGAGAGCCTTTGGTTCGTATAAGTTTATCAATATCCATCAGAGAACTAAAACTTTTACCGGTTTCGATGTTCCGAGAGAAGCGTATAAGTTTATCAATATCCATCAGAGAACTAAAACCCTCAACGACTTCAAAAGCACTGAAATAAGTATAAGTTTATCAATATCCATCAGAGAACTAAAACGACATATAGGAAGTATACTAACAATAGAAGGTATAAGTTTATCAATATCCATCAGAGAACTAAAACATGCGGTTGTATGGGAGCCCGTAGCTGCTTGTATAAGTTTATCAATATCCATCAGAGAACTAAAACATTAAAGTGAGGTAAAAACAATGAATAAAAGTATAAGTTTATCAATATCCATCAGAGAACTAAAACATCCGACACAAGTTGTTCTTCAATATGATAGTATAAGTTTATCAATATCCATCAGAGAACTAAAACTTAAATGTGTTAGGAGTCGAGTATTATGAGTATAAGTTTATCAATATCCATCAGAGAACTAAAACCTTAAACTTAATATAACATAATACGAATAAAAAAACAAGTTACAATTCAATAAAGTCCCTGGGCGTAAGAAAATTTTCCGTCGCCGTTTTCGTTCCGAGCATAATAAGCATTGAAGCATATTGCTTTTCAGTTATTTTTAAAACTCTTATCGAGCCTTTTAAAGGAAGATTTTTTCCAAGTCTTTCAATATGCTTGTTTGCATCATCATGATTTTGTGTAATTCGGCTATAAACGGAAAATTGAAGCATATTATAGCCGTCTTTAATAAGAAATTTTCTGAATTTTGCATATTCCCGCCTTTCTGGTTTTGTGGCGGTCGGTAAATCAAACAACACTAAAACTCGCATATTTCGGTTAATCATCTTTTCCTTCTCTGTTTGTTCTGATTATTTTTGGTGTTTTCAGTAGACTTACATTTTGATGCTCTATTGCCGAAGTCAGTGAAGAAACATACTTATCAATGGCATTTCTTATTCGCATTATTTTACCGTCAATAACAATATCATCATTGATTATACAAGCAAGTTGGTTTCTTTGTGTTCTTGAAAGATTGTCAAGTAAATCTTCGTTGTTGTCATCAACCCACATATCCACAACCGGACGCAGAGGCTCCATCAAATCATCTGCCAAATTAAAAGCATTTGATTCATTTATATGGTGAACACCAAGAACACAGTTATATCCGTATGCGCAAAGAGTTTTGCAAAAAGCAGAACGAATTACTGTATATCCATAGTTTAGCGCAGCATTTATCCCATCATCATGCATACGAACAAACGAACTACCATACATTTCTCTAAAAAACATCTTTGCAGCAATTCCTTCACGGTTTCCCTCATCGCCATCAATCACCTCGTCAGCAAGTTCCTTTATGCGCTCAACTTTTTCGGATTTTCCGCCGCACAGTTTTAAAACTTCTGCTTGGTTTTTTATTTTTGCTTTAACTATTTTATCCCAAATTTTGTCCTTAAATTCTTCCGAAAGAGAAAGTTGTTTTCTTATCACATTAAGAGGTCTGTAATGAGTATTTTGCGGCAGAACGATCGTGACAGGTTGATGCTTTTCGTTGCAAATAAGTATATGCACACCGAAATCGGTAAGTTTATGGAGAGCGGGAACGGTTATTGAAGTTTCTTGATTATCTACAACAACCGAATACAAGTCTTCAATGGGAATTTTCCTTTCTTCATCAGCAATTTCCACTACAAGCCAATCGTCTTTAACTTTTAATTTTTCTCCGAAATTAACTGTAAGGGTTCGGAACATTTGATTTCGCCACCAACCTTTCCGAGTATAGAAACATCATATTTTTTGACATCATCTTTTTTTCTTATGGAACCAATAAAACTTTTGCTGTTGTTTTTAAGAAAATTAAATTCGCCTCTTGATACAGCATTTGCAGACTGATAAAAACCGCTGAATTTTTCTTTGCCGTTGCTGTCGAACGCAATTACATAATCATTTTTGAAAATATACATTTTATGCTTTTTGTAGTCTTGCGGAAGAGATGAATCTTTACAATAAAGTTTTTTGTTCTTCTTAATAATATCCACATATCTTATTCCCGTTATTCCAAGTGTTCCGTCAACCGTTTCATAAAGTTCTATACAATAATACTTTAACATTCCGAGTGTTGTTCTATTGCCATCCGTTTTAACTATTGTATGGAAATTTGAAAATGGATTTTTTTCACGCAAAGAAATCTTGAAAATTTTTCTGCCATTTGGAAGCACAAAATCTTTAAGTCCATTTTCATTCATATAGTTTTCAACGGTATATTTTTCCGGCTTTGAATCTAAAATTGTGTGCAAATATTCTATCATTTGTGTGTCATTTGATTGAATATACGCAATATCAGAAGCGGTTATGGTTTTTATTTGTTTTCTTCCGATTTTATATTTTTTGTCTTCTGTTTCGACAATTTTTATAGGTTTTTGGTCGGCTATTGCTCCTCTGAATTTCCTTTCTGCTTTATAAGAAACCAAAGGCATATCAAGATTTTCATAAAAATCTGCCGGTGCAATGTTTTTGTAATATACGGAAACACTTTCCTTGAATTTTTCTTTACTTTCATCCTCAAGCCTAATTTTAATTTCTTTTCCGAGGAAGGGCACGAATGAAGGTACTCTTGCCTTATTAGACAAAAGAGCTCTGGTATATTCTTCGTTAAATCCATAATACTTTTTCATCTTTGAAATACATCTTTTAAGATAGTCAGAATATTCATAAGTTTCTTTTCTGTAACGGTTAAATATAGATTGAAGCTTTAAAGAATCAGATGCAATTTCAATATATGCGGGAGTTAAATTTGCAACTATTATGGCATCTACTGCATGATTCAAATTTGAATCACGATTTTTTTCAATATCACCCCATTTGCTGTCCGATAGCCAAAGTTTTCTGAATTTTGATGTATATTTTCCTTTTACACCAAATACGGTTCCGTTATTTTCAAGATATAAACACTTTTTGAAAAGTGATACAAGGTATTTTGTTATATATCGAGTATCGTTAATATTTCTTGACTTCCAATTATCAAGAATTTCTTTTGCTTTTTCTCCGTAAATGCTTTCAAATGTGAGATAAAGATATTTTCTGTCGGAAATGTTTTTCTTGAGATAATTAACAAATTCAAGATACTGTGATTTTTCAGCATTGTTTAGATACATTAGCGGAGTTTTTTGCCCCTTGCGTTGATTTTCGTGGGCAAATACAAGTGCTTTGTTATTGAGAGTATTATCGAGTATAAGCGAATAAGGTATTATATGGTCAACTTCATACAGATGATTGTTATCAGTTAGTACATCAGTTAAATCACCAAGCGGTTTTCCTGAATACATACATTTACCTTCTTGAAGCTTATAAAGGGAATATTTATCAAGCATTTTACCTTTTACCTCAGTTACATCAATGTTAAGCAGTTCGGCAATTGCTTTTTTGTTTTCATCATTCTTTTTCTCGTTAACTTTCATTTCTTTTTGAATTTTTGCCCTATCTATAGCACTTCTATTGAGATCATTTGCAACTTCTATAACTATATTTTCAGGAGACCCATATTTGTCAACGATAGCATTTACAATTTTGCGTGTTTCATTGATTGAACGAAAAACTACGGGATTATCCTTAAATTCATCATCCTTGAAAATTTCAGACGAGAGTTTCTTTGTTTTTACTGTTGGATTAGTGTTTTCGACCGCTTTGTTGAAATTCGCTTGAAAATTTCCATAGATTTCACCATTCTTGAATGCCTCGATTGCTTCAAGCATGTATTTATAACTGGCTTTTGCCGTTCCGCTAACTTTAATTTTTGAAAAAACTTCACAATTTTTGATTCCGGCTTTTATAAATTCGTTTTTTCTACGGGATGGAGTTTGGTATTTTGAAAGCAACTCTCCTATTAAATGAAGTTTGGACGGATTGTCAATATCAAACTGATTTTCGTTGATATATTCTTCCCATGATTCTCCGGATTCCTCAACTGCTTTTTTTATTACACGAAGAAATTTTACAGATTTTGAAAGCATAGAATCATCACTATTTTCACTCTTTAACAGTTCATATCCATTTTCTTTTAGCAGTTTTTTGACTTCTGTCATACTAATTCCGGCATTTAAAAGCAAAAAGTCTATAATTTCTTCTGCTGTTTGCTTATCAAAGCCCAATTCGCCTGTTTTTTTATTTATATATCTATACTGCGAAAGAGCATTACTTACAGCGTAAACATCCGATATTACAGTTCCTCTAAACCCTCTTTGAAATTCTGGATAAAATGGACACCTGCCAAGCGTTTCGAGAAATCCCGTATATCTTCTGAATTTATCGTTACTATTTCCGGGACCGTCTTCAAAATCTCTTTGATTGAATATGATTTTTATAGTAGTGCTTATGTTTTCACTAGTTAATACACTGTAGTATTCCCTTTGCTTATTTAATATTTGTTCTGCTTCATTTTTCAGCAGATTTCTATCAATAAGCAGATATTGTTTCTCCTTGTTTGAATCAATATTTCGGTAATTTACAAAATTGCCATATTTAAAATCCCTTAATAAAAACTCAGACACAATTTTACAACCGCTATCATTAAATCTTCGCGAAAAATCATTTAATGCAATTTTGTTCTTACCTTCATCACTGTCACTGTTTGTTGTGTCAGAATCATAAAAATCACGGTAACCTCTATGATTGCATGTGTGTATCAGACATTTGTATAACTCTTCCGGTGACAATTTTTCATATATACCTCTGGCTTTTATAGCGTAAACATCGGCATCTTTTACTTGATTATCATCAAAGTTTTCTTTGAGTAAACCAATATTGATAAAATGATTTTTAAGCAAAAGTTTACGGTAAGCCCTTCTTCTAATAAGACGCCTTGTTCTTCTCAAACTTCGCCTTTCTTGGCTTTTTCGGTCTTTACCGTTATTCTTTTCGCCAGAATCAAAAATTCTAACTCCAAAATCTTCTATCCGCGCATTTTCGGAATTTCCGGAAATAACAGCCCAACCAATTGAACCTATGCCTATGTCAAGTCCTAAACGATAATTCATAATTTTTCTCCTCTTTTATATTGACAAATGTTTTTTATTTTGATATAATCATTAACGAACTTAGAAGTATTGATGTGTAAGTTTATCATTATCCATCAGATAAAGTATTGTAAATGTAGGTTTATCAATATCCATCAGTAAGTTCTAAGATAAGGCTTTTTGCCGAGGGGTATTGTGGTATCCGACAAGCAATCCACTATTATTTTGAAGTAACCGTTTGGGTTGCTTCTTTTTTATTATAATCTTTTTATGTCCTAAATTCAGGACTTTGAAAGCGGTTTTTAATTTGTTTTTATTATACTATTGTTTTTCTTTTATGTAAATACAAACATTTTTTGCCTGCAGTATTTGAAATTTGCACTTTTAGTAATAAAACCCTTGTCCTTCGGCATAATTTTTATGCAGGGGGCGATAATATGAAAGAGGCACAAAGTAAAGCGGTTTTATTTTTCGTTTACGCATTATGCGGTGCTTTTATGCTCTCGGTTTCCTGCCGTGCGCTTTTGGGTTACGATTTTACGGTTACAACAAACGCCGATATACCTGCTTCGCAAAACGAAATGTCCGCTGTTGATGCAAACGGCGAAAACAAGGCGGAAGAAAAACCGAAAGAAAGCACAGACACTAACGAAAGTAAGGCAGTTCCTACCGCTTCAAAGGGAAGCGCACTCGGAAAAATAAGCGAAAAATATATTTCTCCCTACACGGCAAACACGAATTACAAAAATGTCTATCTTAAAAACTGCACCGAACTGAACATTGATTTAAAGTCGCTGCTTGAGTCAAAACTTGCATTTTCACTTGATAAGAGCACCTCTCCGCAGGTGCTTATTCTTCATACCCACGCAACCGAGTCATATATGTTAAACAACAACGATTATTACACAAAAAACGATTTAACAAGAACGACAAACAACTCAAACAATATGATTGCAATCGGTGATATAGTCGCAAAAAAATTAAACGATTCGGGTATATCCACTCTACACGACAAAACACAGCACGATTATCCGTCTTATAACGAAAGTTACTCAAAAGCCGCAAAGACAATTTGCAGTTACAAAGCAAAATATCCGAGCATAAAAATCGTTATCGACCTACACAGAGATTCAGTAGCGATAAACGAAAGCGAAAAAGCAAAACTCACCAAAGATATAAACGGCAAAAAAGCGGCACAGGTTATGCTGGTTATGGGCTCGCAGTCGGGAAATGTTAAAAACTTTCCAAACTACGAACAAAATTTAAAACTTGCCGTAAAAATGCAAAGCAGGATAGAAAAAATGTATCCCGGTCTTGCACGCTCCATTCTGCTTATGTCTAAAAATTACAACGAAAGTCTTACAAACGGCTCGGTGCTTATCGAAGTCGGAACCGAAGCAAATACTTTAACGGAGGCGAAATATTCGGCAGAACTTTTGGGAAATGCTCTGTCGGAATTGTTTAAAGAATTATGAAAAAACAAACACGGGAATTTTTAAGGTCATTTTATTTAACGCTTACGATTGTTTTTTGTTTGCTTTTGTTCTCGTTCGGCGTGGGCAAAGCGTATGAAAACATAGTTTTTACATCGTTCGGCGAGAAAAAAACTGCCGTCAGAATTACCGACGGCAGTATAAGAATACTCGATTTTGAGATTGAATTTTAAAAATCTGCAAGTTCAAGATTGAGTCTTGATACGGGAAGTCCCACAACATTGAAATAATCTCCCGAAATCGACTCCACAAACAGACTGCCGAAGCCCTGTATCCCGTAGGCACCTGCCTTATCAAGCGGCTCTTGCGTTTTTATGTAGTTATCTATCATTTTATCGGTAAGGGGCAAAAATTTCACCTGCGTTTTAACAGAAAAACTTTTAATCTTTTCGCCCTTTATAATTGCACAGCCCGTTATTACATCATGACATTTACCCGATAAACTCTTAAGCATTTCTCTTGCGTTTTCGGTCGATGTCGGTTTGCCGAGCATAGTGCCGTTTAAAATAACAGCGGTGTCCGCACCGATTACAACACAGCCTGAATAATCTTTTGCTACCGCTTTTGCTTTCAAAACCGCCAAATATTCAGGGCGGTTTTTTAAATCTGTATCGGCAGGGCATATCTCCTCAACATCTGCCGCAATAACATCAAACTCGGAAATTATCAGTTTTAAAAGTTCTTTTCTGCGGGGCGACCCCGAAGCCAAAATGTATCTCATATAATCACCGAACATATTTTATCACAAAAAACATTCTAATACAAGTCAAAGGCAGTATGGCAAAAGCCATACCGCCTTTTTAATCACATCATTTGGTTGCCCAAAAACTTTGCCGCAACATTTATAAGGTGAATGTCCGATTCGCTCGGCTTTACACACTCGTTGTTTTGCAGTAAGACTACTGCACCGCCGATATCGCCTGCCGCAATTATCGGTGAAACGGCACAGACATTGTTTTCAAGTCCCTCGATAGCCTTTATTGTTTTGCCGTTTTCGTTAACAAAACTTCTTCGGCTTTCGATTATTCTTTCAAGGTCGCTTGAAACCTCTTTTTCAACAGTGTCCCTCTTTGAAATTCCCGAAGCGGAAACACATCGGTCTCGGTCGCAGATAAGCACCGAAAGTTTAGTGCCCGAAGAAAGCGCATCGGCGTATTCCTTTGCAAAATCGGACATATCACCGATGGGCGAATATTTCTTGAAAATAACCTCTCCGCCCGCACTCGTGAAAATCTCCAACGGGTCGCCGTTACTGATAACACTGACGCCATAAACCTTGCCTAAGCGGTTACTTGCCGTTTGGACTATTTTTGTATTTAAGTTATTTATGACGCCTAAATTAAAATTTGCGGCTTCCTCCGTATTTTCGTCAGGCAGTGTTCCGCTCTCTAAAATGCAGGTTATATCGTCTTTAAGCTTAATATGAATGTGGTCTTCATAGACGAAAATTTTATCAATGATAAATTCGAGGTCGGTCTTGTCTAACTTATCCTTTTCGGTGATTTCATCAATAATGTCTATCATTTCTTTGGCAATGCGGTTAACTCGTATTACCGTATTGCGTTTATCCCGAGTGAGCATTATTTGATTTTGTATGCCCTCAATCGTGCTGTCGCATTCGTCGAGGAGCGGCTGATAGGTTTCAACAATCAAATCTTCTTTGGAAAGGTCACGCATAATTTCTCTTGTCATTTGACGGGAGAGCATCGCCCGTTCGGTGCGGACATCAATAAGTTTCTTTTCAAGGTCATCCTCCGATTCGTCCTTTTTCCTTATCTGCTCGGCTTCTTCGGCAATCGACTTATTGAGTTTTTTTATCATCTTGGCACTGGTTTTCTTGACCTCACGCAGATACCCTTTTAACACTTCGTCAAGCACATCTACACGAATGTGGTGGGAAGTGCAGGCTTTAAGTCCTCTCACATGGTAAGCACCGCAACGGTATGCCTCTTTCAAATCCTTTCGGCTCATGGGGAACATCGGACTTCCGCAGTCGCCGCAGACCATAAATCCCGAATAGACATTGTCGTATTTTTTAACGCCTCGGTAACTGCTTGTCGTCCGCTTTTTCATTGCCTCTTGGGCGACCGAAAAAGTGCGGTAGTCTACAATCGCCTCGTGGTGATTTTCAAAGACAAGGTGTTCGCTCTCGTTCTTTTTTATGTCGTCACCGTTGATTTTTTTGCGTGTATATTTGCCCTGCCGCAGTGTGCCGATATAAAAATCGTTTTGCAAAATGCCTTGAACGGTAACGATGCTCCAAGACGGCTTTACCTTGTATTTACATTCCTCGCCCCGTGCCTCAATTCTCGCCCGTTGGTTGCTTCGGGGTGTGGGGATATGCTTGTCGGTCAGGTGGTTGGCAATTTTTTTGTAGCCGTAGCCGTCAATATACAGTCGGAAAATTTCCCGCACCACTTCCGCCTCGTTTGGCTCTACCTCAAAGGTCATGGTTTTGGAGTTGGTAATCACATATCCGTAAGGGACAGAGCATATCCACTTGCCCTCTTCCTGACGGCGTTTGATAACATTCCGCACCTTTTTGGAGGTGTCGGTGACGGGCATTTCATTAACGAAAAAGTAAATCTGAATCCGCATCCAGTCATCGTTGGTAGGATAGTCGATGCTGTCGCCGATGGCGATTATCCGCACTCCTGCATCGCGCAGGTTTTCAAGTTCCACAAGTCCGTGTCCGTTGCGTCTTGAAAAACGGGAGAGGTCTTTGACAATTAAAATATCGTAACTGTGCGACATCAGTTTTTCCCGCATCTCCATATAGTTTTCACGCTGACTGAAGGTGTATCCCGAACGGTCTCGGTCTTCGTAAAAGGTCAAATGAGAGCCAGGGAAAGTGCGTTTTACATATTCTTCTATAATAGATTTTTGGTTTTCAATCGAGGTGTTGTCACGGTCTAATTCGTCATCGACCGATATTCGGCAATACCCCGCAATCTCAAATTTCTCGGTCATACTTTGCCTCCTATGTATTAAATAATCGGATTTGCTTTTGAAAACGGACACCGCTTTCCCAGACACTGATTATTTTTTGACGAAAAATCACAAACAATTTTCGGCTTTTCCATTTCAATGCCGAAATGCTCTTTTACAAAGTCTATAGCCGAAAGAACGGAAAGATAGGAATCCCGTTTGCAACAACGGGGACCGCCCACCGAGCCGATAGCATCAAGTGATTTTGCGGTCATGCGGTTAGAAAGCCCAAAGGGTTCTGTTGCAAGCGGTGTTGAACCGGAAATGATGGAAATAAACATACCCGTGCTGATACCCGCACCGCAAGCACCCCAAAAACCACAGGCACCGCCGGGAACACTCTGCCCTCTGTTTTTCATTTCGGTCAGTGCTTTTTGAAGGTCAATATTACCGCCGGCATTTTTATATGCCGTCAAGAGTGCCGCACCGACCATAATGTGATGTTCAGGTCCATGCATATGACAGAACGGTAAATTCATCATTTTATTGAGAATTTCTATGGGATTTTTTGAAGACTCCGAAAGACACACACCGAAAATGCTGTCAATTCCTTTTGTGTGACACTCATTGCACACATAATGACCGTTTTGGCATCTTGTTTTGCTGAGTTCTTTTTTATGACAAACGGCACACTCCATTATTATATCTTCGTTCAGATATTCAAGCGGTGCTTTGCAAATTAAACATTCTTCTTTCATTTCATAACCATCCTATCCCGATTGTCAATCATTCTTATTCTTTTTATCAATTATATCCCCGATAAGACATCCGCACAAAGCAAAAGCAACGCCAAATCCAATGCCGACAAATATACCGGGAACATTCAAAATATTATAAAACACAAAACTCCACAGAACGCTCATTACAACGCCAAATGAAAAACCAAATATTATTTTATACTTATGTTTCATATTATCTCCCCAAATTCTGATTTATCGTTCTGTGAATGCCGCAATTTCCTTTTCCAAAAGTTTAAATACATTTGCGACAAGATACCCGTCTGCTATGGCGTGATTAAGTCGTACGGTAACCGGCATCAAAAGCCGTCCGTTTTCTTCTCTGTATCTTCCCCAGTTAATAATGGGCGAAAAATACAAATACCCGTCCGGCAATTCAATATTCAAAGAATCGTAAGAAAGCCACGAAATATAGGAAGCATCAAACCAGTTCGGGTGATTTTCCGCATCCAACCCGTATTCTCTCGTTTCTTTTGCTCTTTCGATATCTCGGGTGGCGTTTTCATAAAACACTTCATAATTTTCGTCATATACCGAATAAACGGGAGTACAGGTTTCGGTGTCCTCGTGAAAAACATAATGTGTCGGATTGATTACATCGTAGCAAATAAGTGTATCGGTTTGCCACAAATATCCCATCTTGTAATCGTCCCTAGAATTTAATACCTTTGACAGAAGATACAAAAAGTTTATATAAAATTTTGTGTTCGTTTCTTTTGAAAAATCCGCAAGTGCTGTGACATCAATTCTCGCCGTCATGGAAACAGAACATTTGCAGTCCTCCGAAAAATGCCGGAAAACCCCTTTTCGGTAGTAATTTTCTTTGTCTATTACTTTATAATTTGACATAAATTTTCTCCATATTCTTATTTGTAACTGTCCAGACAAATCGGTAGTTATCCGTTCCACTCTTTTTTCAAAATGGCATATTGATAAGTATTTTCGTAGTGCGGTGTGCCGTCGGGGTTATTAACGAAAGAAATAAACTCCAAAAACAATCCCTCTTTTCGCATTCCGAGTTTTTCGCAAAGGTGCTGACTTTGAAAATTATAGTCCTCCGTATAAGCGTAGATACGCCTTGCCCCCTTATTTTTGAAAAGATAATCAAAAAAAACATGTGCGGCCTCAAAGGCATAACCTTTACCCTGATATTTTTCGTTCAGCATCCAACAAGGGCTGAAGGTATCTTTAAGTTCGTTTTCGTTTTCGTGAGAATCATTCGGTTCAGGGTAGGCAAATATCTCGCCAATAACTTTGCCCGTGTTTTTGAGCGTAATCGCAAAATAGTATTCGGTCTCGCCAATACGGTTTTTCATTTCGGCTTTGGCATCCTCAAGTGTTTTAAACTTCATAGAGAAAAAGCAGTTTGCCGCCGGTTTATGCAAATATTCATATACATCCGCCGCATCGTTTTCGGTAAACGGACGCAAGATGAGTCTTTCTGTTTCTAATATCATAATAATAAATCTCCTAAAAGATAAAAATCTATCATCAAACCTTTCGGTCTTATTAACCTTGATTGCATCGAGAAGACACAGGGCATTATCTGCCCCTGTGCTTCTCCTTTTTCTTTTGCTGTTTCAAATAAAACAGGTGCTCTGCCTCTGCCAATTTTTGTTCACGGCTTCTGACTTTGCGTTCCTGTTTGTTCTGCTCCTGTTGTAATTTAAGTGCTTGTTGGGATTTTGTACCAATTCCGGTTTTCCCAAGAGACTTTTTTATATCTCTTTGCATCTTTTTCGGATTCCTTTTTGTTTCTTTTACAACAGTTGCAACAGCGGGGCTGAAGTGCAAATCATAGTAGTGTTTTAAGATGTACTCATATACCTCATAATCTTTCGGCTCTGTGCCAAATGTAACTTTGGCTACGGATAGTTTTCCGTTTTCAATTCTCTCAAAAACGCCTACCCAAAACGGTTCCTCAAAAAACACTGTCAGTTTGCATTGTTCTTCACCCATAACAGTCCCTCCTTTGTGACTTAAATGAGCAAAGAACGGACAACCCGGAGGGGCAGGTTACTTACCCTGACAAGCAGGACGGCCGGGCTACCTACCGGCTCTGGCATACAATAGTATGCGTTGCGTTTTTATCTTTGCT
>JAZUHF010000021.1:0-2914 GCA_045641585.1 Acutalibacteraceae bacterium
AAAGAAAAACCGGCTCAGATTTGATAGAAATCCAAGCCGTCGGTGAGCACCTTGTCGATACTCTTTAGTGGTGTTTAGAGTATAGGACAATTTTTTGATTTCGTCAAGATGCCACCTTATTTGTTAATAAATAAGACAGGAGGGTAAAGTGGTGTTCTATATTGACGCTGTCCATTATGCCTATGATTCTAATGGAAACAAACTATGTATTGAATCTGTAAGAGGCACATTTGACCTAAATGAAAGAGCTTCGAAAGTTTATACAAAGCAAGCAATTATTGATTATATCAACGAAGGCAATTCTGTTAAAACAAAATACTATCGCGATTATCAGTGGCGCATTGGTGAAGATGTTCGAGTTATCGACAACCAATATCTCCGTACCGATGCAAACGATATTAAATCCGATAACCTTGAAAACTTGCCTGAATACTAATTAACAATTGGCACGGGATTCTATCTAACCGTGCCATATTTGAAAGAGGTCGTTTATGAAATATATAAAATTGAAAGATGTTGCTGACATCAATTTTTGTACGGTAACTCCATCAAGGTCAAAACATTCTGCAACGCCGACCAACTGGTTTTTGTGTGCAAATTTTCTTGCAGATAATCAGATTGATGGGTATATTACAACAAATTATGTTATGCCGGATGAAAACTGGTTGCTGCACAAGGACGATATTGTCATAAAAAGAATCACGCCTACCTTTGCAAATTATGTTGATACGATTGATACAAACACTTATTGCGGAAACAACTTGATTATCGTAACGCCGAATAACAACATTGATGCAAAATATCTCGCCAAGATACTAAACGAACAAATCAGGAGTTTTTCAAAAGAAAGCTCGGTCGGTGCTGTAATGAAATCCATTAGTAAATCCGACCTTGAAGCGATGAGTATACCGTATCCCGATACAGAAATTCAAGAAAAGATCGGACTACTTTGGTATAACGGAATTGAACTGAAAAAGAAAAGAACTCGGCTTGCCGAGCTTGAAAATATAAAAACGAATTACTCAATAAATAAAGCAATTAAGATGCTTGGAGGTAAGGAAAATGGCTAAAACAACTTTTGATGATATTAAGCGTGCATTGTGGGCAGGCGCAAACACCTTCCGTGATAACATCGACGCTTCTAATTATAAAGACTATGTCCTTTCTATGTTTTTCGTAAAGTATTTGAGCGATACCTTTGACGAAAGCGTAAATGAACTGAAAAAAGAATACGAGGGCATCCGTCTTGAACGCCAAATCGCAAATTTGCCGTTTTCATTAAAGAGAGAATTCACCTTTGATTATCTGCTTGAAAATCAATACGCTCCCGATCTCGGCAACAAAATCAGCGAAGCACTTACCGGCATTGAAAGTTCGAATACGATTCTCAGCGGCATTTTCCGTGGAATCGACTTTAACAGTGAAAGCAATCTCGGCAAAAAGGAGCAAAAAAATCCCATTCTCCGCAACTTGCTTAATGACTTTGCCGATCTTGATTTGCATCCGAGCAATATTGAGGTAAACGAAAACCAAGTTCCTGCCGATATTATCGGTGATGCTTATGAATATATGATTGGCGAATTTGCTACAATGGCAGGTAAAAAGGCGGGTAGCTTCTTTACTCCGCAGCAAGTTTCCGAAATCATGGCACAAATTGTTGACCCTCATGAAAACGACCGTGTTTATGACCCTACCTGCGGTTCGGGTTCCTTGCTTATTCGTGCCGCAAGAAAAGGCGGACTTAAAAAGGTGCAGATGTACGGTCAGGAAAAGAACAATTCTTCTATTTCTATGGCTCGTATGAATATGTTTATCCACGATATTCAGGACGCTAATATCAAATGGGGCGATACACTTGCTAACCCTCAGCACCTTGACAGCGACGGCAATCTGATGAAATTTGACTGCATCGTAGCGAACATGCCGTTCAGCTTGGACAAATGGGCTTCCGGCTTTAACCCCGGCGGTGAAGTGTCTGTGGATGAAGAGGAAGACAGTAAGAAGAACAGCAAGGGCAAGAAAAAGGAATTCAAGATGGAAGCCGGACTTGACCGCTGGCACCGTTTTGATATCGGCGTTCCCCCGGCAAGTAAGGGCGACTGGGCGTTTTTGCTTCACATGATTAAGAGTATGAGCGGCAACGGTCGTGTCGCTGCCGTTGCTCCGCACGGCGTATTGTTCAGAGGGGCAAGCGAAGGCAAAATCCGTCAGGCGATTATTGAAAAAAATCTGATTGATGCTGTCATCGGACTTCCCGAAAACCTTTTCTACGGCACTTCCATTCCGGCTTGTATTATCGTTTTCCGTATGGGCAGAGCAAATTCCGATGTTCTCTTTATTGATGCTTCCAAAAAGTTCAAGAAAGATAAAGCAAAAAATGTTCTGCGTGATGAACATATCACAAAAATTGTCGAAACCTATAAGGCATACCGAAGCGGTGATAAACTCGATTCAGAAAAGTATAACAAATATGCTCATGTGGCAACACTTGATGAAATCAAAGAAAATGATTATAACTTGAACATTCCCCGTTATGTTGACACATTTGAGGAAGAAGAAATCATAGATATTGATGCCGTTAATGCCGAAATTGCGGATTTGAAAGTTCAAATCGCCGCCGTCGAAGCTGTTGTCCTTGTTGATGGTGTAGGGTCCGACCTGGTAGGCGCAGGATGGGACGCCGAGGTACTTTGCCTCAGCGCCGATCTCTGCGGCCAGTTCGTTGGCCAGAGTTTTGCGGTCAATCTTCTGTTCCATGGGTTTTCCTCCTTCTGTCGTTTGGATAGTCTATTAATCACTCCAAACGGCATATAAGTCAACGCTTTATGAGGAGAAAGAAATAATTTAACATTTCAACGGATTACTGCTCAGAATCAGGGAAAAGTCAAGGCAGACGCAAACAGTTATCATTCAT
>JAZUHF010000022.1:0-7198 GCA_045641585.1 Acutalibacteraceae bacterium
AATTTCAAACGATTCAGAAACCGTATTTTGCATATATTTTCTCATCAACAACTTAACAAACAAGCAGCCGCCTGATGACGACTGCTCATTATCCAAAAATATTCTGTTTTAACTCTTTACCCCAACTATTGACAAAGAGCCTTATAAAATTAAGAGCAGAAAGTCTGACTTTCTGCTCTTAAAATTTATCCGCCCAAATATGCTTTTTTTACTTCTTCGCTTTCCATAAGCTCGGTGCCTGTTCCGGAAATTGTGATTTTTCCGTTTTCAAGGACATAGGCTCTGTCAGAAATAGCAAGCGATTTTCCTGCATTTTGTTCAACTAAAAGAATCGTAGTGCCTTCGTTATTGATAGTTTTAATAATATCGAAAACCTCATCAACAAGCAGGGGAGATAACCCCATTGAAGGTTCGTCAAGCATTAAAAGTTTCGGTTTGCACATAAGTGCTCTTCCTATTGCAAGCATTTGCTGTTCGCCGCCCGATAATGTGCCGGCAATTTGATTTTTTCTTTCTGCAAGACGGGGGAAACGCTCATAAATAGTATCAATTTGACTTTTAATAACTTTTTGTTCTTTAGTAAGATATCCGCCTAACAATAGATTTTCATAAACTGTAAGTTCTTGGAAGACATGTCTACCTTCGGGGACTTGAGTCATACCGAGTTTAACGATTTTATGACACGGAGTTTTGGTTATATCGTGATTTTCAAATGTAACGATGCCGTTCTTTTTCGGAATTAAACCCACAATACTCTGCATGGTAGTGGTTTTTCCGGCACCGTTAGCACCTATAAGAGTTACAATTTCACCCTCATTCACATCAAAACTGATGCCTTTAAGAGCGCAAATAACACCGTAGTATACCTCAAGGTCTTTAATTTCAAGTAACGCCATTTGTGTTTAACCTCCGATATATGCTTTGATAACTTCAGGGTCGTTAAGAGCGGTTTTCGTATCACCCTGAGCCAACACAGTCCCGAAGTTTAAAACAGTAATCTTATCGCAAAGACCGGAAACAAATTTCATATCATGTTCAATTAGCAGAATTGTAATATCAAATTTATCGCGAATAAGTCTTATTGTATCCATTAAATCGGCAGTTTCGTTTGGATTCATACCTGCCGCCGGTTCATCAAGCAACAAAAGTTTTGGATTTGTGGCAAGCGCACGGGCAATCTCTAATTTTCTTTGCTTTCCGTAAGGAAGATTGGAAGAAAGATTATTTCTTTCTTCGTAAAGGTCAAAAATCTTCAAAATTTCTTTCGCTTTATCACGCATCGCTTTTTCACTTTTAAAGTGTTTTGGCAATCTGAAAATTGAAGTAAAAATTCCGCATCTGTATTCGGGTTGATTTGAAAGTCCCACAAGAACATTCATAATTACACTCATATTATTGAATAATCTTATGTTTTGGAAAGTTCTTGCGATTCCCTTGTGATTTATGGCTTCTTGTGATTTTCCTTTGAGTTCCTCACCGTTCAGATAAAAAGTTCCGCTTGTCGGAGCGTAAACGCCGGTCAAAATGTTAAAAATAGTTGTCTTGCCGGCACCGTTCGGACCTACCAAACCGTAAATTTGATTTTTTTCTATTTTAATATTTACATCTTGCACGGCTTTGAGTCCGCCAAAGGTAATACCGAGGTTTTTTGTTTCGAGAACATAGTTATCCACAGTTAATTACCTCCTTTGTCGGTTTTTGCCGCAGACAAATTATTGCGCAACTTCGTAAACGGTAACTTAATATTATATTTTTCACGGAAACCTGCAAGGGCAGGGGAGTTACCGTAAATTACTATTACTATTAAAATTATTGCATATAAAAGGTTTTGTAATACTGCAAGATTTCCCGTAAGTATTGTTGCGAATTCAGTGTTTATGAATGTAATTAAAGCGGCGGCAATGATTGAGCCGGATATAGAGCCGATACTGCCCAAAACAACCATAACAAGAATTTCTATCGAATAATTATAACCGAATTTTGAACTTTGAACATTGTAGTTTGAAAAACTGTATAAAACACCGGCAACACCGGCAAAAAATGAAGAAACTATAAATGCCGTAAGTTTATACTTTGTAACATTTATACCGGTCGCCCGTGCCGCAATTTCGTTATCTCTAATGGAAGTAATTGCGCGTCCGTGTTTAGAATACATAAGATTTTGAATAACAAGTAATGTGATGACCAAAACAGCAAAAGCATATATAAAAAGCGAATCTTTGTCGTATCTCGGTGTTTCAAGTCCCAAAGCACCGCCAAAACTTTCTTTGCTTGTGTTTTGAAAAATAGATTTCACAATTTCGCCAAAGCCAAGTGTTACAATAGCCAAATAGTCGCCTTTAAGTCTTAATGCAGGTAAACCGATTATAAGACCGCACAACGCAGCGACTAAACCGCCTACAATCATTGAAGCGATAAGGTTGAGAGGAGAATTATCCAAACTCGGCATAAGAATACTTGCAAATTTTCCTCCGAGATACGCACCCACACACATAAAACCTGCATGGCCTAACGATAATTCACCCAAAAAACCAACAACAAGATTTAAGGAAACGGCAAGTATAACGGCGATAATAATTTTTTCAAGTAAGTAAATAGTTGATTTTTCGAGTCCGATAGTAAATGACTGAACGGTGAAAATTATACCGATTATTGCTACTATTACTGTAGACAAATAAAATTTTGAAACAATTAAAAACTTTTTCATTATACTTTTTCCCTCCTTTTTTTGCCGAGAATGCCTGTCGGTTTAACAAGGAGTATAACAATAAGTATCAAAAACTCTATTGCATCTGTATAAGGAGCGATAGCAGGAATTTTATATGAAGTGCATTCTACAATTCCAAGTAAAACTCCGCCGAGCATAGCGCCGGGTATTGAACCGATTCCGCCGATTACTGCGGCAGTAAAAGCCTTGATTCCGGGCATAGAGCCGAATGTATTTGAAATACTCGGGGCTTTAAGTAAGTAAAAGAAACCTGCAACGGCTGCAAGAGCAGAACCTATTGCGAATGTAACTGTTATAACGCTGTTTACATTTATTCCCATAAGTTGAGTTGCCGCTTTATCTTCCGATGCGGCAATCATTGCTCGTCCCATCTTTGTAAACTTAACAAATAATGTCAAAGCAACCATTACGATAACAGCCGAAATAAGTGTTAAAAGTGTGTAACCTTGAATTTTCAATTCACCGATTTTTACTGTGCCTAAATCTATTATTTTCACCATTTTAGGTGCTGAACCGAAAATTATCTGCGCAAGACTTTGTAAAAGATAACTGACACCGATAGCAGTAATTAAAACTGCAAGGGGAGAGGCACCCCTTAAAGGCTTATATGCAACTTTTTCAATAGTAACGCCCAATACCACGCAACAAACAATGGCGATACCTAACGCTATGAGCGGATGACCGGTTAAGTTCATAAAAACATAAATTGTGTATCCGCCTACCATAATAATATCACCGTGTGCGAAGTTAAGCATCTTTGCTATACCGTAAACCATAGTATAACCAAGTGCAATCATTGCATATATTCCGCCGATACTAAGTCCGTTGATGATTGTAGTGATAACTTCCATTTTAACACCTTACTTGAATACTTTGAAATGCCGTATTTAAACAGCAGAATTTGGCTTGCCTACTTTAGACAAGCCAAATTTATTTTTTATAAAATCAGTTTGCTTCCTTAATGATAAACTTGATTGCTTTTTTGTTTACATAACCGTTTGCATCCCAACTAACATCGTCGCCGCCGCCGGTAACGGCATTTTTGAATTTGAAACCGCCTTGGAATGTTTCTTTAAGAATATCGGAAAGGTCTGATGCGGAGATAGTTACATCATCAACCTTTGCATCTTTCATTGCTTCAAATATTGCATAAACACAGTCATACGCCGAAGCCGCGAACTGATTTAAAGTGTCTTTTCCATACTTGTCTGTATATTTCTTTATAAATTCAGCAGTCTTGCCGTCTGTAGCTTTAGAATTGAAGTGTGAAAGCATAGAAACCTGCTGAGGAATATCATTGATATTAAAGCCTTCGATTGCATCAATACCGTCAAAACCGTCGCAACCGTAATAAACGGCATCTTTTGCAATTACATCTTTTGCCTGAGTCATAAAAATCGAAGCAGGAGTATAGTAAATCGGCATAAAGATAAATTTACAATCTTTAAGAGCATTGATTTGTGAATCGAAACTTGTTGCACCGGCATCGGTGAATACTGTTTCAACCGTCTTTACATCTTTTGAAAGACTTGATTTAAACTGCTCAAAAATACCGTTTGAATAATTATCGTCCGATTTGTAGAAAACGCCGATTGTTTGACCTGCAAAGTTTTCGTTAACATATTCCGCAGCAGCTTTACCTTGGTTGCCGTCGGCAAAACACATCTGATATCCGTTTTCATATTTCGGAATATCGTCATTTGATGCAGAAGGAGTAATAAAGAATACATTATCTTCGTTAGAAAGGTTTGTCCACTCGGCACCGGGGGCTGAAGTTACGCAACCTAACGATACCTGCATTCCTTTTTCGAGAAGGGAAGAGTAATTTGTTGCAACCTTCGTGGAATCGTGCATATCATCTGTGGCTTCAAGTTTGAATTTTACACCGTCGAGACCGCCGGCAGCGTTGATTTCGTCAACTGCTAACTGTGCGCCTTGCTGAACACCGATGCCGTATATAGCGGCAGGACCGGTTAACGGACCGGAAAAGCCGATGATATACTCTGTGTTTTTAGCGGTGTAACTTTTCTTGCCGCAACCTGCAAAGCAGAGGCATACCATAGCAATAGCCATAATAACACATAAAATTTTTACTGTTCTTTTCAATTAAAAAACCTCTTTTCAAAATAATACAAATTTATTATTTAAACAGCAGATACAAATTATTACCAAAGATTTATATCATAACAAAAAGTAAGTAACAAAAGAATATCCGCCGAATAAAACAAACAAAAACGACTTTACTTCTTTAAAAGCAAAGTCGTTAAGTTTTCAAGTAAAATCAAGTAATACTTACATACGGCATTTTGCTTTTAAAAATTCGTTTAACGGTAATGACCGATAGTCCTATTTTATCAATAAGTCCGACAACAAAAAAAATCACTGCAAGCAATACAGTGATAATCAGCGAAAATAGAGCAAAAGAAAATGCAGGTGCATTATTTGCATCTGTGTAATATGAGTTTAAATTGATAAAATTATAACAATCAAACATAAAAAAATCTCCCATAACTTGTAGATATTTTAACATATATAAATTTATATGTCAAGCGATTATGACATGTTTAAACGATTTTCGGCATTTTATTCAAAAAGAAAAATTCAGTAAAATTAAAATGTATGCTAAATATACATTGAAAAATACGGACAGTATCCGGTAGTATCCATAAAAACAGTCAGTAAATAAAATCATCGTCTGTGGCAATGTAAAGTCACAACTAAAATAATTCACTTGCAGTAAGGTAAATACAAAGAGATAAACGCATAAATTAAACAGTAAAAATATTTTGAGATTATAATAGACAGCGGCACATAAAGAATAAGTTAATTTATAAAAGTTCCTTTACTAACCGCAAATCCCGTGCAAAATCAACTGTTTTAGTGAAAATTAGTGCAAACAGGCATATCTGCCTCAAAACCCATTCCCTGAATTATACAAAATATTCATTTTGTATAATTGTATACGGAATTCAATGTGTTATGTATTGTCTTATTCCCTTTGGTAATGCGGGTTTGAAGTTTATAGATGAGTGCTACGAGTTAACATATTAATTTTTAAGCGTCTTTAAATATATTTTTGTTGACACAATATCTTTATGTCCCATAATTTCTTTTATGTAATTTATATCTGCACCGTTTTCGAGTAAATGTATCGCAAAGGAATGACGAAAAATTTGTGGTGAAATTTCTTTTTTAATATTGCTCTTGTCAGCATAGTATTTAATTAGTTTCCATATTCCCTGCCTTGTTATAGCGCTGCCGTTTGTGTTGGTGAAGAGTCTGCTGTGTTCTTCTTTAATAATACTGATTCTTGCATTATCACAGTAATCTTTTAAACTTTCAAATGCATCGCCATATAACGGTATTGTTCTGACATTTCCGTTTGTTTTTACATTTATAATACCTAAATTTATCACAAAATCATCGCGCTCTAATTCTATTAACTCCGAAACTTTAATACCGGTTGCGTATAAAAGTTCGAGAATTGCCTTATCTCTTTTACCTTTTGGCGAATTTTCATCAACGTTTGATAATAATTTGACAATATCGCTTTTATTTAAAACGGAAATGTTTAAATTGTCACACTTTTCGGACTTGATATTCCGCACAAAATTATTCTTACAGATTCCTTTTTCGTTCAAAAATCTAAAATAACATCTGAGTGTTGATTTCATTCTGTTGACAGTTGTTGCAGAAAAACCTTTATCTTTTAAATCGTCTATAAAAAAGTCAATAACATTTCCGGTAACAGTGTTAATACTTAAATTATTTTTGATTAAATATTCAAAAAAAGAGTTTATGTCTTTTAAATATGATTTTTTTGTGCTTTGAGATAATTTTTTTGCGTTTAAGTATTCTTCAAATTCATTAAAGAAATTTTCCATATTTTTAATTTCTCCTATACCGAAAAGTTTGATATGTTAATATTCGGTAATTTTAAAAACCAAACAAATCAATAAACATATATGAAAGCGATGCGTCAATAAGTGCAGCAGTTAACGAGATGAGCAAAAGTCCCACCGCCCTTTTCCAAAGTTTTGGCGTATCGCTAAAATATGATTGCTGGGGCTTTTTTCGTGTTATTTGATTTGCTATTGAAAGCGAAAAGTCAAATGCTGTTTTTGAAACAAAAACAACACCTAAAAAATACAGTGTAAATATCGGTATTATCATAATTGCGTTAAATGCTATGCCTTTTAACGCATATTCCGAATAACTGTATGAAAGTATTGTTCCGAACAAATAGCCGAAAACAGTAAGCAATATCGGAATTGATACAACACCTATTGCCGAAACGGAAAATGCAAAAAAAATGAAATTCAACAACATAAACTGAAAAAAACTTTTAAAAAACATTTTTAAAAAATTTGCCGATACCCTGCAATCAATATAGTATCGAAAAATGTTTTCGGCAAAATAATAACTGTTGTTTTTAAGTGAAAAAAATACAATTCCGAGAACTGCCCCTAT
>JAZUHF010000023.1:0-7154 GCA_045641585.1 Acutalibacteraceae bacterium
AAGGTTCTTATGGTAGGCGGTTCTTCGAGAATACCCGCCGTTCAGGAAGCAGTTAAGGCATTTATGGGCAGTGAGCCGTTTAAGGGCATCAACCCCGATGAGTGCGTTGCAATCGGCGCTTCGCTTCAGGCAGGCGTTTTGGGCGGCGATGTTAAGGGACTCTTACTCCTCGATGTTACTCCGCTTTCGCTCGGTATCGAAACTATGGGCGGCGTGTCCACAAAGGTTATCGAGAGAAACACCACCATTCCTACAAAGAAAAGTCAGATATTCTCCACCGCCGCTGACGGTCAGACTTCGGTTGAAGTCCATGTTCTTCAGGGTGAGCGTGAGTTTGCAAAGGATAACAAGACTTTGGGCGTATTCCATCTCGACGGTATCGCACCTGCACCCCGCGGTATTCCTCAGATTGAGGTTACTTTCGATATAGACGCAAACGGTATCGTTCATGTTTCGGCAAAAGATTTGGGAACGGGCAAGGAAAACAACATTACAATTACCTCTAATACAAATATGTCAAAAGAGGATATAGATAAGGCTGTAAAAGAGGCTGAAAGTTATGCCGCTGAGGACAAAAAGCGCCGTGAGGAAGTAGATGTCCGCAACAATGCAGACCAGATGATTTATCAGACCGAAAAGACCGTTACCGAGTTGGGCGATAAACTTTCGGCTGACGAAAAGTCGAAGATTGAAACCGCAAAGGACGCTTTAAAGGAAGCCCTCAAAGGTCAGGACACAGACGCAATCAAGGCAAAGCAGGAAGAACTCCAAAAAGAACTTTACGCCGTAAGCGAAAAGGTGTATAAGGCGGCTCAGGAGGCTCAGGCTCAGGCAGGAGCACAGCCGAATGTTGACCCGAACGCACAAAACGGTCAGGACAATGTTTATGAGGCAGACTTCACCGATGTTGACGATAACAACAAATAATCGCAACGCTATTTGATTTTAGGGGAATTTATTTGTGGCAGAAGATAAGAGAGATTATTACGAGGTTTTAGGCGTTGATAAGTCGGTAAATGATGACGACCTTAAAAAAGCCTACCGCAAAGCCGCTAAAAAGTATCACCCCGACTTGCATCCGGGCGATAAAGAGGCGGAGAAGAATTTTAAAGAGGTAAACGAGGCGTATGAAGTTTTGTCCGATAAGGAGAAACGCGCCCGTTACGACCAATTCGGTCACGCCGGTGTTGACCCGAACTTCGGTGCGGGCGGAGGTTACGGCGGAGGCTTCGGCGGTTTCGGCGACTTCGGAGATTTGGGCGATATATTCGGCTCATTCTTCGGCGGAGGTTTCGGAGGCGGCAGAAAAGCCGACCCCAATGCACCGAGACGCGGTAACGATGCTTCGGCGGCGGTAAACCTTTCGTTTGAAGAAGCGGCAAAGGGCTGTAAAAAAACCGTTAAGGTGACAAAAATAGATAACTGCACCGATTGCGGCGGAACGGGCTGCGAAAAGGGAAGCACTGCCAAGACCTGCCCCGTTTGTCACGGTTCGGGCAGGGTGAATACCGTTCAGCGCACTCCTTTCGGTCAGATACAAACGCAGACCGTCTGCAACAACTGCCACGGAAGCGGTAAGATTATAGATAACCCCTGCCACACCTGCGCCGGAAAGGGCAGAATCCGCCACACCGTTGAAAAAACGGTAGAAGTCCCTGCCGGAATTGACGACGGTCAGGTGCTTAATGTCCGCGGAGGCGGCGATGCCGGTGTAAACGGCGGACCTTCGGGCGATTTGAGGGTGAGCGTGAATGTGCGTCCCCACCCGATTTTCGAGAGGGACGGTTTCGATGTTTACTGTGAAATTCCGATTACCTTTACCGAGGCGGCTTTGGGTGCTGAAATTACCGTGCCTACGCTTGACGGTAAGGTTAAATTCCAAATTCACGAGGGCACACAGCCGGGCGATGAGTTTAAGTTGAGGGGCAAGGGTATCCAGCGCCTTAACTATATCGGCAAGGGCGACCAGTATGTTAAAATTACGGTGGAAATTCCCAAAGACCTTTCAAAAGACCAAAAGGCAAAGTTAAAGGAATTCGATTCCGCCACAACCGAGAAAAATTACAAAAAACGCAAATCGTTTTTCGATAAAGCAAAGGAATTTTTCGGAGAATAGACGGCAGATGGCAGATATCAGATGTCGGATAACATATAACTTATGTCGGATGTCGGATATCGGATAATAAAACAATGAAAAATAAAAACAATGAAAAATAAAACAAAACGGGAGGGCACAGAGACCCTCCCGTATCGTTTTTTGCAATTTCCAATTTGTTTTGTGTTTTCCGTAGGGGAGGGTCTCTGTGCCCTCCCGTTTTGTTTTGCAGTTACCGTATTGCTTTTTGCAATTTCCGTTTTGCTTTATTGTTTTATTATCCGATATCTGCCATCTGCCGTCCGATAGCCGCCCCTACAATTTATTTTCCGATTTATTTACTACCGTTTCGTAAATAATCTTTGCCGAGTTTTGATTGAAATTCTCGGCTATATTCTTCGTTACCGCTTCTAAATCGGCAGGATAGTTCATACAATTTGTAACAACACTTAAAAGTTCCTCCGCATTCTCCCCCGAAACCGCAAACCCGTTCGATAAAAAGAACTCAAGATTTCTCGTTTCACACCCAGGGACCGCGTCAATAAACACAAGCGGTTTTTGCTTGGCTGCGCCCTCGGTGGAACTCAACCCTCCCGGCTTTGTAAGTATAAGGTCGGCTGCATCCATATAAAGCGACATTCTCGTTGTGTAACCGAGCACCGTCAAATTATCGGGCAGACCTTTTTTGTAAAGATAAGTCCAGAGCCGCTTGTTGTTTCCGCAGATAACCACAAGACGCACACCGTCCGGCAGCATATGAGGCAGTCTTTCGGCGATTTCCTTTATGGGCCCGCATCCCATACTTCCGCAAACAAGCAAAACTACACGCTCGTCGGGGTTTATCCCCAAAAACTTCTTGGCTTGCGCCTTTTCAAGCCGCATATAAAAACTTTGCTTTACCGGTATTCCCGAAGAAACGATTTTTGTGCGCTCAACTCCGCAGGACACAAATTCCTCTGTTAAATTTTTATGCGGAATAAAATAGTATTCACAGTCGGTTTCCGCAAAACCCGGTGAACAAGTGTAATCGGTCGCAACTAAATAAGCAGGTATGTCCGTTTTGCCCGTTCTCTTGAGTTTTGTCATCATCATAGCCGAAAAAATATGCGTGCATATAACTCCGTCATAGGTTTCTATCTTTAAAAACTTCCCGAGTTTGTTGCACCCCGCCGTAACTATATCGTATATTATCGAATCGTCGCCCTCTTTCGGAGGGTGGTTTTCTTCAAAACGGTAGGTAAGCCCGAATATGTGCGGCAGATTTCGGTAAACAAATATATGCCCCTTGCTTATAATCTTTGAACTCTCTTTCGACCAGAAAGAAAGTGCATCCTTTATTTCGCAGAGAGCGCCGTTTGACTCAAAGTATTCCTCTATCGCCTTTGCGGCGGAATTGTGCCCCTCACCCGTGTTGCAGGACAGTATTAAAAAACGCAATCAAATCACCTTGCCTTTTTAATAAAAAATTTGTCAAGAGCAAAAAACTGAATGTCCAAACTTTCGGACATATAAAAAATTATAATGTTTTTAACAATTAAGGCTTGACAAATAAAAACCTTTTTGTTATAATAAAATTACAGAAAACGAACATTTGTTCGTTCGGAGGAAGAACTATGAATTTTGGAGATATTATAAGGACTTGTTTTGAATTTGTGCTCGTGAGTTTCACCGTTTGGGCGGTTTTCCACGAGGATAGGTTTATAAGACTTGAAGATAGACTTTTTGCATATATAAAGCGCAAAAAGTTAAAGGTCATAAAAGTTAAAGCAAATAAAGATATCACCTTTGATTTCCAACATCAATGATACAAAATTTCGGTGCTTTTTTCAACAATTATTTTTGACATTTTCTTTTTTATTTACTCCTTTTGTCAGGTAAAGAGTAGGGGCGACTATCAGTCGCCCGATTTTTTTGTGCAATAAAAATTGATAACAAAAAACGGGAGCGTGATACGATCCCCTACAAAAACCATAAAACAAATTGGAAATTGCAAAACGATACGGGAGGGCACGGAGACCCTCCCCTACAAAAAGCGCAAAGCAAAACGGAAATTGCAAACAAACAAAACGGAAATTGCAAAATGATACGGGAGGGCACGGAGACCCTCCCCTACAAACAAAGCAATATTGATTTATCGTTCCGTAGGGGAGAGCCTCCGCGCCCTCCCGTATCATTTTTTTTGCAATTCCCGTTTTGTTTTGCAATTTCCGAATTGTTTTATGGTTTTTGTTTTTTGTTATCAATTTTTATTCCACAAAAAATCGGGCGACTTATAGTCGCCCCTACATTTTATTTTCCGATTTATTTACTGATGTTTGGTGTCTGCCGTCTCCCTTGCCTTCTCCGGTGGGAGAAGGGGGGACCGCTTGCGGTGGATGAGGTCGGAACTCGGAACTCAGAACTCAGATGGTGGATAACAGATAACATATAACGGGACGATGTAACTATCGTCCCGTTTCGCTTTGTGTTTTCTGTAGGGGAGGGCCTCCGTGCCCTCCCGTATCATTTTTTTGCAATTCCCGTATTGCTTTATTGTTTTATTATCCGATATCCGCCGTCTGACAAGTTGTCGGTGAATGTCGCAAAAGAATGCTTTAAAATAAAAAAAACAAATTTTAAAGCGAGGTTTTATTATGAAAAAGGAAAAGGAAACTTTTATAATTTACAAAGATTGGATAAGTCTTTTGTCGGTGCTGTCTTTAGAGCAAAAAGGCAGACTGCTTGACGGCATTTTCGACTATCAGTGTGAGGGGAAAACCGATAATTTTGAGGACGATTCTGCACTTAATGGCATTTTTAACTTTTTCGTTGCAATTTTTAATAAGGACGAAGAAAAATACAGTGAGCAGTGCAAAAGAAACACCGAAAACTCGAAAAAGCGGTGGCAGGATAAAAATGCGACCGCAAACGGTGGCATAGAGCCGCAAAAAAATTATGCCCATAATGATAATGAGAATGAAAATGATAATGAGAATGAAAATGAAAATGATAATGATAATGTCCATGATAATGAGGGTGAGAATGATAATGAGAAAACGCAGATTTCAAAACTCGGCACTTTTAAAAATGTTTGCATAAGCGACCGGGATTTGAAAACTTTAAAAAGGAAATTCCCCCAACACACCGACACATACATAGAAAAACTTTCCTGTCATATAAAACAAAAAGGAAACTATACAAAAGACCATTATGCCACACTGTTAAAATGGCTTCTTGACGATACCAATAAGGGCATAATAAAAAATACCGACATAAGTTATGCAGGTTACGATATAGAACTTTACGAAAAAATGATAAACAGCGATTAAAAGCGGTATAATTATGAACGAATTGTAAAAGGTCAGAGAAAGTCAAAAAAATTTTGCAAAAATGCTTGACTTTTAAAAAACTGTGGATATAATGGTAGTTGTAAAGAGAAAATTTTCCTTTTGTTAGTTTCGCTTTTAGGAGGGATAAAAGTGGCAGAGGAGAAAGAGGTTCCGCAGGATACGGCGGAAAAAACCACTGAGGAAAAGACGGATACAAAAAAGAAAAAGCCGTCAAAAAAGGAAGCCGAACTGACGGCTTTAAAAGAAGAACTTACGAGTGCGAAAGATTTGCTTGCACGCACGGCGGCGGAATTTGATAACTATAAGAAACGCACCGAGCGTGAGAAAAGCGGCGTTGCCGAATTTGCAAAAGCGTCGGTTATCAAAAACCTTTTGCCGATAGTCGATAATATCGAACGCGCCAACACTGCGGACAAAGAAAGCGCCGAGTATATAAAGGGTATCGAAATGATAGTAAAGCAGTTTGGCTCGGTTTTGTCTTCGCTTAATGTCGAGGAAATCGGGGAAAAGGGCGATAAGTTCGACCCGAATTTTCACGAGGCGGTTATGCATATTGAGGACGAAACATTCGGTGAAAACGAAATTGCCGAGGTTTTGCAAAAAGGCTATAAGTTAGGCGAAACGGTCATAAGACCTGCAATGGTTAAGGTTGCAAATTAAGTAAAATTTAAATAATTTAAGGAGATTTTTATTATGGGAAAGATTATAGGTATTGACCTTGGAACAACAAATTCCTGCGTAGCGGTTATGGAGGGCGGCGAGCCGGTTGTAATTGCAAATGCGGAGGGCTCGAGAACTACCCCGTCGGTAGTTGCATTTTCAAAGACGGGTGAGCGTATGGTAGGACAGGTAGCAAAGCGTCAGGCCATCACCAACCCCGAAAGAACAATAAGTTCAATAAAGCGTGAAATGGGCAGTGACTATAAAGTAAGCATTGACGATAAGGCTTATACTCCGCAGGAGATTTCGGCAATCATATTGCAGAAATTAAAGGCAGACGCCGAGAGTTATTTGGGCACAACCGTAAGCGAAGCGGTTATCACCGTTCCGGCTTACTTCACCGATGCACAGCGTCAGGCAACAAAGGATGCCGGCAAGATAGCAGGTCTTGAGGTTAAGCGTATCATAAACGAGCCTACCGCCGCAGCCCTTGCTTACAGCATTGATAAGGAAGACGACCAAAAGGTTATGGTATACGATTTGGGCGGCGGAACATTCGATGTTTCGGTAATCGAGATGGGCGACGGCGTTCAGGAAGTTCTTGCAACGGCAGGTAACAACCGTTTGGGCGGCGACGATTTCGATAAGCGCATTATGGACTTTATCGTTTCTTCTTTCAAAGCAGAGCAGGGTATCGACCTTTCGGGCGACAAAATGGCAATGCAGAGGGTTAAAGAGGCGGCTGAAAAGGCAAAAATCGACCTTTCGGGTATGACTACCGCTGACATCAATCTCCCCTTCATCACTGCCGACCAGACAGGACCTAAACACTTTGAAACAACCTTAACCCGTGCAAAGTTCAATGAACTTACCGCCGATTTGGTTGAGGCTACAATGGGCCCCGTCCGTCAGGCGCTTTCCGATTCGGGACTTAACAAAAATGAAATCAACAAGGTTCTTATGGTAGGCGGTTCTTCGAGAATACCCGCCGTTCAGGAAGCAGTTAAGGCATTTATGGGCAGTGAGCCGTTTAAGGGCATCAACCCCGATGAGTGCGTTGCAATCGGCGC
>JAZUHF010000024.1:0-5035 GCA_045641585.1 Acutalibacteraceae bacterium
GAAACAGATTATGGATGGTACTTGTGTCTAGACAACAATAAAATCATTGCTGGTATGGGTGTTATAGAGAACGATTTTCATGATAGAAAAGATTTGACGCCTAATGTATGTGCTGTTTACACGGAAGAAAAGTATCGCTGCCAAGGAATTGCAGGGAAGTTACTGAATATGGTAGTTGAGGATTGTAGGCAGAAAGGAATATCACCAGTCTATCTTATTACCGACCACACAAGTTTTTATGAACGTTATGGTTGGGAATTTTTGTGTATGGTTCAAGGGGATGGCGAACCAGAGATGACAAGGATGTATATTCATCGATAAAGCCCGGTTTGGCGAGCAGACACGTGTACCTTTTGGTCGTACTTACCTTGAAAATGCACCTTTTGGTCGCTCTTATACAACAAAAAAGTCTCTTTTGTCTACCGACAAAAGGGACTTTTTTGAATGATGTTTGCCCTATCGGGCAAATGATGTTACCTACGGTAATGATGTGTGCTTCGCACATGATGTGTCTGCGGACATGGGTGGCAAACATCGCATCATTGCGGAATGAAATGAAGCAACATCATTTCGTAGCATCGCTACGAAACATCATTAGCCGACATAGTCGGCGGCCCGTTCAAAATAAGGACGGGTGCTTTATGATAAAAAAGGGAGCAGTGGTTTTGCACTGCTCCTTTTCTTGATTTATATGCGTTTGCCGTGATTGTTGAAAATCTCAAGCAAGGTGTCAAATAAAAGGGTTTCCTTAACATTTAGGGCAACATTTATAAGTTTTCCGTTTTCTGATTTTCGGGTGGCACCGTATTTGTCCGCCGCAATATTGATTTTTTCTGTTGTGAACTCTTTTGGATACTTTAAGAAAAGCAGGGGCATTATATCGTGAATTACCGCCGCATCAATGCCGTTGTATTCTTTGTTTGCCTGACGGTTGAACCTTAAAAGCGAAATATACTCCTTAAATGCACCCGATTTTTCCAAAGTATTTATCTGTTCTTCCGTAACCCGTTGCCGATTTGTAAGGTCAAGAGGGAAAAGGGTTATATCTTTTCCCGATTCCAACACCTTTTTGACGCTCTTGGGGTCTTTTGAAAAGTTAAACTCGGTTTTGTGACGGCAGTTAAACTCATTTATTCCGCCGCCCATAATGTATACCTTTGATAACTTCTTTTCAAATTCACCGTTATCAAGTAAATTTGCAAGATTGGTAGGAGGACCTATGATAATATACTCGATTTCATCACAGTTTAATATTTCTTTGCAAAAAGTATCGTAGGTTATATAACCGTTGAGTTCTTGCGGTTTGAGTCCTGTTGATTTTATCATATCGGCGCTGATGTCTGCAAGCCCGTCGTTTCCGTGAAAGGTGTTTTTCTCACATTCATCAACATTTGAGTCGGTATTCGGCAACTGTCCCTGCACTATCTTTGCATCAAGCCCCAAATAGTTTTTTAAGATTACGGCGTTGCGGACAGCACCGTTTAGAGATGTATTTCCCTTTGAAGCCACAATGTAATCAATATGTATACCCGATAAAAAAGCGGCAGCCGAAAATGCTATGGCATCGTCTGTGCCTACATCGGTGTCCAATACAACTGACTTTTGTTTTTGTGCATATAAACTGCGACTGCCTGAAACTTTTTTGCTGTTTTTCATTTTCATAACTGTAAATTACACTTTAAGGGCGGTTTTAAGACCTTTTTTGATTTCGTCGGTGGTGAATGCGGCTTCGACCGAGTTTAATAGAACCGTCTTTTTTTGTTCTGCGGTCATACCGAAAGTTTTTTCAATATAAGAGAACTCTTTTTGTATGTCCGTGTCCTCTATGGCAGGGTCATCGGTGTTAAGAGTAACCTTTACACCGCTTTTGAGATAATCAATAAACGGGTATTTTGACATATCGGACACTGCCGCTGTCATACGGTTGCTTGTAGGACACATTTCAAGCGGAATTTTTCGGTCGATAAGTGTGTTTAAAACCCTTTCGTTTTCGTATGCACGAACGCCGTGACCTATTCTTTTTGCACCGTATTCTATCGCAAGACGCACACTCTCCGCACCGTCGGCCTCACCTGCGTGAACGGTAAACGGAACGCCGTATTTTTCGGCTTTTTCAAACAGATTTTTGTATAGAGAGGTGGAAAAAAGAGCCTCGGCGCCTGCAAGGTCAATCGCAACGACACCGCCGTCTTTAACCAAAAAATCTTTGGCGATTTCGAGTGTTCTTAAATTTCCCTTTTCGTTGTTTTCAAGACGCATACAGCAAAGAATAAGGTTGGCTTTAAGACTGCTTTTGCTTATTCCCTCAAGAACGGCTTTGACCGAGTCTTCCTGCGTTAAACCATTTGTTGTGTGGAGTTGCGGAGCGTAGCGTATTTCACCGTAAACTACACCTTGGCGGTGCATATTCTCCGCAACCGAAAATGCCGACTCTTTAAGACCTTCATATGTTTGCATAAGCGAAACGGGCAGTGCAAAGCAGGAAAGAAAATCGTTAAGACTTTTGCAGTTTTCGGGAACTCTGAGCAGTTCGTTTAACTTATCACGGTTGTATGTCGGCAGGGTAATGTTTTGGAGTTTTGCCGTCTTTACGGCGATTTCCGATGTAATTGCGCCGTCAAGATGCATATGTAAATCAATATACTTTTCTGTGTTTTGCACTGAAAACACCTCTTTTTTCAAAACTAAAGTTTTTGAACTTCAACTGTTTTTTGGCGTATTGTAAAAGGAGTCCTTTTTTCGGTCACATCAACGCAGTATGTGAGGGTGCTGTTGAGTTTTTCAAAAAGAATATCCAACTCAGCCGAAAGCAACGGGTTTGAATAGTCTACATAAGCCCTTAAGGCAGTCGGCTCAAATTCAAGTTTTTTGATTGCCATATGTTTTTTGAATTCTATTATACTTTCGTCGTTGTTAAGGTCGGATATATTGTATAAAAACAGAATGTTTCTGTCCATTGCAATGTCGAGTTCGTCTGCTAAACGGATAAGCGTTGCAAGGTATGGCAGATGGACTACATTGCCGTTGGGCATTTTGAGTTCCGCAGGATATTCTTCCTCGTCAAATAAATCGGTCTTGCGGTGGCCTCTCGAAGCCTGAATAACGGCAAAAAGATGTTCTTTCGACGGAAAATCAAACAACGCGGAATATTTTTCAATAAACTTTCCGCTGTATTCGTTGTGAAAATTTCTGATTATACTGTCCAATGCGGCGTTCGGGTTTTCACTTTTGTATTTTTGTACTTCGGGCAATTCCTGCGAAAAAAGTTCGTAATCGCTTTCGGAAATACCCATTCCCGCATCGTGAAGATACGCCGCCGAAAGCAAAATGAAAATTTCATCGGAGTTGAGCAAAGCAATTTCTTCGCCTATGAGTTCGTTGCAAAAGGCAATGACTTCAAGCGAGTGCAAAGCCGTGTGGTCTGTATAATTCGGGAAAATAGACTTGTATTTATTGAGCATATTCTGAACACACAGCACATTATTTGAAAATATTTTGTGCAGCAGCGGGGAAGATTCAGAAAGTTTTGTTTCTAACGCAAAATCGTTTTTCATTGCATCACCGAATCATAAAATTTCAATTATACCGGTAAGAAGCCTTTTAACCTTGTCTTTGACAAGCCTGCCGGTTTCAATAACTTCCGAATGGGAAAGCGGTTTGTCTATAACACCTGCCGCCATATTTGTTATGCAGGAAATACCGAGGACATTGATACCCGAATGCACCGCCGCTGTGGTTTCCGCTACGGTGGACATTCCGCAGGCATCTGCACCCATTGCCCGAAAAGCACGGATTTCCGCGGGAGTTTCATAAGACGGACCTTTGGCATAGGCATAAACACCGTTTTTAAGTTCGATTTTTTCGGACTCGGCAACCTTTGAAGCAAGTTTCCGTAATTCCCTTGAGTAAGCATCGGACATCGAGGGGAATCGGATACCGAAACGCTCATCGTTTTTGCCGAATAAAGGAGAGTCGCAAAACAGAGCAATGTGGTCGCAAATCAGCATCAAATCACCGGGGATAAATAAAGGGTTGATACCGCCTGCGGCATTGGTGAGTATAAGATTTTTAACGCCGAGCAGGGCAAAAACTCTTACATAAAGCGTCACATCTTCCATAGAGTAACCCTCGTATCTGTGGAAACGCCCTTCCATAATGAAGATGGGTTTTCCGCCGACCTTTCCGACTATAAGCTGTCCGCTGTGACCGACAACCGTGGCAATCGGGAAATTCGGAATATCGCCGTAGGGGATAATAACGGGGTTTTCAGCGTTTTCCGCAAATTCGCCGAGACCGCTTCCCAAAACGACGGCTGTTTCGGGCACATCGGTTATCAGTGAGAGAATGTAATCTGCCGCTGATTTTGCTCTTTCGTATAAATCCATTTTTCTGCTCTCCTCGGTTATGTCAGATTCGGTTTGAAAGCCGTAATAACTATTAAAAATGCACCAAAAAACCCGTAAAAATGATACAAAAATATACATTTGTTTGCACACTGATTTTCTTTGCAAATCGTAACAAAAAAATACACTCAAAATTTTACCATATTTCGACATTTAAGTCAATAGAAAAAGGACGATTTTAACTGATTTTTCAGCAAAAAAACTTGACAGATAATGTAGGGGCGAACTGTGTTCGCCCGTTGGATGCTTTGCCTTCTCCTGCGGGAGAAGGGGGACCGCTTGCGGTGGATGAGGTCGGAACTCGGAACTTGGAACTCGGATGCCAGATGTCGGATAATAAAACAATAAAGCAAAACGGGAGGGCGCGGAGACCCTCCCCTACAAAAAACGCAAAGCAAAACGGAAATTGCAAAATGATACGGGAGGGCACGGAGACCCTCCCCTACGCAAAACCGTTCTTTTCAAGTCTTGTTTCAACAAATAAAAAATCCAAGCCGACCGCAAGGGTCAACTTGGATTTTTGGTCGGAGTGTTCATAACGGACTTTATCATCGCGGTACAGGCTTAAAATAAAAACAAGGCTTAACCCGAATTGGGTCAAGCCCTGCTTGTGGTCGAGGTGACAAGACTTG
>JAZUHF010000025.1:0-3807 GCA_045641585.1 Acutalibacteraceae bacterium
TATCGGAAATGATTTCATTTCCACTCACCGTTCATTTATTGTCAATCTTGAACACATCAAACGGATTTCAAAAACAGATGTTATTCTCGATAACGGCAAATCCGTTCCCGTTTCAAGAAGAATGTATGAGGATATCAACAAAGCCTTTGTCGCTTATTACAGGAGATAATTATGTCGTTATTTGATACGTTGTTTCACCGCAGCATAGATAAAAGAATAGCCTCCTATCAGCAGGAGCTTATCGAAAAGCACTGCGAAGAAGTTCAGAATATTTACAACACCATGCGGGGATGGCGTCACGATTACCGCAATCACATCGCCGTTATGCAGTCCGATCTGAAAACCGGGAAACTCGACGCACTCGAAAAATATCTTGGAGAATTGAATATTGACCTTAACACCGTGGATACCGTCGTAAAGACGGGCAATGTGACCGTAGATGCTATTCTGAACAGCAAGCTTGCTCTTGCGCAGAATAAAAGCATAAGAACGGATGTAACTGCAAACGTGCCTGAAACGGATATAACGGATGTTGAGCTTTGCGTTATAATCGGCAATCTTTTGGACAATGCTATGGAAGCCTGTCTAAAAATTGAAAACGAAGCGGACAGATTTATCCGTGTTTATATCGGTCTTTTCAAAGAGCAGTTTTATATTTCCGTAACCAATTCAATGACGGGAACACCAAAGCGTCACGGTAAAACATATAAAACGACAAAAGGCGAAGACCACGGCTTCGGCCTGATGCGAATTGACGGCATCGTTAAAAAATACGGCGGTTACTTAAAAAGAGAACACGAAGAAGGCGTGTTCGGCACTGAAATCATGCTTCCCGTTACCGTTCGTGATAAAAAATAAACCATTCGTGCAAAAGCAACCGCAAAGGGTTGCTTTTTTGATATACTCCGAATCGAGGTGAAATGGATTGAAAAAGGATAAGAAAACGCAACATTCTTTCATAAACAATACGATATATATGTTCAGACTTATTTTAGGATGGGACAAGGCTCAAATTCCTGTCAGTATCGGGATTTCTGTATTCAATGTAGTGATGGAATTGAATGTGGTAAGTTTTATTACCGCCCTGACCTACTGCCTTGAAAACAAAAAGGGTATCGGCAGTATTCTGATAGCAACCGGTATTGTTTTGGTTATACAAGTTGCTGCAAGTCTTCTTAGTAATAAGACTACTCTGATTATGAGAATAAAACTCGGGAGAATCACAAGACATTTCGATGTGTTACTCGCCGAAAAAGTAATGAACCTGGATTTTGATATAATAGAAGGTACGGCAGGCCGAGATAAATACCAAAAGGCGAAAAACACACTTGGTTTTGACGGCGTTTACGGCTTTATGGAAAAATATACGAATCTTCTGATGTGCATTATTTTCATCGCTGTTTACGGGACGGTTACCGTTAACCTCAATCCGTGGCTTATCCTGATTCTTACGGGACTTGAAGCATTGAAGCTTATTTCAACAGCCGTTGAAAGTCACTTGATTGATAAAACCAGAGATCCCATTGCAAGAATTGACCGAAAACTGAATTATGTAAACAAAACATCCCGTGATTTTGCCATAGGCAAAGATATCCGCATTTTTAAGCTTCGTGATTACTTAATTCAAATGAGTGACTGTTTTATCGGTGAGCGAAAATTCTGGACGAACAAAATGTATTTTTACTATTTCTGCTCGGATATGATAGGGCTTGTTATTAGTGTAGGAATAGAAATTGCCATTTTCGCCTACCTTATTTATGCGTTTCTTAAAGGAGAAACATCAAAAACCGAGCTTGTATTATTTGCCTGCACCGTTACGGAATTTACGCATTGGATTAGTGAAATCGGAGAGGAAATCGGAAATTTTATTCCGCTGAATATGAAGATTGATAATCTTCGTGAGTTCCTTGATATAAAAAACAATTTCAGACAAAACGGCGGCAGACCTCTACCCAAAGACTCTCCCTATGAGATTGAACTTCGGGATGTTTCCTTTACATACCCCGGCAGTGATACAGAAACCCTTTCTTATATTAACCTTACTGTTCGCAAGGGTGAAAATCTTGCCCTTGTGGGTGTGAACGGAGCCGGTAAAACGACCCTTGTCAAACTGATTTGCGGTTTGTATCAACCCACAAGCGGACAGATTCTGTTAAATGGTGTTGATATAACGGAATTTAATCGCAATGAGTATTACGGTATTATTTCCGCCGTTTTTCAGGAACCGAGATTTTTACCCTGTACCGTTCTTGAAAATGTTTCAATGGCGCCTGAACAGGAAAGTGATAAAGAGAATTTTTCTGTTTGTATTGAAAAAGCAGGCTTGACCGAAAAAATCAAATCCCTGCCGCAAAAAGAGAATACCTATCTTGTTAAAAATGTTAACGAAGATGCTGTTGAACTCTCCGGCGGCGAAATGCAAAGGTTACTGCTTGCAAGAGCATTGTATAAGGATTCTCCGATTTTGGTTTTAGATGAACCCACAGCCGCATTAGACCCGATTGCGGAAAATGAGATTTATCTGCGATACAGCGAGATTTCACAAAATAAAACCTCGATATATATTTCCCATCGACTTTCATCAACCAGATTCTGCGACAGAATAGTACTGCTTGATAACAGTAGAATCGCTGAAATCGGAACTCACAATGAACTGTTGAATCAAAATGGAAAATATGCCGAAATGTTCAACATTCAAAGCAAATATTACAGAGAGGGGGAAGAAGACAATGGAGAAGGGTAATAAAAGGACACTGAAAGAAGATTTTTCTTTAATCAAAAGAGTAATCAATCTGATTAACCAGGTGCAGCCCCGTTTTATCTTGCACGCCTGCATTTTTAATTTCTGCTTTGAGGGTGCAAGGTTTTCTTCAAATTATATAACTGCCGCCATTGTTGATGAATTAACCGGTGACAGAAGAATAAAAATTCTTACTATATTGCTTTCTTTTTATTTGATAGAAGTTGTTCTTCGTGTTTTGCGTGACTACTCGTGGAGAAAAATAAGAACCTTTCACATTATCGCTCCAAAATGGGAAGAAAAACTACTCAATGCAAAAAGCTTTGAAATGGATTACAGAAACACAGAAGATGCTTCCGTACGGGCGAAGCGTCAAATGATTACAGACAGAGCCGAAAAAGGTGGATTTGAAGAAACCGCCGGACAGTTAATAAACATTATCGGCGGTATGTGGAGATTTTTGCTTGCCTTTGCTATTTCAATAACACTGTTTTTCAAGCATCCGGACACCGTTTTAACAGGCGGAGAAAAGATTATTGACTCACCGTTATTCACATTGTTGTTCTTTGTTCTTATCGGCATTATTTCTTATCTTGAATATGTAATCAACGGTAAATATTATCACAAGATTGTAAAAAGCCAACAGAAACGAAGTTTGTCGCAAATTCATCTTCATTATTATTTTGATGAATATCTTGATGACAGTAAGGCGGCAAAGGATGTTCATATCTATAAGCAGAAAAATCTTATTTTTCATTCTTTCAATCGTTTCTATGATGATTGGGAAAAATACAGTCACGAGTGGTACAATAATGATAGAAAACGATTCAATGCTCACAGTATCCTTTATCTTATTATTACAGGGTTAACCTATTTGTATGTAGCATTAAAAATTCATATCGGTGCGTTTGGTATCGGCAGCTTTATTAAATATCAGTTCAGTATCGCAAGGATTATGGAAGGTTGTTTTATCATCTCAAATTCTGTTACAAGGCTGAGAGCCAACAACGATTATCTTGAACTGTTTTTTGAATATCTTGATATGCCAAGCGAAATGCACTACGGCA
>JAZUHF010000026.1:0-92416 GCA_045641585.1 Acutalibacteraceae bacterium
CAGGTGCAGAAGCTCATGCTTATATTGACTATGTTCGTTTCTATGAATAAGGAGGTAATAAATATGAAAAAATTATTTGCAATTATTATATCTATTTGTGTGCTTCTTTCATTCAGTAGTTTATTTGTAAGCGCAGACACACCGCTTTACTTCGGCGATGTTAATAAGGACGGCGAAGAGATAATTGGCTCGGAGGACTTAACGGCTCTTGTTAACATTTTACTTGAAAAAGCCGCTGATAACGATATGTCAGACATCAACGAAGACGAAACAACTAATATTCTTGATTTAGTTGCTCTCAAAAAGCTTATCGTAGCTCAAGCAGACAGTGTTGAAATTGCTCAGGGCAATTACACTGACATTGTAGACAGTAATAACTAACTGTTGATTTATGTGTTACAAACCGTGCTTATAAGTGCGGTTTGTAACACGATTAATAATTACCCCATTACGCATATACCGAAGCATTTAAACCGCCCTTTTGTGCTGATTTAGGTTTAAATGTTTCGGTATAGGTATTAAATCAGTAACCAATTAAGGCAATTTGTTAATATATGGAAATAATTCAGGAGAGAACAAAATGACAAAGCTAAAATATATGTTTTCCGCTATATTGATAACCGCAATAGTGATAACACTTTGCTATCCTATTACGGTTTTTTCTGTTTCGAACGGCACTGTTTCGATAAATAAAACCCTTGAAACCGATGAAGAAACAACGGTTGAAATCTCGGTTGCAAAGGCAGGAAAATATAATATTGAGCTTGAATATACTCCGTTAGTCGATTCCGCTAAAAGAATTGATTATCAATTAAAGATTGACGGCGTTAATCCCTTTGAGGAGAACAAAGAGTTTTATCTTCCCGTTTTATATAAGGACAGCGGAAAAATAAGAAAGCTCTCAACCGGCGATGAGGTTGCTCCAAAGCAAAAAACCGTCCTTCAAAAGACATTTTCCTATGTTTTTGACGCAACAGGGGTTGAAATTGAGCCATATAAGTTTTCGCTTTGCGCCGGAAACCATAGCATAACAATTAAAAATATCGGTGATAGATTTATTGTTAATTCGGCAGATTTCAAAGCCCCGCAAGAATATATCTCTTATAAGGATTACATAAAAGAAAACAATGCCGACGATTATAGGGGAAAATCAATCGTTATTGAGGCGGAAAAATCCTCTTTGAGAAACGATTATTCACTCATAGCAAAGTCGGATAACACCGATATAAATATCACCCCTTTCAGCGCAACAAATTCAAAGGTCAACTATATCGGCGGAACAAGCTGGTCAAGTCCCTCTCAGGAAATTACTTGGGATTTTGATGTAAAAAAGGACGGCTTTTATAAAATCGGCTTTAATTATAAGCAGAACACCGTAATTAACGGCAGTGTTTACCGTATGCTTAAAATTGACGGTAAAGCACCGTTTGCCGAAGCAAACGAGGTCGGTTTTTCCTATGATACAAAGTGGCAATATAAAGAGTTCGGGGAAAATGACAAAAATCCGTATAAAATCTATCTTTCAAAGGGTAAACATACTTTATCTTTAAGTGTTACTTTGGCTGATATTGCCGAGCTTTACAAGAAATTAGACAATATTGTATCAAAAATCGGTGATATGTATTTGGATATAGTTATGATTACGGGTGAAACCCCCGATTCCAACCGTGACTATGAGCTTTATAAGCAAATCCCCGATTTTGAGAAGAAATTAAACTCATATTATAACGAATTAAATGTTCTTGAAAAGTCGCTTGAAGCAAACAAGTCGGTAAATGGCGAGCTTTCGGGTGCCGTTAAGAATATGTCAAGAGTTTGCGAACAAATGAAGGATAACCGCTATAAATCCCATTTGTATTTAAGCACATATTATTCTTATTATCAGACACTTTCGGCTTGGATGTTTGATATTAAGAATATGGCGCTTAGCATTGATAAAATAATTCTCTCTTCGCCCGGCAACGAAAAGGCACACAAAGAGCCCAATTTCTTCAAAAAAACCTGGTTCTCTATTCAAAGATTTTTCCTTTCGTTTACGATGAATTATTCGGGAATATCTGAAGACGAAAATGCCGATTCCATTAAACTTTGGGTAAACTGGGGCAGAGATCAGGTTAAGGTTCTCAATACTCTTATTCAGGAGGATTTTACCCCAGAAACAGGCATAAAAGTCCGTGTTGAGCAGGTTAATGCCTCGTTAGTTCAGGGTGTTATCTCAAATAATTCCCCCGATGTTTATCTTCATTTGGCAAGAACAGAGCCGGTAAACCTTGCAATGCGAGGAGTTCTATATAATCTTTCAAATTTTGACGATTGCGACGAAGTTCTTAAAAACTTTATGCCCGGCAGTGAAATACCGTATATTTACCACGGCGATTTGTATGCTTTGCCCGATACTCAAGGGTTTAATGTTATGTTCGTCCGTGATGATATATTTAACGAGTTGGGCATAAAAGTTCCGACAACCTGGGATGATTTCCTTTCGGCAACTTCAATAGTTCAGCGAAAGAATATGAATTCATATCTTCCTTATGTCAGAATAATCAGCGCAACAACGGTAAATACGGGTGCAGGCGGTCTTTCCATTTTCCCGACAATGCTTATTCAAAACGGTCAGGATTTATATAATAAAGACCTTAATGCAACTAATTTAAGCAGTGAGTTATCGGTTAAAATATTTAAGTTTTGGACCGATTTCTATACAAAATACAAATTAAAGCAGGATGTAAACTTCTATCAGCGTTTCCGTGTCGGAACTATTCCGATCGGTGTCGCTCCGTATTCAAACTATCAGATATTCTCGGTTGCAGCCCCCGAAATTGCGGGTAAATGGTCCGTTCATTTAATTCCCGGAACGCAAAGGCAGGACGGCACCGTTGATTATTCCGGCGCAGGTTCGGGAACGGGTTGTTCCATTATGAATTCAAGCAAGAATAAAAAAGCGGCTTGGGAATTTCTTAAATGGTGGGTAAGCGAGGATACGCAGTATAATTATTCCTATAACTGCGAGGCAATTCTCGGTGAATCCGGCAGAGTTATGACCTCTAATGTTAAGGCATTATCAAAGCTTTCTTGGGATAAGGACGGAATTAAAACAATATTAAAACAATGGGAAAATGTTAAAGAAATACCCGAAGTTCCGGGCAGTTACTATGTTTCCCGTTCCATTGACCAGGCGTTCTGGGCGGTTTATAACGAAACCTCTGCCGAAAAGAAAGCCATTACCACTTGGGCCAGAACTTCCGATTCCGAAATCAAGCGTAAGATTAAAGAATATTCAACTGATAAGTAATAAAAAGGGGAAACCACTTTATGAAAGGCAATAGACAAAAAGTCGGAGAAAAAAGATGGCAGCTATATGTTTTATTGGCTCCGTTTTTGATATTTTTTACTATGATGACGGTATTACCGGTATTGTCATCGGTTGTGTTAAGCTTCTTTAATTTTGATATGGTTTCTTTGCCGAAGTTTGCCGGTCTTGATAATTATGTCAGAATGTTTTTGCATGACGATATCTTTCCGATAGTTCTTAAAAATACTTTATTATTGGCAATACTGACGGGTCCTGCGGGATTTTTGCTTTCCTTTGTATTGGCTTGGTTTATAAATGAGTTCGGCAGAACTGCAAGAACGCTGTTTTCATTTATGTTCTATGCTCCTACCTTGGCGGGAAATGCCGTATTTATCTGGACTATCATATTTTCAAGTGACAGTTACGGATACTTAAACAGTGCTCTTATTTCGTTAGGTCTTATTACCGAGCCGCAGGCATGGCTTTCAAGCGCGGAATACATTGTCCCTATTGTTGTAGTTATTCAGCTTTGGTCGGGACTCGGTATTTCGTTTTTGTCAAATTTATCGGGTTTGCAAAACATAAACACAGAGCTTTACGAGGCAGGTTCTATTGACGGTATAAGAAACAGATGGCAGGAGCTTTGGTATATAACCCTTCCGGGTATGAAAAATATGCTGTTATTCAGTGCCGTTATGCAAATTGCTTCGTCATTCTCAATTAGCGGAATAATCCAACAGCTTGCAGGTTATCCTACAACGGGATATGCCGCCGATACCATTGTTTCTTATCTTTCCGATGTCGGAACGGTAAAATACGAAATGGGTTATGCTTCGGCATTGTCGGTTATTCTGTTTTTGATGATGTTACTTACAAAGCTTATAACATCTAAGCTTATAAATAAGACGGGAAGGTGAGTGTAATGAAAAAGTCGTTAAGAGAAATTTTACATTTACCTGCCCGAAATCAAACAAGGCGTTTTTCAAGAAATAAGTTCGGCAGTGCGGTTTACTTTATCTTCTTATTTGTTTTGGGATTTTTCTCAATTCTTCCTATGATTTACTGTATTGTAACTTCATTTAAGCCGCTTGATGAATTACTTGTATTTCCGCCGACACTTTTAACCGTAAAGCGTCCGACACTCGCAAACTATCTTGCTTTGCCCGATTTAATATCAAGTCTTTCCGTTCCGCTTTCAAGATATATATTCAACAGTATTTTTGTTGCGGTTGCGGGAACGGTTTTATGCGTTTTGCTTTCGGCAACAAGTGCTTTTGTTCTTTCAAAGACCAATATAAAGTATAAATCGGTAATATTTACGGCAATTCAGTTTGCCCTGCTTTTTAACACCTATACTTTGGCAATTCCGCAGTATATTATTTATTCGTCATTAGGGGTAATCAATACATATTTTGTATATCTTTTACCGACCCTCGCTTCTTCTATGGGCGTATTCCTTATGAAGCAGTATATGGACAGTTATGTTCCCGATGCTTTGATTGAAGCCGCTCATATTGACGGAGCCGATTGGTTTCAGATTTTCGGAAGAATTATTGTTCCGATTATTAGGCCTTGTATTCTTACCTTGACCTTGTTTTCGTTCTTGGGACTTTGGAATGTTCAGTCAACCGGAACGATTTTCAGCGAGGAACTCAAAACCTTGCCGACGGTTATGGCAACTATTGCAACGGGCGGACTTGCAAGAACGGGAAGCTCTATGGCGACAAGTGTAATTATGTTAATTCCTCCGGTAATAGTTTACCTTATTTCTCAGGGCAGTATTAAGGAAACAATGGGCTCTGCGGGAATTAAGGGGTAAAGGAGATTGTTATGAAAAGAATTATAATATGTTTTTTATCAATAACCCTTCTTCTTTCTTCCCTTTCTCTTTCGGTAAGCGCCAATGAAATCGGTGACGGTAATACCAATTCAAACGAGGTTCCGTATAGGAGTTATTCATATTGGGTTGATTATAATACCAATGAAAAAACCGCCGTTTATTCAAAGCCGATGTATGAAGCCGTAAAAACGGTTGAGATATCAAAGAAATACGATATAACAAATTCAAAAATAGTTGATATTTCAACAAATGATGATTATGTGTTTTTACTTGATGCAGGTGCTTCAAAAATTGTTATTCTTAACAAGAATTATGAAATCGTTTCGGTTTTGGAAAACTTTTCATATAACGGCAGTCCCGTTGATTTTGCCGGTGCAAGAGGAATATTTGTAAGGGATAACACCATTTATGTTGCCGATACCGAGCATAGACGGGTGCTTTTAATGGACACAAAGGGTGTTATCGGTAATCAGTTGTTATTGCCTAAGTCCAACCTTATCCCGACAAACTTTGTTTATAAGCCGGTTAAGGTTGCCGTTGACTCAAAGGGTTATACATATATTGTCAGTGACGGCTCGTATTACGGTGCGATACTTTATTCGCCCGAATATGAATTTTTGGGATTTTTCGGCGCCAATAAGGTTAAAACAACCGCTGTCGGTGCCATAAAAAATCTTTGGAAAAAGTTGACTTCAAACGATACCAAAAGAGCCGCAGATGAGCTTTCACTTCCATATACCTTTACCGATATTGTAATTGACAACAGGGATTTTGTGTTTACCGCAACGGGTAAAAGCGGCAAGGATTTAATCCAACAGGGACAAATCAGCAAGATAAATCCCGGCGGAATGGATATTCTTAATAAAAGTGATAAGAATTTTGCCGATGTTAATGTCGGAACGCTTAACCGAGTTGCTCAAATTCAGGATTTATCCTGCATTACGGTTGATAAAGACGGGTTTATTTATGCGCTTGATACTACCTACGGAAGAATTTTCTGGTATGACGGCGAGTGTAATAATATCAGCGTATTTGCCGGAAGCTTAGGTGACGGCAACCAAAAGGGAACATTCAGTTTGCCTTCGGGTATTGCCGTTTTCGGCACGGATGTTTTGGTCGTTGATGCTCAAAAAAATTCTCTGACCGTTTTCGGTATGACAAAGTTCGGCGCATCTGTTCGCAAGGCGGATAAACTTACGGTAAACGGCGACTATAAAAAGTCATTTCCTTTATGGAAATCAATAAGCCGATTAGACGGTAACTGTCAACTTGCATACAGAGGTCTTGCAAAGGCATATTTGGAAAAAGAAGATTATTCGTCTGCTATGAAATATGCCAAATACGGTGTTGACCGAGAAACCTATGCCGAGGCATTTAAGGTTGTTCGTGAACAAAAACTTGAAAAGAATTTCGCCTTAATATTCATAGGTGTTATTTTAATCGTTGCGCTTATTGTTTTAGTTCCTTTATATTTAAGAAAAAAGCAAATTGTTTTGATTAAAAATCAAAAAATCAAGGTTGCGTTAGGCGGTATTGCTCATCCTGTTGAAAGCTTCCGCTTAGTAAAAGAAAAGGGACAGGGCTCGGTTATTATCGCCGCTGTGCTTTTGGTGCTTTTATATGTTTTCACGGTGTTAAAAGATACCGTCGGCGGATTTGCGTTTACGGTATTTGATACGAATAATTATAATTCCTTCTTTGTCCTTTTAAGCACAATAGGTTTAGTGCTTCTTTGGACGGTTTCAAACTGGCTTGTTTGCACACTTTTCGGTGGAATAGGAAAAATTAAAGAGATTTTTATTATTACCTGTTACTGCACAATTCCGATTTTGATTTCAACCGTCGGTTATTTGGCATTAAGTCATATTTTAGTTCCCGATGAGGGCGCATTTTTAAGCGTTTTCCAGACGGTTTGTATCTTATATTCGGCGTTTATGCTTATTATCGGAATGATGAGAATACATGATTACGAATTTGGAAAATTTGTTTGGACAACACTTCTTACTGTTGTTGTAATGATAATAATAGTTTTCCTTATTTTCTTGGTTTTCTTACTGTCGCAACAGGTATTCGGTTGGATAGAAACGATATATATTGAAACGATTTACAGGTGAGGGGAGTAGCATGAAAAACTTATTGAAAATCAGCATTTCTATTATGCTTTGTGTTAGTTTATGCTTATTGTCGGGCTGCTCAAATAATCAAAAAGCATCTGTAATAAACACCGGTAAATATAAAGAAATATCGGGAATTGATTGCATTGATTCGGGTATCGCTTATGAAAACGACCGTTTCATATTAAAATGGGACGACAACAAAAAATTAGTTATCATAGAGGATAAATTAACCGGTAAATTATACAGTTCAACACCGTCTGATGCCATTGAAACAAAGTTTGATGCAGACGGAATGATGATAAAAAACAACCCTCAGGTTGATTCTCCGATTTTTGTGTATTACTATTCTCCGAAAACCTTAACGGTTGTTGAATCTCTTTCCTATGTTGATGCCTATACCGACGGCGGAATTTATGCCGAAAAAATCAAAAACGGTATTCGTGTAACCTACGATTTTTTGGGCCTTGAAATTTCCGTTCCCGTTGAATATACGGTTGATGATGACTCCTTTAATGCAACGGTTATTGCAAAGGATATTAAAGATAACGGAAAAAAATATGTAACCGGAGTTGCAATTTCTCCGTTTATTTGTTCTGTTAAAAACGATGCCGAAAATTCATATCTTTTCTATCCCGACGGAAGCGGAACGCTTTTGGATACATCGTCCGTAAATCTTGTCGGAAAACACGGTGAAATGCATATTTACGGAAACGATGCAACCGTTCAAAGTTATGAAATGCAGTCCTATAAAAAGCAGATAAATATGCCCGTTTTCGGTTGCAAAAACAATGATACTGCGGTATTGGGTGTAATAACCTCCGGCGCCGAACAGGCATCTATGTGTTGGAGTGTCGGCTCAACAAGCTTAAAATATTCTGCGGTTTATCCGAAATTTTTACTTAGAGGATATAATCTTGTTCACGCTCCTTCGGGATTTGCCGCCGCCGAAGCCGATGTTCAAACCTTTGACGATGCAATTCAGGTCAATAACCCGTCGGTTAAATATTTTGTTCTTAACGGCGAAGATGCAGATTACTGCGGTATGGCAAAAACCTATCAAAAATATCTTGTAAATAAGAATAAACTCAAAAAAACAAGTAATGATACATCACTCAGTATAAAAATAATGGGCGGTGTTCAAACAAAGGCGTTTTCCTTCGGTGTTCCCTATACGAAGCTTTTCAAATTAAGCACAGTAAACGAAACAAAAGATATGCTTTCAACCTTGAAAAAGGGTGTTAAGGGAAAAATAACCGCTAATCTGATAGGTTTCGGAAAAAGCGGAGTTAATATCGGCGAAGTCGGCGGAGGATATAAAATAAGCGGAAGCTTCGGCAACAAAAAATCCGTCAGCGAACTGATAAATTATTCAAAAAATAATAATATTAACCTTTTTTATAACTTTGATATGTTGGCATATAAAGAATCGGGCTCCGGCTTTTCGCTTTCAAAGGACTCCGCAACACAGCCGAACGGTCAAAGCGCTCATAATGTTACAAAGGATAATGTAACAAGAAAAGAAGGAACAACTATATATAGGTTGCTTTCAAGAAAACTTCTCGGCTCGGCATTTGATAAAGCAAAAAAATCCTCAAAGGATTACGGCTTTTCGGGCTTTTCTATCGGCTCCCTTTCAAATGTTATTTATTCCGATTACGGGGTTAATGGCGCAAATGTTTGCGGAAATATGCCTAAGCAAATATCCGACTTGATAAAAAAACAACGCAAAACCGGCAAAATTATGACGGTTGCAGGTAACGATTATGCCGTCGCAATGTCAAACTTTGCGCAGGGAATACCTCTTAATTCTTCAAACCTTGATGTTTCAAAGACCGATATTCCGTTTTTCTCAATGGTATTTAAGGGTTATGTTCCGATGAGCTCGGAGGATATTAACGCATCTTCAAATAAAGATTTAATGATTTTAAGATGCGCCGAATGCGGAATAACCCCGCAATATTTGATTGTTAAGAATATGGATAACACGCTTGTAAGCAGTGATATTCCGGGACTTTACGGTGCTTCGTTTGACGGAATGAAAAATGAAATAACCGATTCCTCAAACAAGTTATCAAAAGTAATTAAGAACACCGCAAAGGCAACGGTTTTAAGCCATAAAGTTTTGGACAACGGTTTGCATATTACAAAATTTAGCAATAATTTCTTTGTTGTGACAAACGAAACGGATTGCGATATTGAATATTCCGGTCGTATGATAAAAGCAAAAGATTTTTCGTATTGGAGTGAGAAATAATGCAAAAACTTCAAAAGAAAAGAAGTATTGAAACCTTAAAATCAAGATATGGAGTTATGTTTATTTCTCCTTGGATAATCGGAATGATTTTGTTTGTTATCGTTCCTATTGTTCAGTCGGTAATTTTCAGTTTTTCAACGATAAAGATTACCTCGGGCGGTGTAATTACCGATTTTGTTAAATTTGATAATTATAATGTCATTCTCAAACAAAACCCCGATTATCTTGACGATTTGCTTGAATCGCTTTCAAGTATGCTTATTTCACTTCCGTTTATTTTAGTGGTAAGTATTGTAATCGCTTTGTTGTTAAACGGAAAATATTTCGGCAGAATTTTCTTCAGAGGGGCATATTTTCTGCCGGTTATAATTGCCGCAGGACCTGTTTTAATGCTCTTTTTATCGGCGGCATCTTCAAATGCAACTCAAACGGCAGTATCCGATATATCAACATTCGGCAATGTTGATTTTACAAAGGTTTTAGAGGGACTTAATTTACCGAGCGGTGTTGAAACCTTCCTTTCAAAAGCTCTCGGTAATATATTCCTTCTTGTTTGGCAAAGCGGAATACAAACAATTCTTATAATCGCCGGTCTTCAGTCAATACCCGATTTGCTTTATGAGGTTGCAAAGGTTGAGGGCGCAACAAAGTGGGAAACATTCTGGTATGTTACCGTTCCTATGCTTATGCGGACAATGATGCTTGTAATTATATTTACGATTATTGAACTTGTTTCTTCAAACAATAATGTAATCATTGAAAAGGGTTACGCCCAGTTTAATGTAATGAATTACGGCGTCGGCTCGGCAATGCTATGGTTCTATTTCGTGATTGTCGGTTTCTTTGTTTCCGTTGTATTTCTTATTTACAGTAAGTTCTTTGTAAAGAAATGGGGTTGATAATATATGAAAATGAATAAAATTATCAACAGAAGAACCGATAAAACCTCAAAGATAATAAAGAAGATTGCCTTTGATATATTCAGATATTATATGTTGTTTATCATTGGCTATATCGTTATTTATCCGTTTATTTATATGTTAAGCACATCGTTAAAAACAAACGATGCTCTGCTTGATGTCAGTTATACTTGGTTGCCGCAAACCATATCCTTTGAGCGTTTTACGGCGGCATTTAAGTATATTGATTTTACAAATGCTCTGAAAAGGACACTTTCTTTGCAAATTGTTTCCGCACTTGTTGAGGTATTTGTCTGCTCGGTAGTGGCTTACGGTTTTGCAAGGTTTAATTTTAAGGGCAAAAAAATAGCAATGGTGTTTCTTATAATTTCGTTGCTTATCCCCGTTCAGATGTATAGTATGTCCTTGGCGGTAAATTACAGACAAATTGATTTTCTCGGTGTTTTCGGACTTATAAACAAATTAACCGGAGTTGATTTGCGGCTTAATATTTATAATACCGACTGGACATTCTGGCTTCCGTCAATTTTCGGTGTCGGTATTCGTTCGGGAATAATAATTTATATTTACATTCAGTTTTTTGAGGGTTTGCCTTATGAATTGGAGGATGCCGCCTATGTTGACGGCGCAGGTCCTATCAGAACATTTTTCAGTATTGCGCTTCCCTCGTCAAGCGTTGTAATTGTAACGGTTACCGTGTTGTCGGTTGTATGGCATTGGAACGAAACACATTTGGCGTCCCTTTGCTTCTTAAACGATAACGGGCCCTTGTCGGTTGCGGTATATAATATAAAGCAAACTTTACAGCAGGACGGTATTTGGATGGGCTCCTCTCCCGAGGCACCGTCACTGATATTCGCCGCGTGTTTGATATTTATTGCAATACCGGTAGGGCTTTATTTGATAATGCAAAGAAAATTCGTCAAGAGTATTGACAGAGTCGGAATTACAGGTTAAGAAGGGAAAATATTATGAAATTAGGTATTCAGTTATGGTCGGTCCGAAACGAGGCCAACGAGGATTTCAGAGGAACAGTAAAAGAACTTAAAAAATACGGATATACCGGTGCCGAAATTGCCGGAATAACCTCACTGTCTTACAGTGAAATGAAGAAAATTCTTGATGATGAGGGTATGGATATTATATCCGCACATATTTCTTTATCCGATATTGATAACGATGAGTTAATGTGTGAACTTAAAAATACCGGAATGAAGTATGTTGTTTTTAACGGACTTGATACAAATCCCGAGGTAATTGAAAATACCTGCGAAAACTTGAAAAATTACTGCGAAAAATGTAAAAAATACGGTCTTAAACTTCTTTATCATAATCACGGCTATGAATTCTTTGATTATAAAGGAAAACTCGCTATTGATTATGTTTACGATGATGTCGGGTTTGAAAATCTCGGTGCCGAAATAGATACCTGTTGGGTGCAGATTTCCGGCACTGATACACCGAAGTTTTTATTAAAGCATAAAGAACATAATCCTTTAATCCATATTAAAGATTATAAAGGCGTTCACGGCGAAGATTCATTTACATATACCGCTTTGGGGCTGGGACTTCTCAAAACGGATGCCATTTTAGATGCCGTATATGAGGTTAATCCCGATTGGCTTATCGTTGAGCAGGATAAGGCGGAAAACGGTTTTACACCGATGGAAAGCGCCAAATTAAGCGCCGATTATATTATAGGTAAAATGAAATGCCGATAATAGATATTCCCGAATATAAGGAAGGCAGAAAACTCGTTTGGCACGATGAATTTAACGGCAACTCGCTTAATGAAAATAATTGGACAAACGAACGCCTTATGGGCCATCCGAAAACCGTTTATGATAATTCCGATAAAAACCTGCGTGTTGAAAACGGCAACCTTCATTTGCTTATAAACCGAATAGACGGCGATGTTTATACCACCGCCGAATCGGTTACAACAAAATATAAAATGCTTTTCAAATACGGCTATTTGGAAATGAGGGCAAAATTGCCGTTTCGCCACGGTGCATGGCCGTCCTTTTGGCTTAAAGGCGATACTCCGCTTTTAAGGAAAAAAGAGGGCAGGAACAACTGGTTCCCCGAAACCGATGTTTTTGAGGTTTTTTCAAGTGATTATTGCCTTTCGGCAAATCTTCATAAATGGGGAACTGTTGACGGCAAGAGTGTTCATACAATGCTCCCCGGCGAAGAAAACAACAAGCAAAGAGCATATAAGTTTAAGAATAAAGATACGCTTAATGACGAATATCATACCTACGGTATGCTTTGGGATGAACATTCTGTAAGATTTTCGGTTGACGGCGAGTTCTATTTTGAATCGTTTATTGATGAAAGAGCGATACTTAACGATGAAAACTATCCCGATATGACGGGATTTCACGACCCTTGGTATATTATCATCAATAACGAGCTTTTTACAAATGACTCCTATTGGTGTCCGACGGGAGCGGGACTTACCGAAAACGATAAAATGCCCATTGAGTATTTTGTTGATTATGTCCGTCTTTACCAGAATGAAAACGAAACGATTATTGTAGGCGATGGGCTTAATAAAATATACAAAAACGAAGGGAAAATTTAACAATGGCAAAAATTAAGTTTTGTGTTTTTTCGGATTATCACTATAATCCCCGTATGTATCCGATAGAGCAGGAGGGATTAGACGAAATACTTGACAGAGCGCACCAAAACAATGTTGACTGTATTCTTCATTGCGGCGATTTTTCAGCACAGTCAACAACAAATGACGGTTTTTTGCAAAAATTCCTAAACAATAAATATAACATTCCTGCTTTCGGTTGTTACGGAAATCACGAACTTGAATATGTTGAGTCGCTTGAAGCACTAAATAAGGCATACGGCTATGAAAACAGCTATTACTATAAGGATATCAAGGGCTTTAGATTTGTTGTTATTGATACAAATCATTGGCAGGATGATGACGGCACTTTCTTCCATTATCCCGGTCACGCCGTAGGAAGTCCGAAGGGTTGGTCTTATGACCATAATCTTTTGGGCGATAAACAGATTGAATGGTTTGAAAAAACCGTAAAAGAGTCGCCTTATCCTTGCATAATCGTAGGCCATAATCCTATGAGCAGGTCAAAAAGGGAAGAGCATAAGAGATTTATCAGAATGATTAACCTTATTAACTATGAAACACCGGGTAAAATCCCAATGTTCTTAACAGGTCATACCCATAAAAACAATATTGACCTGTTTTGTAATGTTGTTCATTTTAATGTTAATGCTTCCTATAACGGCGAATGGACAGTTACGAAGCATAATTTTTTCCCGAAGGAATACTGCGAGGGATACGGTATGGCGGATAACTGCTGTATCTTTACTCATCCGCTTTCCGCTATTGTTACCGTTGAGGATAACGGGCATATAGTAATTGAGGGTATGGAAACCGATTATATGTATAATGTTTGCCCCGAAATGTATGGCGGACCTTTCCCCGATGCTTACGGCATTTGTGAGCCGAGAATTTCAAGCGCAGAATTTAATTTGATGTTTAATAAAGGTGTGAAATAACCTTGAAAGATATTATTATTTCGAAATTTCCCCATATACTTCACGGGGCGGACTATAACCCGGACCAGTGGCAGGGCAGTCCCGAAATATTAAGCGAAGATATGCGCCTTATGAAGGCGGCAAACTGTAACGAAATGACGGTTGGCATTTTCGCTTGGAGTGCTATTGAAAGAAAAGAGGGGGAATTTGACTTTTCTTTTCTTGATAAGGCGATGGACGATATTTATAACGCAGGCGGCAGGGTTATACTTGCAACGCCGAGCGGCGCCAAACCTATTTGGATGGCAAAAAAATACCCCGAAATTTGCCGAATGGACGAAAACGGAATAAGAACAATTTCGGGCGGCAGACATAACCATTGTAATAATTCGCCCGTATATAAAGAAAAGGTAAAAATAATTAACGAAAAATTAGCCGAAAGATATAAAAATCATCCGGCTCTTATTGCTTGGCATATTTCAAATGAATACGGAAATTCAACCGATTTGCAGGAATGTTTTTGCGAAAACTGTGTAAAGGAATTTCGTATTTGGCTTAAAAATAAGTATAAAACAATAGAAAATCTTAATCACGAATGGTGGACGGCGTTTTGGTCGCATACATATAATTCATTTGACGAAATTGACCCGCCCTCAAGCAGAACGGATAAGATTATCCACGGCAGGAATTTAGATTGGAAACGGTTTAATTCGGATAAATATATTGAATTTTTGAAATCCGAAGCCGATGTGCTGAAAAAAATCACCCCCGATATTCCCGTAACAACAAACCTTATGGAGCTTTACGGCGGTATAGATTATCGGAAAATGGCAAAGGAAATTGACTTTGTATCTTGGGATAGTTATCCTCGGCTTAAAAATAATGAAAACGATATTGATGTTGCCGCAATAACGGCTTTTGACCACGATTATTTCCGATGCCTTAAGCATAAACCGTTTTTGTTGATGGAAAGCACGCCGAGCGCTGTTAATTGGCATGAGTTCAATAAACTTAAAAGACCTAAAATGCACGAATTATTTTCACTTCAGGCTATAGCCCACGGCTCAGATTCCGTTCAGTATTTTCAATGGCGCAAAAGCAGGGGTTGCAGTGAGAAATTCCATGGTGCCGTTGTTGACCATGCAGGGCACGAAAATACAAGGGTTTTCATCGATGTTAAAAATTTAGGCGAAAAGCTTAAAAAGCTTGACGAAATTGTCGGAACAGTTACAAAATCAAGTGTTGCCGTTTATCATAACACTGAAAATATGTGGGCATTAGGCGATGCGCAGGGCTTTAGAAAAGATGATAAAAAATACTATGAAACCCTGTTTTCTTTCTATAAGCCATTATGGAAAAAGGGAATAAATACCGATATTATCGGAAATGATGATAATTTTGATGATTATAAGATTATTATCGCTCCGATGCTTTATATGGTTGACGATACCCTTAAAGAAAAGTTAGCCGAATATGTTAAAGGCGGCGGAACTTTAATTGCTACTTATATGACGGGAACGGTAAACGAAAACGATTTATGCCATTTGGGCGGACTTCCCGTCGGTAAGCTTAAAGATGTTTTCGGCATTTGGAACGAGGAAATTGATACTCTTTATCCGAATGAGGAAAACATAGTATTACTTAATAACAAAAAAGAGTATAAAGCGGTAGATTATTGCGAACTTATCCACGAAAACGGCGCTGAGGTTTTAGCAAGATATACTACTGATTTTTATAAAGATTATCCCGCTCTTACCGTCAATAATTACGGCAAAGGCAAGGCGTATTATATTGCATTTAGGGATAAGGGCGACTTTATAAATGATTTTATTTGCGAATTGCTTGAAAATATCGGAATAAAATCGGATTTTGACGGAGATTTACCGCAAGGCGTTACGGCGCATAGCAGAACAGACGGAGAAAACAGTTATATATTTATTGAGAATTTTAATGCAAATTCTCAAACCGTCTTAATAAATAATAATTATTTTGATATTTTATCAAACAAAACCGTAAGCGAAAGAATAAAGCTTGACGGTTTTGAAACGAGAATATTAAAGGGATGATACTATGAAATTGTGGTCAGGTTACTGTTTAGAGGGTTTAGGACCTAAAGAAACGGATATAAAATATATAAATGTCCGTGAAAAACCTTTTGAAATTCACGGTGTTTATAATTTGGGCGATGAAAACTATTACCGTTTGCCTATTGAGTTTGCAAGAACGGTAAGCGGCGGTGTTGCTTCAAATATGAGGGACAGCGCAGGTATTCGTGTCCGTTTTGCAACCGATTCGCCGTATATTGCGATAAGGGCAAAATTGAGCGGCTTTGCTCCTTCGCCTCATGTTACATATCTTGCAAGCAAGGGCTTTGATTTATATACCGAAGAAAACGGAAAATTCACATTTCATAACAGCTTTTATCCCCCTCTTGATACCGATGACGAGGTAGAGGGTATTACGAAGTTTAAGGATGTAACAATGCGGAATTTCGTCCTTGACTTTCCGAACGGAACACCCGTAATTTCGCTTGAAATCGGTATAAAAGACGGTTTTTCGGTGTTTGCTCCCGATAAGTATTCAAATGAAAAGCCCGTAGTGTTTTACGGTTCTTCAATAACTCAGGGCTTTGCCGCATCCCGTCCCGGCAATACTTATGAAAACTTTATTTCAAGAGAACTTAATCTTGATTATATAAATATGGGATTTTCGGGCAGTGCTATGGGCGAGGAAAATTTGGCCGAGTATTTAGCTGATATTCCGATGAGTGCATTTGTTATGGACTATGACCATAATGCTCCCGATATTGACCATCTTCAAAAAACGCATTATAAATTCTATAAGATAATAAGGGATAAAAATCCTGATATACCGATTATTTTGGTAACAAGACCCGAAGCGAAATATAATGAGGACACTGTAGCCAGAAGAAGGGTAATTCTTGCCACTTACTTAAAAGCCATGGACGAAGGGGATAAAAATATCCATTTTGTTGACGGCGGAAATTTCTTCCCGAGCGAAGTAAGATTTGACTGCACGGTTGACGGTTGCCATCCTAACGATTTAGGTATGTTTTATATTTCAAGAGGCATTATAAAGGTTCTTTCTCAAATAAAATTTTAACGGTGATTTTATGATTACGCTTGACAATTTGTCGGAAAACAAGATTGATTTACCCTGTCTTAAAATGGTGGCACAGGGGAAGTGCTTATGAAGAAGAGGTTAAAAAGTGGTTTTTTGAGGTTTGGAACGAGCCGAATTTAAGCAACCAAAAAGAATATATCCGCTTAAGAGACGAAAAGCCGAATAACAGCTTGTTCACCCGTAAAGAAATCGCATCTCACGGGTTTGCGCCCGATATGATAAAAAATACGGGACTTATTCAATTTTGGATTGATGTTTGTGCCCATTTGTGCTTAAAGGAACTTTCAAAGTATGATGAAAATAGTGCTTCTTATTATCAAAAGGGACTTTTAAGCAACGGCGAAGTAGCGATAAAGTTTTGCGATATAAATAAGATGCTTAAATATTTTGGATGCTTACGGTGTCTTATAATGGTTGCAAAGCACGCACATATTGAATACGATGCGGCAATGGAACTTATAAACCGTCAGCGCAAAGATTTAATGCCGTATATTGACGAAGCAGTTTCGCTCTTTAAGAGAGCAGATGAGTTTTTTGTTTGAAAATGAAATACAATTTAAATTGTATTTTCACAAATCAGGATGAACAGAAAGCGATATTATGGAGGTGAGGTCGTATGTTCACCGAAAAAAATAGAATATGCGATCCACCCGAACCACCGGATCGACGAATCAGCCCCCGACTTGATGTAAAAATCAATTCGGGGACTCTTAGTATATTAGATGTATATAAGTTCTTTTAGGACGATTTCTTTAGCCCGGTTTGTTATGTTGTTCATACTTTGCACCCATAACATTTGATTTTCGGCTTTCAATTGTTCGGTAACGCCTTCACTTTCTGCAAGTTGTTTGACAAGCCGAGAAAACATTTCTTCGGCATCACGGTCAATGTCACGCATATACTGTTCAAGCGTTTCGTTCATTCGCATATCATATATGACGCTCGGATTATGCTTTTTCAAATAGTTATAATGCTGTCGCCCCCAAATTCCCATACTTTTGATGAATTCATCTTTCATACTAACACGCTCACTTTCTGTTTCACATCTTTTACTTTCATAGCAAAAACCTCCTTTGCAACACTATTTTATCGTAAAGGATGAAAAAAGAAAAATGTGCGTTTGATATTAAAATCCCCCTGCCGGTTTCCCGACAGAGGGATTCGTTTCAGATATACAGCGTTACCTTAATGTCCTTCCAACGATGCACACGGTGCTTCGTGGAATCGGCGTAAAGGTATTTCTGTGCATCGGTTTTAGTGAGCGTAAACTCAGCAAACCGATACGGCTTGGATATTATTTCCTGCCGTCTTTGATGGCAGCCTGAGCGGCTGCGAGGCGTGCAATCGGAACACGGAAAGGTGAGCAGGAAACATAGTCAAGACCGATTGAATGGCAGAACTCGATTGAGGACGGGTCGCCGCCGTGCTCACCGCAGATACCGCAGTGAAGTTCAGGACGGGTTGCCTTACCGTTCTTAACTGCCAAATCCATAAGCTGACCTACACCGGTGGTGTCAAGACGGGCAAACGGGTCGGACTCGAAAATCTTGTTTTCATAATAGCTCGGTAAGAACTTACCTGCATCATCGCGGCTGAAACCGAAGGTCATCTGGGTAAGGTCGTTAGTGCCGGAGCAGAAGAATTCAGCTTCCCCTGCGATAGCGCCTGCTGTAAGAGCGGCACGCGGAATTTCAATCATGGTGCCTACTTCATACTTAAGGTCTGCGCCTGCTTCTTTGATAACCTCGTCAGCAGTAGCAACAACTACATTCTTAACAAACTTAAGTTCTTTAACTTCGCAAGCCAAAGGAATCATAATCTCGGGAACGATGTTCCAATCGGGATGTTTCTTTGAAACTGCGAGAGCTGCCTTGATAACAGCCTTGGTCTGCATCTTTGCAATTTCCGGATAGGTAACTGCAAGACGGCAGCCACGGTGACCCATCATCGGGTTGAACTCGTGGAGGTCGGAGCAAAGCTGCTTAATCTGAGCAACTGTCTTGCCCTGAGCCTTTGCGAGAATTTCAATATCGGCTTCTTCTGTGGGAACGAACTCGTGAAGCGGAGGATCGAGGAAACGAATGGTAACGGGATAACCGCCCAAAGCCTCGAACAAGCCTTCAAAGTCAGCCTGCTGCATAGGCTCAATCTTATCGAGAGCCTTCTCACGCTCTTCAACGGTTTCGGAGCAAATCATTTCACGGAAAGCATCAATTCTGCCTTCGCCGAAGAACATATGCTCAGTTCTGCAAAGACCAATACCCTGAGCACCTAACTCTGCGGCACGCTGAGCGTCAGCCGGAGTATCGGCATTAGTTCTAACACCGAGTTTCTTATACTTATCGGCAAGTTTCATAATTCTGCCGAAGTAACCGCTGTTCGGGTCAGCAGGAACGGTCGGGATAACGGTATCGTAAATGTTACCGGTAGAGCCGTCGAGAGAAAGACCGTCGCCCTCCTTGAATACTTTACCTGCGAGTGTGAACTGCTTGTTTTCTTCATCCATCTTAATATCGCCGCAACCCGAAACACAGCAGGTTCCCATACCGCGGGCAACAACGGCTGCGTGTGAGGTCTGACCGCCGCGAACGGTTAAGATACCCTGAGCATATTTCATACCCTCGATATCTTCAGGTGATGTTTCAAGACGGACAAGAATAACCTTTTCGCCTGCTTTACCCTTTTCGGCAGCATCTTCAGCAGTGAATACGATGGTTCCTGCGGCGGCGCCGGGGGAAGCGGCAATACCCTTACCTACAACATTGTTCTTGTCAGCCTCTTTAAGAGCGTTAACATCAAATGTCGGGTGGAGGAGCATATCAAGGCTCTTTGCATCAATCTGCATAAGAGCTTCTTCTTCTGTAATCATACCTTCGTCAATTAAATCGCAAGCGATTTTAATTGCGGCAGCGGCAGTTCTCTTACCGTTACGGGTCTGGAGCATATAGAGCTGACCGTGTTCAACGGTGAATTCCATATCCTGCATATCACGGTAATGGTCTTCAAGAATTTTGCAAACTTCATTGAACTTCTTGAATGCTTCGGGGAACTTATCAGCCATCTCTGCAATCGGCATCGGAGTGCGGACACCTGCAACAACATCTTCGCCCTGAGCGTTTGTAAGGAACTCACCCATAAGTCCCTTTTCGCCGGTAGCGGGGTTACGGGTAAACGCAACACCTGTTCCGCAGTCTTCGCCCATATTACCGAAAGCCATTGACTGAACATTAACGGCAGTGCCCCACGAATATGGAATATCGTGGTCCATACGGTAGATATTTGCACGGGGGTTGTCCCAAGAACGGAAAACAGCCTTGATAGCTGCAAAGAGCTGTTCTTTCGGGTCGTCGGGGAAATCGGTGCCCAACTGATTTTTGTATTCAGCCTTAAACTGATTTGCGAGTTCCTTTAAATCGTCAGCGGTAAGCTCAACATCAAAGGTAACACCCTTTTTAGCCTTCATATCGTCGATGAGTTTTTCAAAATACTTCTTGCCGACTTCCATAACAACATCGGAGAACATCTGAATGAAACGGCGATAGCAGTCCCAAGCCCAACGGGGATTATTTGACTGCTCGGCAATAACATTAACAACATCTTCGTTAAGGCCTAAGTTAAGAATGGTATCCATCATACCGGGCATAGAAGCGCGGGCACCCGAACGAACGGAAACGAGGAGCGGATTTTTCTTATCGCCGAACTTCTTGCCGGTGATGTTTTCCATCTTCTCAATGTTTTCCATAATCTCAGCCTGAATGTCAGGATTGATTTGGCGACCGTCTTCATAATACTGTGTGCACGCCTCGGTGGAAATGGTGAAACCCTGAGGAACGGGAAGACCGATTTTGGTCATCTCGGCAAGGTTGGCACCTTTACCGCCCAAAAGCTCACGCATGTTTGCGTTGCCTTCGCTGAAAAGGTAAACATACTTATGACTCATTTAAGAATCAACCTCCTAAAAAAATTTATAAAACTGAAATATGCCGTGAAATATATATGAAATACATATATATTATACAAACATTCAAGTTATTATACCAAATATTGTGATGAAAATAAAGGGTTTTTTAAATTTTTTTCCAAAAAAGTAAAAAAATTTCGGTATTACATAAAAAATAAGTCGGCAAACGCCGACTTTTAGTTAAAAACAATAATTTTGTTAAATTTTCCTCAATCTTTTTTGAGCTTGGCTATAAAATCGTATAAGACCTTGCAGACGGCACCGCCGACAATTACGGTAATCGCAAGTTCGATAAGACCGTTTAAAGAAATTGCCGAGAGGAAAACGGTTTTAACGGCAACCTCTGCAAGAAGTGTGTTTTTAAAGCAAACCACATAAAAACTCAAAAACAAAACGGTGTTCAAAATCGGCATAACGGCACACGAAACCGAGAAAGCAACGGCATTTTTGATGCTTTTTTTTGCAAAAAGTTTGAAAACAAGCGCAGTTCCGAGCCCTGCGATAATACGGGGGATAAAGCAGGTAATAAATGTTCCCCAAGGCGTTGCGTTAAACATAAGCGAGGCAGTAGGGTCTATCATAAAACCTATGCCGAAACACATAAGAAAACTCGTAAGACCGAAGAGCGCACCCAAATATGCGCCTGCTTTGGCACCCAAACAGACAGCGCCTATTGATACGGGCAGAATCATAAGGGTAATCGAAAGTCCGCCTGTGGTGATATAACCGAGAGGCGTGAAGTCCATAATGAGTATTATGGCGGTAAAAAGCGCAGTAAGGGTAAGCCCGAATGTGTTGGATTTTTTCATATAAATTCCTCCGATGCCATTCCGTGCGGATTTTATACGGATACAGCTCATAAAATTTATTGTGTGTAATTTTATTTGTTTTTATCGTAAATTATACGCAGACCGTCAAGCACTAAGTTTTCCGAATAGATAATATCAGATTTGCAGTGCTTTATGATTTCCTTTGCAAGACCGCCCGTTGCGACAACACTTGCATTGCCGCCGAGTTCGTTTTTCATTCGTTCGACCATACCGTCAATCATAGCGGAAGTGCCGAAAACAAGCCCTGATTTCATAGAATCGGAAGTGTTTTTGCCGATGGCGGAACGGGGAGCCGCAATATCTATCATAGGCAGTTGAGCCGTGTTGCTTGAAAGTGCGTTGAGCGTCAGTTTAACACCGGCACAAATCGCACCGCCCACAAACGAGCCGTTTGCATCAACGGCAAAAATGGTGGTGGCAGTTCCCATATCAATAAATATGCAGGGGAGAGTGTATTCGCTTATCGCACCTACCGCACCTGCAACAAGGTCGGCACCGAGCTGGGAGGGGTGGTCGATTTTGATGTCGAGCCCCGTTTTAACACCGGGACCTACCGACATCGGAACAACCTCGCACATATTGGTAAGCGCCTTGCTTATGGCAGTTTCAACACTCGGAACAACCGAGGCGGTTATGCAGTCCTCAATATCGGATAACTTTTTGCCGTAGATTGAAAGAATGTTTTTAATTTGATAGGCATATTGGTCGGAAGTAAGACGGGTGTCGGTTGCAAGACGGGCAGTAAATGCGAGCACATCATTCTCAAACCCGCCCAAAGTAATGTTGGTATTTCCTATATCAATGGCAAGTAACATAAAACGGACCTCCGACAAATTTTATCACGGTAATTATAACATAAAACCCGAAAAAGTCAAATATGTTAAAATTTTGCTAAAAAAACTGTATATATAATAAAAAAACAGTTGACAAAAAGGCGGACGGTTGGTAAAATGATTAAGATATTTGTGGAATTATGCCATAAATTTCCCTTGCCGGCTTTTTGCATGATGCCGGACAAAAGTCCATAAGGAGGTGCAACGAAATGACAGCTAAGTATGAGACAGCTCTTGTATTTTCAGTTAAGGACGGCGAAGAAGCAGTAACCGCTTTAAAGGATAAATTCAATGAGTTAATCGCAAAGAACGGCACAGTCGAAAATGTTGACGATTGGGGTAAGCGCCGTTTGGCTTACCTTATCAACGATGAGGCTGAAGGTTATTATGTATTCTATACATTTACTGCCGAAGCAAATTTGCCTGCTGAGCTTGAGCGTATAGCAGGAATTACCGATGGCGTTCTTCGTATAATGACCATCAGAAAATAATGGAGGTTAAACATTATGTTTAATTTGGTTGTTTTAACAGGTCGCCTTACGGCAGACCCCGAACTAAAGACCACAACTAACGGAATATCCGTTACATCATTCTCCATTGCAGTAGGCCGCCGTTACCGTGCAGGTGAGGAAGCACAGACTGATTTTATCAATATTGTTGCTTGGCGCCAGACTGCAGAATTTATTACAAAGTATTTTAAAAAGGGCAGTATGATAGGAATCGAGGGTTCAATTCAAACCCGCAGATACACCGATAAAAACGGTAATAACCGCACAGTATTTGAGGTTGTTGCAAACAATGTTCAGTTTGTTGAGTCAAAGAGGGACGGTGCGAGTGCGCCTCAAGGCGAGCCTGCAGAGTCTTTCTCAAATGCCACCGCTAACGATTTCACCGAAATTGAAAGCAGTGTCGATGATGACCTTCCGTTTTAATTAACAGCCCTGAACCATTATTTAAGGAGGAACTTTAAAATGGAAAAGACCGATAGACCGCTTCAGAAGAAGCCCAGAAAGAAAGTTTGCCATTTCTGTGCTGACAGAGCTGAAGAGATTGATTATAAGGATGTTGCAAAGCTTCGCAAGTTTGTTTCGGAGCGTGCAAAGATACTTCCCCGCAGAGCAACAGGCACTTGCGCTAAACATCAGCGTGAACTTACAACTGCCATCAAGCGTGCCCGTCAGGTAGCATTACTTCCTTATTCTAACGATTGATAATTTTTTACCGCATATTTCCGGAAACGGGAGTCTGCGGTATTTTTTATGACTCTTATGATAATAAATTCTTGAAATTTAATGTAAAAAGTGGTAATATATAATAGTATATTTGTAAGGGCAGAAAAATAACGCTTAAAAGGTGGGAAAATTATGAGAAAAGACGGTAAAAAGCTCAAAAATGCGGAGCCGATGTATGTTGTGGCATCGCATATTATGAGTAAGCGCACCGATTCAATGAATATGATAACGATAGATATTCCGCTTGAGCCCATTCAGAATTACATAAACGAAAAGCGCAAGCAGGGAATAAATATCAGCCATATGGCAGTTGTTCTTGCGGCTTTCGCACAAACAGTTGCCGAATATCCGGGACTTAACCGTTTTGTTCTTAACTCAAATATTTACGCAAGAACGGAACTTGCGGTAGGTATGGTAGTGCTTAAAGCGGGAAAACTTGATGACGGCACTATGTCTAAAATGTATTTTAAACCCGATAATACGGTTTTCGAGGTAAATGATATAATAAATAAGTTTGTTGAAGAAAACCGGAATGCCCCCGATAATAACGGCACGGAGAAGATGATTAAATTGCTTTTGGGTATCCCCGGTATTTTGCGTATCGGTGTTAAACTTGCAAAATGGCTCGATAAACACAGTCTTTTGCCAAAAGCGGTAATTGATATGTCACCTTTCCACAACACTCTTGTTATTTCAAACCTTGCGAGTATCAGAACAAATCATATTTATCATCATATTTACGATTTCGGAACAACAAGTATAATGATAACAATGGGCAATTCGAGAGAGGTTGCAAAGCGTAAAGGCGGAGAAATCGTTTTTGAAAAATGTATGCCGTTGGGCGTTGTTATGGACGAGAGAATTTGCTCGGGCAGTTATTTTGCAATAGCATTCCGCACACTTAAAAAACTGCTCCAAAACCCCGAAATGCTCGAAACACCGCCAAAGGAAGTAAAGATAGACGATGCGCTTTAATTAAAAGCGCAAACGGAAAACGATGTAAAAACTGTTGTATTTTATACAACTTAAATAAAGGAGAAAAATTATGTTAGTATCAGCAAAAGAAATGTTGAATAAAGCCAAAGCCGGCAAGTATGCCGTAGGTCAGTTCAATATCAACAACCTTGAGTGGACAAAAGCCATTCTCTTGACCGCCGAGGAACTCAAATCACCCGTTATTTTGGGTGTTTCCGAGGGTGCCGGAAAGTATATGTGCGGTTATAAGACCGTTGTAGGTATGGTTAAGGGTATGATTGAAGAACTTAAAATAACCGTTCCGGTTGCTCTTCATTTGGACCACGGCTCATACGAAGGCGCAAAGCAGTGCATAGAGGCAGGCTTTTCGTCTGTAATGTTTGACGGCTCTCATTATCCGATTGAGGAAAATATAGCAAAGACAAAAGAACTCGTTGAAACCTGCAATAAGTTAGGTCTTTCATTGGAGGCAGAGGTCGGTGCAATCGGCGGCGAAGAAGACGGCGTAATAGGCGGCGGCGAAGTTGCCGACCCGAAAGAATGTAAAATGATTGCCGATTTGGGCGTTACGATGCTTGCCGCAGGTATCGGCAATATACACGGCAAATACCCTGAGAACTGGGCAGGACTCAGTTTTGATACTCTTGCTGATATTCAAAAACTGACCGGCACTATGCCGCTTGTTCTCCACGGAGGCACAGGCATTCCGGCAGATATGATAAAGAAAGCAATTTCGCTCGGTGTTTCAAAGATAAATGTTAATACCGAATGTCAGTTAAGTTTTGCCGCAGCAACAAGAAAGTATGTTGAGGAAGGCAAGGACTTAATAGGCAAGGGCTTCGACCCGAGAAAACTCCTGGCACCCGGCTTTGAGGCGATAAAGGAAACCGTAAAGGAAAAGATGGAACTTTTCGGCTCGGTAGGCAAGGCTTAAATTTTTAAAATCAAGGCATAATAAATTCCCGTATGTTTTATATGCATACGGGAATTTTTTAAACTGTTTTTATTATTTATTATATTATGCTTGCTTTGAGGCGTTAATGCAGAATATCTCGCTTTCAAGACAGAATGTGTCGGCGGCAACGGTTAAGAACTGCAAAACGGCGCTTACGGCAATCATAAGCGAAAGCGCCTCGGCGGGAATACCGAGCTGTGCATATAAAAGGGTTAAAACCGAAACGGCGGCACCCGGAATATTGGGCATTGAACTTGCAAAAATGAGAGATAAAAGCAGTGCCATAACAAGCCATATAATCGAGATTTCAACATTGTAGTATTTAGCCATAAATATCGAAGAAACGGCAAACGCCACGGTGCTTGCGGGACGGAAGAAAACACTGCCCAAGTTTATCGAAATGCTTACCGTATCGGTGTCCACACCGCCGTCAACCATCGAATCGAAAATGGTGCTGAAAGCGGCACCGAAGTTTGCGGAAGAAAGGCAGACGAGGAAACCGGGCAGGGCATATTTGAAAAACTTTGCAATCGGCATTTTTGCTTTTATTGAGGTGTAAACCGCGTAGAAAAGCATAAGCAACGCTATTGCGATAACCACAAATATAATCATTTTACCTGCGCTTTTGAGTTTGTTGAAATCACTTGTGGTAATGAGTGCCCAGATTTTAAGGGCAACATAGAATGCTATGAATTTGTTTAAAAAATTGTTTGTGTAAACGGCAACAAGGTTACATTCGTCAAAGGTCTGAACAATCGTAGAGCCTTTTTGTCCCATCGAAAGAAGCGAAAAGCCGAACATTGCGCCGACTATCATAATATGCACGGGGTTGAAGTTTAAAAACGGGCTTACGATGTTTGTGGGTATAAAACCGACCAAAATATCGTAGACGGACTTTGCCGCCGACTTATATTCGCCTATACCGCTTAAATTTATGAACGGGATAAGCGGAAGCGTAAGCACAATCAGCGAAATGGCTGAGAATGCGAAAAAGCGTTTCATAATCCGACCGCCCAAAGCACCCACCGATGCCATATCGCCTATGTGGACTACCGATAAGACTATCGCAAAGAATGTAAGTAAAACCGCCATTACGCAGAAAAGACCTGCATAAGCATCGGTCAAGGGGTTTATGTAGTTTTCGGCGATAAACTTAAGCAGTTTTTGTGCTATAAAGAGTCTTGAAATCACACCCAGAACGGCGGAAACGCCGATTGCTATTGCGATTTTGGTAAGACTTCCCACCGAACTTTTCTTCTTAACCGAGAAAAGTATCTCGTTTTCAAGATTTCGGTATTTCCAGGTCGGCATACCGTTTTCAAAGGTGGTAATGATTGACTGAATCATAAACGCCATCGGGTTTTCTTCCAATGTGAACGGGTCAAATGCCGCAGAACGGATACGGACACAAAAACGGAACTCGCCGAAAATCTTGTATTTTCTGAAATAAAACTCAATATCGCTGTCAAATCTTGACTGATATTTAAGCAGTGCTTCTTCAAGAAGCAATTTGGCACGGAAAGTTTCCTTCTTTGTGCAGCCTGCTTCTTTATACATATCCCCGATTTTTTCCGAAATCATATCAATGTTTTCGTTGTTAAGCTTAAATAACTCCATTTTTCATTCCCTTTCACACCAAAAATACAAAACGGTAACCAAATAATGTAAATTGTAATATATACATATTCTACAATTTTAAGTCGTTTTTGTCAATCATAAAGGCTTATATTTGTGATATTTTACAATCTTTTGCTAAATTGCTTGACAAAATATTTTATATCGGTTATTATGTTTAAAATATTTTTTGTGAAACTTTAATAACAATAATAAGCAAATGAAAATAAATTTTGTTGAAGAAAATCAAAAGTTATCCGATAATGAGATAATATCGCAGATTTTGAAGGGCGATTACAGTAAACTCGGAATATTGATAGAGAGATATATGCCTCTTATAATAAAAACGGCGCAGTCGTGCGGCGAATGCGGTGTGGAAACCGATGATTTAATTGCCGAAGGTGTTTTGGCGGTTTTTTCGGCGGTAAAGTCGTTTAAGGGCGAGAAGTCAAGATTTTCAACCTTTGTTTCGCTTTGTATAAAGAGGGCAATGCTCGGTGAGGTCAAATCGGCTTCGCGGTTAAAAAGGATACCGAGCAGTATGATAACATCCATTGATGATGTTGAGATTAAAACAGACGAAACTCCCGAAGAAGTTTACATAAATAAGGAAAGTTTCGATTCCTTAAAGCAGGATATTTCCGAGGGGCTTTCAAAAACCGAGCATAGCGTTTTATCCCTTTTCCTTGAGGGTAATACCTATGCCGAGATTTCCGAAAAACTCGGCATCTCGCTTAAAGCGGTTGATAATTCACTCAGTAGGATACGCTCTAAATTCAAAAATCAGTTTTGAGTTTTCGGCTTTCCGTATATATCCTTTCGGGGATTAAACTTTAAACTCAGTCAAAAAAGAGAGAGGTAAAAAAGATGTTTGAAGACAAGACCTTAACTTGCAAAGAATGTGGCGAGGAGTTCATATTTACTGCAAGAGAACAGGAATTTTACGAGGAGAAAGGTTTTGCAAATGAACCTCAGCGCTGTAAGCCCTGCCGTGATAAGCGTAAGCAGGCTGCGAGAGGTCCCCGCGAAATGCATGAGGCTGTTTGTAATGCTTGCGGAGGCGTAGCCCGTGTTCCGTTTGTTCCGCATGATGACCGTCCGGTTTACTGCAGTGAGTGCTTTGCAAAGATGAGAGCAGGCGAAACTCCCGCAGAAGAAACCGCAGAGGCAGAGGCTCCCGCAGAAGAATCAGCAGACGCCGAATAATTTTAATATTTAAAAATTGTAAAGACTGTCAAAGGGGTTATTATGCTCTTTTGACGGTTTTTTTGTAATTTACGGCGGTTGTCTGCCGTGCGGTTTTTAATAAATTCACACATCATTTTTTTATTATTAACACTTTATTAAAAAATTAGTTGTAGTATAGATGTGTCGGTGGTATGATATTAAGCAGAGTGTGCAGATAAAAATATGCGTATAAAAAGAAGGGACTGCGTAAGAATGTCGGAAAACAAGATACTTATAGTTGATGATGACAGAAACATATGCGAACTTTTAAGGCTTTATCTTGAAAAGGATGGTTTTCTGACCGCAACTGCCAATGACGGCAGGCAGGCGGTGGATATGGCAAAGACGGAACAGCCCGACCTTATTTTACTTGATATAATGATGCCGAAAATGGACGGTTGGCAGGTTTGCAGGGAGATACGCAAGACCTTGGATACTCCCATAATAATGCTTACGGCAAAGGGCGAAACCTTTGATAAGATTTTGGGGCTGTCGCTCGGTGCGGACGATTATATAAGTAAACCGTTTGATACAAAAGAGGTTGTCGCAAGAATAAGGGCGGTGCTCCGCAGGACTGCTGATAAGCAAAAGACCGAAAAAGAGGTCAGATACGATAAACTCATAATAAACCGAACAAATTACGAACTTATTGTGGACGGCAGAAAGATAGATACACCGCCTAAAGAGTTTGAACTTATATACCACCTTGCAAGCAATCCGAACAGAGTCTATACAAGAGACCAGCTTCTTGACGAGGTGTGGGGTTTTGATTATTACGGTGATTCGAGGACGGTCGATGTCCATGTAAAGAGGCTCCGTGAAAAACTAGAAAACATTTCGCCCGAATGGGCACTCCGCACGGTTTGGGGAGTCGGCTATAAATTCGAGGTAAAATAGATGAAACAGCGCCTTTTTACAAAATACTTTTTGGCGACTGCAACGGTTGTGCTTGTGAGCCTTACCATTATGATGATGATTATGACGGTGGTTTACAATCAGTATCTTTCGGAATCGAAGTATGAGTCTTTGAAGTCCTCCTGCAATTCGGTTGAGTCGTTTTATTCGGATAACCGAAGAAGTATGTCCGATTTTGAGTCGAAAAAGAGCGTCTACTATATAATGCGCAACCTCTCCGATGTTTCGGACTACGACCTTTTTATAACCGATAATTACGGAATTATTAAAATCTGCTCCTGTAAAGACTGGTTTTTAAACGGGCACTGCGCCCATACCGATAAACTCATAGATAAAAAGTTTTTCAAAAAGTCGCTTAAAGAGTCAAAGGGCGAGATTACCACACTCGGTGTTTATAAACAGCCGCGCTATGTGTCGTCCTGCACGATAACGGCGCCCGACGGCAGTTTGGAGGGTATGGTTGTTGCGTCCTCGCCCATTTCGGGACTTAAATCGCTCTTTTCAAGTGTCGGAAAAATCTATATATTCAGTGCGATTTTTCCGCTTACCATAATATTTATTGCCCTTTATGTGATAACCTACCGTCTTACAAGACCGCTTAAAATGATGTCGGTTGCGTCAAAGGCGATGGCAAACGGCGATTTTTCAAAAAGGATACCCGTTACGAGCGATGACGAAATAGGCGAACTTGCCGTTTCGTTTAATCAGATGACAAATTCGCTTTCACGGCTTGAGGGAATGAGAAAAAGTTTCGTTGCCGATGTTTCGCACGAACTTAAAACCCCGATGACCACGATAGGCGGTTTTATTGACGGTATAATAGACGGCACGATAGAGCCCGAAAGGGGAAAATACTACTTAAAACTTGTTTCCGAGGAGATAAAAAGGCTTTCCCGTATGGTAGAATCAATGCTTTCGATTTCAAGGCTTGAATCAGATGAGTTTGCCTTGAAACCCGAAAAATTCGATTTTAAGGAAATGCTTATAAATATAGTTTTAAGCGGAGAACAGCGTATAGAACATAAGAAAATAAATATAGTCGGACTCGATACGCTCGATACGGCGTATATTGTTGCCGACAGAGATTTAATATACAGGGTTATATATAATCTTGTTGATAATGCGATAAAGTTTACCGATGAAAACGGCACGGTTTCGTTTAAACTCAACTGCGACGAAAAGAGGCTTTATTTTTCGGTAACGAATACGGGAAAAGGTATAAAAGAAGCCGATTTGCCCTATGTTTTTGAGCGGTTTTATAAAACCGATAAATCACGCTCGCAGGATAAAAGAAGCACGGGACTCGGTCTTTATATAGTAAAAACAATAGTTCATAAACACGGCGGTAACATAAATGTTTCAAGCGTTTTGGATAAAAGCACCGCCTTTAATGTTACACTGCCAATAGGAACGGAGAATTAAAAGTATGGATGAATTTTACGAGAACACACAAAACGAGCCTGCTGTTGCGGACTCACAGAATGAAAGCGCACCCCTTGAAGAAAAAACGGAGGAGCCTGCTTTAAACGATGAGCCTAAAGCCGAGCCTCAGCCCGAAACGGTTAAAGAGCAAACCGCACCGCAGGAAACGGGGGAGCAGACGCAAAATGCCGAACAGCCGCAGGAAAGCGAACCTCAAAATAACGGCGAATCCGAAAAGCGCCAGGTGTATAATGCGTATTCGGGATTCAGTAAGGTGGAGTTTTCGCCCGTCAAACCGGTAAAGGACTATAAGCCTATGTCAAAGGGACTCCGCGTCTTTTCGCTTATTATGGCGGCAGTAATTCTTATGACGGCTTCCTGCGCCGCAGGTTACTTCTTCGGTCAGAATAAAAACAGTTCTACGGTAGGCAAAAAGATTTCGGTTTCACTTTCTTCAAAACCCAAAAAGACCGACGAAATGACGGCTGCCGAGGTTTATGAAAAGATAAATAAATCGGTTGTCGGCATCACCGTTTATAATAAGCAGGGAACAACGGCGCAGGCGTCGGGAGTTATATATTCAAAGGACGGATATATTGTAACAAACGACCATATCTATTCCGAAATTCCCGCACCGATGTTTAAAATTTACGATTATAAGGGTAAAGAGTATGATGCCGAGTTTGTGGCAGGAGATTCGATAAGCGATTTGTCGCTTTTAAAGGTTAAAGGGGCGGAAAGTTTTGCGGTTGCCGATTTCGGCAATTCGGACGAATTGATATTCGGCGAGAGCGTTGTTGCGGTAGGCAGACCGAGTGATGCCACCGCCGATTCTTCCATCACAAAGGGCATAATTTCCCATACAAAACGCAGAATGCAGACCACCTCTAATTACACCGCAAGACTTATTCAGACTGACAGCGCCATAAACCCCGGCAGTTCGGGCGGTGCGCTTGTTAATATGTTCGGTCAGGTTATCGGAATAACATCTTCAAAACTTGCAGGGGTAAACTACGATTCAATGGGTTTTGCCATTCCCACCACAACAATGAAAAGGGTAGTAACCGAACTTTCCGAAAGCGGAAAGGTGAAGAGCCGTGCAAAACTCGGTATAACATATCAGGCGGTAACTTCGATTGCGGTGGAACTCGGTCAGTATGAAAGAGCGGGGCTTTTAGTTGCCTCGGTTTCCGATGACAGCGACCTGAAAGGCAAGGTCGAAAAGGACGACATCATAATTAAAGTAAACGGTAAGGATATAACAAATTCAAATGTTATGCTTGATGTTATTGATGAATCTTCGGCAGGGGATAAAATAACCGTTACCGTTTTCAAAAAGGGCGGAAAAACCGCAGATTATACCGTAACGCTTAAAGCGAATGTCGGCGAATCGAGTTATTCTCTTAACCAAAAAGGCTTTTCGGAAAAAGAATCGCCCGATTTTGCAATTCCCGACGGCGACGGCGACGGAACATTCAATTTTCCAAAAGGAGAATGAACTCAGACGGCAGAAGTCAGATGCCTGCCGTCCGATACGCCTTCTACGGCGGGAGAAGGGGGACCGCTTGCGGCGGATGAGGTCGCCCGATTTGTTTTGTTCAATAAAAATTGATAAAAAACAGACAATCAGTATTTATATGTAAAATTTTTGTTGACTATTTGCGTGTTTTGGGATATAATTACAAATTGATAGGTTATAAGTGGGTTTATGCCCAAATGTCAAGCCGTTTGCCCGAATCGGTTTGATAAAATAACCGTTATGTTATGTATTGTTAAGGGAGGTTTAAAGTTTATGAAAAGAACATATCAGCCTAAAAAACTTCATCGTAAAAAGGAACACGGTTTCCTTAAAAGAATGGCTACTGCTAACGGCAGAAAGGTGCTTGCACGCCGTAGAGCAAAGGGAAGAAAGCAATTAACTTACTAATTTGCATAAACAAAGCCACTTAAAACAGTGGCTTTTCCTTTTTTGTGAAAGGATGGGTTTTTATAAAACGCTGTATTTCCATAAAAGAGAACAAAGATTTTAAGCGCCTTTATTATAAGGGTAAGTCTTATGTGGCGAAAGATTTTGTTGTTTATGTCGGCAAAGGCAGGAAGGGAAAAATCCGTGTGGGAATTACCGCAGGAAAGAAGATAGGATGCGCCGTAAAACGCAATCGGGCAAAGCGTTTGCTCAGAGTTGCCTTTGACCAAAACCGTTCATTCATTAAATCGGGGCTTGACTTTGTGATAGTTGCAAGGTCGAAAATACTCGAAGAAAAAAGCGGAACTGTCAGTGAAAATATGCGTAATATTTTGAAAACAGCGGGTGTTTTTAGTGAAACGACCGATAACGAAACTTTTGATAAAGATAATTAAATTTTACCAAAAAGGCATATCGCCGGCCAAGATACCGTGTTGCAGGTTTACGCCAACCTGTTCGGCGTATGCGGTGGAGGCTCTCGAAGTTCACGGAATTTTCGGGATATTCCTCATAATTTGGCGTATACTCAGGTGCAACCCGTTGTGTTCGGGCGGATATGACCCCGTTCCGCCGAAAATAACCTTTAAGAAAGGCGAAAACTAAATGTCGAAAATATTTGATATTATCAATATACCGCTGAGTTATGTTTTGAAATTCCTTTCCGACCTGTTCGGAGGTAACTTTGCAATGTCGGTATTGGTGTTTACATTGCTTGCCAATATCGTTTTATTGCCTTTAAGCATTAAAAGTCAGAAATCAACCGTTCAGCAAACGAGAATCAAGCCGAAACTTGATGAACTCAAAAAGCGTTACGGCGATGATAAACAAAAAATGGCGGAAGCCCAGCAAAAATTGTATAAAGATGAGGGCGTTTCGATGTCGGGCGGCTGTCTGCCGATTATTATCCGTCTTGTATTTATGATAAGTATTTACAACCTTATCGAGCGTCCGCTTACCTATCTTTTGAACATTGATTCAAACCTCATAGATAAAGCGGCAAAATTCCTTGAAATTAAGACCAAAAACAGCAACACGCTGGAACTTCAAATCATCGGAAAATGCGCTAAACTCCCTGCCGAAAAGTTCGGTGAGATAATTTCGGGCGTAAAGCATATTGATTTCAACCTTTTCGGTATTGACCTTACCGAAACACCGAAATTTTCCTTTGATTTCACCGAAGCAAAACTTATCTGGCTTATCCCGATAGGTGCGTTTTTGGCGCAGATTTTAACAAGCATAATCTCGATGAAAATTCAAAAGAAGAATAACCCCGAGGCACCGAGTATGGCAGGTATGATGCTCACAATGCCTTTAATCTCACTGTTTATCGGCTTTGGTTTGCCGGGCGGTGTTGGTTTCTATTGGATATGTTCTTCGCTTATAGGCGGTCTTATTCAGTCGGTAATTCAGATTGTATACGGCCCTCAGAGAATGCTTGCGAGCGAGCGCGCAAAGGAAATCAAGAAGCAGATAGAATTTGAAAACAAGCAAATCGAAAAATCGGACAAAGAGAGTGAACCCGAAGATTAAGGTTTCGGGTAAAGGAGTGAATTTTAAGTGATAAAGGAAGCAAGAGGCTTTGGCGAAGATATAACCGAAGCACAGGAAAACGCAAGAAAAAATTTGGGCGTTTCCGAAACGGAAGATGTCCAGTATGAGATAATTTCTCAGTCAAAGAAAAAGGTTTTGGGGATTTTCGGAGGTGCGAAAGCAGAAGTCCGCGCATTTGTTGAGTTACCCGATGCACCGCAGAAGATAAAGAAAGCACAGCCTCAGAAAAAGAAGGGTGCAAAACCCGAAAAGGCGGTAAAGGAACCCGCAAAGACCGAAAAGCCTGCAAAGGAAACCGCAAAGACCGAGCCTAAAATCAAGACAGAGGTGAAGTCGGAATTTGCCGATGTTGAACTTTTAAGCGAGGATAAATTTGATAAAAACAGCAATGTTGCAAGAGGTATAGCATACATAAAAGAAATACTTAAGGGTTTCGGCTGTGAAGATGTCGTGTTTAAGGCGGCACAGCTTGAAAATTCGGCATATATTTCGTTTGACGGCAACGGACTCGGTGCCGTAATCGGCAGGAGAGGCGAAACACTTGATGCATTGCAGTATTTAACGGGACTTGCCGCAAATGACGGAAGCGGATATTTCAAGGTATCGCTCAATATCGGCGATTACCGTGAGAAGCGTGAAGAAGCACTTAATATTTTGGCTGAAAAGGTTGCAAAGCAGGTGCTTACAAGCGGAAGAAGCAGAGCACTTGAGCCGATGAATGCGTATGAAAGAAGAATAATCCACACTGCAATTCAGCAGATTGACGGCGTTGTTTCAAACTCAATAGGCGAGGGACAAAACAGGAGAGTCGTAGTATATTCGGAAAACGGCGATTCAAGACCGCCGCGTTTTACAAACGATAGGTCAAGAGGCAGAGGGAGAGACAGAAGAAATAATAACCGCAGGGAAAGCAATGCAGTCGTTTCTCCGTCAAGAGAGCCCAAAAAGGATACCGATATTCCGCTTTACGGAAAAATTAACTGATTACTCCCCAAAATATTGTAAAATATATTAAATTTTGCAAAACAATGCTTGACATATTTGCAGGCATTATAGTATAATGTTATCACAAGTATTACCCCTGCATATTTGCGGAGGGAGGGAACATAAATGAGTCAGGTAAAAGTAAAAGAAAATGAATCGCTTGATAATGCGCTCCGCCGTTTCAAAAGGCAGACCGCAAAGGACGGTGTCATTCAGGAAGTTCGCAAGAGAGAGCATTATGAGAAGCCCTCTGTAAAGCGTAAAAAGAAGTCGGAAGCTGCTCGCAAGAGAAAGTTCCGCTGATTTAAGCATTGTAAAAAGGCGGTTTTTACCGCCTTTTTTCTGTTTTTGGAGATTTGTATGTTGCTAAAGCCAAACTTTAAATTAGATAAAATCACCGATATTTCGGTTGAGTTTTTAAAGAAAAACAATATATCCGCACTTATTCTTGATGTTGACAACACACTTTCAACCCACCACGGTATGCAGTTGCTCGGCGGTCTTGAAGAATGGCTTGTTAAGATGAAGAATTCGGATATTAAACTCATAATACTTTCAAATTCAACGAAAAAGAGGGTAGAGCCTTTTGCAAAAAAGATAGACCTGCCCTTTATTTCGCTCGGTCTTAAACCGCTTTTTACGGGTTATGTAAGGGCGGTAAAGCGCCTTGGCACCGATAAAAAGAATGTTGCCATTGTAGGCGACCAAATTTTCACCGATGTTTTGGGCGGAAATGCGATAGGCGTTAAAACCGTTTTGCTCACCCCCATAAAACCCGAAAAAAGTCTGAGATTTCGCTTTAAAAGAAGACTTGAGAGGGTAGTTTATAAAATTTATAAAATTGAAGATTTAAAGGAGTGAGTGAGTATGTCTTGTAAATTCGGTCCTGCGGGGAATTCAGTGTCATTTGCCGAAATGGGATATAAAAGCAGTTTGCAGGTTCCCGAATACCTTGTAAAAAAGGGACTCGATGCATTTGAATACCAGTGCGGCAGAGGAGTGAATATAGGCAGGGAAAAGGCGGAGGAATTGGGTAAAATCGCAAAGCAAAACGGCATTACGCTCTCGCTTCACGCTCCCTACTATATTTCGATGTCGTCGGTTGAGGAAGAAAAGCGTCTTAACTCCTTAAATTATATTCTTGCGAGTGCGAGGGCGGTTAAGGCAATGGGCGGAAACCGCATAGTAGTCCATACGGGTTCGTGCGGAAAAATCAGCCGCGAGGAAGCACTTTTTCTTGCGAAAGACACTATGAAAAAGGCGATTGATGCGCTTGATAACGAAAATTTGGGAGATATACATATCTGTCCCGAAACAATGGGTAAGGTAAATCAGTTGGGCACTTTAAACGAGGTTATAGAACTTTGCCTGCTCGACGAAAGACTTATCCCCTGCATAGATTTCGGGCATTTGAACGCGCGTGACACCGGCTTTTTCAAAACGGCGCAAGATTATGAAACGGTCTACCGTGAAATTGAAAACCGATTAGGCACCGAAAGGCTAAAAACATTTCATTCGCATTTTTCGAAGATTGAATACACTGCGGGCGGAGAAAAACGGCATCTGACCTTTGAGGATACGGTTTTCGGCCCTGATTTTGAGCCTGTTATGGAACTTTCCGCCAAGAAAAACTGCAGTAACATTTTCATTTGCGAGTCGGACGGCACGCAGGCGGAAGATGCAAAGCAAATGAAAGATTATTATAAAACACTGCTTTGAAAACCGCAAAAACGGTTGATTTAATGTAAATTACAGTATATAATATTCTAATATACTTTCTGTTTCAAGGAGAGATAGCAACTAATGAAAATTATTATTGCAGGTTGCGGAAAAATAGGCGATATTCTTATTAAGAATTTGTCGGCTGAGGGGCATAATGTTGTGGTTATCGACCGAAGCACCAAAACGCTCGAGCAGATAACAAACCTTTACGATGTTATGTGCGTATGCGGTAACTGTGCCGACTATGATACGCTTATGAACGCAGATGTAAAGAATGCCGATATGTTCATCGCCGTAACGGGACTTGATGAACTGAATATGGTAAGTTGTTTTATAGCGAGAAAATTAGGTGTTCAGCATACCATTGCAAGAATAAGAAACCACGAGTATAACGATAATAACGAGGGCTTTAATTTTCTAAAACAGCAACTTGATTTGTCGCTTGTGATAAACCCCGAAAGACTTGCGGCGAAAGAACTTTATAATATACTTAAATTCCCGAGCGCAGTAAATATCGAAACCTTTGCGAGAAGAAAATTCGAGATGGTGGAGATTGTATTAAAGCAGGACTCACTGCTCAGCGGTATGCGTCTTATGGACCTGCGCAGGAAATTTGACGGCAACTATCTTATATGCGCTGTCCGCCGAGGCGATAATGTGTATATACCCGACGGTAATTTTGTGCTTAACGCAGGGGATAAAATCGGCGTCACCGCTTCGCCTGCCGAAATATCGCGTTTTCTTAAAAGTCTTTCGGTTTTGAAGAAGAAAGCCAAAAATGTTATGATTTTAGGCGGAAGCCGAACTGCATATTACCTTGCAAAACTTTTGCTTTCGGGCGGAAACGATGTAAAAATCATCGAAAAGGATAAAGACCGCGCAACCGAACTCAGTTCGATTTTGCCCGATGCCACGGTCATTTGGGGCGACGGCGCAGGTCAGGAAGTGTTGCTTGAGGAGGGGCTAAAGAGCACCGATGCTTTTGTAACGCTTACCGATATTGACGAAGAAAATATACTTATTTCTTCCTTTGCCTCATCGCTTAATGTTCCTAAAGTAATATCAAAGGTAAACAGAACGGAACTTGCCAATATGGCGGAAAAGTTCGGGCTTGACTGTATAGTGTCGCCCAAAGACCTGATTTCCGATGTGTGTGTCCGCTATGCGAGGGCACTTCAAAACACCAAAGGAAGCAAGATGGAAACACTTTATAAGATTATGGACGGCAAGGCAGAGGCAATCGAGTTTGAAGTTCAGGATAACTTTGAGAGTGTGAACATTCCGCTCCGTGATTTGTCCATAAAGAAGAATACGATTATTTCGGGCATCATAAGGGGCAGAAAAACCATTATTCCTTCGGGCGACGATGTTTTGATGCCTGCAGACAGGGTAGTTGTGATAGTAGCAGGCCATAATTTAGATGACCTTTCGGATATTATTGAATAAAGCAGGCTTGATATGAATACAAAAATGGTATTTTACATTACCGGAAAAATTATAAGAGCCGTTGCGGTGCTTATGCTTTTGCCGGTTGCGGTGGCTCTTGTTTACGGCGAAACAAACGCAATGTTAAGTTTTTTATATGTTATTGCGGGAAGTCTTTTGGCAGGCTCGGTGCTTGTGTTTTCGGGCAGAAAAAAGGACGGCGTTATGTTTGCCAAAGAGGGCTTTATAGTAGTTGCGCTTGCGTGGCTTACGGTTTCGGTTATAGGTGCGCTCCCCTTTGTTATATCGGGGGAAATACCCTCGTTTACCGATGCGTTTTTTGAAACGGTAAGCGGTTTTACCACAACGGGTGCTTCGATACTTGATAATGTTGAGGCAATGAGTAAATCAATGCTGTTTTGGCGCAGTTTTACGCACTTTGTAGGCGGAATGGGAGTTATCGTGTTTGTGATGGCGGTTATTCCGAGTGTTTCGGATAGGTCTATCCACATTCTGCGTGCCGAAATGCCGGGCCCTACCGTCGATAAAATAATGCCGCGTGCAAGGGATACGGCAAAGGTGCTGTATCTTATATATATCGGACTTACCGCACTCGAAGTCGTTATGCTTATTTTAGGCGGTATGCCTGTTTTTGACAGTTTCGTTCATTCGTTCGGAACGGCGGGAACGGGCGGTTTCGGAATAAAATCAGACAGTGTAGCGGGATACAGCAGTTACTGTCAGTGGGTAATAGGTGTGTTTATGATAGTTTTCGGCATAAACTTTAATGTCTTTTACCTGCTTATTATAAAGCGCACGCTTTCGGCTTTCAAAACTTCGGAACTTTGGGTGTATTTGGGTTTTGTAGGTGCATCTACGGCGGTTATTGCGGTTAATATTTTTTATATTTCAAAGAATGTTTCAACCACTTTGCGAGAGTCGTTTTTTCAGGTTTCCTCGATTATTTCCACAACCGGTTATTCCACAGCCGATTTTAATAAATGGCCTGCTCTTTCAAAAGCGGTGCTGATGTTTCTTATGATATCGGGTGCGTGTGCCGGCTCAACGGCAGGCGGAATAAAGGTTTCCCGTGTTATCATACTTTTAAAATCGGTGGGCAAAAGACTCAAATCGCTTTTGCACCCGAGAGCCGTTACATCGGTTAAACTCGACGGTAAGACGGTGGACCCCGAAACGGTTTCGGGCGTTCAGGTTTATGCCGTGGTATATTTCATTTTGATTATTGTGATTTTTCTCATACTGTGTATAGAAAAGTCCTTTGATATAGAGAGTAATCTGAGCGCAACGCTTGCGTGTTTCAACAACATAGGTCCGGGACTCGGAAAGGTAGGCCCTGCAAGCAGTTATTCGGCGTATTCCGTTCTTTCAAAATGGGTGCTTTCGTTTGCAATGCTTATGGGCAGACTTGAAATATTCCCCGTTTTGCTGTTCTTTACACCGTCTGCATGGAAAAGAGGCGGTTGAGTTTGAGAAAAGCAAAAGCGCTAACTTCGCAGAGAATTATAATTGCAGGCTTTTTGATAATGATAATTTCGGGTGCTCTTTTGCTTATGCTCCCGATTTCGTCAAACGGAAAAACAGGCTTTGTCGATGCGCTTTTTACGGCAACATCGGCGTCCTGCGTTACGGGGCTTGTCGCCTTTGATACTGCGTCTTATTGGACGGTTTTCGGCAAAGCGGTAATAATTTTGCTTATTCAAATCGGCGGTATGGGCGTAGTGACAATGGCAGTTTTGATTACAAAATTAAGCGGTAAAAGAATAGGGGTTTTCGGCAGAAGCCTTATGCAAGACTCGATTTCGGCGCAGAGTATGGGCGGTATACTGAAACTCACGGGCTTTATAATAAAAACGGCGTTTGCAACAGAACTTTTGGGTGCGCTTGTGCTTATGTTTCCGTTTATAAGCCGATACGGTGCGGTTACGGGAATAGGATATTCGCTTTTCCATTCGGTTTCGGCGTTTTGCAATGCGGGGTTTGATATTATAGGCGGTAAACCGCAGTTTTCGTCACTTTGCGGTTACACCGATAATGTTACGGTAAATACCGTAATTTGTCTGCTCATAATAATAGGCGGAATAGGTTTTTTGAGTTGGGACGATATAAAAAAGCATAAATTCCGTTTTAAAAAATACCGTATGCAGACAAAGGTTGTTTTGACCTGGACATTAGTCTTGATAATTTTACCTGCACTGTTTTTATTCTTCTTTGAGTTTAATAAACTTCCAATGAAAAGCAGGGTTTTAGGCTCGGTTTTTCAGTCGGTAACATTAAGAACGGCAGGCTTTAACACACTTCCTTTGGATTCTCTTTCCGACTCCTCAAAACTCGTTATGATATTTATGATGCTTACGGGAGGCTCGCCCGGTTCTACGGCGGGAGGAATGAAAATCACCACCGTTGCGGTTATGCTTGCTTCGGCAGTTTCGGTGTTTAAACGCAAAAAGGAAAGCGGACTGTTCGGCAGAAGAATAGAGGATAATACGGTTAAAACGGCGGCGGCTGTGTTTGTTATGTATATTGCTCTGTTTTTAACGGGCGGAGTGATAATCAGTATGTTTGAGGGACTTCCGCTTACGGACTGTCTTTTTGAAACGGCTTCGGCAATCGGCACTGTGGGACTCACGGTAGGCATCACACCTTCCCTTTCGGTGTTTTCAAAACTGATTTTAACCGCACTTATGTTTTTTGGCAGGGTAGGCGGTCTTACCTTGATATTTGCCGCTTTTTCGGGCAGTGAATCGGAAACAAAACTTCCGTCGGAAAATATTATTGTTGGGTGAAAAATTATGAAATCTGTTTTAATTATAGGCGCAGGAAGTTTCGGCAAAAATCTTGCCGAGAAACTCTGCGAAATGAAGCACGAGGTCTTTGCGCTCGATACCGATGAAAACCAAATAGGCGATATACTGCCTTTTGTCACAAAGGCAAAGATAGGCGACGGCACCGATATAGATGTTTTAAGCGAGTTGGAGCCTGATAAATTCGATATTTGTTTTGTCGCCATAAGAAGAAGTTTTGAGGACTCGCTTCAAGCCACCAGCCTTTTAAAAGAGTTGGGTGCAAAAAAGGTGGTATCTCTTGCGGCAAACGATGTCAGGGAAAAGTTTTTGCTTAAAAACGGAGCCGACCATGTGATATACCCCGAAAAACAACTCGCAAAGTGGGCGGTTATGCGCTACACTGCCGATAATGTCTTTGATTATGTTCGGCTTGACGATAAATTTTCAATGTTTGAGATAGCCGTTCCGAAGGCGTGGAAAGGCAAAACGGTGAGCGAACTTGCCGTCCGCCAGAAGCACGGAATAAACATCATAGGAATAAAGAAAAACGGCGTGTTTGATGCTTCGGTTTTGCCCGATACGGTAATATCGGAGGACGAGAGTTTGCTCATTGTGGGCGAGATTAAAAATGTTCGTAAATGTATCGACCTTTGAGGGTAATTTTGCTTGACAAAACGGCTTTTGTGCCGTATAATTCTTAATGTAATTTTTATTAGTTTTTGGAGGAAAATTAAAATGGTTAGTGCCGGAGATTTCAGAAATGGTGTAACTTTCGAGGAGGACGGTCAAGTTCTTCAGGTTGTTGAATTTCAGCATGTTAAACCCGGAAAGGGCGCAGCGTTTGTCCGCACCAAGACGAAAAATGTAATAACAGGTGCAGTTGTTGAAAAATCATATAACCCGACAGCAAAGTTCCCGACCGCTTATGTTGAGCGTAAGGATATGGAGTATTCTTATAATGACGGAGACCTTTATTATTTTATGGACAGCGAAACCTATGATATGGTTCCGATAAACAAGAGCGAACTCGGAGATAACTTCAAGTTTGTTAAGGAAAATATGGTATGCAAGATTTTGTCATATAAGGGCAAAGTATTCGGTGTAGAGCCGCCCACATTCGTAGAACTTGTTGTATCACACACAGAGCCGGGCTTTGCAGGAAACACCGCAACAAATGCTACCAAACCCGCCACACTCGAAACCGGTTGCGAAATCCGTGTTCCGCTATTCATTAACGAGGGCGAGACCATTCGTATAGATACAAGAACCGGCGAATATATGGAGCGCGCATAAATCTTATTGCATTAAGGAGAAAAACTATGGATATTTGTGAGAAAATCGCTTATATTAACGGTCTTACCGAGGGTTTAGACCTTGATAAAACCACAAAAGAGGGTAAAATTCTTGCGGCAGTTATCGAATTGCTTGAGGATATAACCGAGGAAATCTGCGATGTTGAAGATGCGCTCGACGATATGTCGGAGCAGATTGATGCTGTTGATGAAGACCTTGCCCGCATAGAAGACATTGTTTATGACGATGACTGCGATTGCGATTGCGACTGCGACTGCGATTGTGACTGCGACTGCTGTGATGACGATGAACTTTATGAGGTTGAGTGTCCTAACTGCCACGATACGATTTATCTTGATGACAGTATGCTTGATGACGGCGGAATTGACTGTCCCAACTGCGGAACTGCGCTTGAATTTGATTTTGACTGTGATTGCGGCTGTGAGGACTGCAAAGACAATCAGGAAAGCGAAGAAAATTAAGTTTTCAAACTACCGCACTCTCCGTTTCGGGAGCAGTGCGGTTTTTTTATAGGTGTGAATTATGAATGCTACCGAGATAAAACTTAAATATGAAACGGCGCAAAGCGAGGATAAAGCAGTTCCCGTAATAATTGTTTGTGCAGGTAATTCGAGCCGAATGAAAGGCACAAATAAGCAACTGCTCAAACTAAACGGTGTCCCCGTAATAGTCCGTTCCTGCCTTAAATTTCAAAACTCAAAATGCATATCGAGAATTATTCTTGTCACAAAACCCGATATGGTGTCGGAACTGAGTATGCTTTGCAGCGAGTATGATTTAAGTAAGGTCAGCGATATAGTCGAGGGCGGAAACTGCAGGACAAACTCGGTCTTAAACGGAATTAAAATGCTTCGAAGGGACGAAGAAAAGGTGCTTATTCACGACGGCGCAAGACCGTTTGTAAGCGAAAAGACGGTGGAAGATGTCTGCAAGGCGCTGAATGTGTGCGACTGTGCCGTTGCCGCCCTTAAAGTCAGCGATACCGTTAAGAAAACCGACGGCGAAATGACCGTTTTAAGCACGGTAAACAGGGATAATCTCTATTTGGCGCAGACTCCGCAGGGTGTTTCGGTAAATAAGTATAAATCGGTTTTGAGCGAATTTGATGCCGATATCTTCACCGATGATGCGTCGGTTATGGAAAAAGGCGGATATAAAACCGTTATTGTCGAGGACAGCAGGCTCAATATCAAAATAACTTCAAGGGAAGATATTTTAATTGCAGAGGCGTTTTCAAGCATTGAGGAAGGCGGAGAGAATATATGAGGATAGGTCAGGGCTATGATGTTCATAAACTTGCCGAAAACCGAAAACTGATTATAGGCGGAGTGGAAATTCCGTTTGAAAAGGGACTTTTAGGGCATTCCGATGCCGATGTTCTGCTTCACGCAATATGCGATGCGCTTTTGGGCGCGGCGGCGCTCGGCGATATCGGTAAGCATTTTCCCGATACCGACGGTAAGTATAAGGATATAAATTCGCTTTTGCTCCTTAAAGAAACAGGCAGACTTTTGGAAGAAAACGGCTTTAAAATCGGCAATATAGACGCAACGGTTACGGCGCAAAGTCCCAAAATGGCTCCGTATATCGAACAAATGCGAAAAAATATTGCAGATGCACTTTGGATAGATGTAAATAAAGTGAGCGTAAAGGCAACCACCGAGGAGGGCTTGGGCTTTACGGGAAAAGGCGAGGGCATTTCGGCAACTGCGGTCTGCCTTATAGTTTAGTTATAAAAAAAGCATAAAAATCATACTTCTTAATTTGGGGGATGATTTTTTGAAACTTTATATAACCTTGTCGAAAAAGGCGCTTTTTTGTATGCTTTGTTTTGTGTTGCTCTTTGTTTGCTTTGCTTCGTGCGTATTTACGGCAATGGCAAAAACGGTCAAAAACGGCGATACCTATGCAAAAAGGACAGACTTTTTAAAGGGACTCGGCTGTGAGATTTTCAATGATACCGAGAGCCGAAAGCAGATAACCGTTCCTTTGGAATTTTCACCCGTTTACAAGACCTATAATGCACTCAATAAAAAAGCGGGATACGATTTAACACGCTTCAAGGGTGAAAAATGCACCGTTTATTCGTTTTCGGTTAAAAGTTTCGCCGATTTAGGTGAGCAAGATTATCCTACGGCAAACATTATTGTTTATAACGGCAGAATAATAGGAGGAGATATATCTTCGGCTAAAATCGACGGCAAGATGTATCCGCTTAAAAGATATGAAAAAACAAAGACTTGATAAATTCATTTCAAACCAGTTAAACCTGCCACGCACTATGGCGAAAACCCAGATACACAGGGGAAAAGTAACGGTTGACGGCGAGGTCTCAAGAAACCCGTCAGCGATAATCGACGCTGAAAAAAGCGAGATTTTTTATAAGGGCGGAAAGGTAAGTTACAGTGAATTTGTTTATATTCTTATGAATAAGCCGAAAGGCGTTTTGTCGGCAAGTGAGGACAAGCACCGAAAAACCGTGGTGGATTTGGTCCCCGAAAGTATGAAACGCAGGGGGCTTTTTCCCGTCGGCAGACTCGATAAAGACACAACGGGTATGCTCATTATTACCGACGACGGCGAGTTCGCCCATAACTGCATATCGCCCTCAAAAAACATAAGTAAGACCTATGAAGTAACGCTTGACGGAAATTTAAGCAAAGATATGGTAACTTTGTTTAAAGACGGGATAATTCTGGCAGACGGAACAAGGTGCAAAAGTGCGGCTTTGAAGATAATTTCGGAAAATAAGGCGGAAATTACCTTAACAGAGGGAAAATACCACGAAATAAAGCGAATGTTCGGAACGGTGGATTTGGGTGTAAACGAACTCAAACGAATAAGTATAGGCGGTCTGAAACTGCCCGAAAACCTCCAAAACGGCGGTTGCGTTCTGCTTAGTGAAGATGATTTGGCGAAAATTTTAAATAAATAGGCAATATCTACAAAATAAAGCGAAAATAATTGTAAAAAACATTTATTGAATTTTTACTGTTTTGTTGGTATAATAATTGCGTAATATGTATGCGTATGCGCTTTGGGTAGCGCAGATGGAGGTAATGTTTATGGCAAGTTTATCACTTCGCAACGTATACAAGAGATATCCGGGCGGCGTTACTGCCGTATCTGACTTTAACCTTGAAATCAAAGATAAGGAGTTCATCATTCTCGTAGGTCCTTCCGGCTGCGGAAAGTCCACCACACTTAGAATGATAGCAGGTCTTGAAGAGATTTCTGACGGTGAAGTTCGTATTGGGGATCGTCTTGTAAATGATGTTGCACCGAAAGACCGTGATATAGCAATGGTTTTCCAGAACTATGCGCTTTATCCTCATATGACGGTTTTCGATAATATGGCATACGGTCTTAAACTTCGTAAGACTTCGAAAGATGAAATTAAGAGAAGAGTAGAAGAGGCTGCCCGTATCCTTGATATTGAGCATTTGCTTGAGCGTAAGCCGAAGGCTTTGTCCGGCGGTCAGCGTCAGCGTGTGGCATTGGGCCGTGCAATCGTTCGTGAGCCTAAAGTATTCCTGCTCGATGAGCCGCTTTCCAACTTGGATGCAAAACTCCGTGCACAGATGCGCACCGAGATTTCAAAGATTCACCAGCGTTTAGGCACAACATTTATTTATGTTACCCATGACCAGACCGAGGCTATGACGATGGGAACCCGTATCGTAGTTATGAAGAGCGGTATTGTTCAGCAGGTTGATACCCCGCAGAATCTTTACCTCTATCCTTGCAACCTTTTCGTTGCAGGATTTATCGGTTCTCCTCAGATGAACTTCATTGATGCAGTTCTTCTTAAAGAGGGCGATGATTTCTTTGTAGAATACGGCACAGAGGATACCAAAACCCGTGCAGGTGTTAAGTATAAGATTAAACTTCCGGCAAGCAAGAATAAGGATGATTGCCTTGTTCCCTATGTCGGCAAGGAAGTTATAATGGGTATCCGTCCTGAGGATGTTCACGATGAGCCGGAACTTATTGCCGCCAATCCGGACGGTAAGGTTGAGGCAAATGTTGAGGTTACCGAACTTATGGGTGCCGAAACATATCTTTATATGAACAGTGAGGAGCAAAACATAATTGCGCGTGTTGCTCCTGAATCTACGGCAAAGCCGGGCGATAAAATCACCATTGCTTTTGAAACCGATAAGATTCATTTGTTCGATAAAGACACCGAACTCACCATCACGAACTGATAATTTAACTGTAAATTTCCGCACACCCGTTTTTATGGGAGTGCGGAATTTTTTATTGCAAAAAGAGGTAAATAATAGTATAATTAGTATGTATCATTGTGATTTTTCATCAAATAATATATTTGGGTGAAAATTATGAATGAAAACGAAAATAACGGGAGCGGAAATGCAGATTCCATAAAGGAATACGGCATTACGGAACTTAAAGGCAAGCACAAAATCTACTGTATGACGATAATCGGGGAGATAGAGGGGCACAATGTTTTACCCGAGCAAAGCAAAGCCACGAAGTATGAGCACATTATTCCTCAACTTGTGGCAATCGAGCAAAGTCCCGATATTGAGGGACTCCTTTTGATTTTGAATACGGTGGGCGGAGATGTTGAGGCAGGTCTTGCGATAGCCGAACTTATTTCGGGAATGAAAAAGCCGACCGTTACCTATGTTCTCGGCGGAGGTCACTCGATAGGAGTGCCTTTGGCAGTTTCGGCAAAGTGGTCTTTCATAGCGCCTTCGGCTACGATGACCATTCATCCCGTGCGAATGAACGGTCTTGTAATCGGTGTTCCGCAAATGATGAATCATTTTGAGCGAATGCAGGAGCGCATAACCGATTTTGTTGTCCGCAATTCGCATATCACGGCAAAGCGGTTTACGAAACTTATGATGAATACGGGCGAACTTGTTACCGATGTCGGCTCGGTGCTGTGCGGTGAAAAAGCGGTCGATGAGGGACTGATTGACAGTGTCGGCGGACTTAACGATGTTTTGAATGTCCTTAATTCAATGATAGAAGAATAATGCTCTGCTTTTGCAGAGCAAAAAACGGGGAGTTACATAGATGGCAGCTAAAAAAAGAACTTCGTCTAAAAAGAACGAAAGCGTTTCAGGGAGCGCACTCATAAATAAGCAAATCAAGGCGGTAATACTTTTTGCCGCAGCGGTGCTTTGGGCGTGTCTTGTGTTCGTTACGGGACAGAATCTTTGGACGGTTATGCATAACTTTATGTTCAGTGTTTTCGGAGTTCCCGCATATTTTTATCCGTTTTTGATGGTGGCAATTTCGGTTTTTGTCGCATTTGATAAGAAAAAGGATAACTTTAACGCAAAGGTAATTGAATGTGTAGTGCTTCTTATTATTTTGGGAGCGCTGATAGATGTTTTCGCCACAAAGGGAAATATTTCTGGCGATATTTACGGCACCCATATAGCAGATGCTTATAAATCGGGCAGTGCAGGAGGTTTTATGGGTGCCCTTATCGGCGGACTCATAAACCTTGCATTCGGTAAAACAGCCGCAATAATCACGCTTTTCATTATGTTTTTTGCGTGTCTTATGATATTTACGGGCACAACCCTTGTCGCACTGTTTAAGACGGTGGCAAAACCCGTTCAGGCAGTGTCAAAACAGGCAGAAACGGCTTATAAAGAGAGAGCCGAGAGGGAAGATGAGCAGGAAAAGGAACATTATAAAAAGGGCGATATCAAGATAATAAAAGGTTTTGATGTCGATGTTGCGATAGACGATGAGCCGAAACACCCGCGAAAGACCAAAAAAGAGGAAGAAACAAGCGATAAGCAGAAAAAACTTATTGATACATATAACGGCACCGATGAGGGCGGAAACGACGGTAATTCGGATATAGATACTGCGCTTGATTCGGCGGTTAAAGAAAATGAGGAAACCGAAGAAAAACCGCAGAGAATTACGGTTGATTTTGAAAAGGAAACCGAAGCGGTGAGGGAAGAAATAGCGCAAAACGAAAAGGTAAACCGCTATAAATATCCTCCCTTTGAACTGCTTAATAAAACGAGTTCCGCCGATATGCGTTCGGTCAATAAGGAACTTGAAGTAACTGCCGAGAAGTTGGTTGAGGTGCTCAGGAGTTTCGGCGTTGAAACAAGGGTGCTTGATATAAGCCGAGGCCCTGCCGTAACGAGATACGAACTTCAACCATGCACGGGCGTTAAAATCAGTAAAATTACGGGACTTGCGGACGATATTGCCTTAAATCTTGCCGCGGCAGGTGTGCGTATCGAAGCACCGATACCAAATAAAGCGGCAGTCGGAATAGAAGTGCCGAATAAGGCGAGCGCCACGGTAGGTGTGCGTGAGATAATCGAGTCGTCCACATTTTCCGCTTCAAAGAGCAAACTCACTGTTGCAATGGGCAGGGATATAGGCGGAAATGTCGTAATAGGCGATATATCCAAAATGCCGCACGGACTCATTGCCGGTGCTACCGGCTCGGGTAAATCGGTTTGCATAAACTCGATTATTATGAGTATTCTTTATAAGGCAAAACCCGAGGAGGTCAAACTTTTGATGATAGACCCGAAGGTAGTCGAACTCGGTGTTTATAACGGTATACCGCACCTGCTTGTTCCGGTTGTTACCGACCCGCGCAAAGCGGCGGGAGCACTCGGCTGGGCAGTAAGCGAAATGGAAAAGCGGTATGCTATGTTTGCCGATAGAGGTGTGCGTGATATTGAGGGTTATAATCGGTTTGTCGATACGCTTATTGATGAGCCGGAAGTTACCAAAATGCCGCATATCGTAATAATCATAGACGAACTTGCCGACCTTATGATGACGGCTCCGCACGAGGTTGAGGACTCTATAAACCGTATTGCCGCAAAGGCGAGAGCGGCAGGTATGCATTTGCTTATTGCCACGCAGCGCCCGTCGGTTGATGTTGTTACGGGAGTAATCAAGGCGAATATCCCGACGAGAATTGCCTTTGCCGTTTCTTCGCAGATAGACAGCCGAACTATACTTGATGCAGGCGGTGCCGAGAAATTGCTCGGTAAGGGCGATATGCTGTTCAGTCCGATAGGCTCAACAAAGCCAAAGAGAGTCCAGGGCTGTTTTGTGAGCGACAGTGAGGTTGAAAAGGTAGTCGAGTTTGTCAAAAAGAGTGCAAGCGCAAATTATGACGATAATATTATGGTTGAAATCGAGCGTCAGGCGGCGGTTGAGAAGCAGAAGAAAACGGGACTTGAGGAAGACGGTCCCGATTCCGACCCGATGCTTGAAGATGCAATCAAGGTTGTTGTTGAAAACGGTATGGCGTCTACATCGCTTTTGCAGAGAAAGTTAAAACTCGGTTATGCAAGGGCGGCAAGAATAGTAGACGAAATGGAAGCAAGAGGAGTAGTAGGACCATACGAAGGCTCAAAGCCGCGTAAAGTGCTTATCACAAAGGAACAGCTTATGGAACAGCAAGCCACTTCGGGCGATGTCGGTGAGATATGAGATACAGCAGACGGAAAGTAAATCAGACAGTTCGGATTGTAACCTTGGCGGTTTTGCTTGTTATCTTTGCGGTTTCCTATTTAAAAAACCAAAACAGTAAGCCGAAAGACATTGAAAACAAGTTTGAAACCGACGATTATGTGTGCTTTTTCGATGTAGGTCAGGGCGACTGTGCGCTTGTTTCGAGTAACGGCAAAAACTGTCTTATTGATACGGGCACAGGCGAGGGTGTAAAACCGCTTATAGAGAAGTTAACAGCGCAAAATGTGCGTAATATTGATGTTTTGAATATTTCGCATTACCACGCAGACCACACGGGCGGACTGCTCGATATAGTAAAGGCGTTTTCGGTTGAAAATCTTTTGTTTCCGAGAGAGTTTCCCGATACAAATGTATCAAATCGGGTTGACCTTGCAAAAAGGGAATGTTTGGCGGCTGACGGCGAATACTACACCGCCAAAAAGGGCAGTAAAATATATATAGGCGATTTTACGCTTGAAGTTTTATATCAAAATCAAAATACCGATGATGAGAACAACCGCTCGGTTTACATAATGGCGGAAATGGAAAACAGAAAGTTTTTGTTTACGGGTGACGCAGGTAAGGAGTCCGAAGAAAAACTCATAAAAACCGCCAAAATCAAGTGCGATGTTTTAAAGTCGCCTCACCATGGAAGCAGTTATTCTTCGGCTGATGAATTTTTGGATAAAGCCGACCCCGATTATGCGGTAATTTCCTGCGGAGAGGGTAATTCCTACGGTCATCCGCATAAAGAAACGCTTGAAAATTACGATGCGAGGAACATAAAAACCTACCGCACCGATGTAAACGGCGATGTTACATTTTTTGTAAAGGATAAAGATTTGTCTGTAAAAGTTGAAAAATAAGCAAAAAAACAATAAATTCTATCGGCAGTAGAGTGCTTAAAAAAACTCTACTGCCGATATTTTTTAAATAGAATTTGTTTTTTTATGAGTAGGTTTGCCAATACTTAAAACTGTGATAGTATGATTTCGGATAAACCGAAAGGAGAAAACAAAATGGAAAGAGATTTTATAATTTCCTGCGAATCGACGGCGGATATTGATTATTCATATTTAAAGAAGAATAAAATACCCGTGATTTTTTATCATTACACGCTTGATGGCAGAGATTTTGAAGATAATATGGGACGGGATAAAAAGGCAAACAAAAGGTTTTTCGAGGCACTTAAAAGCGGTAAAGTCCCTGCCACATCGCAGATAAACGAATATACTTATTACGATTATTTCAAAAGTCTTTTAAAGGATAATAAATGCGTTTTGCATATCGCTTTCGGCTCGGGAATGACTCCGTCGGTCGTAAACGCCGTCTACGCCGCCAAGAGATTAAACGACGAATCGGGCGAAACAAAAATAACGGTCATTGATTCAACCTGTTCCTCAACGGGATACGGACTATTGATAACCCTTGCAAATGAGTTTTCTTTGTCTTGTAAGACGCTTAACGAAACAGCCGATTATGTTGACGGTATAAAGCACAGAATTCACCACCAGTTTTTCTCAAGCGACCTTAAGTATTTTAAGAGGTCGGGGAGAGTTTCGGGCATAGCGGCAACGGTTGCCACGGTGCTCGGAATATGTCCGATAATGCGCCTTAATTACGAGGGAAAGATTGTAGCGTATGATAAGGTGAGAGGCAAGAAAAACGCCATAGAGCGCACTGTGAACGAAATGCTCAAAAACGCCGAAAACGGCAGAGATTATGACGGACTCTGTTTTATAAATCATTCAAACTGCCAAAGCGATGCAACAGAGGTTAAGAAAAGCATAGAAAAAGCATTTCCGAAACTTAAAGGCAAGACCGAGATTTTTGAAATCGGTAATATCATAGGCTCGCACTGCGGTCCCGATACCGTCGCCGTTTTCTTCGTAGGCGCCAAAAGAGCAGACGGATAGCAGACGGAACTCGGAACTCAGATGTCAGATGTCGGATATCAGATGGCAGATGGCGGACAACATATGACGGGACGATGTAACTATCGTCCCGTTTTGCTTTGTGTTTTTTGTAGGGGAGGGTCTCCGTGCCCTCCCGTATCGTTTTGCAATTTCCAATTTGCTTTGCGGTTTCCGTAGGGGCGAACTGCGTTCGCCCGATTGTTCTCCCGTATTGTTTTATTTCTCATTGTTTTATTATCCGATATCCGACGGACAACCTCATCCGCCTCGTTCCTCGGCACCTTCTCCCACCGGAGAAGGCAAGGCAGACGGCAGACAACAGACATCCGCCGTCCGACAAGTTGTCGGTGAATGTCGCAAACGTATACCCTATAATAATTAAAAACAACAAGGAGAAAATTATGGAAAAACAGTATCCGTTTGTAAAACTTCCGCGTGATATAACCAATCACGCAATCTTCCGCGATGAAAAATCGCTCAAAATTTATATCTATCTTCTGTGTAAGGCGACCTATAACGATTCCGAAATTCTTGTCGGTAAAACAAAGGTTGCGTTACAGCCCAATCAGGTCATAATCGGCTCGCAAAGGTTGGGTGAAATTTTGGGATATTCGCGTCAGCAGATAAGGAGCGGACTTGAAACCCTCTCTCTGCACCGCCTTATATCCATAAAATCAACCAACAAATTTTCGGTTGTAACCCTGCTTGAATGGGGGCAAAAGCCGATAAAAGACTTCAAAGAAAGCCAACAAATCAAAACCCAAATCAACCGTCTTTATAACACCGATATAGATATAGAGAAAGAAGAGAAAGAAGAAAAGGCAGAGGTAGAAATGCCTGAATCTGACAATTCAGTCATTTCTGTTTCTCCGCCCCATAACTCCGTTAAAGGGGCGGAGTTTCTATTAAGTTGTAAAAGTGAAAATTTACAGAATATAGGAAGAATACTTTTAAGACAAATAAAAGAACAGTCGAATGCATAAAGGTCTGTAACTGTAAAAAGTTTTGTTTTTTTAAAAAGCAACATCTTGAAAAAAAGAAGTATAAAAATAAAACGCCTTGTCTTATTCGGTGTAAAGACAAGGCGAAAAATGAAAAAACAAATTATTATTTATTCTTGTTTATCAATTTTGATTGCAAGATCATCAAGTTGAATTTTATCAACCTCGGCAGGCGCACCCGACATAAGTTCGCTTGAGTTTGCAACCTTCGGGAATGCGATAACATCACGGATATTATCGGCATCTGCCATAAGCATACAAAGACGGTCAAGACCTATTCCCATACCGCCGTGAGGGGGAGCGCCGTATTTGAATGCACCTGTTAAGAAACCGAATTTTTGCTCTGCTTCTTCGTCTGATAAACCGAGTGCTTTAAACATATGAGCCTGCAGTTCGGGGTCGGTGATACGGATAGAACCGCTTGAAAGTTCAATGCCGTTAAGCACTAAATCGTAGGCGTTTGCAAAAACCTTTTGAGGCTCACTGTCAAGATAGGGAATACACTCGTCAAGCGGAGCGGTAAACGGATGGTGCATAGCATCCCACTTGCCTGTTTCTTCGTTGTATTCAAAGAACGGGAATTCGGTTATCCAAAGGAAATTATACTTATCGGGTATAATATCAAGCCTCTTTGCAACGGTAAGGCGCAAAGCACCCAAAACCGAAAGGCAGGTGTTTTTCTTATCGGCAACTATGAAGGCAACATCGCCTTTTTTCATATCGAGGCGGTCAAGTATTGCCTTGAACTCGTCGGGCGTTAAGAACTTTGAAAATGAGCAGGTAGGCTCATCGTCAACCCAACGGATAAAGGCAAGACCTTTTGCACCTATGCCCTTTGCTTCCTCGGTTAACTTATCTATCTCTTTTCTTGTGTAAACACCGCTTGCGTCCGAGGCATTAACGGCACGGACAGTTCCGCCGTTTTTAACGGTATCGGCAAACACACCGAAACCGCAGTTTTCCGCAATATCGGAAATATCCTTAATCTTCATATCAAAACGGGTATCGGGCTTGTCCGAACCGTAATTGTTCATAGCATCGGTGTAGGTAAGACGGGGAAGCGGAGTTTCAATATCGGCGTCCAAAACCTCTTTAAAGAGCCTTTTTACATATCCCTCGGCAATGCTGAATACATCTTCCTTCTCAACAAAGGACATTTCAAGGTCGATTTGAGTAAATTCGGGCTGACGGTCGGCACGCAGGTCTTCGTCCCTGTAACAGCGGGCAAGCTGCATATAGCGGTCAAAACCCGAAAGCATAAGAAGCTGCTTATACATCTGCGGAGACTGCGGAAGCGCAAAGAAGCTGCCCTTGTGAATACGGGAGGGAACAAGATAGTCCCTTGCACCCTCGGGGGTAGACTTAATAAGAGTCGGCGTTTCGATTTCGATAAAGCCGTTTTCGTCAAAATAATCTCTCGTTACTTTGGTTATTCTGTGGCGCAGAAGTATGTTGTCCTTAAGCGGAGTGCGTCTTAAATCCAAATAGCGGTATTTAAGACGGAGTTCCTCGTTTGCGTTGCTGTCGGGCAGTATTTCAAACGGGGGAGTAAGCGACTCGCCCAAAACCTTAAGTTCTTCTGCGGCAATTTCAATATTGCCCGTGGGAATTTCGGCGTTTACCGATGAGCGTTCACGCACAACACCTTTTGCCATAAGCACATATTCGCTTCTCACGGCAAAAGCCTTTTCAAACACACTCTTTTCGGTAGTGTCATCAAAGGCAAGTTGGATAATACCCGTGCGGTCGCGCAGGTCGATGAATATAAGACTGCCTAAATCACGCTGTCTTTGAACCCAACCGCATACAACAACGGTTTCGCCGATTTTATCCTTTGTAAGCGTTCCGCAGTAATCGGTGCGCTTGAGTCCGTTCATTCTGTCAAGTTTCAAAAGAAACACCTCTTGAGAAAAATATCAATCGTTATTAAAAACAGAGTCCGTAAGGTCGTCAAGTGCGGAACTGTTTATAAGTTTAAATAATGCGTCCGAAAAGCCGTCAAGCGAAATCTCGCTTGTTTCACCCGTTTTCATATTCTTAACGGCGGCTTTGTTTGCGGAAAGTTCGTTGTCGCCCAAAACACAACTGAACAAAGCGCCTATCTTATCGGCATATTTCATTTGCGCCTTGAGTCCTCTGCCGCAGACATCGGTCTGAACGCTGAAACCGTCTTTGCGGAGCATATTGCAAAGCGATGTGGCTTTTATTGCCGCATTATCGCCCATAGGCGCTATATAAAGGTCGCAGGGCTTATCGGGGGGAAGTTCGGCGCCGCTGTTTTCAAGTAAAAGGAGGAGCCTTTCAATGCCCATACCGAAGCCGAGCGCAGGGGTATCGTTTCCGCCCATTTGAGCGACAAGACCGTCATACCTGCCTCCTCCGCAAACGGTGGACTGTGCGCCTATATCACCCGAAACAAACTCGAAAACCGTTCTTGTGTAGTAATCAAGACCGCGCACGATTTGGGGGTTTACGGTATACTTAAGACCTGCGGCATCAAGGTGAGCCTTAACACCCTCAAAGTGAGTTTTGCAGTCATCACACAAAAAGTCAATCACCTTGGGTGCATTCTTTGCAATCTGCGAACAAACGGGGGACTTGCAGTCGAGTATTCTCATCGGGTTGCGGTTAAGCCTGTCCTTGCAGGTATCACAGAGTTTATCTATATTTTCGCTGAAATAATTTTTAAGCGCATTTTGGTAATCTTTTCGGCATTCAGGACAGCCGATTGAGTTTATTTCAAGGGAGATTTTTTTAATACCTATTGTGTTTAACACTTGATTTGCAACCGAAATTACCTCGGCATCGGCGGCAGGAGAGGAAGCGCCTATACATTCAATTCCGAATTGGTGGAATTCACGGAGTCTGCCTGCCTGAGGCTTTTCGTAACGGTAACAGCCGCCTATATAACAAACCTTTTCGGGCAGTGCGCCGTATATAAGACCGTGTTCGATACTGCTTCTTATAACACCTGCGGTAAGTTCGGGACGGAGTGTGATTGAGCGTCCGCCCTTATCGCAAAATGTATACATTTCCTTTTGAACTACATCGGTGGTGTCGCCTACATTGCGGGAGAAAACTTCGGTATGCTCGAAAACGGGCACCCGTATCTCCTTAAAACCGTAAAGACGGGCGGTTTCAAGCATCACCTTTTCGATATACTGCCAGCGGTAAGAATTTTCGGGCAGAACATCTCCCGTTCCCTTTATGGCGTGATTTATCTCACTCATTTATATTATCCTTTCAAGAAAAGCGGTTTATTTATTATTGTTTGACTTTACTATTTCCCGCCAGTCAAGGTCACCGCGCTCGAGACCGTGAATAAGCACTTCGGCGGTGGCGATATTGGTGGCAACCGGAATATTATGAACATCGCAAAGACGCAAAATTTCGTTATCGTCGATATCTTCGTTATCGGGATGAAGCGGGTCACGGAAAAACAGCAGAAGGTCGATTTCGTCACAGCCTATCCTTGAAGATATCTGCTGTGTTCCGCCGAGAGCACCGCCCAAAAAACCGGTAACGGTAAGTCCTGTAGCGTCCGAAACAAGTTTTGCCGTTCTGCCTGTTGCGACTATTTTGTGGTGATTTAAAATTCCGCAGTAGGCGATACAAAACTGTATCATAAGTTCCTTTTTTGCATCTTTTGCGATAATTGCGATTGTCATAATGTTTCTCCTTATATTTTTTTCGGATTCGGCAGTAAAACTGTCTTTCCGTAAAGTCTGTCTGAAATTCTCAAAAGCGCCTTGAATGCTTTTGAGCGTTTTTTGAGTTTCTTTCCTGTCTGTAAAAGCATTAAATCGTAGGAAAGCGGAACAATACCCAAAAGGCGGATATTTGCACCGTCTATAATATCGTCAATATTCTTATAGGTCTTATTCCTTACAAGTTCGGCATCAAATTTATTGATAACAAGAAGCGGTTTTAAATTTAACCCGCATAAAGCGGTTTCCGCCATAAATGCATCGCGCACCGAAACGGTATCGCAGTTTGTAACACATACGGCTTTTAAATTCTTAACCGATTTTAATGCCGAAAATTCAAGACCTGCCGGCATATCTATAATTACGGCATCGAATTTTTGATTGCAGTATTCAACAAAGTCGGCAATGCTTTCGCACGAAAGCGAAAAGTCCTTGGGCGGTGCGGGGACTATGCAGATACTCCCTCCGAATTTTTCGGGAAAGTAGAGCGCATCGTCATAAGAATTGTTGCTTATTGCGTCAAAAAGATTAAATACAACACTTTCTTCAACACCGAAGAAAATATCAAGACAGGGAAGTCCCGCATCAAAATCAATGAGCGCAACACTTTTGCCCTTAGAGTTTAAAGCAAGTGCAAGACCGCAGGAAAATGTTGATTTTCCCGTTCCGCCTTTGCCCGATACAACAGCGACGGTTAAACCCATAATTGCCTCCTTATTTAAAAAATCATTTTACCACATTTTTAATAAATTGTCAATTTATTACCGTATACGGCAATGTTTGCGAAGATTTGTTCTCTACCGAAGTGAAATATGAATCGAGAAGCTGGCGCACGAGTGTTCCCGAAGAATAACCCGAGTTACCGTGTTCGAGCACAACCGATATTGCGATTTCGGGGTCATCATAGGGCGCAAACACGATGAATGTGCTGTGGTCGGCACCGCTGTTCGTCTGTGCCGTTCCCGTTTTACCGCCGATTTTAATGGGGTAATCGCCGAGCGCCGCGCGTCCCGTTCCGTCAACCGTAACCGAAAGCATACCCTCTTTGATTGCCTTCAGTGTTGCTTCGTGAATGGTTACTTTGTTTGCTACCTCGGGTTTTCCGTCATAGAAAACTTCCGACATATCATAAGATGTGATTTTCTTGATAAGCGATGCCTTGTAGTGCGTTCCGCCGTTTGCAAAGGTGGCAACATAGTTTGCGAGCTGAAGCGGTGTAAACGCATTGAGCTGACCGATTGAAATTTGCAGTGTATCACCGCCGAAGCCGTTGCTTTTCGGCTCGATTATGATACCTGCGCTGTCGTCCACCTCGACACCCGTTTTAACACCCAGACCGAACTGTTTGAAATAGTCGGTAAGCGTGAGAGCGCCAACCCTCCTGCCGAGTTCAAAGAAAAAGTAGTTACAACTTTTTGAAAGTGCGGTGTTGAGGTTGATTGTTCCGTGTCTGTGCATACATGAGGGCTTGTAATCGTCAAAATAATCGTAGGTGTGAACACACCTGATTGTTTCGCCCATACTATACTTGTTGTTTTCGATAGCCGCCGTGGCGACTGCAGGTTTTATGGTTGAACCTATCGGATAAACACCGCAAAACGCACGGTTTGTAAGCGGTGAATTTGCCTGGGGACTTGTAAGATACTCATAATTTTCGGCAAGTGTGGCACTGTCATAGGTCGGGTAATTTGCGGCACACAAAACCTTTCCCGTCTTGACTTCGGACATAACGGCGGCACCTGCCGTGGCAGTAGGCAGGGAACAAACGGTGTTTTTTAAAGCGTCCTGCGCGGTGCGCTGGATACCCTTATCGAGAGAAAGCATAACCGTTTTTCCCGCAATCGGCTCTTTGGTTATCTCACTGTCTACTATATTTCCGTTTGAGTCGAGATAGTAGGTGATTTCGCCGTCAACACCTCTAAGACTTTCCTCGGCGTAGTATTCGATACCGCTTTTTCCCACCCTGTCATTAAAGGAGTATCCTTTTTCCTTATACTTCTCGCCGTTTTCCCAGTCGTCCTCGAAAATGGGACCTACCGTGCCGATTAAATTCACGGCGAGCGATGTATCGGCATACTCACGGAACGGAACAACCGTAACCGTAACGCCCGAAAGCATAAAATCCGATTCGGAAATTTTACGCATAAGGTCGGTGGGAATATCCTCGGCAAAGGTGTAAGGATAGGAAACCGAAAAGTCGGAAACCGTCATGGAATAGCGGACACCCATTATCAATCGGCGGTCTGACTCCGAATAGTTTTCAAGGTCATACATATCGGTCATCTGCGCAACGCAGTTATCTGCCGTGGCATAGTGGGCAAGGTCGAGCGTTTTTATGAGTTTATCGGTGTTTTCGCCCGCCTTAAAGGTATAGGGCGCATTTTCACTTATCGGCAGTTTATCTATATGGGGGATATTTTTTGAGTTTAAAAGGTAAATGAGCGATAAAATCACATCGTTTATATCGTCCTTTACATAGGCTTTGTTGAAAACTATGTTGTAACCGTCACGGTTTACGGCGATTTTTCTGCCGTTGCAGTCGATTATCTCACCGCGCGGTGCTTTCAAGACCGAAGTAAGCGAGGTGGTGCTTCCCGAAACCGACGAATATTTATCCGCATTCTTTATCTGTATATAATAAATTCTGACGGTGTAAAGCAAAATCAGCACTATAAGCAAAACCGCAAGAATTATTATGGGTGTTTGTCTTTTCTTGGTAAACGGCAAAAATTATCACCTCTTATTATTGTTTTGAATATTTAAAAGTCTTTTCTCGGCAAGGTATAGAAGTCCGCCGACAGCGGCAGTAAGCAGTGCCGAAACAAACGAGGTTTTGAAGAAGTAAACAAGTGTGTTTTTAAGTCCTGCTCCGCTGTGAAACAGCAAAAATCCCAACGCCGAGTATACAAACGATGAAATGAATGTAAGCGTAACGGAAGCGTGGACATTGTTGTTGAAAAGGTATTTTCCCATAAAGGAAACGCAAAGGCACATAAGCGGTAAAACAACCGTGTTATACCCGTGCCCCATACTCGAAGAAGCATCAATTATAATTCCGAAAAGCAGACCTATTCCGAAAGAGGAGAGTTCGGATAAAAACACCGACAGCGTAATTATAAGACTTAAAAAGAGCAGTATATCGGCACCGAATATATTAAAATACAAGATACCGCCGTCCTTAAACAAAAGCGAAAGTATACCGATAAGGACATTTATTATGACAAACTTTTTGTTTTTCATAAATTATTTCACCTTTTTCGGATTTATTCCGCCCTTGCCCTCAAAGTCGGTAATTACCATAACATTTCTGAGCGACTTAAAATCTACAAACGGTTTTATATCGGCGTAAATCGAGGAATTGTGCTTGTCCGTTCCTATGTTTGAAACCGAGCCGACCAAAAGACCGTCGGGGAAGATGCCCTCGCCCGAAGTTACAACATAGTCGCCTATCGCAATACTGCAAGATCTCGAAAGGTTTGAAAAACGGCACATCTTTTTGCCCGATACCTGAATATTACCGCCTAAAATTCCCGAATCGCTTGTCCTGCTGTCAAGCGCACCCAAGGTTATTTCGGGCGAAAGGACGGTAGTGACCTTTGCGGTGGTCGTGCCGATTTCGGTGATTTTACCCACAAGTCCGCCGTCGGTTATTACTATATCGTTTATGCCGATTTTTGAAGCAGAGCCTTTATTTATAACAAAACCGCCGAATGTGTCCGAAGTATCCTTTGAAATTACGGTTGCCGAAACAAAGTTAAAGTCGGGATTTGATTCTTTAATGCCGAGATATTTTTTGTAAAAATCGTTTTCCTGCTTTATTTTGTCATAGTCCGAAGTCCTCTTGCGGAGTTCGTTTACTTCGTCATTTAACTTTGTGTTTTCGAGCATAAGTTCACTGCCGCTTTTATAGGCGGCAACAAAATCTTTTATTCCGTTTGAAACGGCAGCATAAGCACTCTTAAACGGTGCGGTGACAATGCCCGCAACATCGGTGTAGGGCGCTAAACGGTTGCCTCCGAATGCAAAGGCAAGCGTTATTATCAAAACCGAGCCGAAAACGGCAACGATTATTCTGAACTGCCTGCTGCGAAAGAAAAAACGCATTTATATTCCTCCGATAAATTATCTGAAACGCTTTCCTCTGCGGAAAACATAATTCTCAAAACCGCCGTTTGATTCAAGACGCTTCGCAGTTCCCAAAACTACGCAATCAAGCGGGTTTACGGCAACCGAAACGGGTATTCCCGTCTCCTCGGCGATAAGTTCCGCAAAGCCGTCAAGCAATGCTCCGCCGCCCGTTAGGGTAATACCTTTGTCCGAAAGGTCTGCCGAAAGTTCAGGCGGAGTTTTTTCAAGTGTCAGCCTTATTGCATCTATGATTTGGGAAATCGGGTCAAGCATCGCTTCGCGGACATCTGTTGAAGATACCGTTACATTTTTCGGCAAACCGTCTACCACATTACGCCCCTTAACCTCGATTTCGGTTTCCTCCTCAAGCGGTTTTGCAGAGCCCAATGTTATCTTGATTTGCTCGGCTGTGCGTTCGCCGATTAAGAGATTGTGCTTTTTCCTTACATAATTTATTATCGCTTCGTCAAAGGAATTGCCTGCTACCTTTACCGACTGCGCCGTAACAATATCGCCGAGCGAAATTACCGCAATTTCGGTAGTGCCTCCGCCGATATCAACTATCATAGTGCCCGAAGCGTCCCAAATGGGAAGTCCTGCACCGACCGCCGCCGCCATAGGTTCTTCGATAAGGTCTATATCGGTGGCACCTGCCTGCTTTGCCGCGTCAAACACGGCACGGCTTTCAACCTCGGTTATACCTACGGGGATACATATTACCATACGCACTCTCGAAAAAAACGAGCCTCGGAGTGCCTCGGTAACAAACCTTTTGAGCATTGCCGCAGTTACATCGAAATCGGCAATAACACCGTCCTTTAAAGGACGGACGGCTATAATCGAGCCGGGAGTTCTGCCTATCATATCTTTTGCTTCGGCGCCGACCGCACGGACGGCATCGTTGCGGACATCGTATGCAACAACCGAAGGCTCACGCATAATTATTCCTTTGCCCTTTACGCAGACGAGTGTGTTTGAAGTGCCTAAATCGACACCTATATCTCTTGTAAACATTTATATAAAACCCCTTTAAGTTAATCTTTGTTCGGAACTATAAGGTGAATTGCCGAATGAAGATTTTTAACATCTACATCGGCTTCGCCTTTGCAAAATTCACCGTCAAGAGTCCACGGAATATCGGGACTGCTTATGACCTTAACCGATTTTGTATGGAAAAATTCAATGCCGTCACGGTTTAAATCGTGCTTTAAAATACCGTCTATAATACCTTGGAGCACGATGATGTTATCGGGCTTTTTAATAAGCATTACCTCGAAAATACCGTCGTTGAGTTCAACCGCCGCTTTATCGAATTTTACTATTCCGCCCACCGACATTGAGTTTGAAATCGCACCGAAAAGGAAGTCACCCTCGACCTCTTTTTCATCGCACACAAACTTCATATGCAGCGGCTTTATATTTGCAAGGCTTTTTATTCCCTCAAAGAAATACGCCGCCTGTCCCAAAACATTTTTAATATCCTGCGGTGCCGAATACGATGCATCGGTAAACGCACCGAAAGAGGCGGTATATGAAAAATATTTATCACCGAATTTGCCTATGTCAAGGTCAATTTCTTTACCGTTTAAAATATCCTTAGCGGCATCTATTATGTTCCTCGAAATACCGAGTCCGCTCGACCATTCGTTTAATGTGCCCGACGGGATATATCCGAGCGTGATTTTTAAATTCTTTGATTTAAGTCCCGAAATTACTTCGTTTAAAGTGCCGTCGCCTCCGCAGACTACTATCAGCGAAAACTCATTTTCGTCCGCTATGCGTTTTACACGCTCGGTTGCGTCAAGACGGCATTTCGTTATGTAGACCGTAACATCATACTCGCCCGAAAAAATCTCAGTAACGGCAAGCAATTCGCTGCGCATTTTTGCTCTGCCCGATTTGGGATTTACGATTAAAAGCATCTTTTTCATAGTAAGTTACCTCTTGATATTGTAATCTATTGAAAGAGTGGCGGCGGCGTTAAGCGAAGTATCCGCAACATTGCCGCTTAAAAATTCATAGAATGCCTGAACTCCCACCATTGCCGCATTATCGCCGCAGTATTTGAGTTCGGGATAATATAGCTTTATGTTCCTTGATTTACATTCCTCTTTAAGTCTTGAACGGAGTTCCGAATTTGCCGAAACACCGCCTGCAACGGCAAGTGTTTTGAAATTGAACTGTTCGGCGGCATTTAATGTGTTTTTTATGAGAATATCGCAGACACGCTTCCTCACGGTTGCCGCCATAACGGGAATATCAATTTCTTCGCCCTTTTGCGACTTATTGTGAATTATGTTTATAACAGCCGTTTTAAGTCCAGAAAAACTGAAGTCAAACTCGCTTCCCGAAACCTTGGGAACGGGGAGAGGATATTTGTTTAAATCAGGCTCGGTTGCGATTTTATCGAGTGTTACGCCTCCCGGATACGAAAGACCGAGCGCCCTTGCGGTTTTATCGAAACATTCCCCTGCCGCATCGTCAAGCGTTTTGCCGACAGGCTCAAAAACGGTGTAGTCCGCAACCTTTGTTATAAGTGAGTTGCCTCCCGAAACGGTAAGACATAAAAATTCGGGGGAGAGTTCATCGTTTTCTATGTAGTTTGCCGCAATATGCGAACGCAGATGATGGACGGGAATAAGCGGAATGTCAAGCGAAAAGGCAAGCGCCTTTGCATAGTTTACACCCACAAGCAGTGCGCCGATAAGACCGGGTGCGAATGTAACGGCTACGGCATCTAAATCTTTATAGGTAATGTTTGCGCTTTTGAGTGCCTCCTCAACCACACGGCTTATGGCTTCGGTGTGTCTTCTCGAGGCGATTTCGGGGACTACTCCGCCGTAAATTCTGTGCTCGGCAATCTGCGTTGCCACTATATTTGAAAGAATGTGCCTGCCGTTTGTTACGGCGGCTGATGTTTCGTCACACGACGATTCAATGGCTAAAATAAGCATTAAATATTAAACCTTCTTGTCATTATAACTGCGTCTTCCGACGGCTTTCTGTAAAACCCTCTGCGCAGTCCCTCTTTTTTAAACCCGAGTTTTTTATAAAGCGACTGTGCATTTTCGTTGGATAATCGGACTTCGAGCGATACAAAACTTAAACCGTTATCTCTTGCAAAGGAAAAGCATTTGTTTAAAAGTTTTGTTGCGATACCTTTATTTCGGTAATTTTCCTTTACGGCAATGCTTGTTATATAACCCTCGTCGGCTATATGGTTTAAACCGACATAACCTGCAAATACGCCGTTTTGCCCGGCAACGAAAAACTCGGTGTTGTTCATTGAGGACTCTTTGATTGAAGTTTCGCTCCACGGCTCGCTGAAATTTTCCTTTTCGGTTTGCGCAATCTGCGGAATGTGGTTTTCATTAAACGGAACAAGTTTTATACTATCAAAAAAACCGTCAAAATAAAGTCTGTCAATCCCGTCGGCTATGCTTTTAAGTGCAGTGCGGTAGGTGTTTAAATCACCGCCGAACGGGTCAAAAATGCCGTTTTTCAGCACAAACACCTTGTTTTCTTCCGCACCGAAACCGACAAGTATATCTTTATGGCTTTTACTCATTGTGAAAATATAGTCGGCGCTTAAATCTTCCCTTGAAAAGACCTTTGAAGTATGTGAACTTATATCAAAACCGAATTCGTTTGCTATTGCTTTTGAGTTTTCGCTTACGGGGTTTGAGTTTCCCGAAAGTCCGCGGCTTAAAGCGGTTATACCCTTTATATTAAGCGAATTGAAATACCCCTCGGCAAAAGGACTTCGGCAGGTGTTTCCCGTGCATACGAATATTATCTTCATCAGCCCTTTGCCTCTAACCAGTTTTTGCCCGTGTGGGCATCAACCGTAAGTTTAACGGCAAGGTGTGCGGCATTTTCCATTTCTTCGCACAAGACCTTTTTGACCTTTTGTTCATCTTCCTGCCTGCACTCAACTATGAGTTCATCGTGCACCTGCAAAATGAGTTTTGCTTCGGGAATATCGGCTTTTAAGCGGTTATACACATTTATCATCGCAAGTTTTATTATATCGGCGGCTGTGCCTTGAATGGGGGCGTTCCTCGCAACCCTCTCGCCGAAAGCACGCGTCATTCCGTTTGAGGAGGAAAGTTCGGGCAGGTATCTTCTTCTCCCAAAGCAGGTTGAAACAAAACCGTCCTCTTTTGCCTTTTCGATAACCTCTTTCATATAGCGGTCAACACCGCTGTATGTTGCAAGATAGTTCTTTATATATCTGTCGGCTTCCGCCCTCGAAACGCCTATATCCTTTGCAAGTGAGAATGCGCCGATACCGTAAACAATACCGAAGTTTACCGCTTTTGCACGGCTTCGCATTACGGGGAGCACCATATCCGCGGGAATATCGAAAACTTCGCTTGCCGTGACGGTGTGAATATCGGTGCCCGAATTAAAGGCATCTATCATTGTCTTATCGTCCGCGATACTTGCAAGAACACGCAGTTCAATCTGCGAATAGTCTGCATCGACAAGGCAATATCCTTCCTTTGCCACGAAAAATTCACGCAGTCTTTTGCCCTCCTCGGTGCGGACGGGAATATTCTGAAGATTAGGTTCAAGCGAACTTATGCGCCCCGTTCTCGCTTCGGTTTGGTTAAATGTTGTGTGAATGCGGTTGTCTTTCGACACCGCCGACAAAAGACCGTCGCAATAGGTTGTCTTTAACTTGTTTAACTGCCTGTATTTTAATACGAGGTCAACAATCGGGTAATCGTAACGCAGACTTTCGAGCACATCGGCAGAAGTGCTGTAACCGCTTTTTGTTTTCTTCTTTGAGGGAATTAAAAGTCTTTCAAAAAGCACTTCGCCCAACTGTTTAGGCGAATTTACATTAAATTCCGTTCCTGCAATCGCAAAAACATCTTTCTTTATCTCCTCGGTGCGTGTTTGTAACTCCTCACCCATATTTTTAAGACCTTCTGCGTCAATCAAAAATCCCACGCTTTCCATATCGGATAAAACGGCGCAAAGCGGAATTTCGATGTTTTTAAGCAAATCCTGCTGACCGCTTTTCTGAAGTTCGGCTTCGAGTTTATCGCAGACGGCAGAGAAAAGCACCGCCGTTTTCAAAAAATCATCGTCACTGTCAAGTTCGGCACCTACCGAATATTCGGCGCACAGCCTGCTTACCGAGTAATCGTTTGAAGACGGGTTGCACAGATATCCTGCAAGCAGACAGTCAAAGGTAACATTATTTATGTTTTCAAACTGCTTGCAAAGGCTCTTTAAATCGTAAACACGCTTGTTTGCATTTGAACTCAAAAGGTCGTTTACAAACTCTTTTGAGGCTTTAAAAACCTTTTTTTCGGAAATGACTGCAAAGTTTTCGCCGTCTGTATAAATATCGGCGGTATCGGGCATAAATGCGTCCGAAAGCGAAAAACTTTTGCGGTTTTCGTTTTTATCGGATACCTGACTTTCGGGGGTAATGCCCATCTTTTCCATAAGTTTAAAAAATTCAAGCCTTGTCATAAGACGGGCGAGTTCTTTTTCGTTTCGGGGCATTATTTTATAACCTGAAATATCGGTGTTAATCGGTGCATCAATCGAAATAGTGCCGAGCCATCTGCTTAAATATGCGCTTTCTTTGCCGTTTATGAGTTTTAAGCGGACACTTTCTTTAATATCAAGCGCTTCTATGTTTTCATAGATGCTGTCAATCGAATGGTATTTTGTAATAAGGTCGGTGGCGGTTTTTTCGCCTATGCCAGCAACACCCGGGATATTGTCCGAGGAGTCGCCCATAAGACTTTTAAGTTCAATCATTTCTTCAGGCTCAAGACCGAACTTTTCAAAAAGCGTCTCTTTTGTGTAGTTTATGATTTCGGGGTGTCCCATTTTAGTGGCGGTAAGCAAAACCTTTGTGCTTTCCGAAATAAGCTGAAGCGAATCACGGTCGCCCGTGGCGATTACACATTCATTTCCGCTTAAATCTGCACTTTTTGCAAGCGTCCCCAAAATATCATCAGCCTCGAAACCCTCACACTCGACTACATGGTATCCCGCAAGCGTGAGCCATTCCTTTAATACGGGAAACTGAGTTCTCAGTTCATCGGGCATGGGTCTGCGCCCTGCTTTGTATTCGGCATACTTTTTATGGCGGAAAGTGGGCTTTTTCAGGTCAAACGCCACGGCAACACCGTCAGGACTCTCGGTTTCGAGCAGTCGGTTTAAAATGTTTATGAAACCGTAAACGGCATTGGTGTAGACTCCCTCCTTGGTTGAGAGCAGTTTAATACCGTAAAATGCACGGTTTATAATGCTGTTTCCGTCAATAGCCAAAAGTTTCAAGCCCTTTACCTCCAAAGCACAACTTTCCATAATTACACTTATAATACCACACTTTTTTCCGTTTGTCATTATAAATATATAAAAATATTAAATAATTTTTCATATTATTCTTTTCGGTTGACAAAGGGTGCGGTGAGGTATATAATTTACTCTGTAATTTTATGCAACAAGGATGTTAAATTATGGAATGGACTTCACTTAACGATTTAAGAGAAAAGTATTTATCTTTCTTCGAGTCAAAGGGACATTTGCGTCTTAAAAGTTACTCTTTGGTTCCCGATAACGATAAATCGCTTTTGCTTATCAATTCGGGTATGGCACCCATGAAAAAGTTTTTCACAGGTGAGGTAAAACCGCCTAAAAGCCGTGTTACCACCTGCCAAAAATGCATAAGAACTCCCGACCTTGAAAGGGTGGGACACACCGCCCGTCACGGCACATATTTTGAAATGCTCGGCAATTTTTCGTTCGGCGATTATTTCAAGAATGAGGCTATTCCGTGGGCGTGGGAGTTTTTGACAAAAGTGCTTGAAATTCCCGAAGATAAATTATGGCCCTCGGTTTACGAGGAGGACGATGAGGCATACGCGCTTTGGCGTGATGTTATCGGTGTTCCCGAAAACCATATCGTCCGTCTCGGCAAGGAGGATAACTTCTGGGAGCACGGCACAGGTCCGTGCGGTCCGTGCAGTGAGATTTACTTCGACAGAGGCGAAAAATACGGCTGCGGTTCGCCCGATTGCAAGCCGGGCTGCGACTGCGACAGATATATGGAAATCTGGAACAATGTTTTTTCGCAGTTCAACAATATGGGAGACGGCACATACACCGAACTTACCCATAAAAACATTGATACGGGTATGGGACTTGAGCGTCTTGCCTGCGTTATGCAGGGTGTTGACAATATGTTTGAGGTTGACACAGTCCGCAATATTTTAAATACGGTGTGTGCGATTTCGGGCAGGGAATACGGCAAGGATAAAAACACCGATATTTCCATTCGTGCCGTAACCGACCACGCAAGAGCCTCTACCTTTATGATAAGCGACGGTATTATTCCCTCAAACGAGGGCAGGGGTTATGTACTCCGCCGTCTTATCCGCCGTGCCGCAAGACACGGTAAGTTAATCGGTATAGACAAACCGTTTCTTACCGAAATGTGCGATGCCGTCATCAAAGAAAACGGCAGTGCATACCCCGAACTTATTGAAAAACAGGAACTCATAAAAAAGGTTATCTCAAACGAGGAAGCAAGTTTCAATAAGACAATCGACCAAGGTCTTAAACTGCTTGACGGTCTTATGAAAAAGGGGAATACTCTTTCGGGTGAGGACGCTTTCAAACTTTACGATACATACGGTTTTCCGCTTGACCTTACAAAAGATATTTTGGCTGAAAACGGCAAAACTCTTGACGAGGACGGTTTTAATTCGCTTATGAAAGAGCAAAGAGAACTTGCCCGTTCTTCAAGAAAGGCATCGGACGGCGAAAGTTGGTCAAGCAACGGAATTACCTTTGACGGTATAGCCAAAACCGAGTTTTTGGGATATACCGAAAACACCTGCCAAGCAAAGGTTATCGACCTTGTATTTGAAAAAGAGCACACATCAAGCATAAGCGAAGGCGACAAAGCCGTCATCGTTCTCGACAAAACCGTATTTTACGGTGAGGGCGGAGGTCAGGCAGGAGATACAGGTCTAATTAAAAGCGGAACATTTGAGTTTGAGGTTATTGATACCAAAAAGACCTCGGGCGGTGTTTTCTACCACATAGGCAGAGTTTTGTCCGACGGCATTTCGGTAGGCGAAACCGTTACGGCAAGCATTGATAGCGGACGCCGTGAGGCAATAAAGAGAAACCACACCGCAGCGCATTTGTTACAAGCCGCATTGCGTAAGGTTTTAGGCAACCATGTTGAGCAGGCAGGTCAGCTTGTAAACGATACAAGCGTCCGTTTCGACTTCACTCATTTCTCGGCACTTACCGCAGAGGAAATCGCCAAGGTTGAGGACATTGTAAATAATGTAATATTAAACGGAACTCCCGTAACAAGTAAGGAAATGCCGATTGAAGAAGCCAAGAAGTTAGGCGCTATGGCACTGTTCGGCGAAAAATACGGCGATGTTGTCCGTGTTGTAACCGTCGGCGATGTTTCGGTTGAGTTCTGCGGAGGAACACATGTTGACAATGCGGGAAAAATCGGTCTTTTCCGCATAGTGTCCGAAAGCGGTATTGCCGCAGGTGTCAGAAGAATCGAGGCTTACACGGGATACAACACCCTCAATCTACTTAACTATTATGAAGATTTGGCTCGCAAAACCGCCGCTGTTATCAAGTGCGGAAATGTGAACGAGTTGATTGAAAAAGTATCGGCTTTGAACGATAAACTGAAGTCTGCCGAAAAGGAACTTGATGCACTCAAGTCAAAACTTGCAAGCGGCAAAACCGATGATATTATAAAAAATGCCGTCAAAATCGGAGATGTCCGTCTTGCTACGGCAAAACTCAACGGTGTTTCGGCTGACGAAATGCGCAAAATGCTTGACGGCGTTAAGGATAAATATTCGGATACCGTTACCGTTCTTGCAGGGGTAAACGGCGATAAGGTTACTTTCTGCGTTGCCTGCGGTAAGGACGCCGTAAAGTGCGGCGCCATGGCAGGAAATATTGTTAAACAGATAGCCGTTATATGCGGCGGAAACGGCGGAGGAAAGCCCGATTTCGCTATGGCAGGCGGTAAAGATGTTTCAAAAGTCGATACGGCTTTAAGCAGTGCCGAAGAAATACTAAAAGGAATGGTGAAATAAATGGAAGACTGTTTGTTTTGCAAGATAATTGCAGGGGAAATTCCCTCAACCAAGATTTATGAGGACGATTATGTTTATGCCTTTACGGATATTGCTCCGCAGGCACCCGTCCATTATATTTTCGTGCCGAAAATCCATATTAAATCACCCGCAGAGATAAATGCCGAAAACAGTATATATGTTGCCAAAATCTATGAGGCAATTTCGGCTGTCGCCGAGCGTGAAAACCTCTCAAAAGGCTTCCGTGTTGTGGCAAACTGCGGTGAGGACGGCGGTCAGACCGTAGGTCATCTCCATTTCCATTTGCTTGCCCGCCGTTATTTACAGTGGCCGCCGGGATGACTTAAAGTAAGAAGTAATAAGTAATAGGTAAAAAGTTAATTTACATTTTTTTAAAAGGTGATAGTATGTCAGAATTTTACAAAATGAAAATTGCGGGACTTGAGCGTGAACTCGAAAAGTTCCCCGTAAACGAGCATTTGGATATTGCCGCTTTTATTATTTTCGGCGATGTCGAACTTACCGTTAAGGGTTGCGAGGCACTCTTAAAAAAAGTGCCCGAATTTGATGTTGTTTTAACCCCCGAGGCTAAAAGCATTCCCTTGGCTTACGAGATGTCAAGACAGTCGGGCAAACCTTATGTTGTGGCAAGAAAAGGCTTAAAGGTTTATATGAAAAATCCGCTCGATGTTTGCCTTACCTCGATTACCACACAGCACGAGCAACACCTCTATTTAGGTGAGTCTGATGTTGAGAAATTAAAGGGTAAGAGAGTCCTTATTCTCGATGATGTTATAAGCACGGGTGAGTCGCTTGAAGCCGTAAAACTTCTTGTGAAAAACGCAGGCGGTATCGAGGCGGCAAGCTGTGCCTTTTTGGCTGAGGGCGATGCGGCTGACCGTGACGATATAATCTTCCTTGAAAAATTACCCCTCTTTTTTAAATAATCTGTTTACTTATGGAGAATAATTTATCAAAACTTAAATTTTCGGTTGCGATGGCTGTTTTCGGAACAATCGGACTTTTTGTGCGGTTTATTCCTTTTCCCTCCTCTGTAATATCAATGTGCCGTGGCTTTTTAGGTGCGGCATTTTTGATTATTTTCATAGTTGCTTCGCATAGAGATTTTTCGTTTAAGGCTATAAAAAACAACCTTTTGTGTTTAGTTCTTTCGGGCATAGCAATCGGGTTTAACTGGGTGTTGCTTTTTGAAAGTTACAAGTATACATCGGTTGCAAAAGCAACGCTTTGCTACTATATGGCACCCTTTATGATTATGGTGATTTCGCCGTTTGTTTTTAAGGAAAATCTTACACTCAAAAAATGTATTTGCATAGTGGCGTCACTTTTCGGTATGCTCTTGGTTTCGGGAGTTTTGGAGGAAAAGCGTCTTTCGGCAAGCGAAGCAAAGGGAATTGTTTTGGGACTTTCTTCGGCGGTGCTTTATGCGGTTATAATAGTGCTTAACAAAAGACTTAAAGACATAGGGGCGTTTGAAAAAACAGCAGTCCAGCTTCTCTCCTGCGGTGCGGTAACACTCGGCTATTCGCTCGTTTCGGGGAATATAAGCGACACACGGTTTACCGTAACGGGTATAATTTTAATGTTTACGGTCTGTGTTGTTCATACGGGAATTGCCTACCTTCTTTATTTCGGCTCAATGGATAAATTAAGGGCGCAGTCGATTGCGATTTTAAGTTATATAGACCCTGTTGTTGCGGTGATTTTATCATCTTTTATCGAAAAGCCGATGTCGCCTTTGGGCATAATCGGTGCGGTTTTGATAGTAGGGTCGGCAATAGTGGCTTAGAAAGGAAAAATTATGTATATTTACGAAATGCATCAGCACACCGCCGCCTGCAGCCGCTGCGGTAAGGCGGACACAAAAGAACTCATAAAAGCCTTAAAGGAACACGGCTTTTCGGGTGTTGTGATTACAAATCATTTTTATAACGGCAACACGGGAATAGACCGAAATCTCCCTTTTGAAGAATTTTGCGAGGCCTATGAAAACGATTATCTTGTTGCAAAAAAAGAGGGCGAAAGGCTCGGAATTGATGTGCTTTTCGGTATAGAGCAGGGTGTCGGAAACGGCAAGGAAATCTTGGTTTACGGGCTGACTCCCGAAAAACTCAAAAAGCACCCCGAAATAACCGACGGAAAACTTAAAACGCTTTCGCAAGCGGTGCACAGCGAGGGCGGAATGGTATTTCAGGCGCACCCGTTCCGCAACCGTGAATACATAAATTTCCCCGACGAAAAACTGCCTCTCGAACTTCTTGACGGCATTGAGTCTTTAAACCGCCAAAACACCGATGAGGACAACATAAAGGCTTTAACCTATGCGAAAGAGCACGGTTTAAAGCAGGTTGCGGGTTCCGATTCGCACTCCGAAGATTTCAGTGTCCGCCGTTTCGGAATTGAGTGCAGTTGCCGTATCAAGACCGAAGAAGAACTTGTAAGCGTTTTGAAAAGCGACGATTACAAACTGCACATAGAGGTTTACGAATAATTTTGAGTTTGACATAACTTAATATATAAGTTATAATAATATAATAACATTTTTTCGGAGATGATTTTCTACGGTTACGAGTATGACGGGCTTCGGCAGAGCCAAAAAAAGTTTTGAAAATTTTGATATAACGGTTGAAATCAAATCGGTAAACCACCGTTTTTTTGAGTTTTCAAGCAGGGTGCCGAGAGCCTATATGTTTCTTGACGAAAAGTTAAAGTCCTGCCTTCAGCAAAAGATTGCAAGGGGAAAGGTTGAGGCTTCGGTTACGGTTGAGGATACATCGGGCAGTGCGCTGAAACTTAAACTTAACGAGGACTATGCGAATGCCTATATAACCGCTTTGCGCGAACTCGGCAGGAAACACCGTTTAAAAGACGATTTAAAGTTATCTTCAATTTGCAACAACGATAACCTTTTCACCCAAACCCGTAATGAAATCGGCGAGGAGGAGTTGACCTTGGCGGTTCTCGAAACGGCAAACGAGGCACTCGGAGTATTCGTCAATATGAGAGCGCGAGAGGGTGAACGGCTGGTTGCCGATGTAAGAGAAAGGGCTGAGACGATACTTTCTCTTGTTGATTTTGTGGAGAAGCGTTCGCCCGAAACCGTAAAGGAATACAGGGAAAAATTAGAGCAAAAAATCAAAGAACTCATAGGCGATGTTCAGATAGACGAGCAGAGGCTCCTGACCGAAACGGCGGTTTTTGCCGATAAAATTGCGGTTGACGAAGAAACGGTGCGTCTTAAAAGCCATATAAACGAGATGTTTAAATACTTTGAAAACGGCGGTGCAATCGGCAGAAAACTTGACTTTTTGGTGCAGGAAATGAACCGCGAGGCAAACACGATAGGCTCAAAGGCTTCGGATATGGAAATTGCCAAAACGGTTGTTACGATAAAGGCTGAAATTGAGAAAATAAGAGAGCAAATTCAAAATATCGAGTAGGAGAAAAGTGTTATGAAACTTGTAAATATCGGTTTCGGCAATATGGTTTCGGCAAACCGTATGGTAGCGATAGTAAGTCCCGAATCTGCACCGATTAAGCGGATTATCGCTGATGCAAAGGAAAAGGGAACGCTCATAGATGCTACCCACGGCAGAAGAACGAGAGCCGTTGTTATGATGGACAGCGACCATGTTATTTTAACCTATCTCCAGTCGGAAACACTTGCAAACCGCATTTTGGAAAACGAAGAATTTGAGGAAGATGAAGAAGAGGATGAGTAAAGGAACGCTTTTTGTCATTTCGGGACCGTCGGGTTCGGGAAAGGACACCGTTTTGGGTGAGGTATTCAAAAAAATACCCGATATCAAGTTTTCGGTTTCCGCAATAACAAGACCTATGCGCGAGGGCGAAACGGCGGACGGCAAATACCGTTTTGTTTCAAAAGAGGAGTTTCTCGCTATGATAAAAGACGGTATGCTCCTTGAACACAATGTTTTTGTGGGTAACTATTACGGAACGCCGAAAGATTATGTTATAAACAATTTGAATGATGGATATGATGTTATAGTTGAGGTCGATGTAAACGGCGCAAAGCAGATAAGGGAAAAAATGCCCGATGCCGTAAGTATTTTCATTTGTCCGCCGTCGTTTGAAGTGCTTAAAAACCGCCTGTCCTCAAGAGGCACAGATTCTCCTGAAAAGGTGAAAGAGCGTCTTGATGCCGCAGTGGGCGAAATCAGGCGTTCGGACGAATACGATTATATTGTGGTAAACGATAAACTCGACGATGCCGTTTTTGATACTGTTTCGATTATACATTCCGCCCGTCTTACCAAAACAAGACAGTCGGGATATATAGATAAAAATTTTTAAAACTTTTTTGAAAAAACGAAAGGAAAATAAATATGCTTAACAAAAATTTAGGTAAACTCATTGAAAATTACGATAACCGTTACCGCCTTGTAACCGATATCGCAAAGTGTGCGAGAAAGGTGTCGGAAAAGGCACAGAATGACGGCGAAATTCTCATCGAAAAACCCGTAAGTATCGCCATAAACAAGTTAGCAGCCGATAAAAACCTCATTTAATTTTTCGGTTTCATTTAAAAATTTTGCAGGGAGGAGTGGCTTTTATGGAGCGTAAAACCGTTGGTGTCGCACTTGACGGTGCGTTGGGCTCTTTTGATAAATGCTACTCCTATTTTGTGCCCGAAAGCCTTGAGGACAAGGCGGTTTCAGGGTGCAGAGTAACCGTTCCGTTCGGCTCGGGCAACCTGAAAAAGCACGGTATTATCGTTGAAACGGGCAGTCAGGAAGAAAACAGTAAAACAAAATATATTTTAAGTGTGAACGATAGCGAGCCTGTTTTAAACGGGGAGATGCTGTCGCTTTGTCTTTTTATGAAAGAAAGGCTTTTCTGCACCTATTTCGATGCCGTAAACACCGTCTTGCCTGCGGGACTTAAACTGAAACTCGAAGATTTTTACGAAATCAACCCCGAATTTTCGTCAAAAGACCTTTTAAGCGGTGAAGAAAGGGGAATTTTTGAGTTTATTTCCTTAAACGGCAGGGTAAGTTTAAAAAAGATAAAGACCTCTTTTAACGAAGCGTCCGAAACGGTCAAATCGCTTAAAACGAAAGGGGCGGTTTGCGTTTTTAAGGAGTCAAAACAAAACGCAAACGATAAAACCGCAAAATATGTATCCCTTGTAAGCGAAGATTTTGAGGGTATAAAACTCACTCCCCGCCAAAAAGAGATTGCCGAAACTCTACTTGCGGTCGGCACGGTAAGTGTTAAGGAACTTATCTACTTTACGGGGGTTACGGTGTCGGTTATAAATGCACTCGAAAACAAGGGAATAGTCAAAATCTTTGAAAAGCAGATTTTCAGATTCCCTTATAAATACAAAAACACTCCTGTATCCAAAGAGATAACATTAAACAATGAACAGCAAAGCGCCTTTGACGGTTTAAGGGCAAAACTTAACAGCAACAAAGAGTGCGTTTCACTGCTTTACGGCGTAACGGGAAGCGGTAAAACGAGTGTGTATATGCGTCTTGCCGACGAGGCTTTAAAGCAAAATAAGGGCGTTATAATTATGGTGCCCGAAATTGCCTTGACTCCGCAGACCGTTTCGCTTTTCGGCGAGCGTTACGGCAGAAAAATCGCAGTTCTGCACAGTGCTATGTCGGCAGGCGAAAGAATGGACGAATATAACCGTTTAAAAAGCGGTGAGGCGTCTGTTGCGATAGGAACACGCAGTGCGGTGTTTGCTCCCGTTAAAAATTTGGGACTTATAGTTATGGACGAGGAGCAGGAACGGACATACAAGTCCGAAAAAAGTCCGCGATACCACGCAAGAGATATTGCAAAATTCCGTGCAAATTACAATAAATGTCTGCTCCTTTTATCGTCGGCTACGCCGTCGCTCGAAAGTTACACCTATGCAAAATCGGGCAGATATTCGCTTTTTGAAATCACGGGCAGATATAACGGTGCGTGTCTTCCGAATGTGTGCGTTGCGGATATGCGCAAAGAACTTTTTGAGGGCAATAAGTCGGATATAAGCCGACTCCTTGCTTCAAAGATTGACGAACGCCTTCAAAACAACAAGCAGGTTATTATCCTTTTAAACCGCAGGGGACACAACACGCACATTTCCTGCCCTAACTGCGGATATGTTGCGGTGTGCGGCGATTGCAGTGTTTCGCTTACATATCACTCGGCAAATAAGCGCCTTATGTGCCATTACTGCGGTCATTCGGAGGAAATTCCGAAAAAGTGTCCCGAATGCCAAAACGAATTTTTGCATTTCGGCGGAACGGGAACACAAAAACTCGAAGAAGAATTAAGTCTTTTGTTTCCGAACGCCAAAATACTCCGTCTTGATGCCGATACCACACTCGCAAAGGACGCATATTCGGAAAAATTAGAGGCATTTAAAAACCGTGAATACGATATTTTGCTCGGAACGCAGATGGTGGCAAAGGGACTCGATTTTCCGCAGGTGGATTTAGTCGGTGTTATCGGTGCAGACCGTGCCTTTTACAGCGACGATTACCGTGGTTTTGAGCGCACATTTTCACTGCTTACTCAGGTAATAGGCAGGGCAGGCAGGTCGGGAGGAAACTCCGAGGCGGTAATTCAGACGGGAAACACCGAAGATACCGTTATTTCTCTTGCCTCAAAACAAGATTACAAGTCTTTTTATGAGGAAGAAATTTTAACACGCAAACTTATGATTTATCCGCCGTTTTGCGATATTTGTATGGTTGCGGCAATGTGCGAAGATAAGGATAAGGCAAGCGAGTGTGCAGTAAGCATACTCAAAAACATAAAGGAACTGACGGGCAAAGGCGGAGAATATGAGGACATCAAGGTTATCATATTGGGGCCTATGCCGGCGGCGGTTGTCAAGGTAGGCGGAAAATACCGTTACCGAATGATTATAAAATGTAAAAATTCAAGGCGCTTCCGTGAAATGCTCAAAAGTGCCGTCGATATAAAGAAAAAAGGAAATATTTCGGTCGTTATCGACATAAACCCCGAAACAATTATTTAAAAGGTGATAAAATTGGCAAAGAGAAACATAGTAAAATTAGGCGACGATATTTTAAGAAAAATATGCAGAACCCAAATCAAATTTGACGAAAAACTTGCCCAAACGCTTGACGATATGGCGGAAACCATGTATGAAGCCGAGGGTGTGGGACTTGCCGCACCGCAGGTGGGAATTTTGCGGAGATTTTGCATAGTAGATACAGGGGACGGTCTTGTTGAACTCATAAACCCCGTTATAGAGTCGGCTGAGGGAAGTCAGACGGGTGACGAGGGCTGTCTTTCTATACCCAAAAGATACGAGCCGGTTACAAGACCTATGAAAGTAACCGTCCGTGCGCAGGATAGGAACGGAAACACCTTTACCGTTACGGGAGAGGGTTTGAAGGCACGGGCGTTTTGTCACGAAATCGACCATTTAGACGGAATTTTATTCATCGACCGAAAGGATAAATAACTTATGCGTATTGTGTTTATGGGAACTCCCGATTATTCGGAAAAAACCCTTAAAATGCTTATAAATTCAGAACACGAAGTGGCAGGTGTTTTCGCCCAACCCGACAAACCCGTCGGCAGAAAGCAGATTTTAACACCTCCGCCCGTAAAGGTTTGTGCGGAAAAGAACGGTATTCCCGTTTTTCAGCCCAAAACTTTAAGGGACGGTCAGGCGCTTGAAATAATAAAGCAATTAAACCCCGATATTATTGTGGTTGTGGCTTACGGCAAGATTTTGCCGAAAGAAATTTTAGATTACCCGAAATTCGGCTGTGTAAACGGTCACGCTTCGCTTTTGCCGAAACTGCGCGGCGCTTCTCCCATTCAGTGGGCGATTGTTTCGGGCGAGAGCGAGACGGGAATTACCGTAATGCAGATGGACGAGGGTATGGACACCGGCGATATAATACTTCAGCAAAAAACCGAGATAGGCGAAACCGAAACTGCCGAGGAACTGTTTGAAAGGCTTTCAGAGATGTCGGCGGAACTGATGCTTAAGGCGCTCAAATCTATCGAAAACGGCACTGCCGTAAGAACAAAGCAGAGCGAAGAGGGCGTAACCTATGCGCCTATTATAAAAAAGGAAATGGCGCACCTTGATTTTAACGGTGACGCACAGACGCTCTTAAATAAGATAAGAGGTTTTTATTCCTGGCCCTGTGCCTATTTTGTTTTAGAGGGTAAAAGGATAAAGGTTATTTCGGCAAAGACGGTGAAGTTATCGGGCGAAGCCGGAACGGTTATCGAAAACAGGGGTAAACTTATTATCGCCTGTTCAAACGGCACGGCGCTGGAACTTATCACCGTGCAACCTGAGGGAAGCAAACAAATGAGCGCCGAAAATATGCTAAACGGTCATAAAATACCGCTTGGCACAAGGGCGGAATAGTTATGGCAGTGAGTGTATCGAGAAAATGCGCAACAGATATTTTGGTGCGTGTTTTTAAGGATAAGGCATACTCAAACATTGCCGTTTTAAAGGAATTTGAGGAAACGGGCATAAGCGGAAAGGATAAGGCTCTTGCCGCAAGGCTTGTTTACGGTGTCATAGACCGAAAAATCACACTTGATTATGTCATTTCAAAATATGTAAAGACTCCGGTAAACCGCATAAAGCCGATAACCTTAAACGCTTTGAGAATTGCAGTTTACCAAATTATGTTTATGGATAAAATTCCCGAAAGTGCGGCGGTAAACGAATCGGTAAACATTGTTAAAACTTCAAAGGAAAAGTTTAACGCTTCATTTGTAAACGGTGTTTTGAGGGCGTTTTTAAGGGAGCCTGTGCAAATCCCCGAAGGCGACGGCGAAAAATCGCTCTCGGTGAAGTATTCCTGCAATGAGTTTATCATTAAGAGTTTTATTAAAGATTACGGAACGGAAACAGCAAAAAGTCTGCTTTGCGAATCGCTTAAGAAACCGCCCGTTACGGCGAGGGTAAACACCTTGAAAACCGATGCGGAAAGTCTTATAAAAGCATTCGGCAAAGAGGGTGTAACCGCAAAAGAGGGAATAGCGGAAAACTCTGTCGATATACTCTCGGGAATTGATATAAAGAACAGTCCGCTTTATAAAAAAGGGTATTTTCACATTGAGGACAGCGCCTGCCAAAAAGCCATCGGCAGTATTGATTTAAAGGAGAATATGAGGGTGCTTGATATATGCTCGGCTCCGGGCGGTAAGGCGTTTACTATGGCGCAGATTATGAATAATACGGGTGAAATCGTCGCCTGCGATAAATACGAGCACAGAGTAAAACTAATCGAAAACGGCGCAAAACGGCTCGGTATTGAAAATATCAAAACAGCGGTGTCGGACGCAACTGTTTTTGATGAAACCCTCGGTCTTTTCGATGTAATTCTCTGCGATGTGCCCTGCTCGGGTTTCGGTGTTATAAGGCGGAAACCCGAAATCAAGTATAAAGACATAAGCGAAAACGATTTATCGCAACTTGAAAACACCCAAAGGCAGATACTCGAAAATGCGTCAAAGTATTTAAAGCCGAACGGAACTCTTGTTTATTCAACCTGCACTTTAAGAAGTGCCGAAAATAAGTGCCTTGTTGCGTCTTTTCTTGACAAACACAGTGAATTTGTTGTAAAATGTGATAATGAGTTTATGCCTCATATTGACTCAACGGACGGCTTTTATTATGCCGTGCTTTTAAAAGTCAGGTGATTTTTATACCCGAAAAAATTGATATTTGTTCGCTTTACGATGACGAAATCAAAAGTCTTATCAATGATTTGGGCGAGCCTAAATACAGGGCTGACCAGGTTATCAAATGGGTAAGAAGCGGTGTTTGTTCCTTTGAGGAAATGAAAAACATTCCGCTTTCTTTACGGCAGAAATTAAGCGAAAAATGTGTAATAAAGTGTGTTAAGTCAGAGAAAAAGTTAGTATCGGCGATTGACGGCACGGTGAAATACTTATTCTCGCTTTATGACGGCGAATGTATTGAATCGGTGCTTATGAAATACGAGCACGGTTACACCGTATGCGTATCTACGCAGGTGGGTTGCAGAATGGGTTGCAAGTTCTGTGCCTCGGGACTTAACGGTTTAAAGAGAAATCTCTCGGCTTCCGAAATTTTATCCCAGATAATTACGGCGGGCAAGGACAACGGTATAAGAGTATCCAATGTAGTTATGATGGGGATAGGCGAGCCTCTTGATAATTTTGAAAATGTCAGCCGTTTTTTAAATCTTGTGGGCAGTGAGGACGGTTTAAACATAGGTTTAAGGCATATATCCCTTTCGACTTCGGGGCTTGTCAGCGGAATTGAGAAACTCAAAGGTCTTGATTTGCCGATAACCCTTTCGGTTTCGCTCCACGCACCGAACGACAGTATAAGAGATACAATAATGCCCGTAAACAAAAAGTGGAACACAGAAAAACTGCTTAACGCCTGCAGGGAATACCAAAAGGTAACTACACGGCGGATATCCTTTGAATATGCGCTCATTAAGGGTGTAAACGATTCAAAGGAATGTGCTTTTGAGTTGGCGGAAAGGTTAAAGGGTATTATGTGCCATGTGAATTTGATACCCGCAAACCCCGTCAAAGAAAATTCTTTCACAAAACCCGATACCGAGAGTATCAAAAAATTTAAAGGTTATTTGGAAGCCAAAGGTGTAAACGCAACGGTAAGGCGGACCTTAGGCTCTGATATAAACGCTTCGTGCGGACAGCTTCGTAAGAAGGAGGGAAATTTGTAATGCAAATTTACAGTAAGACAGATGTCGGAATAAAAAGAAGCAACAATCAAGATGCCTGTTTTACAGGATATTTGTCCGATAACTCTGCCCTGGCAATAGTTTGCGACGGTATGGGCGGTGCAAACGCAGGAAATGTTGCGAGTGAAACGGCGGTTAAGGTTATTTCCGAATACATAAATAATTCGTATTCAAGCAGGCTGAACCGAGATTCGCTTATGAAACTCATTAAAAATGCGGTTGCTTCGGCAAATGCGAGTATTTACGAGATGTCAAAAAACAACAGTGACTATGTGGGTATGGGAACTACGGCGGTGGTGCTTGTAGTTCGGAACGGATTTGCGTTTGTCTGCCATGTGGGTGACAGCAGGGCTTATATCGTAAACAGCAAAATTTCTCAGATAACCAAAGACCACTCGATAGTCCAGACCTTGCTCGAAAACGGAAAACTCACTTTGGAAGAAGCCAAAAACCACCCGAGAAAAAATGTTATAACGCGGGCGCTTGGCGTTGAAGAAGATGTTATTCCCGACTGCAACGAAATACCTATGGAGATAGGCGATACAATTCTTGTCTGCACCGACGGTTTATCAAACTTCGTCGATGAAGCGGAAATATTCAAAGCATTCAAAGAAAATAAGCCTGAGGATATTCCCGAAAGGCTTGTTGATATGGCAAATTCAGGCGGCGGCGGCGATAATATTACAGCCGTTACGGTTACTTTATAAGAGAGAGGAAACTGATTATGGATAAATATGTAGGCAAGCGTCTTGACGGACGCTATGAGATAGAGGAAATTATCGGCGTAGGCGGTATGGCTGTTGTGTATAAAGCACACGACAGTGTCGAGAACAGAACGGTCGCAATTAAAATCTTAAAGGACGAATTTGTTTCAAACGATGAATTCCTCCGCAGATTTAAGAATGAATCAAAGGCGATTGCCGTTTTATCGCACCCCAATATTGTTAAGGTTTACGATGTATCGTTCGGCGACCTTATTCAGTATATCGTTATGGAGTATATCGACGGTATCACACTCAAAGAATACATCGAGCATCAGGGAAGCCTCCGCTGGACCGATGCCGTTCATTTCACAATTCAGATTTTAAAGGGACTTCAGCACGCTCACGATAAGGGTATAGTTCACCGTGATGTTAAACCCCAAAATATTATGGTTTTGCAGGACGGCTCAATTAAAGTTACCGATTTCGGTATCGCCCGTTTTTCAAGAAGCGAGCAAAGGACTATTACCGATAAGGCAATCGGCTCGGTTCACTATATCAGTCCTGAGCAGGCAAAGGGCGAAAAAACCGACGAAAAGACCGATGTTTATTCGGTTGGCGTTATGCTTTATGAAATGCTTACGGGTCAGCTTCCGTTTGAGGCGGAGTCTGCCGTTTCGGTTGCGATTATGCAGCTTCAGAGAGACCCGAAGTTACCCACCGAGATTAACCCCTCAATTCCTTTAGGCCTTGAACAGATAACAATGCACGCAATGCAAAAGTTACCCGAAAGACGCTATCTTTCGGCTGCCGAAATGCTTTGCGATTTAGTTCAGTTCAGAAAAGACCCCGATGCAACATTTGATTATTCATACTTTGTTGACGATTCGCCCACAAAGTTTGTGGGAACGAATGTGTCTTCGTCCTCTCCCGCTTCAAGCGATGTTGAATACAGGGAAGATTTCGATGAAAACAAGGAAGAAAAGAGCAATGCAATTCCGATTTTAACCGGTATTGCCGCAGCCCTTGTTGTTGCCATAATTGTTTTGGGTATTATCTTCGTTCCGAGACTCTTTACCTCAACCGGCAAGGAGTATTCCTGCCCTAAATTTGTAGGTCAGAGCGAGGCGGAGGTTAAGCAGGGCAAGTATATGGATATATACGATATAACCTTTGAATACGAACAAAACGATAAAACCGATGCGAACATCATATTCAAGCAGTCGCACAAGGTCGGCAAAAAACTCAAAAAGGGCGAGAAAATCACACTGACCGTAAGTATGGGTATCACAACGGTTAAGGTGCCCGATGTTTACGGCAAGGCAGAAACAAATGCAATTACCGAACTTAAAGCAAAAGGCTTTGCTTATAAGGTTGAAACGGTAAATGACGATAATGTTGAAGAAGGTTTTGTTATCAAGACCGACCCCGTAAGAACAACTCAGGTTAAAGAGGGCGCCGAGATTACAATTTATGTAAGCAGCGGCAAAAAGGCGAAGTTGGTTGCAATTCCCGATGTTTCGGGACTCAAAAGCGCCGCCGCCGAAAAGGAAATCAAAGCGGCAGGACTTAAACCCGTTCCTTCAACCCGTTCGCTTACAAAGAGCGACAAGGAGTATGTTCCGAGCGGTTATGTAATTTCGCAGGAGCCTGCGCCGACTTCGGCTGAAAACACCCCGGAAGGAACCGAAGTAAAGTTCTATGTCAGCGACGGAACGGTTAAAACCGATGTTAAGGTTGATTATATGTCGGGATTCTCACATTCAAGCACATTCAAAATGTCAATCTGGATTGACGGTGTTCTTGTTAAGCAGAGCGAAACTCTTGACGATTCTTCCGTAACTTCCTACACATTCAAGGAAGTTAAGTTCGAGGATAAGTCGGCTTATGCTACCGTTAAAATCAGCGAGGACGGCTCGACATATATCGACTACAAAGAAATCAAGATTGAAACTATGACGGGCAAGACAAGCACAATTAAAAATTACGATAATACAGAAGAATAAACCTATATGACGGGACTTATAATCAAGGCAATTTCCTCGTTCTATTATGTTGATTTTAATGACTGTATTTACGAATGTAAAGCGAGGGGAAGCTTCCGTAAAACGGGTGTTTCCCCCGTTGTCGGTGATAAAGTTGTTTTTTCGCCGACCGACGAGTCGCACGGCGTAATAGAGGAGATTTTGCCGAGAAAAAACTGTCTTGCAAGACCTCTTATTGCAAATATAGATAAAATAATAATCGTTTCGTCCTTTTCCTGCCCAAAACCCGACACTTTGATTATTGACAGGCTGACGGCAACCGCCGTTTACTACGGTATTGAGCCGATAATCGTCTTTAACAAAGCCGACACGGGCGACTTCTCCGAATTTGAGCGTATTTACCTGAATGCAGGGTTTAAAACATTTGTTGTTTCCGCAAAGGAGAATACCGGAATTGAAGATTTAAAAGAGGAAATCGGAAATTCGTTTTGTGCTTTTGCAGGTAATTCGGGTGTCGGAAAATCGAGTATAATAAACCGTCTTTTCGGTGATTTATCCTTAAAAACGGGTGAGGTGAGTCTTAAACTCGGCAGAGGCAGGCACACCACAAGACATTCCGAACTCTTTAAAACCAAAGAGGGCGGATATATTGCCGATACACCGGGTTTTTCTTCCTTTGAAACGCAGGACGAAAAGTTCGATTTCAAACTCCGTCTTGCCGAACTTTTCCCCGAATTTGAGCCTTATAAAGACCTGTGCAGATTTACTTCCTGCACCCACACCTGCGAAAAGGGCTGTGAGGTTTTATGGGCTTTAAAAGACGGCAAAATTGAAAAAACAAGGCACGAAAGTTATATGGCGCTTTTTAATGAACTTAAAAATTTAAAGGCTTGGGGAAAATGAGGCTTTTTAAAAGGCCTTGTTTAATTTCCTCTGTGTTGCTTTGTGCATCTGTCTGCGCATATCTATTTAGGGGATTTTCCGCATTCCTTTTAATAATTACGGTTTCATTTGTTCTGTTACTTTTTGTTTTTAATAAGTTAAGTTATATTTTGCTTATTTTGTTTGTTTTTTCGGTTGCGGTTTATAACATAAGCATTGCCGATAACAAACTTAATGTATCGTTTAAATGTTCGGACAGCGACCGCAAACTTGATTTAACCGTTTTATCGGACACTTTAAAATCGGATAACGCAAGTTATGTTACGGTTAAAAGCAACGGAAACGGAGATATAATAAACGGCACAAAATTTACGCTTTATTTCCGCAGTGCCGACCTTAAATGCGGTGACAGAATAACAGCCGATGTCAAATTTTTTAAATTTGAAAATGATAATATGTATTCCGTTTCAAAGGGTGTTTTCGGGAGTATGTGGCTTAAAAAATATCAAAAAGACGAAACCCCCGATATGTTTTATAAAACTTTAGGCGGTATAAGAAGATATATAAAAGACTTTTTATATTCAAACTGTTCTGAGCCTTCGGCAGACACACTGACTGCAATACTTTTAGGTGATAAATCGGGTTTAACCCGAGAGTTTGACCTGTTTGTAAAGAGGTCGGGGGTAAGTCATATAATGGCGGTTTCAGGACTTCATCTTTCGGTGATTTTAGGTTTTATATTTTTCTTTTTGTTTTCTCTTTATTTTAACCGATTTGTCCGGTTTTTTGCAGGACTTATTTCGGTTTTTGCAATTTCCGCTGTTTGCGGGTTTACTCCCTCGGTTTTAAGGGCAGGGCTTATGTTTGTTATGTTTGCATTTGCAATGCTTTTAAAAAGGGACGCCGATATTTTAAACACCATATCGGGCACAGTTTTGATAATAATTCAGTTTTCTCCGCTTTTGCTTTTTAATATTTCGTTCCAGATGTCTGCACTTGCAATAATCGCCGTTATGTTTGTATCGCCCTTTTACTGCGATATGATTTTCAAAAAGACAGGGTTAAAAAGCAAAATTTTAAAAGCCGTTATTTCGGCGGTAATTGTTTCGGTTATGGCAGGAATATTCACAATGCCCGTGGCGGTTTACAATTTCGGGTATATATCGCTTGTTTCTCTTGTAACAAACATTTTGATTACGCTTGCCGTGACGGCTGTTATTGTAATTTCAATGATTTCTCTTGTGCTGTCGCCCTTTAAAACGGTTTCGGCGTTTACGGTGCGTTTTGCCGACTGGGGAACTGAATATATAAATGCGGTTATAAACTATTTCGGCTCCCTTAAATATGCCGCCGTTACCGTCCCTTTGCAGACGCTTTTTATTCCGCTTGTTATTATGGTTTTACTTGTTCTTAATATTTATCTTTACAAAAGGAGGAAACGGAAAAATGGCAATATTGAATGAAGATGTCCTGTTTAAAGATGTCAGAACAAAGCATCTGCCGAAAATCTGCTTTATTTTCGGCAACGATTCATATTTGAAACATCACTACTGTCAGAAAATAAGTGAAATTGCCTGCACGGGCGACCCGTTTTTTAACCTCCAAAAATTTGAAAATGAATGTAATCTTCAGGATGTTTACGATGCCGTCAAGCAGTATCCTATGATGGCGGAAAGCAAACTCGTAAACCTGAGCGATTTCGATTTTTTGAAATGCGGCAAGGAAGATTTCGATAAACTTTTAAAAATAATTTCCGAAGTAGAGGAAGGCTGTGTTTTACTTCTTGACTTTATGAGTGTTCAGTTCGATGTAAAAAAGGACAGCCGTTTTAAGAAGATAACAGCACTTATAGAAAAGTCGGGCGGAAAGGTGTATTGTTTAGACCACCGAAGCGAACAAAAACTTGCGAGAATGCTTGTTGTCGGCGCTAAAAACAGGGGCTGCGAACTCGCCGATTCCGATGCACTGTTTATGATAAGAAATTCGGGCAGTGATATAAGCCTTTTAAAGAACGAACTCGATAAACTTTGTCTTTTTGTCAAAAGCGGAAAGATAAGCCGTGATTTAATTGAAAAAATGACGGTTAAAACGGTTGATGCGTCGCTTTACGACTACGCAGGTCTGATTATTTCGGGAGATTTGGCAGGAGCACTTAAAATGCTTGACGACTTTTTCTTTATGCGGATAGAGCCGATGGTAATTCTCTATTCGGTGTCGAGCCTTTATATTGACCTTTACCGTGCTTTTGAGGCGCAAAACGAAAGAATTACCGCCGATAAGGTTGCGGAAGATTTTTCCTACGGCGCAAGAAAATTCGTTGTTAAAAATGCAATGAGAAGTTTAAAAAATTTCGATTTTTACAAACTGAATAAAAGTTTTTCCGTAATTTTAAAGACCGACAGCGCACTTAAAAGTTTTTCCGTTTCGGAAAGGCAGATTTTAGAGGAAATGACGGTTAAACTATTTACGGTTTTATGGGGCGGAAAGTAATGATAAAGTTGAAAGAAGCCGTAATAGTTGAGGGTAAATACGATAAAATCAAACTATCAAATTTCATTGATGCCACCATAATCGCCACAAACGGTTTTTCGGTTTTCAAAGACTCCCAAAAACGCCGTTTAATCAAACTTCTTGCCGAGAAAAACGGTATCATTGTTATCACCGATTCCGACAGTGCGGGTATGGTTATCCGTTCGTATATTAAGAAAATCTGCGGTGAAAACTCAATTAAGAATGTCTATATCCCCCAAATATCAGGCAAGGAAAAGCGTAAAAATTCTCCGTCAAAAGAGGGCTTTTTAGGCGTTGAGGGAATAGATGACAGCATCATAACCGAAGCGCTTAATAAGTGCGGAATACTTACCGAAAATTGCGAAAGAAAAGTCCCGATAACCAAGCAAGACCTCTTTAAATGCGGTCTTTCGGGACAAACCGACAGCAGAATAAAACGGGAAGAATTTGCCTTGTTTTCGGGACTGCCCAAGGGTATGTCATCGAGTGCGTTTTTAGATGCTTTGAATGCCGTTTACGGCTATGATGAATTTTTAAAGGCGGTGGAGATATGGCTCAAAGAACAGGTCAAAAAGTAAAATTACTTTATATTGCCGATATTTTAAAAAAGTATTCGGATGAAGACCATCCGCTGAACGCAACCGAGATTTGCGACAGACTTTCGCGTATAGGTGTTACCGCCGAGCGCAAGGCGGTTTATGACGATATTGAGCAACTTATCGGCTACGGATACGATATTATTAAAACGAGAATACCGAAGTCGGGATATTTTCTTGCTTCACGCGAGTTTGAGTCACCCGAAATATACTTGCTTGCCGATGCGGTGAGAACGGCAAAGTTCATTTCGCCTAAAAAGTCACGCGAACTTGTTTCAAAACTGCAAAACTTTTTGAGCGACTATGAAAAAGCCTCCGCATTTGAACTCGGTATTTATATTGACTCCGATTCCAAATGCACCAACGAGGAAATTTTTTATAACATTGATACCATTTCAAGAGCAATTAAGAATAAGAAAAAAATAGCATTTACCTACGGCGTGCGTCAGCTTAATTCTTCAAGGGAAATAAAAACGGTCTATAAGGAACGCAAGATAAGTCCTTACGCTCAAACATGGCAGGAAGACCACTATTACTTAATCGGAAACCACGAAAAATACGATAATTTGGCGCATTTCCGTATTGACCGTATGCACAAAGTCCGTGAAACCGATGAGCCTGCCCGTCCGTTCAGTGAGGTATGCGAGTATAAGGGAACATTCGATATTTCGGACTACACGAAAAAACTTTTCAATATGTTCGGCGGTAAAACCGAGGATATTGATTTTAAGGCGGACATAGGTATTTTGGAACAGATTATCGACCGTTTCGGCAGTAAGATTTTTATCAGGAATGTTACAAATACGCATTTTTCTTTTACGGCAAAAGCAAGCGTGAGCGATGCGTTTTTAACCTTTGTTATGAACTTCGGGGAGAAATTAGAGGTTGAAAAACCTATTTATGTGCGCAATCTTATCAAAGAACGGGCTGAAAAAATCAGTAACATTTATAAATAAAGTAAGAAAAGTCTGCAAAGAGATTTCTTTGCGGACTTTTTTCATTTATCTTCCATATATTATTTGCTTCTTTTGGTAAAAATAATTTTGAAAGGGGCAAATTCTATGCGGAATTTTAAAAATATATTCAGACTTACCTGGCTTTTTCTCGGTATGATGAGTGCGGCGGTCTTTGTTCTTGCCTATTCGCTCGATAATTCGGTTTCCGATACCTATAAAATCACGGTTGCCGATGAATTCACATTTAAGTCGCCCGTTCCCGTAACGGCGGTGTTTGAGGGCAAAAACTTAAAAACCGATAAAAAGGCGGGCGATGTTTATAAGGTCGATTTAAAGATGTTCGGAGTGATTCCTTTTTCGAGCACAACGGTTACGGTAGTCGATAAAAAAAGCGTTGCCGTGCTTGGCACTCCTTTCGGAATGAGGCTCTACACCGACGGTGTTCTGGTCACCGATTTAAGCGAAATTTCCACCGGTTCGGGAAGTGTTTGTCCTGCAAAATCGGCAGGAATTAAGGTTGGCGACTATATTAAATCGGTCGATGGTGTCGATGTTGAATGTAACGAAGACCTATCGGATTTGGTAGTGAAAAGCAACGGCGGAGAAATGAGCGTGAAAATCGTCAGAAACGGAAAGCATAAAACGGTTAAACTTGTCCCCGTGCTCGATAAAGATACAAAGGTTTACAGGGCAGGTATCTGGGTGCGTGACAGTTCTGCAGGTATAGGAACGCTCACATTTTACAGCCCGTCTGAAGAAGTAATCTGCGGTTTGGGACACGGCATTTGCGATACTGATACGGGTAAGATACTTTCGCTTAATTCCGGTGAAATCGTAACGGCGAATATAGTTACGGCGCAAAAAGGAAAGTCGGGCGAGCCGGGGGAATTAAAGGGCAAGTTTACCTATAAGGTTTTGAGCGAAACTCTTAACAATAGGGAAGACGGCGTTTACGGAACTTTGTGCGGAAATATTGATGCTTCGGCGCTCACCGAGGTAGCAAATAAACAGGATATAAAGGACGGCGAGGCGCAAATTCTCACAACCGTTAAGGGAGACAGCCCAAAGGCGTATGCGTGTAAAATCAAGGTGTGCGACAAGAATTCCAAAACCCAAAATATACTGATAACCGTCACCGATAAACGCCTTATCTCCCTCACCGGCGGAATCATTCAGGGAATGTCAGGTAGTCCCGTCCTCCAAAATGGGCGGTTAATTGGGGCGATAACCCATGTCCTCGTAGACGACCCAACTACGGGTTATGCAATCTTTGCAGAGAATATGTTAGAAACTGCTCAAAGCGTGGCAAATAGCGAAAAATTAAGGGACGCATCTTAAATTTAAGCAGAGTAAATATGGGAATAACCGCCCAGATTTGCTCTGCTATTTTACTGCTTTTCAATTTTCAGACAATTTTTCTCTATTTTTAATTGGGCGATTATTTGGGTAGTTATTTTTCTATAAATATATTATTGTTTTCTTGAAATTAAAAATACACTTTCCGTAAATTTAATCTGTCGTAAGACAAAATAATTTACAGGAGGTCATACTATTATGACAATTCACTTGATTTTAAACCAAACAGATGCAGATTTAATCTATTGGAGAAACTTTTTGCCGGCAAGAACATTCGGTAAATATGTTTGCCGAATTCTCGAAGCCGAACGCAATGGGCAAATTGCTGATATACCCGTTCCCGAAAATTTAGAAACTGAAAATGGTTATCTCGATTTAAAATTTGTCATCAACGAAAAAGATTTAATAAACTTTATTGAATCCATACCTAATTGGAAAAGGGGAACACTTATTAAATCCATTATCCGAAAGCACATCTATGAAAACTATGTGAGAAAAAATCAAAAGTATAAAGTAAAAGTTGTACGGAAAGTTAAGGTAAAGAAAATATGTAAGAAAAAAGTGCCTTTTTATCGCAATGGGACTTATAGACATAATGATTGAAAAATGATAATTATGAGTTTAGAAAATGTTTCGTAAATTAGGCAGAAGTAGTTTTAAAAAGCATTGTAATCAAAAGGAAAATATGCTATAATAATCTTAGTTATATGTGCCATGTGCCGGAAAACTATCAACGAAAAAGAATGAGAACATCACACTTTATAGATTTTCATGAACTAACCGGGGCACCGGATAAAACTAATCAAACATAATAAATTAGTTTTAACAGATCGGAATTATCACAAAATTTGGAGGATTATATGGCAAACTATCGTATAGGTGTGGAACGGGAAGGGTTACGTTGCGATAAAAACGGTACCCTTTCCCAACTTCCTCATCCTGAAGTATTCGGCAACCGAATGAAAAATCGTTTTATTTCTACGGACTTCGGTGAAAGTCAGCTCGAGCTTCGCACATTGCCGTATTCTTCGGCGGATGAATGCTATGAAAAACTGTATGAAATTACGAATGCCGCTATGCGGGAACTGTATCTGAACGGGGAAACCTTGTGGTATTACAGTCTGCCTTGTACACTGCCGGAAGATCGGGAATTTCGGTTCAACGATTATACCGGATATCCGGAAGAAGAAAAATATGAACACTATCTTGTGCAGAAATACGGTTACCGTATGCACCAAATGTCCTCCGTTCATTTCGGATTTTCCATTGAAGATGATGCCTTTGACAAATTAAGAACGGTGTACCCGCATATCCCCGCCGACAAAAACGAAGCCTATATGCTGCTTATGCAAAACTTTATGAAAAAACGGTGGTTTGCGGTTTGTTTTTTCGGTGCAACACCGTTATCGGAAAACGGAGAAAAACAGGCGGCTTTTTCGCTGAAATCATTACCGTCGGGTTTTGATAACGGCGCTCTTAAATGGGTGGATTTTTCGGATTTTCGTCATTATACAGACGGTATCGACCGAAAACTTAAGGACGGTACACTTTACCGTCACGGTGAACTGTATATTCCGATTCGGGCAAGGACAAGCACAAGAACAGACGAATGTAAAACCGAATTGGAATCACTTAAAAAATACGGAATTGAATATGTGGAAATCCGTATGGGAGAAATCAATCCGTTTGACATCTGCGGTGTTTCCAAAGCCCAACTTTCGCTTATGACCGCCTTGCTGTTTTCCTGCCTTGTTGATTCTTCTCCGTGGGAAACAGATTTTGAGGATATTGCGAAAAACGGGTTGACGGATGAAATAAAACGGCACATTGACGAAGAATTACAAAAATGCCGTAACATAAATGAATTTCTGGGACTTGGTTTGGAACATGACCTTGATGAAATTCAAACGGCGTATATAAACGAAAATCTGCCGGCACAACAAATCAGCCGCATGCCGCAAAATGAATTTTTTAAAGTCATTCTCGAAAAGTCGGCGGCATATTCTTATGATGCTTATTATAGGGCAAGCACCATTCGCAAACATCCGAAATTGGAGGAAGCAACTGTTTTTGTTATCAAGGATGGCTTGATTTGCGGTGTCGATTATAGGATTGTTGATGAATCAAAATCTATTGTTGAATTTTCGGACGGTGTAAAAAAAGAATATATTGTGCAGGCAACAAGAACACGAAAAGATTCATATATTTTTCCTTATATTACCGATGACAAGGCTCTTGCAAAGGAAATTATGCTTGCAAACGGTATTTCCACACCCGAATATATTCATTTTACAAAAAAAGATTACGAAAAATACGGTGCCGGGCTATTTGCCGGTTTAAAAAATGAGCCACTCATTATAAAACCGAAATCAACGAACTTCGGTACCGGAATCACAAAGGTTGAGGATTGCACCGATTCGGGATTTCTGGAAAAGGCGGTGCAGTATGCCTTTTCCTTTGATGATGAAATCCTTGTCGAAAGATACATAGAGGGAAATGAATATCG
>JAZUHF010000027.1:0-16095 GCA_045641585.1 Acutalibacteraceae bacterium
ACCGACGGTTGCACAAGCGGCAACGGTATTATTGACACAAATCATATTACCGATTGCCCCGCCTATAACTTGGAGAGCAACAATAATTACTTCATTAAGGTTAAGGTTTACAGCCGACTGATACTGCAAATTTGTAAACAGGGTATCCGAAACGGTATTAGAACCCGAAACGAAAGCACCGAGTATACCGATAAGCGGAGCGAATATTACATAGAGTTTCTGACCTACAGCTGAGAGTGCCTGTGCCATATAGAATATCATACTTTTAATAGAGTTGTCATTTACATCGTTGCTTCCAGAATATCTCATTATCTGCACAAGTGCCAAACCGAAAACAATGGCGATAGCCGCACCGCTTATTTGTTTTAGTGAATCAAGCCACGCATCTTTCACTTCGGTTTTATTCATTTTATGTAAGAAAACAGTAACAAGAGCAATTATGATAAAAAATGTTCCCGGTAAGAATGCCCATTTAAGTGTATAAGATGTATTGGCAACACCGAACACTTCGGGGAATTTTATCAAGAAAATATCCTTTTGCAAAAACTGTTTTATTCCGAGAGCAGGTATTCTTGTTATTACAAGCAACAGTGCTATAAACACATAAGGCAGCCACGCTTTAATAAGCGACATATTAGATTCCTTTGGCGGTTCGGGTTTTTTAGTTGATTTCCAAGAGGCGTCCCACTCATCTTCACTACCGAAATTCCAAACAGTTTTAGGAACAAGAAAACCTTTTTTAGCCGCAAACACCGTTATCGGTAAACCGAACAATGCACCGAGCAGTGACGGAAATTCATAACCGAATACGGCAGAGATTAAAACATAAGGAACGGTAAAGCAGAGACCTGCAAATATTGCAAAGGGAAATACGGCAAAGGCAGGTTTAAATGAGCGTTCTTTTCCAAAGAATTTACACATAAAGGCTACTGCCATAAAGGGCACAAATACGCCCATTACAGCGTGGGGTATTGCCGTCCAAAGAGAAAGCGAAGAACAAAACTTTTCATTTGCGATGTCTGTGCCAAGGCAGGCAATAGACTGTGCAACGGGTGTGCCTATTGCACCGAATGATACGGCGGTGCTGTCGCAAATAAGAGCGGTAACTGCTGCCGCAACAGGCGGAAAGCCCAAACTTACAAGGAGCGGTGCTGCAAGTGCGGCAGGAGTCCCGAAACCTGCCGCACCCTCAACAAAAGATACAAAGGTAAATCCTACTATTATTGCCTGTATGCGTGCGTCAACGCTTACCTTCTTAAAACCGTTATTGATGGTTGACATAGCACCTGATTTTTTAAGCGTATTCATAACCAAAATAGCGCCGAAAACTATTATAAGCACATCAAGTGAATTTAGAAGTCCCGAAATTGAATAAGAAACAAGGGTTATTATATCCATTTTCCAAAAGAAAAATCCGAAGATGCAGGCCAGAAGCCACGAAGCCGGCAAAGCAATTTTTGCCGGACAGTTAAATACCGCCATTACTATCACGCATAACAGTATAGGTATAAATGCAAGTAGAGCATACATAATCAATTTAACCCCTTTGAATCTGAAATAATTATACCAAAATCCGCATAATCAAAGATAGGCGAATTTTTATCATTATTTATTGCAATAACCGTTCCGGATTTTTGCATACCAACTATATGATGAACAGCACCCGAAATACCTACTGCAATATAAACCGAAGGCGATACGGTTTTACCCGTAAGACCTATTTGGTATTCATACGGCAATATGTCATTGTCTACCGCTTTTCTTGTGGCACCGAGTTCGGCATCATATTTTTTTACAAGGTCTTTTACAAGGCCCATTGAATCCTTTGCGCCGTAGCCTGCACAAACTATAATATCCTTTATATCATTGCTTTCGGTTCTGACAGTAGCAAGCGCAGGTACGGTTCTGCTTTTAATTTTTGCTATGACACTGCCCGAAAGTGCAGGGCGAATCATAAACAGTTCTTCACCGTCGGTTTGAAGTGAGGTGCAGTCGGCACAAAGTCCCAAATCAAGAGCCGCCGCAACAAATGCAGATGTGCTTTTACCGTAATAATCACTTGAAAACAGCACGGCATTCGGTTTTTGCGTTTTTATTACATTTATTATTTCCTCTGCACTTGATTCGGGTAAAACGGTTACATCGTCACTTACCGTTTTTGCAAACTCCAAAGGCGATTTTCCAACAACAAAAACCTTATCAAGTCTTTCGGTGCATATCTCGGATATATACTCTTTTTCTTTTTTTAGGGCTTCGTTTATAACACCGTCAAGTTCATTTAATGTTATAAATTTGCATTTGCGTCTGCCCGAAAGATTTTCTTTTGTTTCGATTACTCTTGTAGGCGAGCCGTTAAGTCCGCAAAGATTTATATTTGCGCCTATATCTTTTGCCGACCAAACCTCGACATCAGCTGATTTTGAAAAAATACTCGGCAAACGCAGATTATTTATCCGTTCAACCGTTATAACGGCTGGAAAACCGATTGATTTTTCTTCACAATCCCTTGTTTTGCACTTTATCCCGTCCTTTACCGATAATATTTTCATAACATTACCGATAAAGCCGTAATTTAATTTTTCAGCCAACATTGCGGGCACTTGACCTGTATCACCGACAAGCGTTTTTCTGCCGCAAAAGACAAGGTCGGGCGAAAGTTTTTTTATCGCAAGCGACAAAGTATAGGCGGTAGCAAGCGTATCAGCACCTGCAAAGGCTTTATCCGAAAGCAATACTGCCCTTTTTGCACCCAATCTCGAAAGAGACTTCAAAAATTCGGCAGTATCGGGTGTACCCATAGAAAGTAACATTACTTCTGCATTTTCTATTTTTAATGCTTCTTCCAATGCGCAGGCATCAAACGCACCCGGGTTTCCGTCAACACCCTTACGAATACAAACTACTATTCTCATAAATTTTACCTTGCATCATAAATCGGTGCCAAAGCATCGTGAATTTTCTTATATTCAGCGAACACTTTTTTATACTTTTCGGTATTGTTCAAATCGGGCTTTATTATATCAACAGGCTTTACGCATTTTCGCGCGGCATCCTTTGCATCGCCAAACACGCCTACTGCAATACCTGCGAGCATCGCCGAACCAAAGGAAGAATCGGAATTTTCGGTAATATTAAGCGTTAATCCCAAAACATCCGAAGTGATTTTTGCCCACTTTTTACCCTTTGAGCCGCCACCTATAAGTGTAGCGGCATTTTTATATTCAATACCTATCCCGTCAAGTGCTATTTTGCTGTCAAGCAGTGAATAGCAAACGCCTTCCATAACTGCCCTTGCAAAATGACCTTTGGTATGAGTTGCTCTTATTCCCGTAAAACTGCCGCAAAGCATCGGGTCGGCATAAGGGGTAAGCTCACCGTTTATATAAGGGTGGTAAATTAGACCGTTACAACCGATTTCAATATCTTTTGTCAATTCGTCTAATTCCTTATATGTTCCGCCGAATGTATCACGAAACCACCTATAACTTGATGCGGCGGCTTTGGTAGCGGTGCCCGGATACCACATACCGTCTACTATATGGGAATAGTTTACAAGATGACGGTTTGGATGTGCCTTATCGGTTATAACGCAAATTCTGCCTGCCGTTGCAAGCTTTACGGTAACATCGCCTTTTTCTACCGCACCTGATGCAAAGATTTCCATACAGGTATCGGTAGTCCCGCAAATTACGGGTGTTCCCTCTTTAAGCCCCGTTTCCGTTGCGGCTTTTTTTGTTACATTTCCGATAATATCGGTTGGGTTTTTAACGGGCGGCAAAACCGACATATCAAGTCCGCAAATATCGGTAAGTTCTGTTGACCACTCATTATTATTGCAGTCAAAAAGCATTGAGCCTTGTGCCTCAATATAATCGGTGCAAAAAACATCGGTCAAATAATAACGGATATAATCTTTTTCAAAGAAGACTTTTTTTATCCTTTGAAAATTCTGCGGTTCATTTTCTTTTAGCCACATAAGTTGAGGAAGAGTCCAAATAGTATCGGGACGGTGAAAGGCAAGTTCAAAAATTCTATCACCGTAATTTTCTCTCAAATATTTTGCCTGCTTTGCAGAACGGCTGTCAGTCCAATGTATTGCTCTTCTGATAGGCACATAATTTTCATCACAAACAACGCTTGTATGTGTAGCCGAATCAAGTGCAACACACAAAATATCGCTTGAATCTATTTTGCTTTTTTCAACAAGACAAGCAACATTTTCTTTAAGTGCTTTGATCCATTCAGTCGGCTCTTGTTCAGCCGCTCCGACCGTTTCATAATAGGTTTTATATTCAGCCACACTTTCGGCAACTACTGCACCGTCAGTGCTTAAAAGTGTTGCCTTGCTTGAGCCGCCGCCGAAATCTATTCCAAGTAAATATTTCATACTTTTCTCCATTTATTCAATAATAGAGATATGCTTTTGCACATCTCTATTATAAACTTATAATTATTTATTTGCAATCCAATCGTGCTCAGGGTCATTAGAACGGTTAAAGCCCTGATAATCCCCTGCCATAAGCCATAAGAAATATGTCTTGTATCCCGGAGTGGAAACGGTGGTATGATAACCGTAAGGGAATTCAACAAGTTCGTCATTCTTAACTCTGTATGCCTCGTCAACACTACCGTCAGAAGTATAAAGGCATTGAACGGCAAAGCCCTGCTTGGGGTCAAACAGGAAATAGTAAATTTCCTCTGCTATGCACTCAGTGGGCATATTGTCCTCATCGTGCTTATGAGGCGGAAAGCCTGCCCAATTTCCTTCTGTGCAGTAAGCCTCGCCTATCGTCAGCACCTTTGCATTTGAGTTGCCGTCAATAATGAAACTTGTTTCTCTTTGATACGGTTGTTCGCCCAAAAGTTTAAGCACAACATGGTCTTCACGAAGCACCTGCGGCTCGGTTTTCTCTTTAACGGGAGTAGCACAAACTGCAATCTTGATATGGTCAAGTGCCGTAATTGTGCAAACCGTTTCTTTTGGCATATAGAAACTTTCTGCTTTTCTGTTTTCAAATACATTTTTGCGGTTTCCGACATTTTCAAAAACCTGATCGCCGACCTTAACATCGCAATGACCCTCAAGCATAATAAATGCGGTTTCTTTATCATAGGTATTAAAGTCAAGGCTTTCTTTGCTTTCAAGTTCTATTATACCGAATTCCAATTTTTTAAGTGAACACTCACCTATTTTGCAGATAGGTGTATATCCGTTTTTGGGAACATAAGTCTTTTTATAATTCATAACCGTTCTCCTTTAAATATTTTTTTACAGTTTCATAGTCAGGCACGCTTTCCCTTGCGCCGACACCCATACATTTAAGGGCAGATACGGCACTCGCAAAGTGGCAACATTTAAGGGTATCAAAGCCCTTTGAGAGTCCTGCCGCAAAAGCGCCGTGGAAAACATCTCCCGAGCCGTTTGAATCGACAACATCGGCAGGATATATCGGATAATGCGTCAAGGTTTTTCCGTCAAAATGATAACCGCCGTCTTTTCCGCAAGTTATTACCACTACTATCGGATTATACATATCATATAACTTTTTGGCGGCGGCTTCAACCGTCTTTTCGCCCGTATGACCTAATGCAAATTCCATAGACGGAATAAGATAATCGGCAAAGGGCAATAAATTTTCAACACCATCATACAGTCCGCCTGCATCGTAAAGCACCTTAACGCCGTTTTTCTTGGCGATGTGGGCGCCCTTTATTGCCGCCGACATTTCGTTGCCGTCAACCATTAAGATTTCGGCGTTTTTAATCTGCTGTTCGTGCAAAATATTAAGCTCAAACGGGGGTAAATCACCCTTATCGAAAACACAGGTGCGGCTTTTACCTTCTTCACTTAACCAAATAACCGAAGTAAAGGAACGGTAACCGCCCTTTGTTACGCAGTTATCGGTAACAACGCCGTATTTGCCGAAATCCTTACGGAGAAAATCTCCGCCGTTATCGTCCGACAAAACACCGATATATTCGGCGCTCTCGCCTAACTTTGAAACGGCAACAAGCCCCGTTGATACAGGGCCGCCGCCTGCCATTTTGGAAGATTTTGCACGAAGTTTTGTATCTTCGGTCGGGTAATAAGGCACTGTTATAAGCGTATCCATAACGCAAGCGCCGATACCTATAACCTTACTCATACATTTGCCTTTCCGTCTGCGCCGACAAGTTTAATTTTATTCATTGCAAGTTCCTTAACCGACTCAATGGACGGTTTCATAAACAAATCAACCGCAAGACTTCTTGAAGGATTATCAAGTTCCGCCTTTGCGCCGTCTGCGAAAGCACAGCAAACATCTGTGCCGATATTCATTTTGCGGATACCTGCTTTGATAGCCGACTTTACTTGGTCATCGGGAATACCCGAACCGCCGTGTAAAACAAGCGGAATACCGTTTGTTGCCTTTCTTATGGCTTTTACTCTTTCAATATCAAGCTTCGGCGGTTTTTTATAATGACCGTGGGCGTTACCGATTAGCACTGCTAGACAGGTTACACCTGTTTTCTTTACAAATTCTGCGGCTTCATCGGGGTTGGTAAATTCGTCCATAGCATCATCATTGACACTGCCGATATGACCGATTTCACCCTCAACGCCGACACCTACTGCCTGACAAATATCTACGACCTTTTTGGTAAGTGCAACATTTTCGTCAAAATCAAGCGGAGAGCCGTCAAGCATAATACCTGTAGCACCCCAGCGGAGCATTTTAAGAGCCTCTTTTTCAGACGGTCCGTGGTCAAGATGCAAGCATACCGGAACTGATGCTTTTTTTGCCGCCGCCAAAACTACCGGAGCAATATAATATCCTACTTCTTCATTGACAAGGCGTGGATAAACCTGCATAATTACCGGTGCTTTTGATTCCTCTGCCGCTTTTATAACACCCATAACGGTTTCTATGTTATAAACATTAAATGCAGGGATACAAAACCCGCCTTTTTCCGCCATACCTATTATTTCTTGCAAGGTTACTAACATCTTATTTTGCTCCTTATCCTAAAATCAAATCTTCAATGGAGAGAATTTCAACATCCGTCTGTTCTACGCTTTTAAGTGCAACATATTCGGAAACGCAGGCAGTAACAATAGCCTTTTCTCCGATTGATGTAACATTGAAAAGGCGTCGCTTTGCAACCTCTTTAATAACATCGGGAAGATACTGTGCCATAAGAATATTACCTGACCACATTGTTTCTTTCTTTATAAGAAGCATTTCGTGAAGCTCGGCAAATGCAGATATAACCTTTCTTGGCTCTTCTGTTTCTTCCAAATCACGGGCGAGCTGGAACGGGTCTTGGAAAACAACAGTTTTAGCCGTTTTATTTGCTTTTAGTGAGCCGTTATCCAAAAGCTCTGCAAGGAAAGATGTGTATGTAACGGTTTTAGCGGTTACATCAATTCCGTATTCCTTGTATGTTCTCTTAATTACCTTAGCATCATTCGGGTCATAGATGACAACCGTCTTAAATTTATTCATCATTTTAGCGCAGTCGGTCATTTGCGCTTTTGCTTCATTTGCAGCACCTATAAGGAAATCAAGCTGTGCGCCCGATGCCTTTTCGTCAGCCAAAACCGTAAATTCAACACCTGCTTTTTCAAGCACTTTTATCGCTTTAAGTGCCTGCTCGCAAGCCATATACTTTGCATCTGCACCAAGAAGCAAAAGTGTATCGGTTTTCTTTTCGTGTGCCTTTATTCCCTCTGCTAATTTTGAGCAGATTTCGGTTTTGCCGTAGGCATTACCCGTTTTGATTGAATTTTCAACAAGTTTTTGAATATAATCGGGGGTTTTGCCGTCAAGAGCCGCCTGCAAGCGGGTTTCCTTTGTGAACATTACGGGGTCCCAACCGGTTACGCAAACATTAACACAACCGCCGCAACAAGCACACTCATAGATATTATCCATAATTTCGTCAAGCTCGATAGCATTACGGTTTACAAGAGAAATACCTAACGCCCTTGCTCTTGCTGTGCTTCTTTCGTGGCCTGTTGCGTTACCGATAGGGCAAATATGATGGCACATCCAACAAAAACGGCAGGAATCAACATGCTGTTTAGATTTATCTGACATTATCATAATAGTATCCTCCTTAAATTCCGAGTTTAAACGGATTCATAATGCCGTTCGGGTCGAGTTGCTTCTTTAAGCCTTCAAACACCTGCATTGCAGGGCCATACTGCTCTTTCATAAGTCTGCCGAGCTTAATGCCTACGCCGTGGTGATCATTTACAACGCCGCCGTGAGCTATTGCAGTTCTTACACCGCATGTCCAAATTTCCTGATGAAGTCTTAAAGCTTCAACCGGATCTTGCGGCACATTTTCACCGTCAACTATAAAGCGGTCATAAACCATTGCGCCCCACTCATACCAATGTGAGAAGTGAGCAATAAACTTTGCCTGCGGGAAGTTAGTTTCTATTGCCTCTTTCATAGCATAGTAGATTTCTTCAATTTTACCGTAAGGAGCTATTGTATCCATAGTTCCGAACATCTGCGGAATATCCATCATGTGACCGGGATAGAAGAATGTGATCTTTTCATCCCACCACTTTTTGCCGTATTCATCGCCTAAATCTTCAGCACCGTATTTTGCAAAGGTTTTTAGAAGTATTTTCTCCTCAACCGCAACCATTTCCTTATCGCCCTCGTAAGCGATATTCATAAATGCACCGGGCTTTTCTACGCCGACAATCTTCTTGATAAGCGAAGCGGTTTCAGCCTCATTATAAAGACGCATAACCGACGGCTTAAATTTCTGCAAAAGTTCCTTTGAAGCCTTGAACGCACCCTGCATATCCTTAAAGAGGAAGCCTCTGAAACGGCGCTCTTCGGGTTGGTCGAATATTCTCATTTGCGCCTTTGTAATAATTCCGAGCGTTCCCTCACTGCCTATAAATATTTGGTTAAGGTCAGGACCTGCGGCGTGCTTCGGAGCAGGTGAAGTTTCAATAATATCACCGTTAGGAAGAACAACCTCCATTTTCAGCACCATATCGTCAATTTTACCGTATTTTGTTGAGCAAACACCGATACCTCTGTGTGCCAAAAATCCGCCTACAGTTGAGCAGGTAAGGCTTGACGGATAGTGCATTGTTGCTTTTCCTACCTCGTTTGCCGCCCATTCAATATGTTTATAGATAGCACCTGTGCCGCATTCTATATACATAGCCTCGGTATTAACCTCATAAATTTGATTCATTCTCTTTGTATCAAGCAAGATGCCGCCGCAAACGGGTATTGCACCGCCCTGCGTTCCGCCACCTGCACCCCAAGTGGTAACGGGAAGCTTATAGTAGTTTGCAATTTTAACTACCTTTGAAACCTCGGTTGCGTCCTTCGGGCATACAATAAAGTCAGCCTCGGGCATCCTGCAACCTCTGTCTGCCCACATACGGGAAAGCCAATAATAGTCAACCGAGTGGGTTACCTTGTCTATCGGTCTTATTGAGCAATTCTCTTTACCTACTGCATCTTCAAGCTCGGTTAAAATCATTGCAAACAAAAAGTCATTCATCTGATACTGCATAATTTTATCTCCTTTTAATTATTTACTGAGTTATCTAATTTCAAATTCGGGAAATACTTTGTAAACTCTTTGATTTCTTTGGTATAATCCCCTAAAATTTCAACAAAATGGTGGATATACGGACCGTCTATCAGCCTATCCTCTATTTTTTGCAAATTTTCAAATTCGCCCCAGATATATGTTCCGTGTGTTTGAGGGCCAACGGTAGTATTGCAGACAAGCGGTAAAATCATATAATTTCCGCTTTCCTGGTCTATTCTCGCAACGGTATATGTGCCGTCCTTTGCCCTAAACCAAGAACGCTGATTAACAAGTCTTGCTATACTGTCGGTTCCGCTTTCGGCTTTTTGAGAGAGCGGGAAAGGTCCGCAATGCCAAAGAAGTTCCGCATTTCTGTTTTTCGGATGTCGGACGGTAAACTCACCGAACAACGGTTTACCCTCGCCGAGTGTTGCCGATTTAAGAAGCACCATAGTCATTGCACAGTGCATATCGCTCTCGCACGCAATCATATAACCTAAATCATTAAGTATTCCGTAAACCGTGCAGGGAGCAAGACCGTCAAACATAACGGGGGTTGCCGTCCAACACTCTGCCGAAATAACATCAAGGTCATTTTCTTCAAAGAGCTTTATATACATAACTACAAGTGCCGCCATACGCTTAACATACTGCGGAGTTAAATCGTCCATGGTGTAATTATCGTTTATGTGTTTTTCAAACCTTGCTATTTCCTCTTTTTCGTTTGCCATTACATCGTTGAACATCTGCTCAATTTGGGCAAAGTTAAACGGCTTTATGCGAACACCGAATTTCTCCATAAGCTCGCCCTCGTTCCAAATAACCGAGAAAAACGGAGCAGGGCGTACACCTATTTGACCAATACGAAGTCCCGTAAAGTTTTTAACCATTGATACAACTCTTGTAAAGGAAATAAAACCTTCCTTAAATTCGTCCGAGCAGACCTCACAGCAAGGAAGGTGCGAAAACGGAATATGATAGCGCTGTAACTGTCTTGACATACCGAAAAGACCGCACTGACTATCAGTAGGACGCATACCGTCAACATAATATTCGTCATCAAGCGGCGCCCATATAAGAAGCGGTTTTCCGAGTGCCTTTGCGATATCTGCGGCGGCTTCCTCGTTACCGAAGTTGCAGTTGATTATCATAACCGCATCAACTTTTTCGGATTTGAATCTTTCAACCGTTAAAGCGGCGCTTTCGTCATCAAAAACAAGGTCGTTTATTCCGATACCTTTATTATCAACGAAAGAAACCTTATCGGTTGTAAAATTCTTCTCTATGTAATCAACAAATCTTTTACCTCTCTCCTCGGCGGAATACCAAGTAAGAAATGTGCCTTTCGGACGGTTTGTAGTATTTCTTCTGAGTGCTACAAGCCCTATTTTCACATTGAAATCAAGCATTCAATACCCCCTTTTTGCTTCTATAAAAATTTTATCAAATGTCAATAACCAATTCAATCATTTTTTGAAAATTATTTTATTATTATTGAAAAATCAGGACGAATATGTTAAAATTATGAAAATAATTTTCATTTGGAGGAATTTATGGAAACAGTTTATAATAAAATGCACTCACTTTACGGAGAAATGGGAAAAGCCGAAAAACGACTTGCCGATTTTATTCTTGCCGACCCGCAAAATGTAATAGGAATGTCTATCAGTGATATGGCGAATAACTGCAACTGCGGTGTTTCAACAGTTGTCCGGTTTTCAAGACGGCTCGGTTTTAACGGTTATCAAGGTCTTAAAGTCAGACTTGCAGCGGAACTCGGCTCTGTTTCAACGGTTAATACCAAAATTTTGCCCGATGACAGTTGTATCGAAATATTCAATAAACTGATTGATGACATTTATCTTTCGCTTAAAAATACAAGTGCTGTTCTTAACAAAGAAAAACTTGAAGAATGTGCAAAAATGCTGACTGACAAAAAAAGGATTGTCATTTTCGGTCTTGGAAATTCAGCATCTATAGCCCTTGACTTTGCCCATAAGCTGTTAAGGGTAGGTCTTAATGCGCAGGCGTGTTCAGACAATCACATTCAAGCAATTATTGCCTCCCACCTTGACAGAGATAGTGTTGCCATAGGCATATCCCATTCAGGCTCTTCAAAGGATATTGTAGAGGCACTTGAGCTTGCGAAAATCGGCGGAGCAAAAACCGTCGCAATTACAAATTACGGCAATTCGCCTATTGTAGAGAAATCAGATATTACGCTCTTTACAAGTGCCAACGAAACAAAGCATTCTATTTTGGCATTAAATTCAAGAATTGCTCAACTTGCTATTATTGATGCTGTTTATTCATACATTGTTATTCATTCAAGTAAATCTGCATTGCAGGCAATATACAGCACCGAATATTCACTTCAAAAGAAAAAGTATTAACAAAAACGAGCACTCCTTATTTATAAGAACTCTGTTTAACAGATGAAAAATCAACATCACCTAAATACTTAACGCTGTCCATATTAAGATAATCACAAAGATTTTTCATTTCGGCAACGGTATTTATGTTAACATCTATACCGTTCTTAATACGGTCGGCGTAGGCAAATACTTCCTTTTCGCCGTGGGTATAAATACGGGGTTGACCCTCGGCTTTTGGTGCATCACGAAGTTCCTGCAAAAATGTTGAAAATCTTTCTTTCATACCCTCTCTATCACCGAATATATCGGGATTTATCGCCATAAAGCCGTGGCAGGTACCGCCTTTGCCGTCCTTATGGGTGTGGTTGGAGGTAAGACCGCCTGAGAAAATAGAGGTAAAGATTTCGCAAATCATACCGTAGCCGTAACCCTTATGACTGCCCGACTGTTCGGTATTTCCGCCAAGAGGCATAATTCCGCCGCCCTTTTTGCCGACAATGTTTTTAAGCACACGCTCGGCATCGGTGCAGGCATTACCGTTTTCGTCGAGTGCCCAACCCTCGGGAAGCGGTTTTGAAAGCTTATTATAGATTTCAAGCTTTCCTCTTGTAACAACCGTTGTAGAAGCATCAAAGAAGAAAGGATAAGGCTCTGCCGGCATTGATATCGCTATCGGGTTAGAACCGAGCATAGCAAGGCGGGAATATGTAGGCACCATAATGGCTTCGCTATTAGTCATTGCAAAACCGATAAGACCTTGGTCGCACGCCATTTTTGCATAGTAACCCGCTATACCGAAATGATTTGAATTTTTTACACTGACTATGGAAATACCGCTTTTCTTTGCCTTTTCAATGGCTAATTTCATAGCGTTTACCGAAATAAGCTGACCCATACCGTCGTGACCGTCAATAACGGCGGAAACGGGGGTTTCAAAAATGATTTCGGGCTTTGCGTCTACCTTTATAAGACCGTTTTCGATACCTTTATGATAACGGACAAGTCTTTGCATACCGTGTGACTCAATGCCGTAAAGGTCAGATAATAACAAAACATCGGTGATTTGTTCGGCTTCGTCAGACGAAAAACCGAATTTGCAAAAAGCATCATTACAAAAGGTTTTAAGCTGTTCATAACTATACCGGACTGAATTCATAATATATGCCTCCAAAACAAATTTTTTATTAAACTATAAATCCAATAGTCTATTACATAATCTTATTTGCTATATCTCAACACCAAAGGGCCATCTTGTTTTTGTATTGGCCGCTTTTATATGTGAATCATTTGAATAAGTAAGTATTTTCGGCAAAAATGCTTCATCGCAATTATCAAAGGCAACAACGGTTATACCGCTGTGGCACATACTGAACCTTGTGCAAAACATCGGATAAGGAATATCAAGAATATTGCTTAAAAATGCACTTCCGAATCCCTCGTGAGCAAACAGAGCAACAATATCGTCATTCGGTTTTTTCGGTATAAAGCAACGGTTTTCCGTGTCGTGAAAATACCCTAAATCCTCCAAAAACCCATCGGTTTTTAGAGATATGCGTTTAATTCCGCTTTTGCATTTCTTATCCTTAAAGGCGGGATGATTATACCAATCAAACCCCAACTCCTCAATTTCTTTTGATGCAAATAATCTTCTATAATTATCGCAATCCTTCATAAAGTATCTTTTGCCCTGACTGTCATAATCCATAAATTCTTCTCCGGCGTATTTTTCATTACACCAATCAAGTATTTCATAATTGATATTTTGCTTTTCGCAGGTTGGAATTGCCGTTTGTATTGCCCTATTTGAAGATGAAACAAAAACCTTGTCAAATTTAACATCGCCCAAACGGTTGACAAGCGCTTTTGCCTGTTTCTCTCCTAAAGACGTTAAGCCATCCGGCTCATAAATCGGGTCGCCGTGCCTTATAAAATATAAAAGCATTATTCTTCCCCTTTATCTTTCGGAATAATCGGATAAAGTTGGATTGTATTACCGCCGTCAACAACAAGTTCCGCACCGGTTGTGTTTCGGGCGTGTGCGGCAAAATACCAAACTGCATCGGCAACATCAGTTCCGTCTGCAACATCACCGATAGGTGTATATTTTGAGGGAACATTCTTATAAAAATCGGGATTCTTAATCCAGCGGTCTGTTCTTATCATTCCGGGCAATACCGCATTGACACGGATATTATATTTGCCAAGGTCAAATGCAAGTGCCCTCATCATACCGAGTTGCGCTCCCTTTGAGGTTGAATAGGCAATTCTGTCGGGTATTACTCTGTAAGCCGTATTTGAATTTATAAACACGATATTTCCGCCGCCGTTTTCTTTCATACGCTTTGCGGCATACTCGCATATAGAGTAATTCCAAATAACATTTGTGTTAATAACCCTTAAAAAATCGCTTAAAGGGTTTTCAAAGATTTTCATATTAAGTCCCTGGTCGGCGGCATTTAACACTACCGTATCAACGAAAATTCCCTTTTTATCCAAATCGTCAAAAAGATTTTTAACGCTTTCTTCGTCAACGGTATTTTCATCCGTTACAGAATTAAGAGCATAACCTAAAATCTTGCAGTCGGGGAATTTCTCTTTATATTTTTCTTCAGCTGATACAACCTTTTTTATATCTCTGCCGGTGAAAACAACGGTATAACCCTCTTCCAAAAACTTATTTACAATATCTACGCCCGTATTCGTGCAGGCGCCGGTAACAAGTGCTGTTTTCATATTTTTAACCCCCTTAAAAATAAAACTCGGTTTTTGCAGGTCTGATATCAGTTAAAGCCCCCGTATAATGCCTTAATGTATGAACGGAATAAGGATGCTTTAAGCACTCCTCCTCGTTTATTTCAATGCCGAGTCCCGGCTTATCGGGAATAGTTATATACCCGTCCTTATAATCGAGGTTTTCGTTTGTTACATCTTTTCGCCACTCTACATCGCTATACATAATTTCAAGAATATTAAAATTAGGACAGCAAGCGGCAAGCTGTAAAGTTGCGGCATTTGCAACAGGACCTGACGGATTATGCGGTGCAAAAGGTATGTAATAACTTTCGGCAACGGCGGCTATCTTTTTAAGCTCCATAATTCCGCCTGCGTGGGAAATATCGGGTTGGATATAATCGGCTGCACGCATTTCAAACAAATCTTTATATGATTTAAGGGTATACAATCTTTCACCTGCCGAAATAGCAACGGGAGATTTATCCCTTACTGCCTTTAACGCTTCAAGATTATCGGGCGGAGTCGGCTCTTCAAACCACATCGGCTTAAACTGTTCAAGCTCTTTTGCAATTTTAATACCCGTCGGAACATTAAATCTTCCGTGTCCCTCAATAAGCAAATCAACCTTATCTCCTACGGCATCACGCACAGCTCCCACACAGCGAAGTGCCTTATCTAAATCAGCATTTGAAATATCAAGATAAGATTTGCCGAACGGGTCCCACTTCATAGCGGTAACGCCACGCTTAACAGCGATTTTTGCTTTTTCTCCGAATTCCTCGGGCTCCTTTGCTCCTGCAAACCAACCGTTTACATAAATGCGGACTTTATCGTTTACCTTTCCGCCCAAAAGCTGATACACGGGAACATTTAAGTGCTTGCCCAATATATCCCAAAGTGCCATTTCAACGGCGGAAAGTGCCGACATTAAAACGGCACCACCACGCCAATAGGCATCTCTGTAAATATCGTGAAAATGTTTTTCTATATTTAAGGGATTTTGACCTACAAGGTGTTCCTTTATATGCTCTACCGCACCTAAAAGCGCTTTTTCTTTGTATTCAAGAGTTGCTTCGCCGACACCGTCAATTCCCTCATCGGTATAAACTTTTACAAACACCCAGTTTGTTCTGAAACAGTCAACCGTAAAACATTTAACATCTGTTACTTTCATAATTCTATCTCCTTATAAATTTTCGGTATTACCTTGTTGTCGCAGGAAAAATCTTCGGGGTTTATTTCGTCAAACATACCGAAATGAATAGGAACGGTATATTTTGCGTTTACCATTTCGGCAAATCTTTTGGCATCAGCCATATTCATATTATTTCCGACACCGTTAATCGGCAAAAACAAAGCATAAATATCCTTCGGGATATCCTTAAATATTTCCTCATTATAAAGAGTATCTCCCGTAACATAATACTTT
>JAZUHF010000028.1:0-12139 GCA_045641585.1 Acutalibacteraceae bacterium
AACACAATGTCAATTTCATTGCTTTCTTTATCTCTATAATAATGGATCAGGCAATCCTTTGCTGAGTTTCGATAGGTTTTGATGATTTCACAAACGATATAGTTTTCAAGGATGGCTCCGCTTATAGCTCCGTTCTGTAATATCTCCGGAGAGGAATATCTGGTCAGGTAAGCTACAAGTCCGGTATCGAAGAAATACATCTTGGGAGTTTTGAGCGTCCGTTTCAGAAGATTATTCGAATACGGACGAAGATAAAAGATGACCTCGGATTTTTCCATTACTGCAAGCCAACGTTTTGCGGTGTCATCGCTGACGCCCACATCGGTTGCAATATCGTGTACGTTCAGCATCTGACCCGCCCGACATGCAGCAGCGCGGATGAAATCGGCATAAAGAAGCTTATCGACACCGGGGATCAGATCCGATACATCACGGTCAATATATGTTTGAATATAGGAACTATAAAACACGTCTCTGTCTTTGTATCTTCCGCTTCTGTGTCCGGGCATAGCTCCATTCCATATTCGCTCGTACATCTCCGAAGGAGACGCAGGGGAGTGACCGTCTTTTCTATTTATAACAGATTCAAGGTCGACAGAGAATGGTGCGGTATCAGCATCACCGTACAATTCACTCTGCGAAAGGGCAGACATATGAAGAATGGCTGTTCTTCCGGCAAGAGATTCCTGCGCGAGATCCATTAACTGAAAAGCTCGTGAACCTGTCAACCAAAATGAACCGGGCGCAGCACCGTTATCAACGGCAATTTTGATATAAGAAAATAACTCAGGCGCATATTGAACTTCATCAATAAGCACCGGCGCCGGATGCAATTCCAGGAAAAGTGCCGGGTCCTTCTGTGCAAGCTGTCTTTCGGAAAGATCATCTAAAGAGACTTTCCTTCTGGGTGTCCCTTCCATCAGATGCTCCAGCATGGTGCTTTTACCAACCTGTCTTGGACCGATCAATAAAATGCAACTGTAATCCCGATTCACTTCAAGAAACTTTTTTTCAAGAGAACGGTTCATATAATTCATAACGAGTCCTCCGTTTTGGCTAAAATACGATTTAATCTTATTATAGCCAAAAGTATGGATTTGTCAATGAGTTTACGGAGATTTATCTCAATGTAACCTTACTTACAGCTAATAATCAGTTTATCTGAAATAATATTTTCCGCAGAATCAAAAGATCCGTAATTAAGATTAATTTTTACCTCGTCCGTATCATAATCATAATTACAGCATATCATTATGATTCTTGATCTTGATGATCCGGAAGAATATAAGCTGCTTATTACTTTTTCTTCGTCAATCCAATCTGCAGATGTATATTTCCATGCAAAATCAGGAATTTCTTCTCCTATATATTCTGCATATATTATTAAATTGGGTGTGGTTTTATATTCATTGGAATCAGGAAGGACATTTTTATTCTTATAATAAGTGTATTTTATATCACCCTGAACCAGTTCGGTTCTTTCATATCTCGGAATTGAATCTTCTTTATAGTATTTTCCAAGCACGCTGAGATTCCGGGATTCTGATTCCGCTCCATTCTCATCTACATCATAAATATCTTCCGTGGTCAAAAAATCAGCTATTGAATAGTGACGACTTCTCTCTTCATTTAAATTGTTGATAAAAAAGATATTGCCAAGGATTGAAATAACAAATGAAACTGAAAGAATAATTGAAATTACTTTGAAATAAGTCGATGTAGATACATCTTTCTTCTTTAATACTTTGCGATAAATTATAGTGAATACAGCGATAATTACCGCTACTGTGGCTACTGCGCATAAATTGTAGATGATAAATCTGTCCATATGAATCTCCTTTAGGTATTCCAAGTTTTTTAGGGTTGATTTTTAGGGTCAAACTTTAGGGTCTGGTTTTAGGGTCAGAAAACGTCAATAAAGGAATAACATTCTATTGCTCTTCCTTCCTTCTTTCTCTATGATTATTCTGCAATGAATTCATTGGAAAGGAGGACAAATGAATGATATCACAGAATTGCTTGCGTTAGAAGACCCTAACGTATTTGTTTCCGATATTCAAACCATTGGAAACAGAAAAACTATTACTCTTGAAACACATCCCGGTACACACTTCTGCCCAAAGTGCGGTTTCAGAATGTATTCAAGAGGAATTAAAACCCGCACAATAAACCATCCGATAATGCAGGATGTCTTTATTGTCACAATTATTCTAAGACAACGCAGATGGAGGTGTTAAAACAAAACCTGTCTTTTTGAATGTAACGAAAGTTTCAATTTCGTTAAAAAATACAGGAGAAACACCAATGCCTCCGAGCTTCTGATTGTAGAAGCATTCAGGGATCTAAGCCGGTCAGCTACTGCCATAGCAAACCAGTTCCACGTATCTGACACGTACGTACTTGATGTGTTTGACAGATATGTATAATCCCTATATAAACTATGTTGCAAAGTATTTCCCGAACGCAGTGTCAGTAGTTGATTCTTTTCACGTAGTCCAGTGGATTATACGCTCAATAGATGTTTATCTAAGAGCTCTTTTAAAGCATTATAAGCAATTGGATGCCGAGCGGGCGGAAAGACTTTCAAAGGATCGCAAAGTCCCTGTGTCACTTCCTGTTTCAGATGAAGTGTATCTACTTCAAAAATACAGATGGCTAGTTTTGTCTAACCGCTCATCAATAACGTATCATGATGATTTAAGAATGGATCCTCACTTTCACCGTATGATGAACACTTATGATTATGAACGAATGCTGCTATCTCTGGATGCGAAAATGAAAACCTATCGTGACCTTAAAGAACTTTATGTGCAATTCAACGCAAGAAATGCAGGAAACCCCATGCAGGTTGCTATAGAACTGGACTCTCTGATCAAAACATACAAGGACTCGGGTCATGGGATATTTGTTTCATTTGCAGGGATTCTTCTTAAAAACAGAGAATACATAATCAACTCTTTTATAATGGTTGAACGAATGAATGAACGAGGTTCATTTGAAAGCAGACTGTCCAATGGACCGGTAGAATCACTTAATCGCAAAATAAAGGACCTGCGCAGACTTGGAAGGGGGTTCCGAAGCTTTGAGCATTTCAGAAACCGTTTTCTGTTTGCATCACGTTCCAACTCACCATTTTAGGCAGTTGAAAGTGAAGACATGGTACAGTATTTTGATAATTCTGATGATGAAATGTGAATTCATTGCACACAAACAAGCGGCAAGGGCCAAGCACCCTTGCCGCAAATCGTCTGACCCTAAAACCAGACCCTAAAGTTTGACCCTAAAAATTCGAGCTAAACCCTAAAAAACTTTGATTATCCAAAATTTTTTCCTAAAACAATATTCAATTTTCACGCAAATTTACCATCTGCAAGCATACTATATCACACTCTTTTTTTTGCTTGTCAATACCCCGAAAATGCAGTATTTTCAACGGTTTTTGGGCCGTTGAAAGTTGTAAGGAGTTATGTAGAGTTATACAGTTCCGTGTAGGGCGGATGAGGCAGAAAAAGTTTTTGATAAAACTTTTTATTCTTTCGTTAACTGATAAGTTCCTCCGTTTGTTCCTTCACCGCCGACAAGGGTTAAGCGGTCACTGTCGATTGTAAATGTATATTCGCAGTCATGAACAGACGGGTCTTCAAAGTCCATTTTCAGTGTATCACCTTTAACGGAATAAGTGAATTCATAATGCAGTTCTTCAAGGCACATACAACCGTTTTCTTTTCCGTCAAATTCATATTTGGTATACTGATCGTAAACCCAAGTGCCTTTCATAACACCATTTTGGCTTCTGAACAGCAAAAATGTAATCAACCCCAACAGGAGTATTGCTGTAATAACAGTTATAATAATCAATCGTCTTATTCTACGCTTTTTGCGATAATATGCTTTGTTTCGTCTGGGACGGTAATCATCAGTGTATTGTCCGATATATTCTTCTCTTTCCATTGTTTATCACTCCGTTTGAAAATGCGGCAGCGGGAACACCCGTTGCCGCATTATTCGGTATTATCTTACTTTTCTCTTTTTAGAGGGAACAGAAAGCGTAACAAGTCCGCCGAGAGAAACAATCAGTAACGAAATCCAAAGAATAAGATTACTGTTATCTCCGGTCTGAGGGGAAACAGGTGTTACCGGTTTTTCTGCTTCTTTTATTTCGAATGCGGTTTCGGCGTATCCGTCAGTTGATACAATCGTCAAAGTATGTTTTCCGTCTGAAAGTGTTTCAAGATAACTATTTTTCAATGTTATCTCCGTTGAACCTGCTTTTGCATAATAATTATTGGTGTCAATCACTTTACCGTCAATTTTTACTTCAACAAATTTGGAAAATTCGGCATTGGATGTAAACAACAAATCATTTTTGCTTTCCTTTGTCCATGTACATTTTGCACCATCTGTACCATCTATTATCTCATAAGCGATCAACTTTGCAATAGATTTGGTCTTAATAACCTTACCGCATACGGTGCATTCGATATGTTTCGAACCCTCTTCGGTAAAGGTCGCCGGTTTATCAATAATCCAATCGCTTTCAGTATGCTTTGCACGGCTTTCAACCATTTCCACACCACATTTTTCAACAGTACATACTTTCCAATGCTCATCTTCATCAAATTTCCAATCAGATGCTGTATGACTTGTCTTTTGAATTGCCGTACCGTTTGCTACAACCTTTTTGCAATCGTTACAATAAGTATCTCCGGTATATCCTTCTTCATAACAGGTTGCCGGCGTTGCGTTGATGACGGTTGTATTCTTGTGGTTATTCGGGTTGATTTCACCGTATTCAACGTGGCAAATCTCACAAACTGCCTTACTGATACAGGTTGCTTCTCCGCCAGAGTGTGCGGCTTTATCAATTTTATTACCGCAACCAACGGTCTGACATTCTTTCCAGTGGTATTCGGCATCGGTGCTCCAAACGGATGCGGGATTATGACCGGTTTTTCCGATTACCTGACCGCTTTGCAGTTTTGTATCGCAACCGGAGCAATATGTATCGCCGGTATAACCTTCTTCAAAACAAGATGCTTCCTTTTGACCTACAAGATGGGTTCCCCCGGCATGATTCGTTTTATCAACGGTACCGGTTGTAAAGGTTTCTACTCCTTTTTCACCGCATACCGAACAACTCTTGTAATATACCGCCAAATCCTTGCAGGTTGCAGCAGATTTCAAATACTTTGCATCAATTTTTTCAATGTAATTATGTTCACCAAAGTCGCCATAGGAAGTGTTGCAGGTCTTGCAAACAGCTTTAGCTTTACAGGTGGCCGTACCGCCACTATGTGTGCCCACATCTTTCTTATCGTGGCAAACAGAACACTCGTGCCAATGATTTTCCTCGTCCGTGCTCCAAGTTTGCTGATAACTGTGAGTAATGCTCCTCACATATCCGCAGACATTACAGGTAGTATCGCAGGCATTGTCATAACTGTGGTCTGCTACTTCAATCTTATTTCCGCAACCGCATTCTTTCCAATGCTGTGTACCGTCTTTTACCCAAGTTTCGGGATAACTGTGCGGAACAATCTCAAGAACGGTATCTTTTTCTTCAATCTCGTTCTTACCCTCGTAATCGCTAAAGTATTTATTGCAGACATCGCAAGTCCAATACTGAATGTTACCGGTATTATAATGATCCGGCTCATTGCGGTCGTGCTGTGTCAAACTGTGTGCACCGTACCCACCGTAGGGCTGATGACATACATCACAGATTGCTTTGTCTTTGCATGTCGCAGTACCGCCGGTGTGGTTGCCGAGAGGCAGTAGCTCAGCCGAACCGCTTATTACTTCACCGCAGGCATCGCAGGTGTAGTATTCAGCGTGTCCCTGCTTTAAGCAGGTCGAGCTTTCGGCAGGGTGAACAGTTGTATTTGTATGAGAACATTCAACCGTTACAACGCAAGTAGCAGAAGCATTGCCTGCCGTTGCGGTAATGGTAGCAGTTCCTTTTTTAACTGCCGTTACAAGACCGGTACTGCTGACCGTAGCAACTGAATCATCATTTGAAGTCCATGAAACCGTATCGGTTGCATTTGTCGGTGTAAGTATAGCAGTGAGTTGTTCGGTATTGCCCTCGGTAAGAGTGGTTGTCTCTTTGATCGAAATACCTGTTGCGGGAATAGCTACATTGATTTCAACGGAAGTTACATCGTGTGCTTCTTCTTCGTATTCATCATCATTGAGTACGGTATCTTTTAAGCCAACGGTATATTTCCCTACGGCATTTGAATCTACGGTACACTTAAATGTTGCCAATGTGAGAGTTCCTGTCGCTGTGTACGGAATATGTCCGTAACCGCTTACAAGAAGTGCAGATTCATTATTGTTTATGGTGTCAAACCCGAGTTGTGCCGAAGATATTGCCGTTTGGCTTCCCGGAATAAGTGTCAGTCCACTCGGAATATCGAGCGTAAACTCAAATGCTGTCATTCTATTGATTAAATCGAGTTTAACCGAAAATTCCATTTCATCTCCGGCTACAGCAGTGGTTTTATTGGCTGTTACAGTATAATTTGCCTTTGATCCATTAGCAAAAACAACCGAAACAGGGACAGATGCAAAAACCATTGCTATCGCTAAAATAATAGTCAAAATCCTTCTTTTCATAAGCATCCTCCTAAATTGTTACCAAATATATTTACTTTTGTTTGCGTGAGCATTCATTTTATTAACATCGGTAATATTAACATTATTGTCGCCATTGATGTTTGCACAGTCAAATTCATATCCAGTTAAAAACTTTGTTTTATTGGCGTGTGCATTGGCTTTATTAACATCAGTGATGTTAACCTTCCCGTCACCATTAATGTCACCGAGAAGATGGATCATGACATCCTGCGTAACATCACTGTCCCCAACAGTCACATCATAGGTACGTGTCACATGATTTTCTTTACTGATCTTCATTTGATAGGTACCAGATGCCACTGAATTGAACTGATATCGACCGTTATTTGATGTTACCGTTCCTATCGGTGTTTCACCATTGTACAACTCCATAGTAACAGTGCCATTTGCATCGCCAAACGAGGTAATTGTTCCAGAAACGGAAAAAGTGTTACAACCCTCAATTATTGCATAATAGCTCAAATGCGGAGTCATAAAAACAAGTTTTCCGTCAACAAGCTTGGCGTTCATAGCCTTAAAAGTGCCGTCGGTGTTGATTCGGTACACCTCACAACTTTCGGCATCAAAGCCGGTTGGAACGGGGATGCTTATTTTTAATGTGTTACCGGGTTGAACTTCGTTTGAGTCTTCGTCAACGATTTTTATTTCAAAAAGCGAAACATTATCGTTTTCCTGAACGATTTGCTGAGCGTTTTCATAGTAACTGCCTTCTTCAATCTGCGCAACAACCAGAGTGATGTTTTCTTCTGCCACAACAGATATTCCTGTTCCCTCGTCAGTCTTTTCCTGAAGCAAACAGCAAAAAATACCGTTTTCATCGGCATATTGCTTTGCTGTTGAATCGGCATTGCAATAAATGACAAAACCATCTATCAAACTGTTATCACCATAATAGCCAAACGCTTTTGCTCCGATTGTATCAATGGTATCCGGCAGGGTGACACTGACAAGATCAGTATTATAAAAGGCGTTTTCACCTATTTTTTCAACACCGTCTTCAAAGGTTGCCCGAACTAATGATGAGCATCCGCTGAAAGCATTATTACCTACAACTTTGACGCTTGAAGGTATTGTTATTGCAGTAATCGATTGATTACCGGCAAAAGCATTTTCACTAATTGAAACAACATCGTAACCATCCATTGTTTCCGGAATCGCCACTTCCGAAGCGTTACCTGAATAGCCGGTTATTGTCACGCTTGTTCCGTCATCCAAAACATCATACTGCAGATCGTTCTTTTCAAACCGGACCGTCTGCTCATCTTTTGGCAAAACCGTAACCGTAACCTTTATAGATGCACCTTCCGCCATGTTGTAATAATCAGCAACTTGCGAATAGGCCGGATCCGTTATTTTTAAGATTCCGTTTATAATATATTCACCCGCTTGTTTTGGGTTATATGCGTTTAGGTCATTATCATTCCATAATACCTCGCACATCATCTTATAGCCGTTTGTAGTGGTACAGAGCTTGCGACTGAAATAGGACTCTAACTGAACATGTAGTTCCTCGTTTGAAAAACCATATTCTACCGTGAATGGTATAGAAATATCATTAAATTTAATAATTTCAACTTGTTTATATACAGCGGTTAAGGTGCGATTTTCAGTTACATTGGTATAATCCCCATCCCAATGGTCAAACGAATAGAAATAGTTTCCATCTGTATAGCCCTCAACATAAGGTAAGTATGCACTTTTGCCTTTTTCTACCGTTTGCACTTTTAATACGGTACTGTCTTTCCCCAAAAATGTTACAGTAAAGGTTATAATGTGCTCTACATCTTGAAGGGTCGGATAATCGTATCCATCAACTGCACCAACCTCCCAATATGTATCAAAATCAAAGCCTACATAAGATTCTTTTTGTTTCATCTGCTCATCGGTAAGCGATATACCGAAGTTATTTGCGGAATTTTTAATACAGGTATTAAGATAGTAACAGTCGGTTGCATCACCATATCCAACCACGCCGCCGACATTGTCACTACCGCTGACAGTGCCGGTGTTATAGCAATCGGTCGCAGATCCTATTCCAACCACGCCACCGACATCTCTGCTGCCGCTGACATTGCCGATGTTATAGCAATCGGTCGCAGATCCGTCTCCTATTACACCACCGACAAATGAATATCCACTAATCTCACCTGCGTTATAGCAATTGGTTGCAGATCCTGCACCAACCACGCCTCCGATAGCTAGGTTATTACCTCTATCGTTGATACTTCCTCTGACCGCACCGGCATTATAGCAATCAGTTACGGTACTACCACTTGAATAATAATTACATCCAACCACGCCTCCGACATAACCACCGCCCGTTATTTCACCGGTGTTATTACAATTTGTAATCGTACAGTAATTATGAACATTACCAATTATGCCCCCTATATATTCAGCATACTTTCCTGGACTTGTTACAGTTCCGGTATTATAACATGAAGAAATGTGAATTGCAGAACCGCTATCGGACCCACCTATTACGCCACCTATGTTTTCAGAATATTCACCTTCGCTCGTAATTGTACCTGTGTTGTAACAATTTGATATGCTAATAGTTATATCATCATAGGATTCATTTGATACATCACCTATTACGCCACCTATGTTTTCAGAATATTCACCTTTGCCTATAACTACACCGGAATTATAGCAATTATTTATTGCCACATCTGTTCCAGACCAAGCTTTCCCCAATACGCCGCCGACGCCTTCATAATATCCACCGGTGCCTATAACAGTACCAGTGTTATAGCAATCCGTCATCGTTCCAATACCAACTACACCGCCGGTAGTTTCTTCCCCTACAACAAAACCTGTATTATAACAGTTAATTGCATCACCACTTCCTACCACACCGCCGGTATATATTCCTTGACCAATTACCGTACCGGAATTATAACAATTGATAACACTAAGAGCACTACCTACAACACTTCCCGTTCGGGCATAATAGTCTGTGGATGTGTTGAAAATATATGAACTTTCAACACCCAAGTTTGAAACATACACATTGCGACCAAATAAACCTGCATAATAATAATTATTGCGTAAATAAACACCTGATACAGTATGACCGTTCCCATCATAATGTATTATTGGAGAATTCCAATGATCTTCATTTAAAATCGGTGTCCATTCGTTTTTACCAATAATATCATCGCAAAAAGTATCTCCTCTGTCATTTAGCACTATATCAACTACTTGTTTAAGATAGATTTCTTGCCAATGATTAAAATTCTCGCTGTTAACTCGTTGTGCTAAACCGGCAAGTTCTTCGGCGGATGAAATTATATAAGGATCATATTCAGTTCCGCTTCCTGTCCAATCAGTATCAACCCCACCGTTCCATACATTTTTTGAAGCGTTCCGCGTAGACCAAATTGCTTTAAAATCAATATCGTCGATAGGAACAAATGCTTCACCTGCAAAATATTTTTTTTCATCTATTCGCCAATGCGAAAAATCAAGCCCCATTTTAGTTAACGAAGGAAATGTAAGAGAGTCTCCAACTTTTACATAATCGCTTTCAATACACTGCTCATCGTCAAAAAAACGTATATTATAATAATACTCTTTACTTCCAAAGCATTTCAAAGTAGGATAATGATAATCTTCTTCAAAACCAATTTCCCATGTTTTATAAAAATTCCAGTTTTCGAAGGAACTTTTATTTTTCATTTGTTCTTTAGTCAATGCCGAACCATAGGAATTTCCGTTTACCACACATCCTGACACATAATAACAGTTAGTGATAACGCTTCCACCATAAGCACGCCCTACAATTCCGCCGATTTTCTTATCGTCGCCATTTATTTGCCCAATATTATAGCAATTTTCAATTGTATTGTTATATAGTTCTCCTGTTACACCACCGGTATAATTGCGGCCGTTGATTTCACCTGTATTATAACAATTAGTTATAGCAGAAATAGGATGACCCGACACACCACCTGTTAAAAGTCCATTGCCAGTTACCCTACCGGCGTTATAACAATTGATCGCCGTGAAATCACTACCTACATATCCTTGGCCAAGTACACCACCGGTAGTACCGCTTCCTATTACGGTGCCAGTATTATAACAATTCTTTGCAGTACCAACACCGGTTACACCGCCGATAACATCGGCTTCTCCTGTTACCGAACCGGCGTTGTAACAATTCTCTATGCAACCGTAACCCACAACACCACCGATTACCTCACCTTTGCCTGTCACCGAACCTGTATTAGAACAGTTGGTGACAACGCAATCGTTTTGAACAAGTCCCACGATACCGCCGATACAAACATTCGACCCCGAGCCGTTAATCGTTCCAGCGTTGCGGCAATTATCAATAACACCAATCGTAGCATGGTTACAAGCAATCCCCCCGACGACACCGCCGGCCACGGCATCTTTGACACCGGCTCCGGTTCGACTCCCTGTGTAATTACTATTGACCGCAATAGCACCATTGTAGTTACAATTGGTTACATAACCGCTACTAACAAAACCGACGACACCGCCGGAATATGATTCATTATTGTAACTATAATTACTAATGTAGGAGTTTAATATTTCTAAGTTAGAAACTGAGCCAAATGAAGTGTAACCGAATAGACCTGCGTAGTTGGAATAGTGGCCTATCTGAAACAATCCCGAAATTGTATGTCCGTCTCCGTCATATGTTCCACAAAACGGGCAATAATAATCACCGATCGACATCCATTGGTTTTGACCAATAATTTCATCACAAAAAAGCTCGCCCCCGTCATTCAGCACAAGATCAACAGTTTGACGGAAAAATTTTCCATTATAATTAGTGCCATAATTAACTTGTTGTGCCAGACCAGCCAATTCCGCAGCAGAAGATATCAAATATGGTGCTTCCTTTGTTCCAGAACCATCCCATTCAGCATCTACACTACCGTCCCAGACATTAAGAGAGATATTACGCGTAATCCAAGTTGCCTTAAGGTCTACATCTTCATAAGGATAAAATTCATCCGCATAAGACCAACCTTGTGTGTCTCTCCAATAAGCAAAATCAAAAGCTTCTCGACTGTCAAGCACCGGAAGTGTTACCGAATCGTCTTCTCTAACCAATTCATCAAATAGACATTCATCTCCATCTAAAAGCCGAATTCTATAATAATATTCTTTGCTACCAAAATATCGAAGTGAAGGATACGGAAATTCATTATCAAAACCGGTTTCCCAAATTCTATTGAAATTCCAGTTGATAAAGTTATTTTTATCCCGCATTTTTTCATCAGTTAGCGCCATGCCGTAAGAATTTCCGGTTTCCAAGCAATTGGACAAATAGTAGCTGTTTTCAATAACAGAATCGTTATAAATGGTTCCAACTAAACCACCGATGTATGAATTTTCTCCTGTTATCATACCGATGTTGTAACAACGAATAAGTTCTCCGGCATTTTGATCCATACTACCTATCACGCCACCGACATCTCTGCTGCCGCTGACATCTCCAATGTTATAGCAATCGGTCGCAGAT